>CAJUOC010000013.1 GCA_910587925.1 uncultured Muribaculaceae bacterium
GGTTTCGCTGCGCTTCACCCCGTGTTACTCATAAGGGTCAGCGCTCCGCGCTTTTGCGGCGGCGGGCGGGATTTGAGGCGGGTGTATTAAACTTTTTTAAGGCTTGATTGTCTATATCTTAAAAAGGACTTGTCATGGATAATACAGACCGACTTACATCTGCCGCAGCGGAGGAGTCACATCAGGAGCGTATGCTGCCGCAAAAGCAGGCTCAGGGCGCAGCCGCGCCCGCTGAGCCGGGGCGCTTTGTGGCGTATGCGGTGGTGTCGATAGTGCTCGCGACGGTGTCGTGGATTATCGCCAACTGGAATGGCTATGTGGCGGCTGTGGTATCGGCGCTGTCGGTAGTGGCCGGATTCATGGCGCTGCGCTCGCGCCGCCACAGTGTGCGCAATACGGCTATCACGGCTATCGTGGCGGCCGGTGTGCTGCTGGTGGTGCTGGTGGCGTTTATCATCGTGATACGCATGGGGCTGCATTCGATATAAAGCCCGTACAATATAGCGCAGGGCGCGGCTGTCTGATGAGACAGCCGCGCCCTGCGTGTGGCGGGGTGGGGTATCAGGCCATGGGTGCCTGGGGAGCGGAGGCTACCAGGGGCGCGGGCTCCAGCGGACGGGCTTCCCAGCCCAGAGCGCTTGCGCCGAGCACTGCGGCGTCGGCTTCCTTGAGCTCGCTCAGGAGCACTTTGGCCTTGCCTTTGAAGCAGCCGAGCATACTCATCTCCATGGCGTTGACCAGAGGCTTGAGCAGCATGTCGCCCGACTTGGCCAGGCCGCCGAAGAGTATGAATGCCGAGGGCGACGAGAATACCATCATGTCGGCCATGGCCTCGCCGAGTATCTTGCCGGTGTAGTCGAAGATGTCTTTGGCGAGTTTGTCGCCGTTGATGGCGGCGTCGTATACGTCTTTTGAGGTGATGGCGTCGATGTCGAGGTTGCGCAGCAGCGAAGGCTCGGTGCGCACCTCAAGAAACTCGCGGGCGGTGCGTGCCACGCCGGTGGCCGAGCAGTATGCCTCGAGGCAGCCGGTGCGGCCGCAGCCGCAGAGGCGGCCGTTGTTGCGCTTGACTATCATGTGGCCGAGCTCGCCGGCAAAGCCGTCGTGGCCGTATACAATCTGGCCGTTGATGACGATGCCCGAGCCGACGCCGGTGCCCAGTGTGATCATGATGAAGTCTTTCAGACCGCGGGCGGCGCCGTATGTCATCTCGCCGATGGCGGCGGCGTTGGCGTCGTTGGTGACGGCGACGGGGAGGCCAAACTTCTCGCTCACCATGCGCGCCAGGGGTATGGGGGTGGGCCAGGGGAGGTTGACGCCTTCCTCGATCATGCCGTTGAAGTAGTTGGCGTTGGGGGCGCCGATACCTATGCCGTTGATTTTATCCTCTGCCTCGTTGGCCTTTACAAGCCGCCATGCCTCCTCGTAGAGCTCGTCGATATAGTCTTCGATACGGGAGTGCTTGCCGGTCTTGATGGAGCCGGAGGCAATCACCATGCCGCGGGCGTCGACCAGGCCAAAGACTGTATTGGTACCGCCTATGTCGATACCCATTACATATGGTTTCATAAGTATTATATTTAAGTACGGATTATTTGTGGCAAAGTTAGCAAAAAATGTCAATCTCCGTAACAATCCGTCTGTTTTTATATTATATTTGCCGTCGGGCATTGCCCCTTATCTCTAATACCTGACAAACATGAAAATCGGAGTACCAAAGGAAATCAAGAACAATGAGAACCGCGTGGGTCTGACCCCGGCCGGTGTGCGTGAGCTTACCCGCCACGGCCATACTGTGTATGTGCAGCATACGGCAGGCTGCGGCACTGGCTTTGCCGACGAGGAGTATGTGGCCGCCGGCGCCACCATCCTGCCCGACATCGCCGACGTGTATGGCGCGGCCGAGATGATAGTCAAGGTCAAGGAGCCCATCGAGCCTGAGTATGCGCTCGTGCGCCCCGGCCAGGTGCTCTTCACGTATTTCCACTTTGCCTGCGAGCGCGCGCTCACCGACGCGATGCTTGCCTCGGGCGCGGTGTGCATAGCCTACGAGACAGTCGAGGGCCGCGGCGGCGGGCTGCCGCTGCTGATACCGATGAGCGAGGTGGCCGGCCGCATGTCGGTGCAGGAGGGTGCCCGCTTTCTGGAGAAGCCCCAGGGTGGCCGCGGCGTGCTGCTGGGCGGCGTGCCGGGCGTGAAGCCTGCCCGTGTGCTGGTGCTGGGCGGCGGTGTGGTGGGCCGCAATGCCGCGCTGATGGCTGCCGGCCTGGGCGCCGATGTCACCATCTGCGACATATCGCTGCCCACGCTGCGGCATCTGGCCGAGGTGATGCCCGCCAATGTCAAGACTCTCTACTCCTCGCGTCACAATATCGAGGCCGAGCTGCCCCATACCGACCTGGTGATAGGCTCGGTGCTCATCCCCGGCGCCAAGGCTCCGCATCTGGTGACCCGCGACATGCTGGGGCTGATGCGGCCCGGCACGGTGATGGTCGATGTGGCCATCGACCAGGGCGGCTGCTTTGAGACCTCTCATCCCACCACCCACTCCGAGCCTGTATACGAGGTCGACGGCATCGTGCACTATGCCGTGGCCAACATCCCCGGCGCCGTGCCCTATACCTCGACCCTGGCGCTGACCAATGCCACTCTGCCCTATGCCCTGCGGCTGGCCGACCTGGGCTGGCGCGAGGCATGTCGCCGCGACCCGGGCCTTGCGTTGGGCCTCAACGTGGTCGACGGCGCCGTGACGTATCCCGGCGTGGCCGAGGCATTCGGTATGGAATGCGTCAAAATCAATCTCTGAACCGATATTAACCCAAGGAGGCCGCGCCCGACCGGCGCGGCCTCCTCTCTATCTGCTCTATCTGCAATCTTCCTGCGATGAAAAAAGTATGTAAGGTATTTGCGGCGGCTGTATGCGCCGTCGCCCCGGTCGCCACGTGCGCGGCCGCCGCGGGTGTCACGGTGACACCGCGCTTTGACCGTGTCGACACGGCGCTCACCATCCCGGCCGAGATTTACGGCCAGTTTGCCGAGCATCTCGGCACATGTATCTACGGCGGCCTGTGGGTGGGCGAGGACTCGCCCGTGCCCAATACCGACGGCTACCGCACCGACGTGCTCGAGGCTCTGCGCGAGCTGCGGGTGCCGGTGATGCGCTGGCCCGGCGGCTGCTTTGCCGACGAGTATCACTGGACCGACGGCATCGGCCCGCGCCATCAGCGCCCCCGCATGGTCAATACCAACTGGGGCGGCACGGTCGAAGACAACAGCTTTGGCACCCACGAGTTTTTCAATCTCTGCGAGCTCATCGGCTGCGAGCCGTATCTGAGCGGCAACGTGGGCAGCGGCACGGTCGAGGAGCTGGCCAAGTGGGTGGAGTATATCACGGCCGAGGACGGCCCGATGGCCGCCCGCCGCAAGGCCAACGGCCGCGAGAAGCCCTGGCGCCTGAAGTACCTCGGTGTGGGCAACGAGAGCTGGGGCTGCGGCGGCTCGTTTACTCCCGAGGCGTATGCCAACGAGTACCGCCGCTATCAGACCTATTGCCGCGACTTCGGCTCCAACCGCCTCTACAAGATAGCTTCCGGCGCCAGCGACTATGATTACAACTGGACCGATGTGCTGATGCGCAACGCCCGCGACCACATGCGCGGCCTGTCGCTGCACTACTATACCGTGCCCGGCTGGACCGGCTCCAAAGGCTCGGCCACAGATTTCTCGGACGACGACCATTACTGGACGATGGGCAAGTGTCTTGAGATAGAGGATGTGATCGCCCGCCACGACTCAATAATGACTGTCTACGACCCCGACCGCCGCGTGGCGCTCATCGTCGACGAGTGGGGCACGTGGTGGGACCAGGAGCCGGGCACAGTCCCCGGCCATCTGTATCAGCAGAATACCATGCGCGACGCGCTGGTAGCCGCGCTGAGCCTCAATGTGTTTCACCGTCATACCGACCGTGTGCGCATGGCCAATATCGCCCAGATAGCCAATGTGCTCCAGTCGATGATACTTACGCGCGGCGACCGGATGGTGCTCACGCCCACCTACTACGTATTCAAGATGTATGCCCCTCACCAGGGCGCCACCGTGGTGCCCGTCGATATCGACAGCCCTGAGCGCATCGTGCGCGGCGGCCGCACCGTGCCTACCGTGAGCGCCACCGCATCGCGCAAAGACGGGATGCTGACCGTGACTCTGAGCAACATCGACCTCGACAAGCCCGTCGACGTGTCCATACCGCTGTCGGGCATCAAGGCGCGCCTCGAGAGCGGCGAGATACTCACTGCCGCCGACATCCGCGACTACAACGACTTCGGCCAGCCCGAGCGCGTCACTCTGCGGCCCTACGACGGCGCCCGCCTCAAAGACGGCAAGCTCTCGCTAAGCCTCCCGGCCAAGAGTGTCGTGAGCCTGCGGGTGAGACTCTAAGGCATCGGCTGAATGGTGATGATGTCGATGGCTTCCGGGTCGGAGGTGTCGACGCTCACCGGCCGGAAGGGGAACGTGCGGTCGACGGCCGCGCCCCACTCGCTGCGTACATCGCCGGGGACGTCGGCCAGTATGAGCCTGAGCGGGGGCACCGGCTCGGCCGATGTGTCGCGCGACGAGGGCTGGGCCAGCCCCAGCAGGCGGGCGACGATGCCGTCGAGCCCTACGGGTTGCAGATACGGATATGACCGGCCCAGCAGGAGGCGCACCATCGAGAAGTCGGCAAATAGCGGGCGTATGGCCTCGAGAGTCGAGCGGCGCAGCCGCCGGCGCGCGTCGCGGGCGTCCTCGCCCTCGCCGGCGTATGCCGCAAACGCGCTGTCGAGGTCGATGCGGCTCACGATGCCGGCGGCGGCCGCCTGATAGCAGGCGTCGAGCCGCTCGGGCGAGTCGAGGTAAATGACGGTGCGGGCGTCGCGCGCCGCAGGCGAGTCGGTGGCGGCGGAGTCCTCGGCATACCATGCGCGCAGGTGGGAGTTGAAGCTCACGAGGCGGTCGTATGTCGAGCCGAGGCGTATGGTGAGTTCATGGAAGCGGTCGAGCCACATCCCGGCCACATGAAACCGCAGCTGCTTGGTGGCCAGGTCGCGCGAGAGACGGTCGGCGCGGGCAGCCAGGTCGCCGATACGCCCGTTGAGCTCGTCGCGGCGCCGGCGGATGTTCCAGCCGATGTTGAGCCACAGTATCACGGTAAGGGCCGTCAGTGCGGCGGCGATGACCCACAGTGCCGTGCTCCCTGCGAGCCAAGCGGCGGCTATGGCGACGGCCGACACGGCCGATGCGCCGAGGGCTACCTTGCGGCAGGCCGAGCGGTATGCCGCAAGGTCGGAGGCAAAGGCGTCGGTGAGCGAGTCCTTGTCGGCCTTAATGCGGTCGAGCTCGCCGGCTGTGTGCTCCTCGGCGCCGATGCGTATGGCTCTGCGCACCTGCGGCACGCTCAGCCGCTGCAACAGCCGCTGATAGTAGCGGTAATACTCCTCGTACAGCATACGGTAGCTGTCGAGATACACGCGTGCCTCGTCGAGTATGTTGCGTATGGCGGCCATGCGTATCTGGCTCTCGGTGCCGGCAAAGGGCGCCACCAGCCCCGGTATCTCCGCGCCCGCGCCCCGCTCGCTCTCGGTGGTCTCGGCGATGATGCAGGCAAAGGAGTTGAGGTCGGGGTCGTCGATATATGCGGCCGAGATATAGCAGTAACCCTTGTCGCCGAAGTCGGGCCCCCAGGAGTTGCGCACGATATAGCATTTGTCGTCTTCGGAGTATCCGGCGAGCACCATGGCGTGATATCCGGCCTTGCCGGTGGAGAAGTCGGCCTCGTCGGGACGGCTTACAAAGGGGCCGTTTTTGCCAAACGACGGGTAAATCTCCAGGGCGATGCCCACCGGGTAGCCCTCAGACAGCGCCGAGGTGAGCAGACGATGGTTGTCGGCCAGGCACGATGCCTTGTCGCCCGACTGCCGCAGCGGTATCTGCATGGCCTTTATGACGCGGTGGCGGGCGGCGTCGGCGACAGCCTCGGCCGGCGGCTCGGTGTCGATGTCGGCCGTGGTGTATCCGAAGAGGCGCTCGGCACACACGCCGTACTTGCCCATCACGGCAAGCTGGTCGTGGAAATTGCTGCCGCCCTCGGGCTTGCGCATCTCCACATTGGAGTAGTAGTACACAAAGCGCTCGCTGAGGTCGGCGGGCAGCGCTCCCGGCGCAAAGCGGTTCATGATGGCCTCGTACATCGATACCACGGCAAATGTGGAGCATGCGCCCAGCCGGCCCTGATTGCGCACCGGCGAGAAAAACGGGCGCAGGTCTACCGAGCGGCGTCGCTGCAGCGACTGCGGCGGCGTGTAGGTATCGTCGAGCGGCTGCTCGACCACCTCGGGCAGCAGCCCCGGCGTGTCGGGGATGTCGGCCTCGCCGTCGTCGGGGTGGCCTTGGGCGGCGCGGCGCTCGCTCTCGGCGCGGACCAGGGCGTCGAGCTCGTCGGACTTGCGGCGTATGAGCTCGGTGGTCGACAGTATGTCGAGCTTGAGGCGCTTGATGTCGGGCAGCGGGTCAAAGGCCAGGAAGTTGGCCGGAGCATCCTCCATGCGGCCCGTGTCGGGGTCGGTGACATACTGCTTGAGCGCGGCGAAGTCGCCGCGTACCGGCAGAATGTCGGAGGGCCGGCAGCAGGTGTTGAAGGTGTCGACGTATATGCCGACCGGCTCTGCACATGTGTCGTCGAGCAGGCGCAAGTCGCCGTCGTAGCGTATGCCGCGCAGCCGAGGGTTGTCGCGGCCGATGATGAGAGCCATCACCGCCTCGCGCTCGAGGAATGTGAGCGCGGGGTCGGTGAGCACGGCCATGATCTCGGCCTCAATGGCGTCAATCTCGGCCGTGAGCAGAGGTACGGCGCGGGTGGCCATGTCTTGCCCCGGGATGTCGCCGGCGGCCGCCGGGGGCAGTATGTCGCGCTCGACAAAAGCCCGGTAGCGCGGAGTGATGCCGGCGAGGATGCGCTGGGCACGGTCGGCCGCGCTCTGCGCGTCGACACTCGTGCGGTCGATGCCCGCCTTGCGCAGCGCGTCGGTAAAGGCGCGGCACAGCAGCCGCCCGCAGGCTTCCCCGCGGTCAAAGCGCAGCGATGCCAGCCCCAGGGCGATATTGCGCCCGTGGGTGCCGGTGAGCAGCATCGGCGGCAGTACGGCATGGTAGTCGCGCATCAGAGCGGTGAAGAGCAGCCCTAAATATGCCGCCAGGGAGTTGAGCGAGAATGTAAACGATGCGCCGCCCGCGGCATAGTCGCTGATGAGGGAGTATGTGAGGCGGCAGCGCGCGCCCGGGGCCTGGCGGTCGAGCGCCGCGATGGCCGCCGCCTCGTCGTCGGGCGTCGACGGCCCGGCGCCGATGGCGCCGGCCAGGTCGCGCCGCAGGGCCACGATGTGGAGCGACGCCCGTACCGTGAGCGATTCCACGGCGGTGCGGAGCATGTCGAGTATGTCGGCGACGGCGGGGTCTGACAGCGGCACCACCGCGACCATGTGCAGGGTGGGGTCGGAGTCGGTGAGCGCGATGAGCCGCCGGTGCTCGCCGGTGATGGCCTCGGCCAGCCCGGCGGCTGCCATGTCGCGGCAGTCGAGCCCGGCGTAGCGCCCGTCGCCGCCGTCGGTGCCTACGACGGCCACCGACGTCTTGTGGGCCAGCATCGGGGTGAGCTGCGAGGGCCAGAGGGTGAGCAGCGGATTCATCGGTCTACACGTGGTCGAGGATGTATACAATCTCCTTCTCGAGAAGGTCGGCCTCGGCCGGATAGTGCTCGATGTCGGCCAGCGGGATGGGGCACTTCGATATGGTCTGGAGATAGGTATTGTCGCGGCACGCCTTTATGGCGGCGTCGCGGCCCAGGCGTATGGCATTGTCGGGGCCGGGCACGTCTTTCTCCTTGAGCGCGGCGTCAATCTCGGGCTTGAGCACATCGATATTGTCTTCAAAGAAGCGGAAGGCGTCGGTGCGCGATGCGCCCATGTCGACGAGCCACCCGCGCAGGGCACGGCCGCCCAGCGCGCGGCTCTTTATCTGATACTGCCGGGCGACGGGGTCAAAGGATATGAGGTCGTAGATGATGGCCTGCACCCACATGTCCATGAGTGGCCCGGCGTCGAGAGTGTGGCGCGGCTCCAGGCTGTGGCGGGTGGCGGCCATGCGGCGGCAGAGGGCCTCGTCCCAGTGTGAGCCGTGGGGCTTGTCGGCCTCCCACTTGCCGTACTCGGTGACGTAATTGTCGATGGAGCGCAGCGCAAAGGTGGGTATCACGCCGAGCTGATGATATATGATGATACGGTCGGCGAGGCCGATTTCAGAAAACTGCACATCCTGGGCGTTCTCGACGAGACTGCGGAAGAGGTCTTTGCGGGCCAGCCGCGACGATGCCTTGGCCGGTACTCCTATATAATACGTTTCGACCGGCACCTCCTTGAGGTCGGCGTCGTAGCCGCGGTATGTATATGGCATGAGCGGGCTCGACTTGCGTATGGCGCGGCGGAGCAGCTCGGCGAGCGCATCCTCGTCGAGCAGGTCGATGGCATTGTCGATGGTCATGGCGGCGTATGCATTCACCTTGGGCATGGTGGCGGCAAACTTCATCAGCGCCTCCTCGGTCTGCAGCGAAGTGAGGCCCGAGATGGATGCCACGCCGCCGTCGGGTTTCATATGGGCGGCGAAGTTGTTGAATACTATGTCGGAAAGCGGACACTGCACGCGATCGGCATAGTCGGCGGTGAGGTCAAACTGGAAGAAGGTGCCTCCGCCGCGGCGCAGCAGCAGCTGGATACGCTCGTTGCAGGCCGAGCGCACCGCCTCGAGGTTGCGCATGATGATGTTGACCCGCTCGATCGACTGGCCGATGCGCACCCGCAGCCAGGTGTAGAAGCTGCGTGCGCGGCGACGGCGCTCTATCTCTCGCCGGCATACGGCCAGGGCCATCGTGGCCGACAGCACGTCTTCGGTATGGCCCTTGCGGCCGGCCTTGAAGAATGTGGCCATGCATGCCGACAGCTCGCGGCAGGCGGTGGTGAGGGTCGAGTCGATGCGCGGCAGGCTCTCCTCGAGCGCGGCCAGCTCGCTCACCATCTCGGAGTCGCATTTCTCTATCTGTATGAGGATATTCTGCAGGGTCTGGTTGCAGAGGTATATGCCGCACTCGCGGTCGGCCAGGCCATACATCAGCCGTGTGAGCGACTCGTCGATACGGCTCTGGAGCGCTTCCTGCTTGCTGTCGAGGGCGGCGGCAGGCTCCATGGCGCGGTTGTCGACAAAGTGGCGCGCCTCGGCCTCGGGGGCGTCGGGGCTGTCGATGTCCTGGAACACATATGGCGGGGCGGGCGACATGAAGTAGTCGATGACATCGTCTTTGCCCTGATTCTCGCGTATATGGCAGGTGTCAAACCACTCGTCGGCGATGATGGCCGGGTCGTCGCATCCGCCGTTGAGCATCGAGTTGACCAGCTGTATGCAGGCCTTGCGGGCATAAATGGCTGCGAGCCGCGAGCCGTCGAAGATTATCTCGGCGCATCCCATGCCCGCAATCCATGCCTTCTTGTCGCGGATGTCCATGGTACCGTCGGCGATGAGCTTGCTCACATTGTCGCTCACCGAGGCGACCGCCACGCCCAGCTCGCCCACCGAGGTGACGATTGCCAGCGATATCATCTCGCAGATGGGGTCGACGTCGCGGAAGCGGTCGTTGTTGCCGTTGCGGTTGTCTACGGCGTAGAGGGCGGTGAAGGGGCGCTCGGTATAGCGGTCGGTGCGGTGAAACCAACGTATCTCGACCGGCTCGGAGCCTGCGTCGAGGTGGGCGAGCATGTCGAGGTCGTGGAGCGCGCCCAGGCCGTTGGCCCTTACGCGGGCGGTCGACGCTCCGGCCACCATCTCGCGGAATACGTCGGGCAGCACGGCATATCCCGAAATCTTCACCTTGGGGAAAAGACGCCTGATGAGGTAGGCCATGTTGAGAAACGTGCCCGAGCCGGTGCCGCCGCCCAGCGAGAATACCATGTGCACCTCGGTGTCGGCGCCGAGCAGGTCGTAGCGGCTGTTGTCGATTACGCGGGCATCGTTGACCTCGGCGAGCTTGCGGTTGACAAAGGCGCTGACCGTATTCTCGTTGACCGTCACGGCAAAGCGGCCGTTGCTGCGCACCTGGCCGGCGCCCTGGCCCAGCTCGTCGAGGCTGCCCATGTTGCAGGCCGGCATCCAGCCAAAGAGGTCGGTCGACATATTGCGCTCGAAGATGGAGCGCGGCTCCTCGACACAGATGGGCAGCTGCTCCGATTTGTTGAGCGAGATGACTGTGCCGTCTTTGGCGGTGATGCTTTTGCCGATGAGGCTCGGCAGGTCGGTATCGATGCCTATGAAGCCTATCATGGGCGGTATCTCGCCGTAGGTTTCATAAAACATCTTTTTGGTATTGAGCACCGATGTGATGCCGGTGCCGCCGAGTCCGATTACGAGTGTGCGTCTGAGTCGTGCCATGGTGAGTGTCAGGATATGTCGATGGTGAATTTTTGATTGTCGCTGCATAGAGTGGCGCTCTGGTAGGCGCCGATGATTGCCGATGGAGTCGCCGTCCATCCGCCGGCGCCGCCGGTGCGCAGCTTCACGCGCTTGCCCCGGCCGGCGGGCAGTATCTCCACTTCGGGAGTGAAATGCGGGGCGGCGACGTATATCACGCGGCCCGTCATCGCCCGGCCGATGATGCTCTGCGAGCGGCGGCGCGCGGTGAGCACCACCTTGCGGGCCCCGCGTATGCGCTTGGGAGCGAGGTAGTATGTGCCGGGGCCGCGCAGCTCCATGCGGTTGACGGCTATGGGCGGGTAGACGATGCGCCTGGCCACCAGCAGCCACAGCAGCAGCGCCGCGAGCGCCGCGGCGCCCAGCCACGTGAGGGCGGTCTTGAGCGGATTCCAGCTCACGGTGTATGCCGTGCGCAGGGTGATGGAGTCAAAGTCGGCGGCGTCGCGGCCGTCGATGAGGTCTATGCCGCGGCTCGACTTCCGCGTCAGCCGTATGTAGCGCTTGCCGGTGGCGGCGTCGGTGTCAAATGTCACGCTCAGCCGGCAAGGCTCGCCCGGGCGGATGTCGAAGGTCGAGCCGGCGGGCAGCTCGCGGCCGTTGATCCGCAGGGTGAAGTCGCGGGTGTCGCCCTCGGCCGGCTCGGCCGAGAGGGTGAGGCAGGCGTCGGACCCGGCGGCGGTAAACTCAGGCGCCAGGTCGAAGCCGGCCTCGTCAAGCTCGGCGGCGCCCGACCACAGGAAGGCATCGTGCCACCCGCAGCCGCGGGCGGCTATCTCGCCGTCGGCGCCGCCCGCTGTCGACAGGCGGCTCTGCACGTGGTCGGCCATGGCGACCCTTACGCGCGGGTTGGCGATGATGTAGTGCTTGTCGGCGCAGGTGAGTCCGACGGTAAATGTGTAGTCTCCCGCGCCGGCTGTCTCGGCAGCCAGGCGCGTGTGTAGCGCGTCGGGTGTGAGGCCGTCGCGCGAGCGCAGACACACGGGTATGGTGCCGTCGGGGAGCGTCTTGCCGCCCGGCACTGTGGCCTCGAATATGGGGTCGTCGCAGGCGACGTCGACCTCCAGAGGCAGCGGGATGCTCAGCCGCAGGGTGTGCCGAGAGTCAAGCTCCTCGATATTGGCGTGTATCTCGCCGGAGATGTCGGCTATCTGCGGTATCACCCCGTCGTCGCAGGGTACCACGATGATGTCGCGGCAGCGGTCGACGGCGGCGGCAATCGCGGGATTGACCACGCCGGGCTTGAGCGCGACGTAGAATAGACGGGTATTGCGGTGAGACGCACACCACTCGTCGAGCAGCGCGGCCACGCGGGCGGGTGAGTCGCCGCCGTTTGGCTCGCCGTCGGTGAGCAGGTAGATGCGGTTTTCCTTGTGCGGGTCGACGTCGGCAAATCCGCTGCGCAGCACATCGCTGATGCGGGTATGACGGGCCTGCTTCACATAGTCGTCAAAGGCGGCGAATATCTTGCCCTTTGCCGAGGCGTAACCGTCGGCGCCGAAGCTGAATGTGCGGTATGGCTCGTCGCCGAAGGGTATCACGGTGAATGTCGACCCCGCGACGGATGTCTGCACGGCGACCGTCTCGTCGAGAGCGGCGCGCGCCGGCTCCCACAGGTCGCCACGTATCATCGAGCCGGTGCAGTCAAAGAGGTAGATATTGTGCTTCTCACGCTGGGCCCGGGCCGGGTGGGCGCCGTTCGCCAGCAGGCAGATGAGACAGAGTATGATATGCGTAAGTCGCGCGGTCATGTGCATTATAAAGAAAAGATAGCTTAGCGCAAATATACGATAATAATCGAAACAATCTTTAAAAGATTGAAAAACCTTTGGGCGATGCGCGGCGTTTGACTAAAAAACTATAATTTTGCAGTCAGCTCTGAATGGCTCTTACTATGAAAAAACTCTTACTCGCGCTGCTCGCCGTATGCGGCGCCATCACACCGGCCGGAGCACAGGTGCCCTCCGGATACTACAATTCCCTCGACGGCAAGGCTGAGGCCGAGCTCAAGACGGCCGTATACAATCTTGTGCGTAATTTCCGCACGGTGTCGTCGTACTCGGCGCTGCCCGAGTACTTCCGATATACCGACGTGCGCCCCGGCACCGACTACTGGTGGGATATGTACAGCGACATGCAGGTCGATACCGACATACGCTTCGGCGCGTACATGAACCGCGAGCACTCCTTCCCCAAAAGCTGGTGGGGCGGCAGCGAGTCGACCACGGCCTATGTCGATCTCAATCATCTCTATCCTGCCGAGGCAAGGGCCAATCAGGCCAAGAGTAATTTCCCGCTGGGCGAGGTCGCCCCGGGCTCGTCGCCCAGGTTTGACAACGGGGTGGTGCGCGTGGGCAAGCCCGCCACGGGTCTCGGCGGCAATACGCAGTGGGTGTTTGAGCCCAACGAGGAGTACCGCGGCGACTTTGCCCGCACGTATTTCTATATGGTGACGTGCTATCAGAATCTCACCTGGGCCACCAAATACGACTGGATGCTGCTCCAGAATACATATCCCACCCTGCAGGGATGGGCCTCGCAGATGCTGCTGCGCTGGAGCCGCGAGGATCCCGTGAGCGAGAAGGAGCGCAACCGCAATGAGCAGGTGTTCCGCATTCAAAATAATCGCAATCCCTTTATCGACCACCCCGAGCTGGCCGAGTATATTTGGGGCGACAAGAAGGGGCAGGCCTTCAAGGTCGACGGCGGCTCGCAGCCCTCGGGCGCGCCCGTGCTCTTTACGCCCGTGCAGGATATGAGCCTCGATTTCAATGAGGTGGCTGTCGGCAAGGAGTGCCGCTCCGAGCTCTTTTTCCACGGAGCCAATCTCACCGGCACGCTCGACATAGCCCTCACCGGCGCCGACAAGGCCGCCTTCTCGGTGGCTACCCGCAGTATCCCCGCCACACTGGTCAACAGCGATGCCGGATACATGCTCACGGTCATCTACCGCCCGTCGGCCATCGGCTCGCACACTGCCAAGATACAGGTGAGCGAGGGCGGCATGAAGGAGCCGTCGTCGATAGGCATCACCCTGCGCGGCGAGTGTCTGCCCACCCCGACCCTTACGGCCTGCACTGCTCTGCCGGCCAGCGACATAACTTCTGACAGCTATACGGCCAACTGGACTTCGCCCGCCGGCGAGGTGGTCGACTACTGGATCATCACCCGCCAGATGTACCGCGGCGGCGATGTAGTCTCCGAGGAGATTGCCGCCGAGGCTCCCGGATGGCCCATCGACGGCTTTGCCGACAGCGACCGCGAGGCTTACACAGTGCAGTCTTACCGCCTGGGCTACCGCTCGCCGGCGTCCAATGTGATATTTGTCGACCGAGCCGGTATCACCGGCGTGCGCCTCGACGAGCCTCTGGTCGTGCGCGGCTTCGACGGCATGATGCGCTTTGTGTGCAGCGCGCCCCATACCGGCGTGCGTGTCTACGGCGTGTCGGGCATCGAGGTGGCAGCAGTCGACCGCATCGAGCCTAATGATGAGCTTGCGCTGCCCGCCGGCGTATATCTCGTAGTGACCGACCAATGCAGCCGCCCGGTGAGGGTGGTGGTACGATGATCAACATCACACCCGCGCTGAAGCCGAAGTTTGCGCGCCTGTGCCGGGCCGAGCAGGCCTGGCGCGTGCGCGCCGGCCAGCAGGCCGCCCAGGAGGCCGTGCTCGGCTACCTGGTGCGCACGGCCCGCGATACCGAGGTGGGAGCCGAGCACGGCTTCCGCACCATACGCTGCTATGCCGACTTTGCGCGCAAGGTGCCACTGAGTGAGTATGCCGACATACGGCCCTCGGTCGAGCGTATGCTGCGCGGCGCCCGCGATGTGCTGTGGCCCGGGGCGTGCTCGCGCTTTGCCCAGTCGTCGGGCACCGCCGACGGCAAGAGCAAGTATATTCCCGTCACGGTAGAGTCGCTGCATCTCAATCATTTTCACGGCGGCAAGGCCGTGGTGGCCCACTACCTCGACCTGTACCCCGACAGCCGCATCTTCTCGGGCAAAAGTTTCATACTCGGAGGCAGTTTTGCCAACGAGCTGCGCGGCTTGCCGCGCGGCGTGAGGGTGGGCGACCTCTCGGCCAATCTCATCGACGCCATACCCGTGGCGGCCGAGATGCTGCGGGTGCCCTCACGCGAGGTGGCCCTCATGGCCGATTGGCGCCGCAAGCTGCCGGCGCTGGTGCAGGCGTCGCTCGGCGAGGATATCACCAATATCTCGGGCGTGCCCTCGTGGTTTCTCACCGTGCTGCGCGAGGTGATACGCGCTGCCGGCGCATCGACCATCCACGATGTATGGCCACATCTGGAGGTGTTTTTCCACGGTGGCATCTCCTTCGGGCCATACCGCGAGCAGTACCGCGCCATCACCGACCCGGCGCGTATGCGCTACCTTGAGACATACAATGCCTCGGAGGGATTTTTTGCCGTGGCCGATGTCGAGGGCTCTGCGGCGATGAAGCTGCTGCTCGACGCCGGCGTGTTTTACGAGTTTGTCCCGGTCGACGACCCGTCGGCAGAGCCGGTGCCCGCCTGGCGTGTGGAGCCGGGCGCGGTGTATGCCATGTATATCACCGCAGCCAACGGTCTGTGGCGATACGCCACCGGCGACACCGTGCGCGTCGAGAGTGTGGAGCCGCTGCGCATCACTGTCGCCGGGCGCACCAAGAGCTATATCAACGCCTTTGGCGAGGAAGTGATGGTGCATAATACCGATGCGGCTCTGGCCGCCGCCTGCCGCCGCACCGGCGCCGCCGCTCTCAACTACACCGCCGCCCCGGTATATGCCGCCGACGGCCGCCGCGGCCGCCATCAGTGGCTCATCGAGTGGCAGACGCCCCCGGCCGACCCAGAGGCATTTGCCGATCTGCTCGACGCCGAGCTGCAGGCCGTCAACTCCGATTACCAGGCCAAGCGAGCAGGCGGCATCTTCCTCGACCGCCTCGAGCTGACCACTGCCAGGGAAGGGCTGTTTGACGACTGGCTGGCCGCAACCGGCAAGCTCGGCGGACAGCGCAAGGTGCCCCGCCTGGCCAACGACCGACATATCATAGACGCTCTTTTAACCTTAAATAAATGAAAATCAAGAATATCATTGCGGCCGCTCTTGTCGGCTGCTCACTCGCGGCCGCTGCCGACGAGTCGCCCCGCTATGTCTTTTACTTCATAGGCGACGGCATGGGGCTCAACCCCGTGATGACCGCCGAGACATACAACCGCACCGTGCTCCGCACGGGCAAGCCGCTCACCATGCTTCAGTTTCCCGTGGCGTCGTGGGCGATGACCTACTCGGCTTCGAGCCGCATCACCGACTCGGCGGCTGCGGGCACAGCGCTCAGCGCCGGAGTCAAGACCAAAAATTCCATGCTGGGCATGGGGCCCGATACGACGGCCGTCACGTCGGTGGCAGCTGATCTCTATGACCGAGGCTGGGGCGTGGGTATCGTCACCAGCGTGGGCGCCGACGATGCCACGCCGGGCGCTTTCTACGCTCATGTGCCCAACCGCAAGCATCAGTACGACATCGACATCGCCGCCGCCCGCTCGGGCTACGATTTCATCGCCGGCGCCGGCCTTCACGGCTTTGTGGATAAGGACGGTAAGCCCACCGATGTCGAGGCAGTGATGGCCGACAAGGGCGTGCAGATTGTGCGTGGCCGCGGCGGCATCGACGCCATCACCTCGCGCCGCGCCGTGCTGCTGTCGGAGGAGGAGCGTCCGACCTGGAATGTCGGCTACACCATCGACTCCATCGCCGACGCGCTCACCCTGCAAGACCTCTACATCGCCTGCCTGCGCCAGCTCGAGCGTAACGGCCGCGACCGCTTCTTCATGATGGTCGAGGGCGGCAATATCGACCATGCCCTGCACGGCAACGACGGCGGCGCCGCCATCAAGGAGATTATCAACTTCGACAAGACCCTGGCCATGGCATACGACTTCTATCTGGCCCATCCCGACGAGACTCTTATCATCGTCACCGCCGACCACGATACCGGCGGCTCGGCCATGGTACATGCCACCGACTCGCTGGGCGGTCGCACCGAGCCCCGCCTCGACCTCTACGACTGGCAACGCGTGTCCAAAGAGGCTTTTTCCGACTACTGCAAGGGGGTGCTCAAGTCGCGCATGAACTATACCTGGAGCGATATGCGCGCCTATCTCACCGAGCAGCTCGGATTTTTTGACCACGTGCCCGTAAGCGCCGCTCAGGAGGAGCAGCTCCGCCGCATGTTTGACGAAACCTTCCTCCTGCGCAACACCCGCGACCAGGAGACGCTCTACGCCTCATTCAATGCCTTTGCCGTCGAGGTATTCCGCCTGCTCAACGACGCTGCCGGCGTGCGCTTCACCAGCACCAGCCATTCCGGTATGCCCGTGCCCGTCTTTGCCGTAGGAGTCGGCGCCGAGCGCTTTGCCCCGGTCAACAACAATATCGACATCCCCGCCCGCCTGCGCAGCATCCTCGGGATTTAGGGACGAGTCAAGAGGGACGAGTCAAGAGGGACGAGGGACGAGTTAAGAGGGACGAGAGTGTCGGCATAGGCATCCATGCGCATGGGCCTGCCGCCGCCCTCGTCCCTCTTAACTCGTCCCTCGTCCCTCGTCCCACTTAACCCGTCCCTCGTCCCACTTAACCCGTCCCTCGTCCCACTTAACCCGTCCCTCGTTCCTATAAATAGTTGTGCAAATGTTTGGTGATTAGCGCGATAATTGCTACCTTTGCAGCGGTTTAGAGGGCAGTCACACGCTCTGCGAGATGTTAACCGTTTGGCGGTTAATGTTTTGCGTGTGCGTCGGGCTGTATTCTGAACCGGATAAATCGAATATCGAACAACGAGATAAGAAACAGTCATAAACTAAAAAACTAAGATGCCTACTATTCAGCAATTAGTACGTAAAGGTCGCGTGGCGCTCAAGGATAAGAGCAAGTCGCCCGCGCTGGACTCCTGCCCGCAGCGTCGCGGTGTGTGTGTCCGCGTGTACACCACGACCCCCAAGAAGCCTAACTCGGCAATGCGTAAAGTGGCCCGTGTGCGCCTCACCAACGGTAAGGAGGTCAACTCCTACATCCCCGGCGAAGGCCACAACCTGCAGGAGCACTCGATCGTGCTCGTGCGCGGCGGCCGTGTCAAGGACCTCCCCGGTGTACGTTACCACATCGTGCGCGGTACCCTCGACACCAGCGGTGTGAAAGACCGCACGCAGCGTCGCTCCAAGTACGGCGCCAAGCGACCCAAGGCCGGTGCAGCCAAGAAGTAATCCGCAAGGGTGAAGTAAAATCTGAACGCACCACGAGATAAATCCAATCAATTTAACTCGTTTTTGAAAACTCGGTAAAGCTGCTACCACAAGGTTGAGTAAGCCGACAGGCGACAGAGGTCGCCCACCCGCAGCAGCGGGACACTCCGGCTGAAGTACACAAGACGCAAGCAACCAAGCACTCAAAAACACAATTGACGAAAGCTTAAAATGAGAAAAGCTAAACCTAAAAAGCGTGTGATCCTGCCCGATCCCGTCTTTGGCGAAGTACGCGTGACAAAGTTTGTCAACCACCTCATGTACGACGGTAAGAAAAACACCGCCTTCGCCATCTTCTACAACGCACTGGAGACTGTGAAGTCGAAGCTGCCCAACGAGGAGCTTACCGCCCTCGAAATCTGGAAGAAAGCCCTCGAGAACGTAACCCCTCAGGTAGAGGTAAAGAGCCGCCGTGTGGGCGGTGCCACCTTCCAGGTGCCTACGGAGATCCGTCCCGACCGTAAGGAATCCATATCGATGAAAAATCTGATCATCTACGCCCGCAAGCGCGGCGGCAAGACCATGGCCGACAAGCTGGCCGCTGAGATTGTCGACGCATTCAACAATGCCGGCGGTGCCTTCAAACGCAAGGAGGACATGCACAAGATGGCCGAGGCCAACCGTGCTTTCGCTCACTTCCGCTTCTAAGTTTTTTCAACGATATAAGCATTATATACAATGTCGAAAGCAGACGAAACTCTCAAATATACCCGCAACATCGGTATCATGGCGCATATCGACGCCGGCAAGACCACCACGTCGGAGCGCATCCTTTTCTACACCGGCCTTACCCACAAGATAGGCGAGGTGCACGACGGTGCCGCCACCATGGACTGGATGGAGCAGGAGCAGGAGCGCGGTATCACCATCACTTCCGCCGCTACCACCGCCTTCTGGAAGTACAACGACGAGAAGTACAAAATCAACCTCATTGACACCCCGGGACACGTCGACTTCACCGTAGAGGTGGAGCGCTCGCTGCGTGTGCTCGACGGCGCCGTGGCCACTTTCTGTGCCGTAGGCGGTGTAGAGCCCCAGTCGGAGACCGTATGGCGCCAGGCCGACAAGTACAATGTGCCCCGTATCGGCTACGTCAACAAGATGGACCGCTCGGGTGCCAACTTCTTTGAGGTGGTACGCCAGCTCAAGGATGTGCTCGGCGCAAACCCCGTGCCCATCCAGATACCCATCGGCGCCGAGGAGACCTTCAAAGGCGTGGTCGACCTGGTGCGCATGAAGGCTATCTTCTGGCACGACGAGACCATGGGTGCCGACTACAGCATCGAGGGAATCCCCGCATCGCTCCAGGACGAAGCCGAGGAGTGGCGCGACAAGATGCTCGAGAAAATCGCCGAGTATGACGACGACCTCATGGCCAAGTACTTCGACGACCCCTCCACCATCACCGAGGACGAGGTCAAGAAGGCTCTGCGTGCCGCTACCCTGAAGATGGACATCGTGCCGATGATTCTCGGCTCGTCGTTCAAGAATAAAGGCGTACAGTGTCTGCTCGACTCTGTATGCGCATATCTGCCCAGCCCCACCGACGCAGGCGCTGTCGAGGGTCACGCTGTAGGCGACGCCGACACCGTGCTCACCCGCGAGCCCTCCCACGACGCACCCATGTGCGCCCTGGCCTTCAAGATTGCAACCGACCCCTATGTAGGCCGTCTGTGCTTCTTCCGCGTATACTCGGGCAGCATCGACGCCGGCTCGTATGTATTCAACAGCCGCTCCGGCAAGAAAGAGCGTATCTCGCGCCTCTTCCAGATGCACTCCAACAAGCAGAACCCCAAGGACGCCATTGGCTGCGGCGATATCGGCGCAGGCGTAGGCTTCAAGGATATCCGCACCGGCGACACCCTCTGCGCTGAGGATGCCCCCATCGTGCTCGAGGCCATGGACTTCCCCGATCCCGTGATCGGTATCGCCGTGGAGCCCAAGACTCAGAAAGACCTCGACAAGCTCGGCGTAGGCCTCCAGAAGCTCGCCGAGGAGGATCCCACCTTCCGCGTACAGACCAACGAGGAGACCGGCCAGACCGTTATCTCGGGCATGGGCGAGCTTCACCTCGACATCATCATCGACCGTCTGCGTCGCGAGTTCAAGGTAGAGTGCAACCAGGGTCGTCCCCAGGTTACCTACAAGGAGAGCATCACCAAGCCCGTGCAGCTGCGTGAGGTATTCAAGAAGCAGACCGGTGGTCGCGGTAAGTTTGCCGACATCATCGTGCGCGTCGAGCCCGTAGACGAGGGCTTCGAGGGCGGCCTCCAGTTTGTCGACGAGGTCAAGGGCGGTAACATCCCCAAGGAGTTTATCCCCTCCATCCAGAAGGGCTTCACCAACGCCATGAAGAACGGCGTGCTGGCCGGCTTCCCCGTCGAGCAGCTCAAGGTGACAGTGATCGACGGCTCCTTCCATCCGGTCGACTCCGACCAGCTCTCGTTTGAGCTCTGCGCCATCCAGGCATTCAAGAAGGCATGCGAGCAGGCCGGTCCCGTGCTGCTCGAGCCCATCATGAAGATCGAGGTAGTGACCCCCGAGGAGTCGATGGGCGACGTGATCAGCGACCTCAACAAGCGTCGCGGCCAGGTAGAAGGCATGGAGACAAGCCGCTCGGGCGCCCGTGTCGTAAAAGCCAAGGCTCCGCTGGCCGAGATGTTCGGCTATGTGACCGCCCTGCGTACCATCACCTCCGGCCGTGCCACCAGCACCATGACCTTCAGCCACTACAGCGAGGTATCCTCTTCCATCGCCCGCAATGTGCTCACCGAGTGCCAGGGCCGTGTAGACCTTCTCAAGTAACAAATAACAACCCACAGATATGAGCCAAAAAATTCGCATTAAACTCAAATCTTACGACCACAATCTGGTGGACAAGTCCGCCGAGAAGATCGTGAAGACCGTGAAGGCTACCGGCGCCGTCATCAGCGGCCCCATCCCCCTGCCCACACACAAGCGCATCTTTACGGTCAACCGCTCGACCTTCGTCAACAAGAAGGCCCGCGAGCAGTTCCAGCTCTCGTCGTACAAGCGCCTCATCGACATCTACAACTCCACCGCCAAGACCGTCGACGCCCTGATGAAGCTCGAGCTCCCCAGCGGCGTGGAAGTGGAAATCAAGGTGTGATACCCCGCGAGAGATAATCAACACAGAGACCCAATCAAACTAAATAATCACAGAAATGCCAGGATTAATTGGAAAGAAAATCGGAATGACATCCGTATTCAGTGCCGACGGCAAAAACGTGCCGTGCACTGTTATCGAAGTAGGTCCTTGCGAAGTCACCCAGGTGAAGACCGTAGCCACCGACGGCTACGACGCCCTCCAGCTCGGCTTTCAGGATGCAAAAGAGAAGCACCTGACCAAGCCCCAGCTCGGCCACTTCGCCAAAGCCGGTGTGGCTCCCAAGCGCCACTTGGCCGAGTTCAAAGGGTTTGATGGCGAGTACAAGCTCGGTGACAAGATCACCGTGGAGCTGTTCTCGGAATCGGACTTCGTCGACATCGTCGGCACCTCGAAAGGCAAAGGCTTCCAGGGCGTGGTAAAGCGCCACGGCTTCGGCGGTGTGGGCCAGACCACCCACGGCCAGCACAACCGTCTGCGCGCCCCCGGTTCGATCGGCGCCTGCTCGTATCCCGCAAAGGTATTCAAGGGCATGCGTATGGCCGGCCAGATGGGCAACAAGCGCGTCACCGTGCAGAATCTTCAGGTAGTGAAGGTAATCGCCGAGCACAACGTGCTCATGATCAAGGGCAGCATCCCCGGCTGCAAAGGTTCAATCGTCTTAATTGAGAAATAACATGGAAGTCGCAATTTTAACCAAAGAAGGCAAGGACACTGGCCGCAAGGCCGTCCTCAACGACGAGGTGTTCGGTATCGAGCCTAACGAGCACGCCATCTATCTCGACGTTAAGCAGTATCTGGCCAACCACCGCCAGGGTACCCACAAGAGCAAAGAGCGCAGCGAGGTGAGCGGCTCTACCCGCAAGCTGCACAAGCAGAAGGGCGGCGGCGGCAGCCGTATCGGCGACATCAACTCGCCCGTCCTCGTAGGCGGCGGCCGCGTCTTCGGCCCCCGTCCCCGCGACTATCGCTTCAAGCTCAACCGCAAGCTCAAGGCTCTGGCCCGCCGCAGCGCTCTGAGCGCCAAGGCCGCAGCCGGCCAGATCGTGGTCGTAGAGGACTTCACCTTCGAGACCCCCAAGACCAAGGAATACATCAAGTTTGCACAGGACATCAAGGTCGCCGACAAAAAGGTGCTCCTCGTTTTGTCAACTCGCGAAAATTCCGTATATTTGTCCATCCGTAATGTGCCGAACGCGAAGCTCGCCTCCGCGTCCGACCTCAACACGTATGTGATCATGGACAACAACGCCCTGGTCCTCACCGAGGGTAGCCTCGAAATCATTAACAAACTCTAAACGCAGTACAAGACAATGGAAATCAGCATCAAGCCCATTCTGACCGAGAAGGCCACCAAGCTCTCCGACAAGCTGCACTGCTACACCTTCGCCGTGTCGCCCGACGCCAACAAGGCTCAGATCAAGAGCCTCGTGGAGTCGCTTTACGGCGTGAAGGTGGAAAGAGTCAATACCGCCGTGATGCGTCCCAAAAACAAATCACGCTGGACCAAGAGCGGCCTGCTCCGCGGCAAGACCGAGCGCTGGAAAAAAGCTCTCGTCACCGTGTCCGCCGACCAAACCATCGACTTCTTCAGCAACATCTAATAGGAAATGGCAGTAAAGAAATTCAAGCCCACCACCCCCGGGCAACGTCACAAAGTTATTGGTGTATTCAAGCGCACCGAAGCCGTAAAAGTCGACGGCACCACCATCGTGCGCACCTCCGCTGCTAATGCACCAGAGAAAGCTCTTACCGGCGGCAAGCGCGCCACCGGTGGCCGCAACGCTGAAGGCCACCTGACCACCCGCTACGTAGGCGGCGGTCACAAGCGCAAATACCGCGTAATCGACTTCAAGAGAACCAAAGACGGCATCCCCGCAGTAGTCAAGAGCATCGAGTACGATCCCAACCGCTCGGCCCGCATCGCCCTCCTCTACTACGTAGACGGTGCCAAAGCCTACATCATCGCACCCAACGGCCTCCAGGTAGGCCAGACCGTGGTAAGCGGCCCCGAGGCTGCTCCCGAGGTGGGCAACGCCCTCCCCCTGAGCAAAATCCCCGTGGGTACCGTAGTCCACTGCATCGAACTCCGTCCCGGCCAGGGCGCCTTCATGGCCCGCTCTGCCGGCACCTTCGCGCAGCTCGTGTCGCGTGAAGGCGACTACGCCATTATCAAATTACCTTCCGGTGAAACCCGCAAAGTACTCGCCGCCTGCAAAGCCACCGTCGGTGTCGTAGGCAACAGCGAGCACTCCCTGGAGAGCTCCGGCAAAGCAGGCCGCAGCCGCTGGCTGGGTCGTCGTCCCCGCAACCGCGGCGTGGTGATGAACCCCGTCGACCACCCCATGGGCGGTGGCGAAGGCCGCGCAAGCGGTGGTCATCCCCGCTCACGCAAGGGCCTCTACAGCAAGGGTCTCAAGACTCGTGCTCCCAAGAAGCACTCGTCGAAGTACATCATCGAAAGACGTAAAAAGTAATCTGATAACAAGTAGCAATTATGAGTCGTTCATTAAAAAAAGGACCCTTTATCAGCGTGAAGCTGGAGAAGAAGGTCGAAGCCATGGCCGCCTCGGGCAAGAGCTCCGTCATCAAGACCTGGAGCCGTGCCTCGATGATCGCGCCTGAATTCGTCGGCCACACCTTCGCCGTGCACAATGGTAATAAATTCATCCCCGTGTATGTCACCGAGAATATGGTGGGTCACAAGCTGGGCGAGTTTGCCCCCACCCGCACATTCCGCGGCCATGCCGGCAACAAGAAGAAGTAACAAGGGCCCACGTTAATACATTCCGATAAAACAAAGAAAATAATATGGGTGTAAGAAAAAAACAATCAGCCGAAAAGCGTCACGAGGAGCAGAAGCACGTCGCTCTGGCAAAGCTCACCAACGTGCCCACCTCCCCCCGCAAGATGCGTCTGGTAGCAGACATGGTGCGCGGCCAGGAAGTGTTCCGCGCACTGGGTATCCTTCGGTTCTCCAATAAAGAAGCAGCCCAGCGCCTCGAGAAGCTCCTCCGCAGCGCCGTGGCCAACTGGGAAGAGAAAAACGAGCGCAAAGCCGAGAGCGGCGAGCTCTACATCAAGACGCTCTACGTAAACTGCGCTCCCATGCTCAAGCGCCTGCGTCCCGCCCCCCAGGGCCGCGGTTACCGCATCCGCAAGCGCGCCAACCACGTCACCATCATCGTCGACACTATTGATAACGCTAAAACCCGTGAGGCATAAATAATGGGACAGAAAGTTAATCCTATCAGCAACCGTCTGGGTATCATCCGCGGCTGGGACAGCAACTGGTCTGAGAAAGGCAAGTACCCCGCCAATATCCTGGAAGACTACAAACTGCGCGAATATCTCAACGTCCGCCTCGCCAAATGCAGCGTATCGCGAGTAGTAATCGAGCGCTCGCTCAAGCTCATCACCATCACCATCTGCACCGCCCGTCCCGGCCTGATCATCGGCAAGGGCGGCCAGGATGTGGAGGCCCTGAAGAAAGAGCTCAGCAAGATCACCGACAAAGACGTGCAGATCAACGTCTTCGAGGTAAAGCGCCCCGAGCTCGACGCTCAGATTGTCGCCGCCACCATCGCCCGTCAGATTGAGGGTAAGGTAGCATACCGCCGTGCCGTGAAGATGGCCGTGGCCAGCACCATGCGTGCAGGCGCCGAGGGCATCAAGGTGCAGGTATCGGGCCGTCTCAACGGCGCCGAGATTGCCCGCAGCGAGATGTTTAAGGAAGGCCGTACTCCTCTGCACACACTCCGTGCCGACATCGACTACGCACTGGTCGAGGCTCACACCAAGGTGGGCGTCATCGGCGTGAAAGTGTGGATCTGCCGCGGTGAAGTCTACGGCAAGCGCGACCTGGCACCCCAGTTTACCGCCGCCGCAAAAGACGGCCGTCCCGCCGGAGCCGGCGCAGGCGCACCCCGTCGCGGAGGCTTCCGTCGTGCCAAAACCAATCGTTAAACCTCTAAGCCGACAGCAATACAATGTTAGCACCTAAGAAAACCAAATTCCGCCGCCAGCAGAAAGGCCGCATGAAGGGCATCGCCCAGCGCGGCAACCAGCTGGCCTTCGGCTCGTTTGGCATCAAGACCCTTGAGAGCAAGTGGATCACCGGTCGCCAGATCGAAGCCGCCCGTATCGCTGTGACCCGCTACATGCAGCGTCAGGGTCAGATATGGATCCGTATCTTCCCCGACAAGCCCATCACCAAGAAGCCGGCCGAGGTCCGCATGGGTAAAGGTAAAGGCTCGCCCGAAGGCTTCGTAGCCCCCGTTACTCCGGGCCGTATCATCCTCGAGGTCGAGGGCGTACCCTTCGACATCGCCAAGGAAGCCCTGCGCCTGGCTGCGCAGAAGCTCCCCGTGACCACCAAGTTTGTGGTGCGCCGCGATTACGACCCCACCCAAAACGTGTAAGCAGCTATGAAAAAAGAAGAAATCAAAGAACTTAGCACCGCCGACCTGCGCGAGCGCCTCGACCAGATGGAGAAAGAATACCTCCAGCAGAAGGTCAACCACGCCGTCTCGCCCCTGGACAACCCCGCTAAGATTACCGCCGACCGCCGCATGATCGCCCGCGTCAAGACCGAGCTGCGTGCGCGCGAACTTAAAAACCAGTAACTCCCCCGCACAAAATGGAAAAGAGAAACTTACGTAAAGAGCGCATCGGGGTTGTGACCAGCAACAAAGGCGACAAGACCATCACCGTCACCATCCGTTGGAAGGAGAAGCATCCCATCTACGGAAAATTTGTCAACAAGAGCAAGAAGTATCACGCTCACGACGAAAACAACGAGTGCAGCGTAGGCGATACCGTACGCCTCATGGAGACCCGCCCCCTGAGCAAGACCAAGCGCTGGCGCTTAGTAGAAATCATCGAAAAAGTGAAGTAAACCATGATACAGACTGAATCCCGTTTAACCGTAGCCGACAACTCCGGCGCCAAGGAAGCCCTGTGCATCCACGTGCTGGGCGGCACCGGACGCCGCTACGCATCGGTGGGCGACATCATCGTCGTATCCGTCAAGAGCGTCATCCCCAGCTCCGACATCAAGAAGGGTACCGTGAGCAAGGCTGTAGTGGTACGCACCAAGAAGGAAATCCGCCGTGTCGACGGCTCCTACATCCGCTTCGACGACAACGCCTGCGTGCTGCTCAACAACGCCGGCGAGCTCCGCGGCACCCGTATCTTCGGCCCCGTAGCCCGCGAGCTCCGCGCCACCAACATGAAGATCGTGTCGCTCGCTCCCGAGGTACTTTAATCCAAAACCCGTAAAACCGACCAACGTAATGGCTAAATTACATATCAAGAAAGGCGACACGGTGAAGGTCCTCAGCGGCGACGACCGCGGCAAGACCGGCCGCGTGCTCTCTGTGGAGCCCGCCAAGATGCGCGCCATCGTCGAGGGCGTCAACATCGTCACCAAGGCCACCAAGCCCTCGGCACAGTATCCCCAGGGCGGCCTCATCAAGAAGGAAGCCCCCATCCATATTTCCAACCTCAGCCTCATCGACCCCAAGACCGGCGCTGCCACCCGCATCGCCATCCGTCGCGAGGACGGCAAGGCTGTGCGTATCGCTAAAAAATCAGGACAGGAGATTAAGTAATGGAAACCACACTCAGCAAAGAATACAAGGAGCGCATCGTGCCTGCCCTGACAAAGGAGTTCGGCTACACCACCCCGATGCAGGTTCCCGCCCTGGAGAAGATTGTCATCA
Organism: uncultured Muribaculaceae bacterium; assembly: GCA_910587925.1. Taxonomy (GTDB): domain Bacteria; phylum Bacteroidota; class Bacteroidia; order Bacteroidales; family Muribaculaceae; genus CAG-873. Next base: position 26,700 of record CAJUOC010000013.1, read on the forward strand.
ACCAGGGCATCGGCGAGGCCACCCAGGACAAGAAGCTGATCGACATCGCCATCAACGAGCTCACGGCCATCACCGGCCAGAAAGCCGTCGCCACCCTGTCGCGCAAGGATATCTCCAACTTCAAGGTGCGTAAGAAGATGCCCATCGGCGTGCGTGTGACCCTGCGTCGCGAGCGCATGTACGAGTTTCTGGAGCGTCTGGTGCGTGTGGCTCTGCCCCGTATCCGCGACTTCAAGGGTATCGAAGGCAAGCTCGACGGCCGCGGCAACTACACCCTGGGCATCACCGAGCAGATCATCTTCCCCGAGATCAACATCGACAACATCAACAAGCTCATGGGCATGAACATCACCTTCGTCACCACCGCCCGCAGCGACGAGGAAGGCTACGCTCTGCTCAAGCAATTCGGTCTCCCCTTCAAAAACGAAAAGAAATAATATGGCAAAAGAATCAATGAAGGCCCGCGAGGTCAAGCGCGCCAAGCTCGTGGCCAAGTATGCCGAGCGCAAGGCCGCTCTGAAGAAGGCCGGCGACTACGAGGCTTACCAGGCTCTCCAGCTGCTGCCCAAAAACGCCTCGCGCGTGCGCCTGCACAACCGCTGCTCCATCACCGGCCGTCCCAAAGGCTACATGCGCGAGTTCGGCATCAGCCGTATCCAGTTCCGCGAGATGGCCTCTGCCGGCCTCATCCCCGGTGTGAAGAAGGCAAGCTGGTAAGCCCCTCCGTTAAGGCCACAGCCAGTACTGCCTGCCGACCACCGCGCCCACGCGACCGACGCCACCACGGGTGAATGCCCGCCCCCTTCCTCGAAGGGCTTCACCGCCGGCGCCGCCGGTATCCGGGGCACATACAATAAACAAACCAATCAAGAGTTAAATATTATAGGGCGACAGCCCACTACCCGAAAGCTGTAAGTCCCTATCAATTTAAACAAGCAACAAATCATGACAGATCCCATTGCAGATTATCTGACAAGATTGAGGAACGCCATCAAAGCCAACCACCGTGTGGTAGAGATCCCCGCCTCAAACTTGAAGAAAGAAATCACGAAGATTCTCTTCGACCAGGGCTACATCCTCAACTACAAGTTTATCGACGGCGAGACACCCGCCGGCGTCATCAAGATAGCCCTCAAGTACGATCCCGTTGACCGCGTCAACGCCATCAAGGGCCTGCGCCGAGTATCACGCCCCGGCCTGCGCCAGTACACCGGTTACAAGGACATGCCCCGAGTGCTCAACGGCCTCGGCATCGCCATCCTCTCGACCTCCCGCGGCGTGATGACCAACAAGCAGGCTGCCGAGCAGAAGATCGGCGGCGAAGTCCTTTGCTACATTTACTAATCTTTAACCCGCAGATTCAATGTCACGTATAGGTAAAGCACCCATCGCAATCCCTGCCGGTGTCACTGTCGAGGTCAAAGACCACGTAGTCACCGTCAAAGGCAAGAACGGCACCCTCGAGCAGAAGGTCAACCCCGACCTCGGCGTCGAAGTACGCGACGGACACGTTTATGTAACCCGTCCCTCCGACGACCGCGAGCACCGTGCCCAGCACGGCCTCTTCCGCGCGCTCATCCACAACATGGTAGTGGGCGTGAGCGAGGGCTACCGCAAGGAAATGGAACTCGTAGGCGTAGGTTACCGCGCAGCAGCCACCGGCCAGGTGCTGGAGCTCTCGCTCGGTTTCTCCCACGCAATCTATATCAAGCTCCCGCCCGAAGTGAAGGTGGAAGCCAAGAGCGAGCGCAACAAAAACCCGCTCATCATCCTCACAAGCGACGACAAGCAGCTCCTTGGCCAGGTATGCGCCAAGATCCGCTCGCTGCGCAAGCCTGAGCCGTACAAGGGCAAGGGTATCAAGTTTGTGGGCGAAGTCATTCGTCGTAAGTCCGGCAAGACTGCCGGTGCCAAATAATCCGTAACCGACACAGCTATGACAACCAAGATTGACAGAAGAAATAAAATCAAGGCACGCATCCGCGGCCGCATCTCCGGCACCGCGCAGCGTCCCCGCATGACTGTCTTCCGCTCCAACAAGCAGATCTACGTGCAGCTCGTCGACGACCTGGCAGGCAAGACCCTCGTGGCCGCCTCCTCCAAGGGCCTCACCGAAGGCACCAAGAGCGAGATCGCCGCTCAGGTAGGCAAGGCAGTCGCAGCCAAGGCTCTCGAAGCCGGCATCACCGAAGTAGTTTTCGACCGTAACGGATACCTCTTCCACGGCCGTGTAAAATCCCTCGCCGACGCTGCCCGCGAAGGCGGTCTCAAATTCTGATTACGACTATGGCAACAAAGAACAACCGCGTCAAGTCCACCAACGACCTTGAGCTCAAGGACCGTCTGGTAGCCATCAACCGTGTGACCAAGGTCACCAAGGGCGGCCGCGCCTTCACTTTCGCCGCCATCGTCGTGGTCGGCAACGAGAACGGTATCGTAGGCTGGGGCCTGGGCAAGGCCAACGAAGTGCAGGCCGCCATCGCCAAGGGCGTGGAGGCAGCCAAGAAGAACCTCATCAAGGTGCCCATCAACCGCGGCACCATCCCCCACGAGCAGGAAGCCAAGTTTGCCGGCTCGCGTGTAATCCTCCGTCCCGCCTCGCACGGTACCGGCGTAAAGGCCGGCGGCGCCATGCGTGCGGTGCTCGAGAGCGTGGGTATCACCGACGTGCTTGCCAAGAGCAAGGGCTCGTCCAACCCCCACAACCTCGTGAAGGCTACCATCGCCGCCCTGGGCGAGATGCGCTCTCCGGCGCAGGTGGCCCAGAACCGCGGCATCTCCGTTGAAAAAGTGTTCAAAGGCTAAATCGCACCACAATGGCTAAAATCAAAATCACCCAGATAAAGAGCCGCATCAAGTGCCCCGCAGTGCAGAAGCGCACTCTCGACGCACTCGGCCTCAAGAAAATGCATCACACCGTAGTGAAAGAAGACACTCCCGATGTGATGGGTATGATAACCCGCGTACACCACCTCGTAGAGGTAACCAACGCATAACACATCTGCAACAATGGACCTAAGCAATATCAAGCCCGCCGCCGGCTCCGTTAAACCCTCCACCCGCATAGGCCGCGGCCCCGGCTCGGGTAAGGGCGGCACATCGACCCGCGGCCACAAGGGCGCCAAGTCGCGCTCGGGTTACTCGCGCAAGATCGGCTTCGAGGGCGGTCAGATGCCCCTGCAGCGCCGTCTGCCCAAGTGGGGCTTCAAGAATATCAACCGTGTAGAGTACAAGGCCATCAACCTCGAGCTCATCGAGACCCTCGCCGCCGCCCGCGGCCTGGAGAAGGTCGGCCTTGAGGAGCTCCGCGCCGCCGGTTACGTAAACCGCCGCGCCCTCGTCAAGGTGCTCGCATGCGGCACCCTCACCCGCGCCCTCACCGTAGAGGCCCACGCTTTCTCCGCAGCCGCGCAGAAGGCTATCGAGGCCGCCGGTGGCAAGACCGTTAAAATCGAAGCATAATGAGATTTGTCGACACCCTCAAAAACATCTGGACCATCGAAGAGCTGCGCAAGCGCATCCTGGTGACCTTCCTGCTGGTGCTCGTGTACCGTCTCGGCTGCTACGTGGTGCTCCCCGGCATCTCGCCCGCCGATATCGACGTGCTCGCCAACTTCACCAACAAGAGCGGCCTGATGCAGCTCCTCGACATGTTCTCGGGCGGCGCCTTCTCACAGGCGTCAATCTTCGCCCTGGGCATCATGCCATACATCACGGCATCGATTGTAATCCAGCTCTGCGGCATGATTCTCCCCTCGTTCCAGAAAATGCAGCGAGAGGGTGAAAGCGGTCGGCAGAAACTCAATCAGTACACCCGTTACCTCACCGTCCTCATCCTTTGCCTCCAGGCACCTGCCTACCTGATCAACCTCCAGGTGCAGGTCAACGGCGCCAGCAACGGCGCCAATCCGATGGTATTCGGTTTCTGGACCGTGCTGTATCTGACCATCATTATGGCCGCCGGCGCCATGTTTATCCTCTGGCTCGGCGAGCGTATCACCGACCGCGGTATCGGCAACGGCATATCCTTCATCATCCTGGTGGGTATCATCGCCCGTCTCCCGGGAGCCCTCTTCTATGAATTCACCTCGCGCCTGCCCGGCTCGACCGGCTCGCAGGGCGGTCTGGTGATGTTTATCGTCGAGGTGGTGCTCCTGTTTGCCGTCACCGTCATGGCCGTGCTGCTCGTGCAGGGTACCCGCAAGGTGCCCGTGCAGTATGCCAAGCGCATCGTCGGCAACCGCCAGTACGGCGGTGCCCGCCAGTACATCCCCTTGAAGGTCAACGCCGCAGGCGTAATGCCCATCATCTTCGCACAGGCCATCATGTTTATCCCCATGACCCTGGCCGGTTTCCGCGGAGGCGAGAGCGGTTTCCTGCGCGCCTTTACCGACATCAACAGCTTCTGGTACAACTTTGTATTCTTCATCCTCATCGTTGCCTTCACATACTTCTACACCGCCATCACAGTGCGTCCCACCGAGATGGCCGACAACATGAAGCGCAACAATGGCTTTATCCCCGGTGTGAAGCCCGGCAAGAAGACCGCCGAGTATCTCGACGCAATCATGTCGCGCATCACTCTGCCCGGCTCAATCTTCCTGGGCATAGTGGCCATCCTGCCCGCCTTCGCCCGCTTCTTCGGTATCTCGCAGAATTTCGCACAATTTTTCGGCGGCACATCCCTCCTCATCATGGTGGGTGTCGTGCTCGATACCCTGCAGCAGGTTGAGGCACATCTCAAGATGCACCACTACGACGGCCTGATGAAGGAAGGCAAGATCAAGGGACGTACCACCGGCAGCGCATACTGATAAGAGCGACAGCCCTTTCGACCCCAACATACGAGATTAAATGATTTATCTGAAGACACCCGAGCAAATCCACCAGATGCGCCCCGCAGCCGATATAATATCGCGGCTCATGGGCGAGTTGGCCTCACGGATTGAGCCCGGAGTCACCACCCGCAAGCTCGACACCATTGCCCGTGAATTTATTCACGACAATGGTGGCAAGCCTGCCTGTCTGGGCTACGAAGGCTTCCCCGGCACACTGTGCATCGAAGTCAACGAGACGGTGGTGCATGGCTTCCCCTCCAACTATGCCCTGCGCGAGGGCGACATCATCGGCATCGACACCGTGGTGCAGAAAGACGGCTTCATGGCCGACATGTGCTACACCTTTGCCGTGGGCGAGGTGGCCCCCGAGGTCATCGAGCTGTGCCGCGTCACCCGCCAGAGCCTGCTGGAAGGCATCGCAGCCTGCCGCCCGGGCGCGCGTATCGGCGACATAGCATCGGCCGTGCAGACATACTGCGAGAGCCGTGGCTACGGAGTCGTGCGCGAGATGTGTGGCCACGGCATCGGTCGTGACATGCACGAGAGCCCCGAGGTGCCCAACTACGGGCGCCGCGGCACCGGCCCGGTCATCCGCAACGGCATGTGCCTCTGCATCGAGCCCATGATCACCCTGGGCAAGCGGCACATCGTCATCGAGCCCGACGGCTGGCAGTGCCGCACCCGCGACCGCCTGCCCTCGGCACACTACGAGCATACCCTCGCCGTGATCGACGGCCGCACCGAGCAGCTCACCACCTTCGACTACATCCACCAAGCAATCCCCGACAGATTCATCTGATCAGACTATGGCAAAGCAAACCGCAATCGAACAGGACGGCACCATCATCGAATCGCTGTCCAACGCAATGTTCCGCGTCGAGCTCGAAAACGGGCACGAAATCACCGCACACATCTCCGGCAAGATGCGCATGCACTACATCAAAATCCTGCCCGGCGACAAAGTGCGCGTGGAGATGTCGCCCTACGACCTCTCGAAAGGTCGTATCGCATTCCGATACAAGTAACTGAAACCAACCATACTAAAAGCAGACATGAAAGTAAGAGCTTCTGTAAAGAAACGCACCCCCGACAGCAAGATCGTGCGTCGCAAGGGTCGCCTGTACGTGATCAACAAGAAAAATCCCAAGTACAAACAACGTCAAGGATAATTTCCGTTATTTTTGAAGAAAAAATACCAGTAATTTATGGCAATTCGAATAGTGGGTGTTGACCTCCCCCAGAACAAACGAGGTGAAATCGCCCTGACTTACATCTACGGCATCGGCCGCAGCTCGGCCAAGAAGATCCTCGAGAAGGCCGGCGTGGATGTAAACATCAAGGTGCAGGACTGGACCGACGCCCAGGCCGCAGCCGTCCGCGAGGTCATCGGCTCCGACTACAAGGTGGAGGGTGACCTGCGCAGCGAGATCCAGCTCAACATCAAGCGTCTGATGGATATCGGCTGCTACCGCGGCATCCGTCACCGTATCGGCCTGCCCGTGCGCGGACAGTCGACCAAAAACAACGCCCGTACCCGCAAAGGTCGCAAGAAGACCGTCGCTAACAAGAAGAAAGCTACTAAATAAACCACGACTATGGCAAAAAAGACAGTCGCAGCAAAGAAACGTAACGTCAAGGTGGGCGCCGACGGCCAGCTTCACGTACACAGCTCGTTCAACAATATCATCGTATGCCTCGCCAACAGCGAGGGTCAGGTCATCTCGTGGTCATCGGCCGGCAAGATGGGCTTCCGCGGCAGCAAGAAGAACACTCCTTACGCCGCCCAGATGGCAGCGCAGGACTGCGCCAAGATTGCCTACGACCTGGGTCTGCGCAAAGTAAAGGCCTATGTGAAAGGTCCCGGCAACGGCCGCGAGGCTGCCATCCGCACAATTCACAACAGCGGTATCGAGGTAGTTGAGATCATCGACGTGACTCCGCTGCCCCACAACGGCTGCCGTCCTCCCAAGCGCAGAAGAGTTTAATAATCAGTTGGTACACCCCCGGCGCGGTCACAGATGCCTATGCCGGCGGGGACACTCTGCTTTCACTTTTAGTTACTCCAACACCAACCCAACACTAATCAACGAGCCTTCGCGCCACCGGCACCGGCAGCAGGCGCCCGCGCAACACCTTGACACGCGCCATCGGGCGCCCCGCAGCGACCGCAGCCACCAGGGCGCGACCACCGCAGCGACGGCCGGCAGCCACGCGAAGACTCACTAAACTGATTCTTAACTACAATGGCAAGATATACAGGTCCCAAGACCAAAATAGCCCGTAAGTTCGGCGAGCCCATCTTCGGTGAAGACAAAGTACTTCAGCGCCGCAACTACCCCCCCGGCCAGCACGGCCAGAACAAGCGCCGCAAGACCTCTGAGTACGGCATCCAGCTGCGCGAGAAGCAGAAGGCCAAGTACACCTACGGTGTGCTGGAGCGTCAGTTCCACAATCTCTTCGAGAAGGCTTCGCGCATCAAGGGTATCACCGGTGTGATCCTGCTCCAGCTCCTCGAGAGCCGCCTCGACAACGTGGTATACCGTCTCGGTATCGCCCCCACCCGCGCCGCAGCCCGCCAGGTAGTGCTCCACAAGCACGTCACCGTCAACGGCCGTGTGGTCAACATCCCCTCCTACCAGGTACAGCCCGGCGACATCGTGGCAGTGCGTGAGAAGAGCAAGTCGCTCGAGGTAATCGCCGACTCGCTGGCCGGCTTCAACCACAGCAAGTATCCTTGGATCGAGTGGGACGAGAGCGTAAAGGGCGGCAAATTCCTGCACATGCCCGAGCGCGAGGACATCCCCGAAAACATCAAGGAGCAGCTCATCGTCGAGTTGTACTCGAAATAATCACCAATAACACTTCAGATCCATGGCTATTTTAGCATTCCAGAAGCCCGACAAAGTTTTGATGCTCGAAGCGGACAACTTTTACGGCAAGTTCGAGTTCAAACCGCTGGAGCCCGGCTATGGCATCACCGTGGGCAACGCCCTGCGTCGCGTACTGCTTTCGTCGCTCGAGGGCTTCGCGATATCGTCAATCAAGATTGACGGCGTCAAACACGAATTTGATACCATCCCCGGCGTCAAGGAAGATGTGACCAACATCATCCTCAACCTCAAGCAGGTCGACCTCAAGCAAACCGTGGAAGATACCGACACCGAGAAAGTCACCATCAACGTGTCAGGTAAGGAAGTGTTCAAGGCAGGCGACATAGGTGCCGCGCTGAGCGGCTTCGAGGTAATGAACCCCGACCTGGTCGTATGCCATCTTGAGGAAGGTGCGTCGTTCAACATCACCCTCACAGTCAACAAGGGCCGCAGCTGGATTCCTGCCGAGGAAAATGTCACCCCCGCCGATGACATAGATACCATCGCCATCGACTCCATCTACACCCCCATCAAGAATGTGAAGTACACGGTGGAGAACTTCCGCGTCGACCAGAAGACCGACTACGACAAACTCACCCTGGAGATCACCACCAACGGCTCCATCCTCCCCAAGGATGCCCTCAAGGAGGCCGCCAAGATACTCATCTACCACTTCATGCTCTTCTCCGACGAGAAGATTGCCCTCGAGGCCAAGGAAGAGGATACCAACGAGGTATTCGACGAGGAAGTGCTGCACATGCGTCAGCTCCTGAAGTCGAAGCTCGTCGACATGGACCTTTCCGTGCGCGCCCTCAACTGCCTCAAGAGCGCCGAAGTGGAGACCCTGGCCGAGCTCGTGGTGTTCAACAAGACCGACCTGCTCAAATTCCGCAACTTCGGTAAAAAATCCCTCACCGAGCTTGAGGAGCTCCTCACGAGCCTCAACCTCTCGTTTGGTATGGACATCTCCCGTTACAAATTAGATAAAGAGTAAACTCCGATGAGACACAATAAAAAATTCAACCACCTCAGCCGCACCAAGAGCCACCGCGACGCGCTGCTCTCCAATATGGCTGTGTCGCTCATCCTGCACAAGCGCATCTTCACCACCCTGGCCAAGGCCAAGGCCCTGCGCATGTACGCCGAGCCCCTGATCAACCGCGCCAAGACCGACAATATGGCCAACCGCCGCCTCGTATTCTCCTACCTCCAGAGCAAGGAGGCCGTCAAGGAGCTTTTCGGCCCCATCGCCGTGAAGATTGCCGAGCGTCCCGGCGGCTACACCCGCATCCTCAAGACCGGCAACCGTCTGGGCGACAACGCCAAGACCTGCTTCATCGAGCTGGTAGACTACAACGAGGCCATGCTCAAGAGCGGCAAGGACTCCAAGGCCGGCCGCACCCGCCGCTCGCGCCGCAAGGCTGCCGCTCCCGTGGCTGCCCCCGCCGAGCCCGAGCTGCCCGCAGCAGAGGAGACCAAGGCTGAATAAGCCACCTCGCCATAACGCTATAAATGCAAGAAAGGCTGTCGCCACCCCGCGACAGCCTTTCTTGCATTGCGCTCTCCCCCCCGCTTCCATCGCTAAAGAGTGCTTTACAAACCTGCGCGGACTATCAGGAGACTATGGGCGCGTGTCGGAGACACGCCATTATGGTTAACCCTAGGCGCAGCCTGGGGGATAGACAAGCTGATAAGTGCGCCTCGGAGAGGTGCTCCATAAGCGATGCAACGCGGCGCAAGCATCTCTCCGAGACGCTTTTATCGACGCAATGCACCCCAGGCTACGCCTGGGGTTAACCACAATAACGTGTCTCCGACACTCGCACCCGCAAAAGTCAGACCGATACCGAACGTGATGTAAATCGGCCTCATGCAGATGCCCCCGATAGCCCCGCACCGATACTCCCCCCCCAAAAAAAAATAGTCCGCGCAGGTTTGTAACTATTACTGGTCGAAAGAGGTCAAATGACTTTAAGTCAGCTATATATGCCCAGCGGTTGCCCATTTGAGAACTAGCATTGGTTAGTCAAAGTAATCTATGCGGACTTAATGTGTAGCAAAACAGCCATCTATCACCTACGAGGACTCCCGTATGCAGCAGTCGCTACGCAACTGCTGCATACGACTTCAGTCCCTATCCAGCGTCCCGGTCTGCGTATGTTTGTACTATTCAGCTATTTGGCGTCTTTCGACCAGTAATAGTTTGTAACCTGCGCGCTGACCGGGTATTACACTTTGCGGTTTTGACTTTGTAAGTCAAAACCGCGCCGCGCCACGATGATACTGCTGCCGGCCATTGAATACAGGCTTATATGAGACTGATGACCGAGTCGTATGCCCTGGCGGCATCTTGACTTGCAAAGTCAAGATGCCGAGGTGTAATACCCGGGAGGCGCACAGGTTACAAACCTGTGCGGACTATAGTTTATGGCTATACCTCCATGGCGTATTGCGGAGGATGTCGCAAAACGCGACATCTGTTACGTGCATCAAGGTGTATGACCGGGGGAGGGACGTCCGCAGGACGTCGATTATTCATAACCCCGTACATCGACCGTCAGGGAGATGTGCGGGGTCATAGTGCACACGGCCTGGCATCCGCAGGAGGCCGATTTACAGCAATTACCGTGTAAATCGGCCTCCTGCGGATGCCTCTTTAGAGCGGATAAGTACCCCGCACACCTGCGCCTTTGGCTACGGTGTACGGGGTTACGAATAATCGGCGTCCGTCGGACGCCTGCGTGTCATATGATTATGCTTCGTCAATCAGAAAGTTGGTTTTGCAACATCCTCACGTGTGTGGGCATATGGTATCCGACGGATAAATCCGTCGGATACCATCAAGTGATGTCTTAGCGTATGCTCCGCAGCCCCGCGCCCTTTGTAGGGGCGACACCTGTGGCGACCGCGGTGGGCAGGAATATGTGGCGACCGTGCGGAGGGTCGGACACAATGGCGACCGCGGAGGCCGGAAGAATAGGCGACCGTGGCGGGTCGAGCGATGTCGCGGCCGCGAGCGTCCGGGGCGTCAACGGAGAGCCGGATGAGGGCGGGACATGTGCTGCGAGTGCGGCGTTTACATCGCTTGGTGGTTAAAATATGTGAATATGTGAAAATAGATTTGAATGAAGTCAAAAAAGTATGTATTTTTGACAGCTTATTGCGTACAGGCGCATAACCCATAAGAATAGAGAATACCCAAAACCTAACCTACAAGTTAAAAAGTATGAGACTAAAACTGTTTCTCCTTGTGCTGCTGACGGCCCTTTTGCCGGCGATGGCGCAAAACGCGAGTGTGACAGGCTTGGTGGTCAACGGCAGTACCGGCGCGCCCGTGAGCGGTGCCCAGGTGATGCTGCGCGCCGCCGGAGCTCAGACCTCAACTTCCTTCAACGGCGACTACAGGCTCAACAGCCTCCCCGCCGGGCACGACTATCTGGTGGTGCTCTGCGACGGCTTTGCCTCGGCCGGTCTTGACGTGAATCTCACCGCCGGCAACAATGACCTCGGCACCGTGCGCCTCGAGCCTCTGGCCGACGGCATCGACTACTACGGCGACCAGCAGGACATCATCTTTGATGAGTCGGTGATGGAAGACGAGAGCGACTCCAGCCAGTCTATCGCCGCTCTCACAGGCTCCAACGACGATATCTTCTACAACACAGCCTCATACAATTTCGGCCCGATGTACTTCCGCTACCGCGGCTATGACTCGCAGTATCAGGCAGTGTATATCAACGGTGTGCAGATGAACGATATGATACGCGGCCGCTTCAGCTTCTCGTCGCTGCTGGGTATGACATCGCGCGCCTTCCGCAACAAGACCACCGGCATCGGTCTGGCCGCCAACAACTTCGGCTTCGGCGACATCGGTGGCGCTGTCAACTACAACACAGTCACCGACATGTATGCTCCCGGCTTCAACGGCTCGGTGGCCTTTACCAACTCCAACTACCTCTTCCGCGGCATGGTGACCTATGCCTCGGGTCTCAACAAGCATGGCTGGGCTTACACCGTGAGCGCTATCGGCCGCTTCTCAAAGGAGGGCGTCATCGAGGGTACATTCTACAACTCGGGCGGCATATTCCTCTCGCTCGAGAAGTATTTCAACGCCAACAATCAGCTCGTGCTCAGCGCCTGGGGCGGTCCCACACAGCGCGCCACCGCCAGCGCCACCTACCAGGAGGCATACGACCTTGTCGACAACAATCTCTACAACCCCAACTGGGGCTGGTACGACGGCAAGAAGCGCGCCGCCCGCATCACCGAGACCTACGACCCCACCGTGATGCTCAACTGGCTCTACAAGAAGGGCTCGACCACGGTCAACACCGCCCTGGCCTTTGCCTACAATTACTACAACCGCTCGGCTCTGCAGTGGTACAAGGGCAATGACCCCAACCCCACTTACTACCGCTACCTGCCCTCCAACTATTACGACGACGGCGAGCCCACCGAGCAGAGCGACTACTACACCTGGCTCTGGCAGCACGACGAGTCGGTATCGCAGATCAACTGGGACCGCATGTATGAGGTCAACGCTCTCAACAACGCCCAGAATGCCGGCCGCCCCGCCGACCAGCAGCTCGGATCGACCTACATACTTGAAAACCGTATCAACACCACGGCCAACTACAAGTTTAACTCCTACATCAATACCCGCCTCAACAAGTACATGGGCCTGCAGGCCGGCGTGGCGTTCAACTACGCCAACTCGGCCAACTACAAGACCGTGCGCGACCTGATGGGCGGCGAGTTCTGGAACGATATCGACCCCTTCTCTGACCGCGACATCACTCTGGCGCCCGAGAATGCCGTCAACAACTACGGCTACGCCAATCCTTACTTCCACCCGGTGCGCAAGGGCGACAAGTTTGGCTACGACTACAATCTCCACGCCCTGAGCGCCAACGCCTGGATACAGAATACCATCACACTGCCCCGCTGGGATGTCAACTACGGTATGCGCGTAGCCTTCACCCAGTACCAGCGCGACGGTCACATGCGCAACGGTCGCGCTCCGCTCACCTCCTACGGCAAGAGCGGCTGGCAGCGCTTCGACGACTTCGGCTTCAAGGCCGGCGCCACATTCAAGATCGACGGCCACAATTACCTCACCGCCCATGCCGACTATGGCACCCGCGCTCCGCTGGCCGACGCAATCTTTGTGGCTCCCCGTGTGAAAAACGACGTAGCCGAGGGCATCACCTCTGAGCGCGTGCTCGCAGGCGACCTGAGCTACACCTGGAATTACCGTCGCTTCCGCGGCAGCATCACCGGCTTTGCCACCATGACCGACGATGCCACCGAGCGCTTCTCCTTCTACGACGACCGCTACAACTCGTATACCAACCATGTACTCACCGGCGTGAAGCGCGTCTACAAGGGCGTCGAGCTGGGCATGGCTTACAAGATCACTCCCTCGATCACCGCTACCTTTGCCGGTACCTACGCCCGCTTCCAGTACAAAAACAATCCCCGCGGTACCCGTACATTTGAGAATGGTCTCCATCCCGACACCACCCAGACCGTATACCTGAAGAATTTCTACGTAGGCTCGACCCCGCAGTATGCCGCCAACATCGGCATCGACTGGGCTGCTCCCGGCCGCTGGTTCTTCAATATCAACGGTACATTCCAGGGCGATGCTTACGTAAACCTCTCGCCCGTATACCACGAGGCTCTGCCCGACCTGTGGAAGGCATATCCCAACGAGGCCGACCTCCAGGCCAAGATTGCCGAGCTCTCCGTACAGGACAAGCTGAAAAACTCCTTCACACTCAACGTGTCTGTCGGCAAGCTCATCTACATCAACCGCAAGGTGAGCCTCAACCTCAACCTCAACGTCAACAACATCCTCAACAACCGCGACGTGTGCACCTTCGCCTTCCAGCAGGGCCGCATCGACACTCAGGACTGGAACCGCACCAAGTACGCCAACAAGTACTCCTACGCCCAGGGCGTGCGCGTATTCTTCAACGCCGGTATCCGCTTCTGATTTCATAACCGATAAAATCATCAACGTATGAAACTTAAATCTCTATATATCACCGCGCTGGCCCTGGGCTCGCTGGCTCTCGGCTCTTGCGACGACAATTGGGAGCGCCCGCCCATGGATGTGCCTTCGTTCCCGGCCGGTCTTGAGGCTACCATGACCATCGAGCAGCTCAAGACAGAGTACTGGAAAGACGATGCCAACTACGGCACCCAGATCGGCCTCACCGCCGACGGCGACTCGGTCATCATCGTCGGTACCGTGGTAAGCTCCGACAAAGCCGGCAATATCTACAAGAAGCTCATCGTCGAGGATGCCACCGGCGCCATCAACATATCCATCGACCAGAGCAAGCTCTATCAGGAGTTTCCGCTCGGCACCGGCATTGCCATCAACCTCACCGGCCTCTACATCGGCAAGTACAGCAGCACCATGCAGGTGGGTACTCTCGATGGCGACAAGGTAAACCGCATGCCTCTGGATGTGCTCACCCCCCGCGTGCTCTTCGACCCCCTGGAGGGCAAACTCGACACCCTCACCGTCGACGCCGCCATGCTCGGCAAGCCCGAAAAGGAGAGCATCCTGAAGTACCGCGACCGCCTCGTGCGCATCGACGGCTGCACATTCTCGGCTCCCGGCTCGCAGTTTGCCCCCGGCTCGACCACCTCGCTCCAGTTTACCGACGAGGCCGGCACCAAGTATGAGCTGCGCTCCAGCTCCTTTGCCGACTTTGCATACGACAAGGCCCCCGAGGGCACAGGCTCCATCGTGGGTATCCTCGGCTACTACCGCGACACATGGCAGATTGAGCTCAACGGCATCGACGGCCTCATCGGCTTCGACACCGCAGCCGCCACCATGCTACTCTCCGCCTCCGATGCCGACGGCCTGCGCGGCTGGACCATCGAGAATACCGTCCTCGCCTCCGGCGTGACCAAGGTATGGAGCTGGGATGTGTACAACAATAAGTACTACCTCAACGCCGCCACCGACCAGGTGCTGGGCGATACCGAGGCATGGGCCATCTCGCCCGTGATCGACCTCGCCGCCGTGAAGACCGTCAAGGCCACCTTCCGCCAGGCCGCCAAGTTCCGCACCACCATCACCGAGCTCTGCAAGTTTGCAGTGCGCGAGGCCGGTACCGGCGCGTGGACCGAAATGGCCATCACCGAGTGGCCCGAGATGGACGGTAAGTGGACCTGGGGCACCAGCAACGAGTTTGACCTCACCCCCTGGGCCGGCAAGCAGATACAGGTAGCCTTCAAGTACGGGGCCAGCGACGCCGGCGCCGACAAGTGGGAAATCTGCGACCTCAAGCTCAAGGGCGACGGCGAGATCGGTGTCGACGTGCCCGACGCACCCTCGACTCCCGACGACCCCTCGACCCCCGACGTGCCCGACACTCCCGTCGGCCCCACCGGCCCCACCGACCAGGGCGGTACCGAGGGCGTATTCAACTGGAACGACATCACCACCCTCACCCCCGCCTACACCACCGAGCACGAGGTAGCCGACGGTACCACCGGCAACTTCAAGATTGAAGTCAAAGACGTGACCTTCACCGCCGGCTCGGCCGCCATCGTCAACTCCGGCAGCGGCACCGCAGCCCGCCTCTACCACCAGCCCGCCAGCGGCCAGTATGCCGACAAGTGGACATTCCGCACATACAAGAATACCGCCACCACATTCTCCGTCGCTGCCGGCTACCACATCACCAAGATAGAGTTTGAGCCCGCCACCAGCTCGTATGTCACCAATATGGAAGGCTGCACCTGGTCGAGCGGTACCTATGCCGACAAGGTGTGGACTCCCACCTCCGACGTGGCCTCCGTCACTCTGTCGGTGACCGCCACCGTGGGCTTCAACAAGATTACCGTATACTACGCCAAGTAAGCTATGAAATCCATCAAGACATATATCGCCGCCCTGGCATCGGCCGTCGCCATCTGCACCGGCCTCTCAGCTTGCCAAGACCACTTCGACGATTCCACCGCGCAGGCTCCCGTGGCCACCTGGGTCGAGAATACTTCCATCAAGGAAGTCAAGGAGCTGCTCTGGAAGTCTGAAACCAACTATTGCGAGCAGGTCTACACCAAGGAGTGGTATGCCGCTCCGGCCGCCGAGCGTACCGAGGCCATGAAGACCGAGGGTACCCACATCATCATCAAGGGCCGCGTCGCATCGAGCGACTATGCCGGCAATGTGTTCCGCTACATCGTGCTTCAGGACGAAGACGGCTACAGCCTCAACTTCTCCATCTACTCATACAATCTCTACACCATGTACCGCATGGGTCAGGAGATCCTGGTCGACCTCACCGGCATGTATCTGGGCAAGTACAGCGGCCTGCTCCAGGTGGGCTTCCCCAGCTTCAATCAGGCTATCCCCGGCTACGAGACATCCTTCCTCGCCCCCGAGCTCTTTACTCCCCACATCCAGCTCAACGGCAACCCCGACCAGAGCAAGGTGGAGATTAAGGAGGTCAGCTCCTTCTCGGAGCTCGGCCAGACCGACGCCGAGCTTCAGAAGTGGCAGAGCCGCCTGGTCAAGTTTAAAAACGTCGCCTTCGTGCCCAATGCGGAGATACCCACACTGTCGCTGTATCACGAGAACGTGACCCAGCAGATACAGGATGCCGCCGGCAACACCCTCGACGTGCGCACCTCCGGCTACTGCAACTTCTGGAACAAGAAGCTCCCCGAGGGCCGCGGCGACCTCATCGCCATCTGCGGCTACTACGTCAACCTCGCCGGCAACGGCGGCTGGCAGCTCACCATCCTCGACGGCGACTCCCTGATCGGCTTCGGCGACGAGATCGGCTCGGCTAAGAAGCCCTACACCGTAGAGCAGGCTATCGCAGCCGGCAACTCCACCCGCGGCTGGGTACGCGGCTACATCGTCGGCACAGTGGCTCCCGAGGTATCTTCCGTCACCAAAAACGAAGACATCCAGTTTACCGCCACGCCCGACCTTGGCAACACCCTCGTGATTGGCGCCACCCCCGAGACCACCGACTATACCAAGTGTCTGGTCGTACAGCTCGAGCAGGGCACACAGCTGCGCCAGTACGGCGCCCTGCGCGAGAATCCCGCCAACTACAAAAAGCAGATTGACATCCTCGGCACCGTAGCCACCGTGATGGGCACCACCGGCCTCACCGGCAACAGCGGCGCCTCCTCGGAGTTTGCCATCGAGGGCGTCACCATCCCCGACAGCCCCGCGCCCAACCCCGGCGCAGGCGTCACCCTCCTCGGCGCCACCGATGCCAACGGTATGGCCTCCTGGACCATCGACAATACCACCCTCGCCTCCGGCGTTACCAAGGTATGGAGCTGGGAGGTGTACAACAATAAGTACTACCTCAACGCCGCCACCAACCAGGTGCTCGGCAACACCGTAGCCTGGGCCATCTCGCCCGTGATTGACCTCAGCGCCGCCACCGGCGTCACCGCCGTGTTCCGTCAGGCCGCCAAGTTCCGCACCACCATCACCCAGCTCTGCAAGTTTGCAGTGCGCGAGGCCGGCTCCACCGCCTGGACCGAAATGGATATCACCACCTGGCCCGCCGAAGACAACAAGTGGACCTGGGCCGAGAGCAATACCTTCGACCTCTCCGCCTGGAGCGGCAAGAAGGTGCAGGTAGCCTTCAAGTACGGCGCCAGCGACGCCGGTGCCGACAAGTGGGAAATCTGCGACCTCGTGCTTACCCCCGCCGACGGCTCCATCGCCGTCGAGGGCGGTACCGTCACCCCCGACCCGACTCCCGACCCGACCCCCGATCCCACGCCCGACCCCAACCCCAATCCCAGCGCCGACGGCGTGTTCAACTGGGGCGACATCACCGGCCTCACCCCCGCCTACAGCACCTCACAGGAAGTAGCCGACGGTACCACAGGCAACTTTAAGATTGATGTCAAAGACGTGACCTTCACCTCGGGCGAGGCATCCATCGTCAACACCGGCACCGGTACCGCGGCCCGTCTGTACCATCAGCCCGCCAAAGACAACTATGCCGACACCTGGACATACCGCACCTACAAAAACACCGCCACCACCATCTCCGTCGCAGCCGGCTATCACATCACCAAGATAGAGTTTGACCCGCAGACCGCCAACCACGCCACTGCGCTGGGCAACTGCACCTGGTCATCCGGCACCTACGCCGACAAGACCTGGACCCCCACCTCGGAGGTGAGCACCGTCACCATGACCGTGACCGCCACCGTAGGCTTCCGCACCATCAAGGTATACTACGCCAAGTAATTACCTCCACAGGTCATTCCCCATATGCGCCCGCGCCGTCGCCATCGACAGCGCGGGCGCTCTGTATTGCGACGGCACAAATCGCCACTGACAAGTGCAAAAATATGTTAAACACCGCTCAACCCCTTGCACATTCAAAAATAAGCTGTACCTTTGCAACTGAAAACGGGGTACTAGCTCATCTGGCTAGAGCGCGACACTGGCAGTGTCGAGGTGAGCGGTTCGAGTCCGCTGTACTCCACCGACGCAGGCTTGCTGAATTTCAGCAAGCCTGCTTTCTTTGCTCCACCCCGTGTTATTCAAAAGGGCCAGCGCTCCGCGCTTCTGCTGTACGGCTGCCGCCTGCCACGGGGTTTCGCTTTGCTCCACCCCGTGTTACTCATAAGGGTCAGCGCTCCGCGCTTCTGCTGCGCGGTGGGGCTGCCGCCTGCACGGGGTTTCGCTTAGCTTCACCCCGTGTTACTCATAAGGGCCAGCGCTCCGCGCTTCTGCTGCGCGGTGGGGCTGCCCCCCTGCACGGGGTTTCGCTTTGCTCCACCCCGTGTTACTCATAAGGGCCAGCGCTCCGCGCTTCTGCTGCTCGGTGGGGCTGCCTCCTGCACGGGGTTGCGCTTTGTTTCACCACCTGCCACGGGGTTTCGCTTTGCTCCACCCCGTGTTACTCGTAAGGGTCAGCGCTCCGCGCTTCTGCTGCGATGGCTGTGTGCTTTCGCTACGTTGCTTGTTGTGGAAGCGGAACGATTATCGGTGGTGAGGCGATGCAGAAGCGCGGAGCGCTGGCGATTATGAGTAACACGGGGTGAAGCGGAGCGGAACCCCGTGCAAGTCGCAGGCTGCCCGGCAGAATGGAAGGTCGTTAGACCTGACCCTTATCCGCCTAATCGAAGTATTCAGGCAGGAATATCCAGTGGTTTCGACTATAGAAGTTGACCATCTCGTCTTCAAGAGAAATGGCGCCATGGTGCGATTCTTGATTTTTGATGTACTCTATGACAGAGTCGATGGAATCCCGGGCAACAACCTCCGCAAAATATTCGCTACACCATCCGTTGAAATACTTGAATCGGTCATCGCGATGCATCCAAAAGGAGGTGCGGGTCTTTAACTCTTTCACCATATCAGCTAAAGCGGCGGATGGATGGAGCTCGAAAAGTATGTGGACATGGTTTGATGTGCCGTTTATACGATACACATGGCATTTCCTTTCCTGAAGTATCGAGAAGAGCATCTTGAAGACATCCCGTCGGAGTTCGGCCGGGATGGTTGTGCGGCGATTTTTCGTCGCGAACACGAGATGGTAAGGGGCGATGACTTTGCTCATGGTAACAAATGTAGTGTTTTTCTGTGAATATTAAGAGTTTTGGCTGCACTTCGATGCAACGATTATTCGTAAGGGCCAGCGCTCCGCGCTTCTGCTGCGCGGTGGGGCTGCCGCCTGCGCGCTGCGCTTTTGTTGCAAAAGAAACGCCCGCGGCACGGGGCCGCGGGCGTTGTCGTTATGCTGATAAGCGGTTATCAGAGGGTGCGCTTGGTCTTCTTGCCGTAGCCGTAGCGGGCAGCGGCGCCGAGCTCTTCCTCGATGCGGAGGAGCTGGTTGTACTTGGCCATGCGGTCGGAGCGGCTGGCGGAGCCGGTCTTGATCTGGCCGGCGTTGGTAGCCACGGCGATGTCGGCGATGGTAGCGTCTTCGGTCTCACCCGAGCGGTGCGAGATTACGGCGGTGTAGCCGTTGCGCTGAGCGAGCTCTACGGCGCGGAGGGTCTCGGTGAGCGAGCCGATCTGGTTTACCTTGACCAGGATGGAGTTGGCGCAGCCTTCCTCGATACCGCGCTCGAGGTACTTCACGTTGGTCACGAAGAGGTCGTCGCCCACGAGCTGGCAGCAGTCGCCGATGAGGTCGGTGAGGATTTTCCAGCCTTCCCAGTCGTTCTCGGCCATGCCGTCCTCGATGGAGTCGATGGGGTACTTCTCTACCAGAGTCTTGAGGAACTCTGCCTGCTCCTTGCTGGAGAGCTTGGGAGCGTCGGCGCCCTGCTTCCAGGTGTAGTCGTATACGCCGTCGTGGAAGAATTCGCTCGATGCGCAGTCAAGGCCGATGGTCACGTCCTTGCCGGGTACGTAGCCGGCGCGTTCGATGGCCTTGATGATTACGTTGAGGGCGTCCTCGGTGCCGTCGAGGTTGGGGGCAAAGCCGCCCTCGTCGCCTACAGCGGTGCTGAGGTTGCGCTCTTTCAGTACGCTCTTGAGGTTGTGGAATACCTCGGTGCCCATGCGGATGCCCTCGCGGAACGAAGCGGCGCCGATGGGACGAATCATGAACTCCTGGAAGCAGATGGGAGCGTCGGAGTGGGCGCCGCCGTTGATGATGTTCATCATGGGCACGGGCAGAGCGTAGGTGTTGCAGCCGCCGATGTACTTGTACAGGGGCAGGTCGAGGTAGTCGGCTGCGGCCTTTGCCACGGCGAGCGATACGCCGAGGATGGCGTTGGCGCCGAGGTTGCTCTTGGTGTCGGTGCCGTCGAGCTCGAGCATTTTCTCGTCGATGGCAATCTGGTCCAGAGCGCTCATGCCGCGGAGAGCCTCGGCGATGGGGCCGTTGACATTGGCCGCTGCCTTGAGCACGCCCTTGCCCATGTAGCGGCTCTTGTCGCCGTCGCGGAGCTCGAGGGCCTCGTTGACGCCGGTCGATGCGCCCGAGGGAACGGAAGCACGGCCGCGTGCGCCGGACTCGAGGATTACGTCGACTTCAACGGTGGGGTTGCCGCGCGAGTCAAGGACTTCGCGACCAATGATTTTTTCGATTTTCATGACTGTAATATTATTAAATATGTGTCGTTGTTTCGTATTACACCGCAAAGATATAAAAAAATACGCGTGCGCGGAAATAAATATTTGCGGGCACGCGCGCGCCGCGGCGGTGGGCGCTGACTGTGGCGGCGGATTTTAGCCATTTTTTTACCAAAAACCGCAGTTTGATTAAAAAATATTTGAGAATATCAAAAAATCATATTACATTTGCCACGCGTAGCGATACACAGCTGCGACAAGGTACATCCACGCATATAGAAAACACTCGTTTCATAATCCAATACAACACAACGTATGAAAAAACTTTACACACTTCTCTGCGCCGTCGCTGTGACTGCCATGGCAGCCAGCGCCGCCGCTCCCAAGCTCCAGCGTTCGGTAATGACTGACCGTCAGCTCAACACCGAGGTGTCTGTCAACAAGGCATATGCCGCCACCACAGCTGCCAAGCCCACTCTGAAGATGAATGCGCCTGCCAAGGCTGCCCTTGAGTATGGCGACATCACCGGCGAATACCTGTTTTGCGGTGCTTATGTAGGCGAGCCCGCTCCCCTGGCTCTCAATGCCAAGGTTGCAAAAGGTGCAGCTGAAAATGAATATACCATCGAAATCACCGATATGGGCTCAAAGCAGCTCAAAGCTACTGTAGCCGAGGAGGATGTTAAGTTTAGCGACGGCACCTACAAAGTCCCCGTGCTGAGCATCGCCGGCAATGGTACACAGCTCTTCGCCGAGGCGCAAGGCTCCAAATTTTACTTCTGGACTGTAGGTTACACCGATAAGGGTTTTGTGCGCTACTCCGACGACTTCCAGCTCATGGTAATCGATGGTGAGCTTATCCCGATGTACAACTATGGCATTGGCTGGCTTTCCACTGAGGGCCGCGGCAATGGTCAGGCTACTACAGAGCCTTACAAGGTAAACGCCCTGGCTGCTACCTCGGCAGCAGGTAACACCGGATACTCCGATCTTGAGGAGAATCTCTACGCTGCATACGATTCTGCTACCAAGACCATCACCCTCGTTGGCGTAGCCGGTTTCGGTACCCCTGTCAAGGTGGCTTACGATGACGATATGGAGGCATATGTGGCAAGAGGTGTCACCATTTACAAGGCTTATAATGACGACGACCAGAGCGACAACACCGTCTACGACATTGATATCTGGAGCTCGCTCCCCGCTGCCGGCAACCAGGAGGCAGGATATTATGGCGTGCTTGTTTTCGCTTCCATGAGCGACAATGAGTATACCTTCCTCCAGAGCCCCTATGAGTTTGTTGGTATGTGCAACACTGAGGTAGCGGCTATGCAGGGCTGGTGGTTCAAGTACAAGGATTACACCGTACGTATGCCTCTCCTGTCATCGATTGATGCAGGCGTGAAAGACATCAACACCGATGCCGCTGTTGACGCCGACGCTCCCGTTGAGTACTTCAACCTCCAGGGCGTGCGCGTAGCCGAGCCCGCCGCCGGTCTCTACATCCGCCGTCAGGGCAAGACCGTCAGCAAGGTAGTTATCCGCTAATACATCCCTTCCGTAACATACAAGCCGCATCCACGCCGTGGATGCGGCTTTTTTGTGCGACTGTCGCCGGGTGTGGCTGATGTCCGCAAGGCATATTCGACCAATAAATTGGTCGTTGCACAAGCGCGATACGCTACCGTGGGTTTCACCCACGGCTACCATATTGCATCGCTACGCGATGCCGCGTCGCGGGCATTGCCCCGCCGCTCTCGTGTCAGCGCTCCGCGCCCATAGTCTACACTCATGGTGGCATATCGCCCCTCTCATTAGTCCGCGCAGGTTTGTAATCTGCGCTCTGCCGAGGCGTTGCTATTCCGGCTCGGAGCTTTCGGTTTGTAACCGAAAGCCCGCACACCCGTCCTCGCCGAAGCGTGGGTTTGAGATAATACAGCGGTATTTAGGGAGATGCAAAGCTATAGCCGACAGTAATTTAGAGCGTGTCGGAGACACGCCATTGTGGTAAACCCCGGGCGCAGCCCGGGGGCCAATAAGCAAGCAGATAAGTGCGCCTCGGAGAGGTGCTCCAAAATTGTCGATACAATAAGTTGAAAGCATCTCTCGGAGACGCATTTACTTAAGGATGCTCGTACCCCAGGCTACGCCCGGGTTTAACCATGATGACGTGTCTCCGACACTCGCATCCGCAATTGCGGCGAAGCGGTAGCCATTTGCGGTTCTTCTTTACTTGGCGCGTTACAAACCTGTGCGGGCAGTGGCCAGCCCGCGGAGCGGGCTACAGGCAGTAGGCACGTGCAAGGCGCGGCGCAGCCCGCCGCAGCGCGTGTATTTAATGCGACCCAAGCGCCGGAGCTGCGTAGCTGCGGCACATCCGCAGTGTCGCAGCTATGCAGCTCCGCATGTTATACATTTGCCTAATACACGCGCTGCGGCTATCGCCTTGCACGTGCCTACTGCCTGTCGCCTGCTCCGCAGGCTTGCGCGTTCGACCAATAAATTGGTCGTTGCACAAGCGCGATACGCTACCGTGGGTTTCACCCACGGCTACCATATTGCATCGCTACGCGATGCCGCGTCGCGGGCATTGCCCCGCTGCTCTCGTGTCAGCGCTCCGCGCCCATAGTCTGCACCCATGGAGGCATATCGCCCCTCTCATTAGTCCGCGCAGGTTTGTAATCTACGCGATGCCGCGTCGCTGGCATTGCCCCGCCGCTCTCGTGTCAGCGCTCCGCGCCCGTAGTCCGCGCCCATGGTGGCATATCGCCCCTCTCATTAGTCCGCGCAGGTTTGTAACCTGCGCTCTGCCGAGGCGTTGCTATTCCGGCTCGGAGCTTTCGGTTTGTAACCGAAAGCCCGCACACCCGTCCTCGCCGAAGCGTGGGTTTGAGATAATACAGCGGTATTTAGGGAGATGCAAAGCTATAGCCGACAGTAATTTAGAGCGTGTCGGAGACACGCCATTGTGGTAAACCCCGGGCGCAGCCCGGGGGCCAATAAGCAAGCAGATAAGTGCGCCTCGGAGAGGTGCTCCAAAATTGTCGATACAATAAGTTGAAAGCATCTCTCGGAGACGCATTTACTTAAGGATGCTAGTACCCCAGGCTACGCCCGGGGTTAACCACGATGACGTGTCTCCGACACTCGCATCCGCAATTGCGGCGAAGCGGTAGCCGTTTGCGGTTCTTCTTTACTCGGCGCGTTACAAACCTGTGCGGGCTGTGGCCAGCCCGTAGTGCGGGCGACAGGCAGTAGGCACCTGCAAGGCGCGGCGCAGCCCGCCGCAGCGCGTGTATTTAATGCGGCCCAAGCGCGGGAGCTGCGTAGCTGCGACACTGCGGATGTGTCGCAGCTACGCAGCTCCGCATGTTATACATTTGCCTAATACACGCGCTGCGGCTATCGCCTTGCACGTGCCTACTGCCTGTCGCCTGCTCCGCAGGCTTGCGCGTTCGACCAATAAATTGGTCGTTGCACAAGCGCGATACGCTACCGTGGGTTTCACCCACGGCTACCATATTGCATCGCTACGCGATGCCGCTTCGCTGGCATTGCCCCGCCAGCCTTGTTAGTCCGCGCAGGTTTGTAACCTGCGCACTGCCGAGGCGTTGCTATTTCGGCTCGGAGCTTTCGGTTTGTAACCGAAAGCCCGCACGTCCGTCCGCGCCATAGCGTCTTTTTGACTTACAAAGCCAAAAAGACGAGGTGAAATAGCTTGGTGAAGCGCAGGTTACAAACCTGCGCTGACTATCAGAGGGCTATGAAGCTACGTGGACTGTCATGTTGCGCTGACTATCAGAGGGATATCGACCTGGGCTGACTATCGGGAGGTGGCTTTTGCGGTGTTTTCTTATCGTTGTGCGATGAGGACTGCTGAGCGGCGTGAGCGGGGGTGGCGGCGGGCTATTCTGCGGGGTGGTCGGCGGGCGGGGTGTCGGCGGGGTGGTGCTCTTTGTCGGCGCGCTCGTAGGCTTCGACGATGCGTTGCACAAGGGCGTGGCGCACGATGTCTTTTTTGCCGAACTCGACGCGGCCGATGCCTTTGACGTCGCGCAGCACGCGCAGGGCCTCTATTAGGCCGGAGGAGGTGGTGCGGGGCAGGTCTATCTGGGTGACGTCGCCGGTGACGATCATCTTGGCGTTCATGCCCAGACGGGTGAGAAACATCTTTATCTGATGGGTGGTGGTATTCTGGGCTTCGTCGAGCACGATGACGGCGTCGTTGAGGGTGCGGCCGCGCATGAAGGCGAGCGGGGCTATCTGTATGACTTTCGACTCCATGTATTCGCGCAGCTTCACGGGGGGTATCATGTCTTCGAGGGCGTCGTAGAGGGGTTGCAGATAGGGGTCGATCTTGTCTTTCATGTCGCCGGGCAGGAAGCCGAGTTTCTCGCCGGCCTCGACTGCGGGGCGCGACAGTATGATTTTGCGCACTTCTTTGTTTTTGAGGGCGCGCACGGCCAGGGCGATGGCGATGTATGTCTTGCCGGTGCCGGCGGGGCCGAGGGCAAAGGTGAGGTCGTTGGCGGTAAACTCCTCGACGAGGCGCTGCTGATTGGGGGTGCGTCCCTGTATGGGGCGGCCGCTCACGCCGTAGATTATCACGCTGTCTTTTTTTATCTCGCGGGGACCGTCGCCCTTGACGATGTCGAGGATGGCTTCCTCGGTGAGTGTGTTGTGGCGCACGGTGTACTCCTCGAGCTGCTTTACGTAGCGCTCAAACTCGGCTGTCTCGCCGTCCTCGCCGATTACTTTTATCACTGCTCCGC
Source organism: uncultured Muribaculaceae bacterium (assembly GCA_910587925.1). Lineage (GTDB taxonomy): Bacteria > Bacteroidota > Bacteroidia > Bacteroidales > Muribaculaceae > CAG-873. Next base: position 52,222 of record CAJUOC010000013.1, read on the forward strand.
GGGCGGCGATGCGCAGCTTGGGGAAGAGGTTGCGCAGCAGGAGCATGTTGGCGTTGTTGACTCCATAGAATCCGACGGGGTCGGCGGAGTCTATCATGATTATGCGTTCGATCATCAGATGTAGAGTGTGTGTTTACATGGCGGTGAGGCCGCCGTCGACGGGATAGAGGCCCCCGGTGCAGAATGATGCCTCGGCCGAGGCCAGGAAGTATACGAGCGCGGCGACCTCGTCGGGCGTGCCCATGCGTCCGCGCAGAAAGAGGGCGTCTTCGTCGCGGCGGAGGCTCTCGGGGGTGGCGCGCTTGGAGCGGGCGGCCACGTGCTCAAAGCAGCGGCGTACCAGCGGGGTGTCGACCGTCGAGGGGCACACGGCGTTGACGCGTATGCCCAGATGGGCCAGGTCGATGGCTGCCGAGCGGGTGAGCTGGCCCAGGGCGCCCTTGGTGAGGCCGTAGCCGCAGTTGCCGCCCTTGCCGATGAAGCACTGGTCGGAGGCGTTGATGACGATGGCGGCGCCTTGCTCGGCGTTGGCCAGGAAGGGTATGGCGGCCTGGATGGTGTTTACCGTGCCGACGATATTGGTGGCGATAAGCTCCGACAGCTCGTCGGAGGTGATGTCTATGATGGTGTTTTTGCGATGGATGCCGGCGTTGGCAAAGAGGGCGTCGATACCGCCGGCATCGTCGGCGGCCAGCTCCAGGGCGCTCTCCAGGTCGGAGCGCGAGCGAGTGGAGCCCTCGATGAAGCAGACGGGCTCAGGTGAGTCGACCTCGGCTATGAGGGCCTTGGCGGCGCGGGCGTCGGAGTCGAGAAAGGTCACGTGCCAGCCTCGGGCGGCGAAGAGTCGTACTGCGGCTGCTCCGATGCCGGATGCACCGCCGGTTATGAAGATTGATTGTGACATATGTGCAAAGGTATGAAAATGGCGGCTTAATTCAAAGCAGATGCCGGACGCGGTTGCGTGGATGGTGGGCGATAATCTCGTCGTGGAGGGCTCGGGTGTCGAGGTGGAGATAGAGCTCGGTGGTGGCGATGCTCTCGTGGCCGAGCATCTGCTGTATGGCGCGGAGGTTGGCGCCGCCCTCGAGCAGGTGGGTGGCAAAGGAGTGGCGCAGGGTGTGGGGCGATATCACCTTGCGGATGCCTGCCAGGGCGGCCAGGTCGCGCAGGAAGATGAACACCATCTGGCGGGTGAGCCGGCGGCCGCGCACGTTGAGAAACACGACGTTTTCCTCGCCGGGCTTCACGTCGAGGCGGGCGCGGTCGGGCAGGTAGTCGTCGAGGGCGGCGATGGCCGCGTCGGATACCGGCACGAGCCGCTCCTTGTCGCCCTTGCCGGTGATGAGGGCGACGCGGCGGGCGGCGTCGATGCGCGAGAATTCAAGCCCGACCAGCTCGCTCACGCGCAGCCCGCAGCCGTATAGCATCTCGATGATGGCGCGGTTGCGCCTCGCCGTGGGTCCCGGTACGATGGCCGCCTCCATGGCGTCGATCTCGGCCACGCTGAGCACCTGTGGCAGGCGGCGTATCATGGCGGGAGTGCGCAGGCGCGAGGCGGCGTCGCCCTCGACGCCCGCCTCGAGATGTAGAAAGCGGTAGAAGCTCTTGATGCCCGACATGATGCGGGCCACCGAGCGGGCGGCGATGCCCAGGTCGCACAGCGAGGCGATGAAGGCCGAGAGCTCGTCGGTGGTGGCCGAGTCGTAGTCGATGCCCTCGTCGGCGAGCCACTGCTGGAGGCGGTCGATGTCGCGCAGATACGCCTCGCGGGTATTGTCGGCCAGGCCGCGCTCGAGCAGCAGATATGCCTGGTAGCGGGCGCGCAGTATGGGGTAGGGCGCCAGCATCAGAGGCCGGTCTTGTCCCAGCGGTAGAGGCGGTCGGAGGGGCGTATCTTGGCCGGCACGGGTATGGAGAATGCGTCGCCCTTGACGGCGCGCTCCACCGAGCGGCAGTCGACGCGTATGTCGTCGACAGTAATCATCATGGCGCCGGTGGTGGGGCCGGTGATGATGATTTCGTCGCCGACATGCAGCTCTCCCGCCTCCATGACAAACTCGCCCACGCCGAGGCGCGAGTAGTACTTGACGCCCTTGGCCACGTAGTGCTTGACGCGGGTGGCCGACGAGCCGTACTTGCCCGACCACTCGCCCAGGCGCCGGCCCAGGTAGTAGCCGTCCCAGAATCCGCGGTTGAAGATGCGCCCCAGTCGCTCGTCCCAGCCGGCGACGGCCTCGGCGCCGTAGCTGCCGTCGCATATGGCGTCGATGGCCTCTGAGTAGCAGCGCACGGCGGTGGCCACGTACTCGGGGCCGCGGGCGCGGCCCTCAATCTTGAATACCGTGACGCCGGCGTCGATCATGCGGTCGAGGAAGTGGATGGTCTTGAGGTCTTTGGGCGACATGATATACTTGTTGTCGACGCGGAGCTTGTCGCCGGTCTCAAGGTCGGTCACCTCGTAGCCGCGGCGGCATATCTGGGTGCATGCGCCGCGGTTGGCGCTGGAATTCATCTGGTGGAGGCTCAGGTAGCACTTGCCCGACACGGCCATGCACAGGGCGCCGTGGCAAAACATCTCGATGCGCACCAGCTCGCCGCGCGGGCCGCGGATGTCGTCGCGGCGTATGGCCTCGGCGATGGTGGCCACCTGGTCGAGCGAGAGCTCGCGGGCGAGCACGACCACATCGGCCCACTGCGAGTAAAACCGCACGGCCTCGACGTTGCTGATGTTGCACTGTGTGGATATGTGCACCTCGACTCCGCGCGATGCGGCATACATGATGGCGGCGATGTCGGAGGCGATGACGGCGGTGATGCCTGCCTCGGCCACGGCGTCTACGACGGCGCGCATGCGGTCGAGGTCGGCGTCGTACATGATGGTGTTGAGGGTGAGGTATGTGCGCACACCGTGCTCGCCGCATCGGGCGGCGATGGCGCGGAGGTCGTCGAGGGTGAAGTTGGCGCTCGAGCGGGAGCGCATGTTGAGCCCCTCGACGCCGAAGTACACGGCGTCGGTGCCGGCGTCGATAGCTGCGGCGAGCGACTCGTAAGACCCTACGGGGGCCATTATCTCAAAATCGGAGCGTTGCATGTGCGGTGGTGTGAGTATGCGTCAAAGCCCGGGACGCGTGTGGCGTGTACCGGGCGATGCGCTGGGTATGTATGGGCTGTCTTGACCGATTATTCGCCGGGCTGGGTGGCGGGATCAGCGGCAGGGGCGGCGGGAGCCGGGGTGCCGAAGTCGCCGCCTACGGGAGCGGGAGCCGCAGCCTCGGTGCGCACGGTGGCGCCGGTGTTGCTCTTGGGCATGGTGTAGGCCGATGCTACGGAGAGCACCACGATGAGGCCGGCGAGGGTCCAGGTGGCTTTCTCCAGGAAGCTGTTGGTCTGGCGCACGCCCATCACGGAGCCGGCACCGCCGAACTGCGACGACAGGCCGCCGCCTTTCGACTTCTGAATCAGAACGATGCCAATGAGCAGTATGGCTACAATTACGGTCAATACGATGATTACTACGTACATATTCGGGATTGTGTGGATTAGGTGCGCGTGGCCTGCTGTATCAGCATGAGCTTACGCAGGTAGCGCAATTGGTCTGCAAAGTAAATACTTTTTTTTGGATAATTCAAACTTAAGTTTGAGATAATTTCGTATGCGCGCTCGTATCGGCCCTGTTTGATGAAGATACGGGCGAGGCTCTCGCTGAGCAGGGAGTCGTCGTCGGCGGCCGGGGCGGCGGGGCGCTTGCGGTGTCGCGGGCGGCTCTGCGGCTCCTCGGGCGCGGGCTGCTGCTCTGCGGCGGTGTCGGCTGCGGCAGCGGCCGGGGTGTCGCCGGGCGCCACGGGATTGGCGGCCAGGAATGCGTCGATGAGAGCGTCTTGCGAGCCGGCCGGGGCTGCGTCGGGCGCTGGGGCAGCGTCGTCGCGGGCGAGGGTCTCGGCATACTCGGGCACGGGATTGAATATCATGCGCTCGAGCAGGGCGTCTTGCTCGGGCGACGAGTGGCCGTATGTGCGCAGGAAAGTGTCGATGGTGTCGACGGTCGACGGCGAGGGAGCCGGCGGCTCTGGCGGGTAGAAGTCGGCCAGCTCGGCGGCGGCCGGGTCGAGCATGGCGGCGGTGGCCTCGGGGTCGCCCGACGCCAGGGCCACGCGGGCGCGCAGCGCGGCGCGCTCGTCGGCGTCGAGTGCGTCGTCGCAGTACTTGAGCAGGGCTGCCGGCGCCACGGGCGATGCCGGCAGGGTGGCGGCCATGCGGCGCAGCTCGGCGACGGTCGCGGGGTCGGGCGCCGTGCCCGATGCGAGGGAGGTGAGGATGTCGGAGAGAGCCATTACCAGTTGCCGAGGGTAGAGTTGAATATGAGGTCGACCAGCTCCTTGGATATCTGCTGGCAGAGGTCGTCTTGCACGTCGGTGAGCATCAGCGAGGAGTCGAAGTCGCGGTATGCCGAGAAGGTCTGGTCGATGTCTTTGCCCTCGGCCTTGGTGTCGGTGTACTTGACGCGTACCGTGATGGTGAGGCGAGTCTGCGAGGCGATGGCATTCTCGGTGACGGCCTGCGGCGAGAGCGAGTAGCCGGTGATCTCACCCTCGAGGATGAGGTCGGAGGCGCCGTCGGTGGTCTGCAGGCGGGTGTTGCGGGTGATGTAGTCGTTGAGCTCGTTTTCAAATGTCATCTGCAGGGGCGGATACACCAGGGCCGCGCGTATGGGAAACTCGCTCACATGTATGGTGCGGTACACCGTATAGTCGATGGCAGAGCCGTTGAGCTTGTACGAGGGTATGCAGCCGTGTACGGCGCCGGCGATAAACGCCGCCACCGCGATAATCAGCGCGGTGAGTCTATTCGAGGCCATAGTCCTTGATTTTGCGGTAAAGGGTGCGGGGCGATATGCCGAGCTCGGCGGCGGCCGACTTGCGCTGGCCGCCGTTGCGGTCGAGCGCGGCGACGATGGCGGCGCGCTCCTGCTCCTGGAGCGAGGCAGGCTCGGCCGGGGCAGGCTCGGCCGGAGCGATGTCGGCCGTGTCGGTATATGTCACATAGTCGGCGGTCGGGGCGGTCTTGCTGAAGTCGACGTAGGTGGCCACGGCTGTGCCGGGGCCGTCGGCATCGGGGTCGACGCGGTGGCGCAGGGGCGATGCGGCCGGGGCGGCGGGGGCGTCGTCGAGGCGCGCCTCCAGCTCGTCGATACGCTTTTGCAGGTTGATGATGAGGTTGAAGAGCATCTCGCGCTCACGCTCGTAGGTGTGGCTGCGGCCGGGGATGACGGCCGGGGCGGTGACGGCCGCCCCCTGCGGCAGGTAATGGCGCAGGGTGGCCGTGTCGACGTCGGCGCCGGCCTCGAATAGCGCCACCTGCTCTATCACATTTTTGAGCTGGCGTACATTGCCGGGCCACGAGTAGTGCATCAGCGCCTCGCGGGCCTCCTCGGTAAGGGTGATGGCCGGCAGACGCCAGCGCTCGGCAAAGTCGGCGGCAAACTTGCGCGCCAGCAGGGCGATGTCGCTGCCGCGGTCGCGCAGCGGCGGTATGGTGATCTGCACCGTGCTCAGGCGGTAGTAGAGGTCTTCGCGGAAGCGGCCCTCCTCGACGGCGCGGAGCATGTCGACGTTGGTGGCGGCCACCACGCGTATGTTGGTGCGCTGCACCGTGCTCGACCCCACCTTGAGAAACTCGCCCGACTCGAGCACGCGCAGCAGGCGGGCCTGGGTGGTGAGGGGCAGCTCGGCCACCTCATCGAGAAAGATGGTGCCGCCGTCGGCCTCCTCAAAGTATCCCTTGCGCGAGGCCACGGCGCCGGTAAACGAGCCTTTCTCGTGGCCAAACAGCTCCGAGTCGATGGTGCCCTCGGGTATGGCGCCGCAGTTGACGGCGATGTACTTGGCGTGTTTGCGCGATGAGTAGTTGTGGATTATCTTGGGAAAAAACTCCTTGCCCGTGCCGCTTTCGCCGGTGATGAGCACCGACAGGTCGATGGGGGCCACGCGCATGGCACGGGCCACGGCGGCGCTCAGCGCGGGCGAGTTGCCCACGATACCCAGCCGCTGCTTGGCCTGCTGCACCTCGGCCGAGGGGCGCGCGGGGAGATTGGCGCTCATTTCCATGACCGCATGGCGTAAGTTTTCGACTTGAGCCACTCTGCAAACTCCTCGGTGGAGCCTTGGTGGCGCTTCTGCTCCTCGACGGGGATGGGGTCGCCCACCGATATGTGCAGGGTGGTGTTGCACTTGCGCCATACCTCGGAGGGCAGGCGCAGGGTGCGCAGCTGCCAGCACACGACGCCCAGGAAGTTGAAGAGCCAGCTGTTGGTGCCGTGGAAGTAGATGGGTATCACCGGCACGTCGAGCTTCTCGATGAGGCTGATGATATTGGGCTGCCAGGGGCGGTCTACGAGGTGCCCTCGCCAGTTGACCTTGCTCACGGCGCCGGCGGGGAAAAATCCGATGGGCTCGCCCGAGCGCACCTGGCGTATGGCCTGGCGTATGCCCTGCACCGAGACGGCCTTCTTGGCCGGGTCGTCGGATGCGGTCTGGTCGACGGCGATGAAGTTGGGCCGCATGGCCGTGAGACGGTTGAGTATCATGTTGACCATCACCTTGTAGCGGGGGCGGCGCGAGGCGATGATGTGTATGAGCGATATGCCGTCGAGGGCGCCGAAGGGGTGGTTGCTCACCGTGATGAAAGCGCCCGCGGGGAGATTGTCGAGCACCTGCTCATTGTCGATGCGCAGCTTTATATTGAAGTCGTCGAGGAGAAATTTCACAAAGTCGGGCCCCGGATGGTCAAATCCGCGCGAGTGCACGTCGTTGACCCGGTCGACCTGGAGCCAGTGCAGCGCGCGCTTCACCAGCTTCTCGTGGCCACGCAGGCGGGGCACCATCTCCACGACGTCGTCGACGTCGAGCACAGTGCGCTTCACCGGGGTATCTTGAGGAGTCTGTACCATTTTTTGAAAAATGCGAATTTTCGCAAAGGTACAAAAAATCTGCGTATGTCGTGCAATCAGAATCTCAGATGGGAGGGCAGTCGCTCGGCCGTAGACAGCCAGTAGCGCGCGCCGCGGCTGCCGGCGCGGTTGGGCAACTCACACATGTCGAGGTCAGACACCGGCGCCGCGAGGTCCCACGACTCCAGCATGGCCGCCAGAGGCGAGCCGGCCGCGACGGCGTATGTCTGCGGGGGCATGTGCATCCCGTCGGGGGCGATGGTGATGTCGTATCCGCCGCTGTCGCCGGCCGGGGTCACCCGGTATGTACCGCGGGCGATGAGCGCCGGCTTTATGGGCAGGCCGTCGGTAAAGGTGGTGAGGATAAAGCGGCCGTCGGAGTTGAGATACAGGTTGGTATCCCAGGCCAGCAGATGATCCTGGCGGCCGGGGTCGGTATGTACCGAGCCAAGCAGCGCAAAGTACGGGTCGACTACCCGCAGCACGATGCACACCGAGCGGTCGGCGCGGTTGTCGCGCACGGTAATCTGCGATGTACCCTTGCTCTTGCCGCGAAGCACCAGCGCCTGGCCGCCCGCATCGCCTCCCCCGACGGCCGTCACCTCGGCAGCATCGGGCGCGGGATTGTGCAGGGTATAGTCGGCAGAGCCGCCGGTAAAGGGTATGCGGTATACCTCGCCGCAGCGCAGGCACACCTCGGTATCGGCCAGCGACCATGGCTCGACGGCCGACTTGGCGCGGCCACACGCACACATGGCCAGGGCGATGGCCGCGTAGAGCAGGATGGAGTGGAGAGCGGATGTCATGGATTCGTAGTGGCGGGGATTGCTGCCACGAATCTATAACAAGCCCGCCGGGGCTTTGGTTGCACCCCGGCGGGCCGGTATGTCGTATATGTGAATCGGTGTCAGCGCAGGGCGGCCACTGCGGCGGCGATGCGCTCCATGGCGGCACGGAGATTGTCGTCGGAGGTGGCGTAGCTGAAGCGTATGTAGCCCGGGGCACAGAATGCGGCGCCGTCGACGGTGGCCACATGGGCGTCTTCGAGCAGATACATGGCCAGGTCGCCCGATGTGGCGATGAGGCGGCCGTCGGGAGTATGGCGGCCGAGCACGGCGCTCACTTCCGGGAAGAGGTAGAAGGCGCCCTGCGGCTCATTTACGCGGAAGCCCGGTATCTTCGAGGCAAGGTCGACCACCAGGTCGCGACGGCGGCGGAAGGCGGCGCGCATCTCGGCCACACAGTCCTGCGGGCCGGTGTAGGCGGCCTCCGCGGCCTTTTGGGCTATCGACGACGCGCCCGAGGTATACTGTCCCTGCAGCTTGGTGCAGGCCTTGGCGATGGCAAGAGGTGCGGCGCAGTAGCCTATGCGCCAGCCGGTCATGGCATATGCCTTGCTCACGCCGTTGATGATGACGGTGCGGTCGGCTATCTCGGCAAAGGAGCCCAGCGAGGTGAAGGAGCCGGTATAGTTGATGTGCTCGTAAATCTCGTCGGCCATGACGATTACCTGCGGGTGGCGGGCCAGCACGTCGACCAGCGCGCGCAGCTCCTCGGGAGTGTAGACGCTGCCGGTGGGATTGGAGGGCGAGCACATCAGCAGCATACGGGTGCGTGGCGTGATGGCGGCCTCGAGCTGGGCGGGCGTGATCTTGAAGTCGGTGTCGATGCCGGCGGGCACCTCGACGGTGACACCCTCGGCCAGCTTGACCATCTCCACGTAGCTCACCCACGCCGGAGTGGGGATTATCACCTCGTCGCCGGGATTTACCGTGCTCAGTATCACATTGCACAGAGCCTGCTTGGCGCCCGTCGACACCACTATCTGCTCGGGAGCGTAGCTCAGACCGTTCTCGCGGGCGAGCTTGTCGGCGATGGCGCGGCGCAGCGACAGATAGCCCGGCACCGGGGTGTAGAAGGTGAAGTTGTCGGCGATGGCGGCCACCGCGGCATCCTTGATATGCTGCGGGGTGGGGAAGTCGGGCTCGCCCACCGAAAGATTGATCACGTCGACACCGCGGGCACGCAGCTCGCTGCTTTTCTGCGACATGGCGAGGGTCTGCGACGCTGCCAGCGACTGTACTCTTTGCGATATGAAGTCCATATGGATTGTGAGGGTGAATTGGTTTCACCACAAAAGTATAAAAAAAATGTCAACCGCGAGCGGCGCGTCAAAAAAAGGTGGTATTTTTGCCGCCATGAAACTATCAGCATATCTGCGGGCCGCTGCAGTGGCCCTCATCGGCGCCGTCGCCGCCGGCTCTTGCAGCGACGACCGCCCCGACGGCCGCGCCGCCCTCCTGGCCGAGCTCGGCCGGGATTACGACCAGGTGATCATGGCCGATATCGACCGGCTGGCCGCCTCGGCCGGCGCCGACGCCCTCGACCGCCTTCACGCCGACGACCGCGGGGTGCTCTCGCTCGTGGCCACAGCCGACGGCCTCGACCGCAGCGCCGCCATGCTCGTCAAGTACAGCAATCCGTCGCTGCGCGCCATGGCAGTGCCGGTGACCGCTCCCGGCAAGCTGACCGGCGCTCTGGCCGATGCCGGCTGGACGGCCGCCCGCAGCGGAGAGCTCGAGGTGTATTCACGCCCGGGCGAGTCGCGGCGGGTGGTGTGCGACGGCAAGCTCATGTGGGTGGTGACCGCCGCGGCCGACGCCCGCGCCGCCGAGGTGGTCGAGGCGCTCAAGGCCCGCGGCGGCGACGCGCCGGCGTGGCTCGCCGACAGCATCGCCGCGGCCGACGCTCCTATATATATGTCGGTGGCCGCGCCCGACAGCACTTGCTATCAGAGCGCCGTGCAGATAGACGGGCCGCGCGCCGCCATAGCCGTCACCAAGGCCGCCTCGCGCGACGGCCGCCGTCTCGCCCTGGCCGATGCCGCCGCGGTGAGCGCGCCCGGCTCGGTGCTCGCCGCGGTGGATACCACGGCCACGGTGGCGCTCGCGCTGGCCCTGCCGGCCGGCTTCGACATTGCGGCCGCCATCGACCGCGCCACCGGCGGTATGTATCTCGACCCCGATGTGCGTCGGGCCATCGGCGACCTCGACGGCCGCCTGGCCCTGTCGGTCGATTTCGGCGGACAGTCATTGGCCGACCCCACTGCCTGGCGCGCCGCCCTTGCCTTAGGTACGGCTACCGGCCGAGCCGGCGAGGTGACCGCAGCCGTGGCCGACATCCTGGGCGTGTACGGCGTGCCCCTCACCCGCACTTCCTCTGGCTTCAGCCTCGGCTTCGGGGGCATGACCTTGCTGCGCGGAGGCGCCCGCGACGCCTCGACCGTGATGGTGTCGACGCCGGGATATCCTGCCTCCGCAGCGCCCGGCTGGGACTCCCCCGCCCGGATGCAGGCCCGCCTGGCCGCCGGCTCGCCCCCGGCGATGATGCTCGGGCTCGACGGCTGCGGCCTGCTGATTGACGCCCGCGCCGATGCCGGCGGAGCCGATATAGACATCGACTTCAGCGGCTCGCGCAAGGGTTTTGTGGCCAATCTGCTCGACGTGCTCCATGCAATCGATTGATACCATAAGCCTCGACGGCGTGATACCCGAGGTGTTTGCCGCCGAGGGAGCCGAGGTGGCCGGCGACGTGTGGCTCTCGGCGCTCACCCTGCATCGGGGCCATACATACTGCATCGAGGCCGGCTCGGGCCACGGCAAGACCTCGCTCTGCGCGTACCTCTACGGCCTGCGCACCGACTACCGCGGCCGCATCTGCATAGGCGGCCGCGACGCCGCATCGCTGCGCGTGGCCGACTGGTGCGGGCTGCGCCGCCGCCATATCGCATACATGCCCCAGGGGCTCGACCTCTTCCCCGAGCTGTCGGCCCTGGACAATGTGATGCTCAAAAACCGTCTCACCGACTTTCGCTCCGAGGCCGAGATACGGGCCGACTTCGACCGCCTCGGCCTGGCCGACCGCATCGACCGTCCGGCCGGGCGGCTCTCGGCCGGCCAGCAGCAGCGGGTGGCGCTGATACGCGCCCTGTGCCAGCCATTTGACTTCCTGCTGCTCGACGAGCCCGCGAGCCATCTCGACCCGGCCAACAACCGCCTCGCGGCCGACATGGCCGCCGAGCGCGCCGCCGCTCAGGGCGCCGCCGTGGTGGCCACGTCGGTGGGCACGCCATTTGCCCTCGCAGGCGATATTACCATCTTGCAGCTATGATCTGGAAACTCCTCCGCCGCAATATCAGCGCCTGGCAGCTCGCCGGCTACGGCGTGTCTGTCTTTGTCGGGCTTGTCATCGTCACACTGGCCGTGCAGCTCCACGCCGACCTCTCGGCAGCCATGAGCCCCGAGGCCGGGCCACAGAGCCGGCTCACCATCTCGCGTCGTGTGAGCGCCGGCGATACATTCCGCGGCTCGGCGCCCACTCTGAGCGATGCCGACCTCGCCGAGCTGGCCGCCCAGCCCTGGGTGGCCGACATGGCCCCGCTGCGCGCGGCCGACTTCCCGGTGCACGCCGCCGTGAGCCTGGGCGGCCGTCAGATGTCGACGGCGCTATTTTTTGAGTCGCTGCCGGCACGGTTTCTCGACGTCGACACCGCCCGGTGGCACTTCGACCCCTCGGCGCCGATGGTGCCCGTGGTGATACCGCGCGACTATCTGGCCCTGTACAATTTCGGCTTTGCCGCCTCGGGCGGTATGCCCGCCGTGAGCGAGGGTATGCTCAGCGCTCTGCCGCTCACCGTGGCTATCGGCCGCGACGGCGCCATGTTGCCGGCGCGCATCGTGGGGTACTCCGACCGCCTCAATACGATAGCCGTGCCCGAGGACTTCATGGAGTGGGCCTCGGCGCGATACGGCACAGGCGAGTCCCGCCGTCCGTCGCGGGTGGTGGTACTGACATCGCGCCCCGGCGATCCCGCCGTCGACCGCTGGCTCGACGCGCGCGGCTACAGCACCGGGGCATCGGGCGCCGACGCCGACCGCGCCTCGCATCTGCTCGCCCTCGTGACCGGGGCCGTGGCGGCCGTGGGCGGCGCCATCACCCTGATGGCACTGGGCATACTGCTGCTGAGCCTCTACCTGCTGGTCACCAAAAACCGCCGCGCCATATCGGGCCTGCTCATGCTCGGATACACCCCCGGCCGGGTGAGCCGCAGCTACATCGCCCTGGTGGCCGCTCTCAACGGCGCCGTGCTTGCCGCCGTGCTCGTCGCGGCCGCCGTCCTGCGCCCGCTGTGGACGTCTCCGCTCGCCACCCTCGGCATAGGCGCGTCGTCGCCCGCAGCCGGCGTCGCCGTGGCCGTCGGTGTGATGGTCGTCCTCACCGCCCTCGACGCGCTGGTGCTGCGCTCGCTGGTGCGCCGCTGCTTCCGCTGATGCCGTCTACACAGCGGCTATGTTGTCAAACATATTGCACGTGAGTGGAAAAATGGCGATATTTGCACAAAATTCTAAAAAATGTGTCATCATGAGCCCGATTCGCAACTTTGATGCAATGGTCACCCGACTTCTCTCCCAGGCCTCCGCACCCGTGCGTGTGGCAGTCGTGTGTCCCGACGACGAGGCTACCGTCGAGGCGGTAGCCCGCGGCCTGAGCCTGGGTATAATCGCATGCCGCCTCTACTGCAAGGCGCCCGCGTCGCTCCCCGCCGCGCTGCGCGACTATGCGGCGAGTTGCACCGTGGTGGAGTGCGCCGATGCCGACGAGGCTGCGCGCGCCGCCGTGGCCGATGTGCGCGAGTGCCGCGCCGACGTGCTCATGAAGGGCCTCATCAATACCGACAATCTGCTGCGCGCCGTGCTCGACAAGCAGCACGGCCTGCTGCCCCCCGGCGGAGTGATGTCGCATCTCACGGTGATGCAGGTGCCCGGCTACGACAAGCTCCTCTTCATGAGCGATGTGGCCGTGATACCCTTCCCGACCGCCGTGCAGCGCGCAGCCATGGTGGGCTATGTGGCCGACGCCTGCCGCGCCCTGGGCATAGAGCGCCCGCGCATGGCGCTGGTACACTGCACCGAGAAGACCTCGCCCAAATTCCCAGTCACACTCGGCTATGCCGACATCGTGGCCCGCGCCGCCGCCGGCGAGTGGGGCGATGTGGCCGTGGCCGGCCCGATGGACGTGAAGACCGCCTGCGACAGCCATTCGGCCCGGGTCAAGGGCCTCACCTCGGAGGTGTGTGGCCACGCCGACGCCCTCATATTCCCCGATATCGAGGCGGGCAACGTATTCTATAAGACAATGACATGCTTTGCCGGCGCCGAGACCGCCGGAGTGCTTACCGGCACGATGGCGCCCGTGGTGGTGCCCTCGCGCAGCGACGACGCCGGCTCGAAGTTTGCCTCGCTGGCCCTGGCCGCCCTCACCGGCCGCCGCTGACCGGCGCCCGCCCCCCGCCCCCTCTCACCTCCATAATACCTACCTGACCCACCTATGAAGATTTTGACCATAAATCCCGGCTCGACCTCTACCAAGATAGCCGTATACGACGATCTCAATCCGCTGCTCACCGAGAGTATATCCCACTCGGTCGAGGAGCTGAGCCGCTACGCCAAGGTGAGCGACCAGTTTGAGTTTCGCCGCGACCTGGTGCTCGACGTGCTCCGCCGCCACGAAATCCCGCTGGAGTTTGATGCCATCGTGGGCCGCGGCGGTCTGCTCAAGCCCGTCGAGGGCGGCGTCTATGAGGTCAACGACGTGATGCTCTCCGAGATGGAGCACCCCCTGCGCAACCATGCCTGCAACCTGGGCTGCCGCATGGCCGCCGACCTGGCCGCCCGCATCCCCGGCTGCCGCGCCCTTACGGCCGACCCCGGCGTGGTCGACGAGCTCGACGATGTGGCCCGCGTGAGCGGCTCGCCTCTGCTGCCCCGTATCACCACCTGGCACGCCCTCAACCAGCGCGCCATCGCCCGCCGCTTTGCGGCCGACCAAGGACGCCGCTACGAAGACCTCAACCTCATCGTGGCCCACCTCGGCGGCGGCATATCCATCGGCGCCCACCGCATGGGCCGGTGCATCGACGTCAACAACGCCTTCGACGGCGAGGGACCCTTCTCGCCCGAGCGCGCCGGCACCCTGCCCCCCGGCTCGCTCATCGACCTGTGTTACTCGCAGCGCTACACCCGCGAGCAGCTCAAGCGCCGCATCAGCGGCAACGCCGGCCTGGTGGCCCATCTCGGCACCACCGACGTGGCTCAGATCGTGCGCAATATCGAGGCCGGCGACAAAAAGGCCGAGCTGGTGCTCGGCGCCATGATATACCAGGTGTGCAAATCTATAGGCGGCGCCGCAGTGGCTCTCGCCGGCAATATCGACGCCATCCTGCTCACGGGCGGAGTGTCGTACTCGCAGTATGTCACCGACCGTGTGCGCTCGCGGGTCGAGTTTCTGGCACCCCTCTACATCTATCCGGGCGAAAACGAGATGCTCGCCCTGGCATCCAACGGCCTCGGCGCTCTCAACGGTACCATCCCCGTCAAGGAGTACAAGTAGCGCATTTTTTATTACCTTTGCGGCATGAATCTGATGAAATCATACCGCAATGTGCTGGCCGCGGCATGTATTGCCGCGGCTGCCGTTTCGGCCTCGGCCGCCGACGGCCGCCCCCAGCTCGCCGTAGGCATCGTGGTCGACGGCCTCGACCCTCAATATATCGACCTGCTCGCGCCCTACATGGGCGAGGGCGGCTTCAACCGCCTCTCGCGCCGGGGCGTCGCCGTGGCCAATGCCGACTACGGCACCAATCTCGACCTCACCGCCACCGCCGCCATGCTCATGACCGGCGCCGATCCCGTGACCACCGCCGTGACCGGCTCCACTATCTACGACCCCGAGGCGATGCGCGCCCTGCCCGCCATGCACGACGCCGCGGCCGTGGGCAATTTCACCGACCAGACCTTCTCGCCCCGCACGCTGGCCGTGAGCACCCTCACCGACGAGTGCCGCATAGCCGGCGGAGGCGTGACACGTGCCTATGCCGTCGCCGCCGACCCCTCGGTGGCCGTCACCCTGGCCGGCCACAGCGCCAACGCGGCCCTCTGGCTCAATCAGCGCACCGGCAACTGGGCCACGTCGACCTACTACAAAGACCCGCCCACCACCCTTACCCGGCGCAACCGTGTGTCGCCGCTGGCTGTGCGCCTCGACACCATGCAGTGGGCGCCCGTGGCACCGGCCGAGTCGTATCCCGGCTTGCCCGAGCATCTGACCCACTATAAATTCCGCTATGTATTTCCGCGCGGCAACGACCACCGCTACGCCCTCTTTGCCGCCTCGCCCCTGGTCAATACCGAGGTGACCGACATGGCCATCGACCTCATCGGCGACCTGCGCCTGGGGCAGAGCGACGGCGTCGATATGGTCAACGTGGCTTACTCCCTGCGCCCCTACGACTATACCCGCAGCAGCGACAACCGCTACGAGCTCATGGACAGCTACCTGCGCCTCGACCGCGACATCGCCCGCCTGATAAACACCGTCGAGAGCACCCTCGGCAGCGGCAACGCCGTGTATTACCTCGCCGCCACGCCCGCCGCGCCCGTCGCCCGCCGCGACCCCGAGGAGTGGGGCGTGCCCTACGGCGAGTTCTCGACCAAAAAAGCCCGCTCGCTGCTCAATATCTGCCTGATGGGCGCCTTTGGCAACGGCGAGTGGGTGAGCGCCTTCCACGGCAATCAGTTTTATCTCAATCACAAGCTCATCAAAGACCGCGGGCTCGATGCCAAGACCGTGCGTGCCGAGGCCGCCGCGCTGCTGGCCCGCATGAGCGGCGTCGACCGCGTGTACACCATCGACCAGATACTCACCGGCCGCAGCGACGTGCACGCCGATGCCCTGCGCCGCGGCATCCATCCCGAGAGCGCCGGCGACCTCTATCTCGAAGTCGATCCCGGCTGGGAGCTGGTCGACGATATGGTGAGCCCCGTCTCGCCCGAGCGCACCCGTTACGTGCGCCGCTACTCGCCCGCCACCGCCCCCGTCTACATCCTGGCTCCCGGCGTCGCGCCCCACACCGTAGCCGCCACCGTCGACGCCCGCCGCATCGCCCCCACCGTCGCCCGCCTGCTGCGCATCCGCCGCCCCAACGCCGCCGCCCTCCCCGCCCTCGTCTTCTGACCCCCTCCACGATATATTCGACCGATAAATCGGTCGTTTCGCCTATGCCGCATATTTCCGTGGGTTTCACCCACGGCTACCATATTCCACCGCTACGCGGTGAAGGTTGTCGTATTGCTGCCGCAGAGTCGCAGCTACGCAGCTCCTCTTGTAAACGTTGGCTCTTAAACACGCGCTGCGGCGGGCTGCGCCGCGCCTTGCACGTGCCTACTGCCTGACGCCCGCTCTGCGGGCTTGGCGGAGCGATTTGGCCGTTTCCGCGGCCGTTGTACATCGGTACGCGGGCTTGGGCGCCGTGGCGCTGTCATCGCGTAGCGATGCAATATTGTAGCCGTGGGTGCAACCCACGGTCGTA
>CAJUOC010000014.1 GCA_910587925.1 uncultured Muribaculaceae bacterium
ACAGCACGCGTCCCTCTTTGGCGCTTTTTGCCCAACTCTTCGGTCGAGTGGCAAAGGCCACAACCCCGCAGGGCTCGCGAGTGGGCTTCAGTCCCACCGCACTCCCTCATCGTTAGACAAAAATCACTCAAAGAGTGACGCGCCTACGTATTCACATTTATTTTTAAACAAGCTCTAGCATGAAACTCTCTAAAATCGTATACATCGCGCTGATTGCGCTGATAGTATTGCCGCTCGACGCCGTGGGCCTGCCCAACATCTCGGCCCCGGTCGCGCTGCTCTGCGGCCTGGTATTTGCCTTTGTGCTCGACATGCCTTGCCCCAAATTCAATAAAAAGACATCAAAGTATCTGCTGCAGGTGGCCGTGGTATGCCTCGGCTTCAACATGAACCTGCAGGAGTCGCTGCGCTCGGGCGCCGACGGCATGATGTTTACCGTGGTATCGGTAATCGGCGTGATGGCCATGGGCGTGCTCTTCGGCTACTGGCTCCATATCAACCGCAAGACGGCATATCTCATATCGTCGGGCACAGCCATATGCGGCGGCAGCGCCATCGCCGCCGTCGGCCCGGTGCTCAAGGCCGACTCCGACGAGATGGCCGTGTCGCTGGGTGTGATATTCATCCTCAACTCCATCGCCCTCTTTATCTTCCCGCCCATCGGCCATATGCTGGATATGACGCAGACACAGTTTGGCACCTGGGCTGCCATCGCCATCCACGACACATCGTCGGTCGTAGGCGCAGGCGAGGTATACGGTGAGGTGGCCCTACAGACTGCCACCCTCATCAAGCTCACCCGCGCGCTGTGGATCATACCCCTGGCGCTGGCCACGATGTTTATATTCCGCGACCGCACCGGCAAGATTTCCATACCCTGGTTTATATTCCTCTTTGTGCTGGCGATGGTCATCAACACATATCTGCCCCTGCCCGAAGCCTTTGTGAAGACTATGGTATGGATAGCCCGCCGCGGCATGGTGGTGACGCTGTTCATGATAGGCGCGTCGCTGTCGCTGGGCATGATACGCAACGTGGGCGTGCGGCCGCTGCTGCTGGCCGTGGCGCTGTGGATAGTCATCAGCCTGTCGTCTCTCGCCGTGGTCGAGGCCACGATAGTGTAAAATGGATACGGGACTGCTCGCCCGGGTACCGGCGCTGCCTTTGGCGGCCGGCATCGTGGCGGGCATCCCGGCAGCTACCTTGTGCCCGCAGTGGTGGGCGGCTCCGGCCGTCGCCACTGCGGGCGCTCTCATACTGATACTGCTCCGGCTCCATACCGGCACCGCCCTGATAGGGCTGGCGCTCGGCATGGCCGCGGCAACGCTTGCCCGTGACACGCCGGTACCGCCCGAGTGGCACGGCGACGACGGCGGCGAGGCCGTATTCTCGGCCGTATGCACCCGCGGCGGCGTGGGGTATGCCGAGGTGCGGATTGACACGGTGACGCGCGGCCGTTACGCACCCGAGGCCGTAAGGCTCCGGGCCGTGGTGTGGCATCCGGGTGGCGAGGCCGAGCTGGCCGAGGGCTACCGCTATCTGCTGCGAGGGAGCATAAAGCCTCTGCGCACGATAGCCGACGTGCCATATCAACTCATCCCCCGCGCGGGCGCCATATCGAGAGGTGCCACGGCCGAGATATGTCTCTCGGCCGCCCCGGTGCAAGCCGCCACTCCGGCCGCGGCGGCCGCCCGCATCAAGGAGCGGCTGCGCCGGGCCTTGATAGAAGGCGGCGCCGACGACCGCGCCTATGCCACATACAGCGCCATACTGCTGGCCGAACGCGATGTGCTCGACAGCGACCTGCGCGACCGCTACGCCGCCGCAGGCATAGCGCATATACTGGCACTGTCGGGCTTCCACGTGGGATTCATCGCGCTGATAGCGGCTCTGATACTCTTTCCGCTGAATCTTTTTCCACGGCTGCGCCCGCTCAAGTATGCAGGCATCGTCGCGGCCATATGGGCGTTTGCATGGCTCACTGGCATGGGCGCGTCGGTGACGCGCGCGGCCATCATGGCCACTGTGCTCTATATGGGGCACATCATCGGGCGAGAGGTCTCGCCGTGGAACTCACTGTGCGTCGCCATCGCCGTGATACTGCTCGTGTGGCCCGGCCAGCTGCTCGCGCCGGGCTTCCAGCTGTCGGTGGCGGCAGTGGCATCGCTGCTGGCCTTTGTGCCGCTGCTCAATCCCGTAGACCCTCGCCGACGCCTGCCTTACGTATGCGTGCAGGCCGTGGCCGTGCCGGTGGCGGCCATGGGAGGCACGATGGCGGTCACGGCGCTGTGGTTTCACGCCCTGCCGGTCTACTTCCTGCCGTGCAATGTGGCCGTGGCGCTCGCATTTCCGCTGCTAATGACAGCGGGGGTGCTGACGATGCTCTGCGGCTTGGCCGGAGTCGCCCTCCCCGCCGTATATGCCGGCGCCAACGGCCTGTGCGCCGCCCTCGACAGCCTGGCCGAGCACGTGTCCTCGTGGCCCGGAGCGGTGGCCTCGGGCCTGTTTATCGAGCCTGTCACCGCAGTGGGGGCGATGATATTTTTAGGGGCATGTGCCCTGATGCTCCACCGGCCCGGGCGCCGCACAGTGATGGTTGCCGCTCCGGCAGGATGTGCGGCACTTATAGCCGCTGTGGCCTGTACCCGCGAGTTGCCGCCGACCGAGGCCTGCGCCGTACCGCTGGGCTCGTGCACATCGGTGGTCGTGAGCTGCGGCGAGCGGGTATGCGCCTTCACTACGGCAGCCCCGCGGTATGCCGCGGCAGCCGAGCGGCGGCTACGGCTGTCGCTGGCCGACTATACCTGCCTGCGCGGAGCCGACAGCATCACTGTCATCGGCGACGACTTCACCTTCGGGCCATACACCCGCCGCGGCGAGATTTTCAGCGGACGCCGCATGAGGGTGGCCATCCCGGCCGGACGCCGCCCGTCGGCCGCCACCGCGGCCGTAAGCCACCTGCTGCTCACCAACCGCTGCATCGCACCCGCGGCGGCCGTGCTCGACAGCCTGCGGCCCGATACGCTCGTGATAAGCTGCGATGTGAGTCTGCGGCGCCGGCGCGACTATGAGGCAGTGAGCCGCGCCCGCGGCATCCCGGCCGTATGCCTCGACACGGCAGTATTCAGGATTGAGTGAAATAAAAAAGGCCCCGCCGCGATGGCAGGGCCGTGTGGAAATGAAGCGCAGACGGGGTGTTGACAAGCTATCAGCGATAGTCGGCGAAACGCTCCTGAAGTTTCTTGCGGGCAAAGAAGATACGGCTCTTGACGGTGCCCAGCGGCAGCTCCATCTTCTCGGCTATCTCGCTGTATTTGTAGCCGGCCACGTGCATCGAGAAGGGGATGCGGTACTCATCGGCAAAAGCGTCGATAGCCTCGGTGATTTCTGCGGCGTGGAAGGAGCCTTCGGGAGATTCGAGGCCACTGTCCTGCGAGAGGTTGAGGTGGTAGAGGCTGTCGGTGGTGTCGACCATGGTGGCCGCACGGGATGCGCGACGGTAGTTGTTGATGAAGATGTTGCGCATGATGGTGAAGACCCAGCCCTTGAAGTTGGTATTGTCGGTGTACTTGTCCTCATTGTCGAGAGCCTTCAGCGTGGTGTCCTGGAGCAGATCGTATGCATCGTCGCGGTTGTTGGTGAGCATGAAAGCGAAGTTGAGCATGTTGCTCTGCAGGTTCATCAGATTTTCTTGGAATTTAGCCGTCCGCATATTGTGTGATTTTATAGGGTTTGTTTTTGAGGTTTTCTGTCTGTTGACATTGCAAAATTGGGGCAAAACGGAGGTCTTGTCAAGCACAATATAGTTAATAAATGTTAACACAAGGTTTACGCCAATTTTCGCATTATAATACACTGTATTTAAATATTTTACATATAATATAAAATTGTTACATACTTGTTACATGTGCTGAAAATTCACCGCTTTGTGGCGCATTTGTAACAACTACGTCACACTTTAAACACCAAAATCGCCATATACTCTGAACAATTGCGTAAATTTGTGGGAAATCATACATACTTACCGCTCAATATGAAAAACAGACTCTTGATAATGACGGCCATACTGTCGGCTCTGCCGGCTTTGGCGGCCGACCGCGTGGCCTCGCCCGACGGCAAAATCAGCCTCGACTTCTCCCTGACAGCCGATGGCGCCCCGCAGTACACCGTAGACTATCGCGGCGAGGAGCTTGTCAAAGCCTCGGCGCTGGGGTTTGAGATGAAAGACGCCCGCGGATTTGACAGCGGCTTTACCGTCGAGAGCATCACCCGCGCATCGTCGGATACGATGTGGGCGCCCGTATGGGGCGAGAATGACTCCATACGCGACAATTACAATGCCATGACAGTGCAGCTGGTCAACCGCCGCTACGGCACCCACCTCAATGTGGAGTTTCGCGCCTACGACGACGGCATCGGACTGCGATACGTATTTCCCAAGCAGAAGAAAAAGCGTCTGACCGTGACCGACGAGCTCACCGAGTTTGCCATGCCCGGCGACATCACGGCATGGTGGATTCCCGGCGACTACGATACACAGGAGTACGAGTACATACGCTCGTCGCTGAGCGGGATACGCAGACATGCCGACGATGCCCACATGGGCAATGTATCGTCGTCGATGTTCTCGCCCACCGGCGTGCAGACATCGCTCATGCTCAAGGCCAACGACTCCACCTACCTCAATATCCACGAAGCGGCGCTGGTCGATTTCCCGGTGATGCACCTCAATCTCGACGACACCGACTTTGTATTCCGCTCGTGGCTCACACCCGGCCGCGATGGCGACAAGGCACATATCAAGCTGCCCTTCAGCACCCCCTGGCGCGTGATAATGATAGGCGACCGCGCCACCGATATCCTCGCCTCCAATCTGGTGCTCAACCTCAATGAGCCTACCAAGTATACCGATACCTCGTGGATAAAGCCCGTAAAGTATATCGGTGTATGGTGGGAGATGATCGCCGGCGGCAAGCAGTGGTCTTACACCGACGCCGAGAATTTCGACCTGGCCACATTTGACTATTCCAAGGCCAAGCCCCACGGCCGCCACAGCGCCAATACCGACAATGTGAAGCGATATATAGACTTCGCCGCAGCCAATGGCTTTGACCAGGTGCTGGTCGAGGGCTGGAACGTGGGCTGGGAAGACTGGCTCGGCAAGGAAAAAGACTACGTGTTTGACTTCGTGACCCCCTACCCCGACTTCGACCTCAAGGGCCTCAACGACTATGCCCGCTCAAAGGGCGTCAGGCTGATGATGCACCACGAGAGCTCCGGCTCGATACCCAACTACGAGCGCTGGATGGACCGCGCCTACGACCTCATGGACCGCTACGGATACAATGCCGTCAAGAGCGGCTACGTGGGCAATATCCTCCCCAAAGGCGAGAATCATTACTCGCAAAACTCGGTCAACCACTATCTGCGCGCCGTGCAGAAGGCCGCCGACCACCACATCATGGTCAACGCCCACGAGGCCGCACGCCCCACCGGCCTGAGCCGCACCTACCCCAACCTCATCGGCAACGAGAGCGCCATGGGTACCGAGTATCAGAATATGTCGCCCGGGCATGTGACCATCCTGCCCTTCACCCGTCTTAAGGGCGGCCCGATGGACTTCACCCCGGGCATATTTGAGGCCGACCTGAGCAAATACAATCCCGGCAACCACGAGCACAAGCGCGCCACCGTGGCCAATCAGCTCGCCCTGTACGTGACCATGTACTCGCCCCTGCAGATGGCCGCCGACCTGCCCGAGCACTACGAGGCCAAGGCAGATGCCTTTCAGTTTATAAAGGACGTGCCTGTCGACTGGAAGCGCAGCATATACCTCGACGCCGAGCCGGGCGAGTACCTCGTGGTGGCCCGCGAGGACAAGCACAGCGACGACTGGTATGTCGGCGGCGTGACCAACGCCGACGCGCGCAACTACGACCTGCGCCTCGACTTCCTCGAGCCCGGCGCCACATACCGCGCCCGCCTCTACATGGACGGCCCGACGGCCCACTACGACCGCAACCAGGACAAGTACATCATCACCGAGTTTGACGTGACCTCGGCCGACACCCTGCCCATCCACATGGCTCCCGGCGGCGGCTTTGCCCTCTCGCTCGACAAGCTCTGAGCCTCAGCATATCATAATCAACACAGCCCCCCGGATAAATTATCGGCTTATCCGGGGGGCTGTAGTATATCAAGGAAATATATTGACTATCTTTGTATCCGTAATGCAAATCCCGCTATGCCACGACACATCTACGACATATTTCCGTCAGCAGCAGTTCTTCTCCTGTTCAGCCATCCCTGCGCCGCGGCGCCGACCGACTCTGTGCGGCAGCTTGGCGAGGTGGTGGTCACGGGCACCAACTCGCGCGTATCCAAAGACCTGCTGCCCTACACCGTGTCAGTGATAGGCAGCGACAGGCTGCAATCCACGGGCAGCACTCAGATACTGTCGGCTATCTCCGGCATGGTGCCGAGCCTCTTTGTGTCGGAGCGCAGCATACTGGGCTTCGGCGTGAGCAACGGCGGGGCCGGACATATCAAGCTGCGCGGCGTGGGCGGCGACCGCGCATCGGCCGTGCTGATGATGGTCGACGGCCAGCCGCAGTTTGCAGGCATATACTCCCATCATATAGCTGACTTCTACGGCAAGGAACAGGTGGAGCGGGTCGAGGTGCTCCGCGGCCCGGGGTCGGTGCTGTACGGCTCCAACGCCATGGCCGGCGCCATAAACATCATCACCCGCAATCCTCGCGAGCCGGGAGTGCACGCCACTGTCACCACTCAGTATGGCTCTTACGGTACCTGGCTGTCGTCGGCGACCGGCACCGCAAAGACCGGGCGGCTGTCGGCGCTGGTGTCGGCTTCTTACGGCCGCACCGACGGCACCGTCGACAACTTTGATTTCCGCCAGGCCGACGGCTACGCCAAGGTAGGCTACGACATCAGCCGGCAGTGGAAAGCCACGGCCGACTACACTCTGATGCACTTCAAGGGCAACGACCCCATATATCCGCAGCTGACAGACCCGCAGTCGACCGACATCTACCGCCAGAGCATCACCCGCGGCGAGGCCTCGCTCAGCGCAGTCAACCGCTACCGGCATACCGACGGCCTAATACGCGCATACTACAGCTACGGCAGCCACTTTGTCGACGACCCGCGGCACTTCCACAGCACCGACGACCGCCTCGGGGTGATGGCTTATCAGAATTTCTCCCCGTGGCGCGGAGCCTCGGCCACGCTCGGATTTGATTTCGACACTTACTCGGGCGAGATACCCGTGTCGGGCGGCAACATCCATACCGAAGGCTCCATGACTACCATCAGCCGCCGGCGCATCACCGAGTACTCGCCATACCTCACCCTGTCGCAGAGCCTCGCCCGCGGCATCGTCAATCTCAACGGTGGCCTGCGCGTGGCCCTGAGCGATATGTTTGACACGCAGTGGGTGCCGCAGGCAGGCTTTGCCATCAATCCGGGCCGGGGCTTCACGGTCAAGGGCACGGTGGCGGTGGGATATCGCAACCCTTCCTTCCGCGAGCTGTATCTGTACCGCATGGCCAATCCCGACCTGCAGCCCGAGCGGATGATAAACTGCGAGCTGTCGGCCGGCAGGCAATTCTCGCGCCTGCTCCGCGCCGACATCACCGTATACTACAGTCGCGGCAGCGACATGATACAGGTCGCCGACAACAAGAATGTCAATACCGGCCGCTTTATCAACAAGGGTATCGAAATCTCGGCATCATCGCATCCGACCGACAATCTGCGGCTCTACGCCTCGTACAGCTATCTGCACACTTCGCTCGACAATCTCACCGGGGCGCCCACCCATCAGTATTACCTCGGCGGCGAGCTGAGCCTTTGGGACCGACTGCGCATCGCGGCCGATCTCAAGGGCACCGGCGACCTCTACGTGGCCGACGATATCGACCGTCAGGACTACGCCCTGCTCAATTTCAAGCTCACCTACAGCATATGCCGTCACGCCGACATATTCACTCGGCTTGAAAACATCACCGACGCCCGCTATACCATCAACCGCGGCTACACCATGCCGGGCTTCACCGCGATGGGCGGCGTGACACTGCGCCTGTGACAAGAGCCGTCGCGGCTACTTCTCTATCGAGAAGCCGAGATCGTCGATGACCTCGCGCACGGCTGCTGCATCAGGATGGCCCTGTATCGAGGTCTTGCCCGAGGCAAGGTCGACTGATACCGATTCCACGCCGGGGAGTTTTGAGAGGTTTTTCTCGACCATCGCCTTGCAATGGCCGCAGGTCATACCTTTGACGACAATCACGGTCTGATTATTTTCCATTTCTTCTGTCTTTTTAGGTAGATATTTTTGGATAAACGCATTTACGAGCAGTATCAGCAGCACCGCCGAGCATATGGCCGCAAACAGCCCCACATGCAGATGGCAATGCGACTCGCCCTCCACCAGCGGCATCGTAAACCAGCTGCGCGGCATCAGATAGTCGATACACAGCCCGATGGCTATCGCTCCGGCCACGATGGTGCCCAGATATACGCCGGCAGCCTTCTTGCCCAGCGACTTGCCGACGATGATGATTGAGGCGAAATTGGCCGCCGGGCCTGCCATCAGCAGCACAAAGGCGGCTCCGGGGCTGAGTCCCTTGAGCATGAGCGACAGAGCGATGGGGATGGAGCCGGTGGAGCACACATACATCGGCACGGCCACTATCACCACCGCTATCATCGACAGCAACGGATAGCGGGCAAAGAAAGTGAAAAAGCCGTCGGGCACAAAGACAGTGATGGCGGCCGCAATCACAAGGCCGATTATCAGCCACTTGCCGATATTCTGTATCATCTCTACAAAGCCGTACCGCAGCGCGTCGCGGATTTTACCGCCGAATGTGTCGGATGCCGGGGCATCGATGGTATCGACCTCGGCGTCGGCGGCGCAGGCGCCGAGGGTCTTGTCCTCGCGGTTGACCAGCATACCGCCGGCAAAGGCGGTGAGCAGGGCGGCCACGGGGCGTATCACGGCAAAGGCCGGTCCCAGCAGCGAGTATGTGGCCGCGATGGAGTCGACACCGGTCTGCGGCGTGGCGATGAGAAACGACGTCGCCGCGCCTCGCGACGCACCGTTGCGGCGCAGCGACACGGCCGTGGGCAGTACGCCGCATGAGCACAGCGGCAGCGGCACGCCTATCAGCGCGGCCTTGATCACCGCCCAGGCGCCCGGGCGCGAGAGATGATTGCGGTAAAACCGCCCCGGCACGAATGCATACAGCACCCCTGCCACCAGGAAGCCGAGCAGCAGATAAGGCGCCATCTCGGCCAGCATGTTTATAAGCGCATATATAAATTTCATGCTGCAAAGGTACGGATTGGAGGGCAGATATGTGTTACACCATTCTCAAAGATTGTTGCACGATTGTGCAGGACGTCGCCCCGCCCCTCACACCTCGTCGATGCCCAGGCGCGCGCCGGCGTCGCGAAACTCCGATATGGTCACGCCCTGCGACTTCTTGAAGGCCCGCGACAGATGGGCCACGCTCGAGAAGCCCACCCTGTCGGCAATCTCGGCCAGGGTGAGCTCGCGGTCGTAGAGCAACTCCTTGACATACTCGATGCGCTGCGACATGAGGTAGCTCTGGATGGTACGGCTCTCCAGCGACGAAAACAGGCGGCTGGCATAGCGGAAGTCAAGTCCGACGGCATCGGCCAGATATGCCGAGAGCTTGACGCCCCCGGCTATATCGTGGCGCGCATAGCACCGCACGGCGGCCTTGATTTTCTCCAGCACCACCAGTTCGTGGGACTGCAGCGGCTCAAATCCCACCGCCCGCAGCCGCTCGGAGAGCTGCCCCAGGGTATGGGCATCCGGCCGGGCGGCAAACGTCACCGCGCCCAGCGCGACCCTCGCGCCGGCGATGCCCAGGTCGCGGCAGATATCCTCGACCGTCATCACACAGCGGCGGCATACCATATTTTTTATATGCAGTGTCTCGGCAGACATCGGCTCACGGGCAGGGTCAGAGCGAGCGGCCGTCGTGAAACGCACGTCCCACGCGGTCGCCAAGAGCGATGTATCCGTGATGCACGGGGTCGTAGGTGATGAGGCGCATACGCTCCACATCGGGCTCACCGTCTGCGGCCAGGTATTTCTCGTCGCACAGTATGTCGAGTATCTCGGCGATGATATAGAAGCCGGTCTCCGACTCATACAGTTTCTCCTTGATGCGGCACTCGAGTGTCATCGGGAAGCAGCTGTATACGGGCGCGTCGACACTGCGGCCGCGCGTGGCCACCCACCCTGTCCTGGCCATCTTGTCGGGATGCGTGCGGCCGCTCACCAGCCCCACATAGTCGGCGGCCACCATGGTATCGGCTGTGGCAAAGGCCACGGTAAAGTCGGGGCATCGGTTGAGATTGTCGGTGGTGGCATGGGAGCCCATCGATATCATGATTTCTTTGCTGTCCCACTGGCCGGCCCAGGCGGCGTTCATGGCATTGGGAGTACCGTCGGCATTGTATGTGCCGATTATCAGCACCGGCTGCGGCAGCATCCAGGCTTTTGGCGTAAAACTTTTCATACTCATTGTTTATATATATTGGCTGATTACGTCGGCGTCGGTGATGGGGCGCACCACTTTGCATGGCGCCCCCACAGCCAGCACACCGGCGGGTATATCCTTGACCACGACACTGCCGGCGCCTATCACGCTGCCGGCGCCGATACTCACTCCGGGGAGCACAGTCACACCCGCGGCAATCCATACGTTGTCGCCGATGGTGATGGGGCGGCCGGTCATGACTCCGGCATTGCGCTGGGCGGCATCGAGGGCGTGGGTGATGGTGATGAGCGAGCAATTGGGGCCTATCATCACATTGTCGCCGATGGTCACCCGGGCCTCGTCGAGGATGGCGAGATTGAAATTGCCCATAAAATTGGCGCCGATATGTATGTTGAACCCGAAATCGCATCTGAAAGGACTGTGTATCACCGCCCCGGGACCGCACTCGCCCAGCAGCGAGCGCAGCAGTGCATCGCGGTCGGCGGCAGCGTCGGGCGGCAGCGAATTGTATCGATGACATGCGGCTGTACACCGCCCCAGCAGCTCTGATATCTCGGGCGAGTCTTTTGCACCGGCGCGCACCCACTCGCCGCGGCCGAGCGCTTCAAGAGTCTTGTCTATATCCATCATATTGCAAAGATAATAATTCCCGGCGATATCAGCCATACAAAGATACCGCCTGAAAAGTTTGCGGCGAGTGGGTATTTTTACTACATTTGCCGTGTCTAAAACAATTACCAACTTTATCACCGACATGAACAAGAAATTCATATGCACCGTGTGCGGCTACGTACACGAGGGCAGCGAGGCTCCCGAAAAGTGCCCCCAGTGCGGCGCTCCCGCATCGAAGTTTAAAGAGCTCGACGAGACCGCTCTGCTCCAGTTTGTCACCGAGCACGAGGTGGGCGTGGCCAAGGGCTGCGACCAGCAGATGATCGACGACCTCACCGCTCACTTCAACGGCGAGTGCACCGAGGTGGGCATGTACCTGGCCATGTCGCGCCAGGCCGACCGCGAGGGCTATCCCGAAATCGCCGAGGCTTTCAAGCGCTACGCTATCGAGGAGGCCGAGCACGCATCGAAGTTTGCCGAGCTGCTGGGCGAGATGGTCTGGGACACCAAGACCAACCTGTACAAGCGCATGATGGCCGAGGCCGGTGCCAACGCCGACAAGATGCGTATCGCCAAGCGTGCCAAGGAGCTCAACCTCGACGCCATACACGACACCGTGCATGAGATGGCCAAGGATGAGGCCCGCCACGGCCAGGGCTTCGCCGGCCTGTATGCCCGCTACTTCGGCGGCAAGTAATACACGGCGCCACGCCATATACCGCAGCGTCCGGCTTTCTCCGCGGAGAGGGCCGGACGCTCTATCTTCAGTCGCCCGATTCCTTCAGTCGCCCGATTCCTCGATGATGAGGAGGGCGTCGCCGGGCTGCAGACGGCGACGGCCGTTGGGCACTATATAGCGGCCGTCGCGGCGTATCATCATCACCAGCGAGCCTTCGGGCAGGCTCATGTCGCGCAGGGTGTTGCCGCGGGCAAGGTCGTCGTCGGTCAGCACCACGGTACGCAGCGATGTGGGATGCTCGTCGGCCAGGTCGACTCCAAAGGCGTCCTCGCCCGGGCCCGACTGCTCCATCAGCCCCAGCCGACGGCCGGCGGCAATCACCGTGGTGCCCTGCACCAGCAGCGAGAGTATGGTCACGAAAAAGACGATATTGAATATCTGCGATGCGCCCTGCACATCGGCCACCACGGGATAGGTGGCAAAGATGATGGGCACAGCTCCGCGCAGACCCACCCACGACACATACATGCGCGCCCGCGGAGTGATGCGTCTGAAGGGCGCAAGGCACAGCATCACGCTCAGCGGACGCCCCACCAGTATCATAAACACACCTATGATGAGGCCCACCACGGCCACCGACAGCATCTCGCGGGGGTTGACCAGCAGCCCGAGCATGATAAACACCACTATCTGCGCCAGCCATGTCAGGCTGTCCATGAAGCGGCCGACGCTCTTCTTGAAAGGCACGCGTGAGTTGCCGAATACTATGCCGCATATGTACACGGCCAGATAGCCGTTGCCGCCGAGCTTGTCGGTGAGCGTGAAGGTGAGGAAGACGGTGGCCGTGGCAAGGATGGATATCATGGCGGTCGACTGCGCGCCGTCGTCGGCCGCTGCGCCGGAGCTGCCTATGCGCCGGTAAGTGCGGGCGAGCCACACGCCCAGCATACCGCAGCCGACGCCAAGCGCCGTGCCTATGCCAAACTGCATGAGCAGCTGCAGGGCTATGTCGCCTGCCGACAGGCCGCCCCCCATCGTGGCCGCTTCTATCAGTATGATGGTGAGCATGTATGCCATGGGGTCGTTGGAGCCGCTCTCCAGCTCGAGCATCGGCCGCAGATTTTGCTTCAGGCTCACGTTGTGGGAGCCGAGCAGACCGAATACCGACGCCGAGTCGGTCGACGACATCGTGGCCGCGAGCAGCAGCGACGGTATCAGCGCAAAGTGTATGTTGGTCCAGCTCATCCCCGACAGCCAGAAGATAAACAGGCCTGTGAGGGCGGCCGTGAGCACCACTCCGAGGGTCGACAGCACCAGCCCCGGCGTCACCACCGGGCGCACGGCCTTGATGGCTGTGGCCGTGCCGCCTGTAAAGAGAATGATACACAGCGCCACCATGCCCACATATTGGGCGGTGTGCATGTCGTCAAACCGCAGCCCCAGCCCGTCGATGCCAAATCCCATGCCCACGAGCAGGAAGATGAGCAGCAGGGGCAGGCCGGTGCGATAGCTCGACTTTCCGATGAGTACTCCGGCTATGAGCAGCACGGAGCTGACCAACAGTATGTTTTCGCCACTTATTTGCATAAGATATATTGTTTTCGATACAAAGGTAGCACGAAGTGTCTGCACGACAGAATTTTTTGTAAACTTTTTTTGAGATATGCTTGGTAAACTAAAAAATTAGTTGTACGTTTGCGCATCCAACTAATTTATTAGTTAAGCAAGACTATGCGAAAGAAAGATACCACACCCCGGCTTACCGACCGCGAGAGCGAGATCATGGACATGCTGTGGGAGCACGGGCCGATGTATGTGCGCGAGATGGTCGAGAGATACCCCGAGCCGCGTCCGCATTTCAATACTGTGTCGACCACCGTGCGCATCCTCGAGGACAAGGGCTACGCCGGCCACGAGGCCATCGGCGGCTCCTACCGATACCATGCCGTGGCGCGGAGGTCTGACTTTGCCGGGCGCTCGCTCGCGCAGATTATCAAGCGGTATTTCCGCGGCTCGGCCGGGGCTGCCGTATCGGCGCTCGTGGAGGAGGAGCAGCTGTCGGTCGACGAGCTGAAAGAAATCATCGAGATGATAGAGTCTAAAAAACGATAGCCATGGGACACTTGCTTGCATACTCAATCGCCTCCGGAGCGGTACTGCTTGTCCTTTGGGCGGTATACCGCAGGCTGCTGGCCGCGGAGAATCAGCCGGGATTCAACCGCGCCGTACTGCTCGCCATATATGCCGTGGCGCTTGCCGCGCCGCTATTGGCGCCGCTGATGCAATCGCCTGGGACGTCACACGCGGGCTTGGCTCTGCCCGGTGCCGCCCGCCTCACCGGCTTTGAGGCTCCCGACACGGCGTCGGCACACACCGCCGTGTGGCTCACCGGGCTATACGTCGCCGGAGCCGTATGCGCCGCTGCGGCAACCGTCGCGACGGCCGTCAGGCTGTGGGCGATAGTGCACAGCGGGCGCATGACCCGCGCCGAGGGATATGTCGACGTGCGTATCGGCCGCAGCGACGTCGCCCCTTTCAGCTGGGGGCGGTACATGGTAATGGGCGCCGGCGAGGATGCCGCGAGCGCAGCCATGATAGAGGCTCACGAACTGGCTCACATCCGCGCGCGCCACTACATCGACCTTGTCGTGTCGCAGCTTGTGTGCATACTCATGTGGTACAATCCGGCTGCATGGCTCATGCAGCGCGAGCTCAAGGCCGTACACGAGTACCAGGCCGACCGCGATGTGCTCGGCGCCGGATGCGACCCGCGCACATACCAACTCATGCTATTAAAAAAGACTGTCGGCCTGAGATTCCCGTCACTTGCCAACAGTCTTAATCACAGTAATCTCAAAAAACGTATCACTATGATGTACAGTAAAAAGACGAGCGTCGCGCGCCGCTGTCGCGCGGCGGCGCTGGTGCCTGCCGCCGCCATGGCGCTGGCGCTGCTTGGCGCGCCCGCTGTAAGCGGCGCCATGTCGCGGCTGGCCGCGTCCACCGCTATCGACGCCAAAGTTACGGCAAAACCCGCACATGCGCAAGAGCCCCGCGCTGCCGCGCCGGCCGCTCCGGCAGAGCCGGCCGCCATGCCCGCGGCAGAGGTACAGCCGCAATACAGAGGAGGCGAGGCCGCCATGTTCAAGTATATGATGGAAAACATGCGTTACCCCGAGGAAGCCGAGAAAGCCCGCCAGGAGGGACGCGTCGTGGTCGGATTCACCGTCACCGCCGACGGCGGAGTCGAGGACATCAAGATTAAGCGCTCCGTATCGCCGAGCCTTGATGCCGAGGCGATGCGTGTGGTATCGGGCATGTCGGGCAGCTGGCAGCCGGGGAGCGTCGACGGCAAGCCCGTGCGCTGCACCATGGCAATCCCCGTATCCTTCAAGCTACAGTAAGCCGGTGCCCCGATAATAACGGGTCATCGCAAAATTGAATTGCCCCCTGAAGTCAGACGGAAGAATATCTAAACCGCCCGACCTCCTGGGGCAATTTACCCTGCGCCAACAACGGCACACAGAAAAAGCCTGTGTTTATGCGCCGCCTTGCGGCAGAAGAAGCGCGGAGCGCTGACCATTATGAGTAACACGGGGTGGAGCGCAGCGTAACCCCGTGCTACCCGCGCCCCGATAAGTGGAAGGTCGTTAGACCTGACCCTTTTTGCGCTGCGCCTCATTAAGGGTCAGCGCTCCGCGCTTCTGCAGTCGGGTGCAAGTCGCCGGTCACGGGGTTGCGCTTCGCTCCACCCCGTGTTACTCATAATGGTGAGCGCTCCGCGCTTCCCAAGCTACTATGAAGTGCGGGGGATGTGAAAAAAAGAAAAGTCTGTGTCAATCGACACAGACTTTCTTTGCAAAGTTGCCTTAGAGGGATTCGAACCCCCACAGGCGGAACCAGAATCCGACGTGCTACCATTACACCATAAGGCAATGTTTTGGTGGGTTTGCGGTTGCAAAGGTACGAGTTATTTTTGAATTGTCAAGAGTTTGACCAACTTTTTTTCAAACTTTTTTCACACCCTGCGCCTATCTCCCTGTTTTAAAGCAAAATAAATTTTCACAAAAAACCTCAATTTTTCAGCTCCGTCACGGCGGGAGAAAAGAGCAGCCAAGTTTAGGAAGTTTTTGCACCGATATTTTCACATGTCAGAAAAAATGCGTACATTTGCCGCGCCATTACGAGTACGGGCGACTTACCACCGCCCCAAACGAAATGTAAAAAGCTATAACGTTATAACGAAATGAAAAAAGACATCCATCCCGCCAACTATCGCGAAGTTGTGTTCAAAGATATGTCGAACGAAGAGACCTTCATCACCCGCTCGACCATCGCCACCCGCGAGACCATCACCATCGACGGCAAGGAGTATCCCCTGGTAAAGCTCGAAATCACCAGCTCGTCGCACCCCTTCTTCACCGGCAAGCAGAAGCTCGTCGATACCGCCGGCCGCGTCGACAAGTTCATGAGCCGCTACGGCAACCGTGGCAAGAAGTAATCTTCGCCCGACTTTTCGGTAAAATATTCGCGCGCCATTCTTCCGGAGTATGGCGCGCGCCTTTTTGAAGCATATGAAGAAGTATCAGTACATACCCTCGGGCGTATGCTCCCGCCTGATGGAAATCGGGATTGACGACGACGGCCGCATCGCCTCGCTGGAGGTCACCGGCGGCTGCCACGGCAATCTCCAGGGCATCGGCGCGCTGCTGCGCGGCATGAAAGCCACCGAGGCTATCGAGCGCCTGCGCGGAATACGCTGCGGCGCAAAAGCCACATCGTGTCCCGACCAGATTGCCGCCGCCCTGACCCAAATCACCCAGCAATGATGACTCCCGACCAGAAACTCAAGATAGAAGAGACCATCGTCGACTACCTGCGCACGGTGGTCGACCCCGAGATTGCAATCGACATCTACTCGCTCGGGCTGGTATACAAAATTGATCTCGGCGACGAGGGCGACCTCACCATCGACATGACCCTCACCGCTCCCAACTGCCCCATGGCCGACTTTATCGTCGAGGACGTGCAGCAGAAGATGTCGAGCATACCCGGAGTACGCTCCGTCACTGTCAACATCGTATTTGAGCCCGAGTGGACCCGCGACATGATGTCGGAGGAGGCCAAGCTCGAGCTGGGCATGCTGTGAGCCGGGCATACTTCATAAGCGACATGCACCTGGGGGCGCGGTACATCGCCGACCCGCGCGCCCACGAGCGCCGGGTATGCCGGTTTCTCGACACGGTGGCTGCCGGCGCCTCGGAGCTGTACATACTGGGCGATGCACTCGACTACTGGTATGAGTACCGCTATGTGGTGCCCCGCGGCCACGTGCGTTTTTTCGGAGCGCTCGCCCGCCTGGCCGACAGCGGCACAGCCATCACATGGCTTACGGGCAACCATGACATATGGCTGTACGACTATCTGCGCGACGAAATCGGGCTGGAGGTGGCCGACACCCCCATGCTGAGCCGCGGGATACTGGGCGCGCGCTTCGTGCTGGCACACGGCGACCGCGTAGGGCCGCAGAAGGCCGGCTTCCGCTTTATCAGCCGCATGTTTCGCAGCCGCGCGTGCCAGCGCCTCTACTCGGCCATCAATCCCTGGTACACCATCCCCTTTGCCTTAGGTTGGAGCCGGCAGAGCCGCGCCGCCGGCGAGTGTGCCGGCGCAGAAGCCCTGCGGGAAAAGCTCGACCCGGTACTCGCCGCATCTTGCAGCGAGATAATGGCCGCCTACCCTGCCACACAGTATATCGTGATGGGCCACCACCACCTGCCCCTGCAGCGGAGCGTCGCCGGCACATCGGCGCAGCTCACCGTGCTGGGCGACTGGACCCGCGGCTCGTCATACGCCGTATTCGACGGCAAAACCATCCGATTAGACTCCATATAATGTTTGTAGCATCACAGAAACGCAAGGAAAATATCGCAGAGTATCTGCTGTACATGTGGCAGATAGAAGACATCATACGCGCCGCCGGGCTCGACATCGAGACCATCCGCCGCAACATCGTAGACCCCTCGCCGCTCGACGACGACAGCAAGCGCCGCCTCACCGAGTGGTATGAATCGCTCATCGACATGATGCGCCGCGAGGGAGTGGAAAGCGCGGGACACCTGCAAATCAACCGCAATGTGCTCTCGCAGCTGGCCACACTGCACGACACCCTGCTCCGCGACCCGCGTTTCGGCGAGTACTCCAAGCGCTTCTATGCCGCCCTGCCACATATAGTGGAGCTGCGCGGCAAAGCCGGCGACGACCCCAAAGGCGAGATAGAGACCTGCTTCAACGCCCTATACGGTATGCTCATGCTGCGCCTGCGAGGCAAGGAGCTGTCTGAAGCCACCGCCGGAGCCATGCGCCACATTTCAGACTTCATCGCCCTGCTGAGCCATTACTACCGGCTCGACGAGCAAGACGAGCTCTTCAAAGACAACGAAAACTGACCTTATACATGAAAACACCCATCCTCATCCTTGCCGCGCTGGCCACAGCCGCCATCGCCGATGCCGCCCTGCGCCCACACTCGATGCTGACCGACCATATGGTGCTCCAGCAGCAGACCGACGCCACCCTGCGCGGCACCGATACGCCGGGCGCGCGCATCACAGTCACTCCGTCGTGGGACAGCCGCACATACACAGCCACCACCGGCGCCGACGGCCGCTGGGCCGTGAATGTCGCCACTCCCGCCGGCTCATACACCCCCTACTCCATCACCATCGGCAACGACTCGGGCGAGAGCCTCACACTCGACGACGTGCTGGTGGGCGAGGTATGGCTCGCCTCGGGCCAGTCAAACATGCAGATGCCGCTGAAAGGCTTTCCGGGCTGCTGCGTGCGCGGCGGATACGACGAGATAGCATCGGCCGGGGCGCAGGCCGGCAAGATACGCTTCTACACCCTGCCGCTCGCCCAGAGCTACACCCCGATTGATACGGTGGCCGCCGTGTGGGCCGTACCCTCGCCCGAGACCGCCCCAGAGTTCAGCGCCGTGGCCTGGCACTACGCACGCCGGCTGACCGACGTGCTCGAGGTGCCCGTGGGCATCGTGAGCGCTGCATTTGGCGGGGCGCGTGTCGAGAGCTGGACGCCGCGCGACATGCTCGAGACCTACCCCGACGTGTCGCTCGACCCCGCCGACATAGAGGCCATGGCCGGCTACCTGCGCCCGCTGGTGATGTACAATGCCATGTTCAACCCCGTCAAGGGCTATACATATAAGGGCATCATATGGTACCAGGGCTGCTCCAACGTGCGCTCCTGGGAGACCTATGCCGACCGCCTCTCGGCAATGATTACCCGCTGGCGCGCCGAGATCGGCCTCGGCGACATACCCTTCTACGCCGTCGAGATAGCGCCTTACGACTACGACACCCCCAACGAAGACGGCCGCTCGCCCATGCTGCGCCTGGCCCAGTGGGAAGCCGTGAGCCGGGTGCCGCAGGCCGACATGATATGCATCAACGACCTGGTCGAGCCATACGAGCGCCACAATATCCACCCCGCAGAGAAGGCAGCTGTGGGCAAGCGCCTGGGCGACCTCTCGCTCAACCGCACCTACGGCCGGCGCCAGTTCCTTGCCGGGAGCCCGCGCTACAAGGGTCATCGCTTTGAAGGCCGCGAGGCTTGGGTGGCCATCGACTCGCCCAACGACGGCATCTGCCGCAACTACGACATACGCGGCTTTGAGATTGCCGGCCCCGACGGCGTATTCTATCCCGCCGACCAGGCCAGACTCAACTGGCAGACCAACGAGATAGTCGTCAGCAGCGACCGCGTCGACGAGCCCCGAGCCGTGCGCTACGGCTTCGGCGACTTCGTGCCCGGTACCCTCCACGGCGGCAACTACCTTCCGCTCATACCCTTCAGCTCGGAATTTTGCCGTAGCGGCGAAAATTTGTAACTTTGCAAGCAAACCCAACATCCTACCGATGCCACAGAAGATAATCATCCTCGACTTCGGCTCGCAGACCACCCAGCTCATCGGGCGCCGAGTGCGCGAGCTCAACACCTACTGCGAGATAGTACCTTACAATAAGTTTCCGGCCGACGACCCCGATGTGATCGGCGTCATCCTCTCGGGCAGCCCCTTCTCGGTATACGACGCCAAGGCGTTCAGCACCGAGGTGGCGCCGCTGGTGGCCAAGTATCCCGTGCTGGGCATCTGCTACGGCGCCCAGATGATGGCATACCAGGCCGGCGGCACCGTCGAGAGCGCCCCCTCGCGCGAGTACGGCCGCGCCATACTCACGTCGGTCGACAGCTCCGACGCGCTCCTTGCCGGCATCGAGCCGGGCGAGACAGTGTGGATGAGCCACGGCGACACCATCACCTCGCTGCCCGAGGGCTTCCGCATCATCGCCTCGACCGACGACGTGCCCTGCGCCGCCTATCACGTCGACGGGCATCGCCAGTGGGGTGTGCAGTTTCACCCCGAGGTATTCCACAGCACCTGTGGCACCCGCCTGCTCGCCAACTTTGTAATGGGCATATGCGGCTCGCTGGGCGACTGGAGCGCCGAGAGCTACATCGAGAGCACCGTGGCCGAGCTGCGTCGCGAGCTGGGCGACGACAAAGTCGTGCTCGGCCTCAGCGGCGGTGTCGACTCATCGGTGGCCGCAGTGCTCATCTCCCGCGCCATCGGCGACAACCTCACATGTATCTTTGTCGACCATGGCCTGCTGCGCAAGGATGAGTTCAAGCAGGTACTCGACGACTACCGCTGCCTGGGCCTCAACGTGCTCGGCGTGGATGCCTCCGAGGAGTTTTTCATGGCCCTCAAGGGCGTGACCGACCCCGAGCGCAAGCGCAAGATTATCGGCAAAGGATTTATCGACGTATTTGACCGCGAGGCCCACAAGCTGCGCGACGTGAAATGGCTCGCCCAAGGCACCATCTACCCCGACCGCATCGAGTCGCTCTCGATCACCGGCACCACCATCAAGAGCCACCACAACGTGGGCGGCCTCCCCGAGAAGATGAATCTGCGTCTGTGCGAGCCTCTGAAGTGGCTCTTCAAAGACGAAGTGCGCGCCGTGGGCCACGCCCTCGGTATGCCCGACCACCTCATCAAGCGCCATCCCTTCCCCGGCCCCGGCCTGGCAGTGCGCATACTCGGCGACATCACCCCCGAGAAAGTGCGCATCCTTCAGGAAGCCGACGATATCTTCATCCGCGGCCTGCGCGAGCGCGGCCTCTACGACCAGGTGTGGCAGGCAGGCGTGATACTGCTGCCCGTGCAGAGCGTGGGCGTGATGGGAGACGAGCGTACCTACGAGAGCGCCGTGGCCCTGCGCGCCGTCACCTCGACCGACGCCATGACCGCCGACTGGGCCCATCTGCCCTACGACTTCCTGGCCAAAGTCTCAAACGACATCATCAACAAAGTGCGCGGCGTAAACCGCGTCACCTACGACATCTCCTCCAAGCCGCCGGCCACCATCGAGTGGGAGTAATCCATACAGAAGTACGGGGGACGCGCTGATGGCGCGTCCCCGACTGTGAATGACCACTATTGTGCTCGATACGGCAAATACACTGGCGCTGATGACGGCGCGGGCTCTTGCGGCCTGCGGCGTGAGGCGCGCCGTATTGTCGCCGGGAAGCCGCAATGCGCCGCTGTGCATGGCGCTGGAGTGCTGCGCGGGTATCGAGACCGCCGTGGTAATCGACGAGCGGTCGGCGGCGTTTGTCGCTCTGGGCATGGCTGCGCAGACGGCCGCGCCGGTGGCGATGACCTGCACCTCGGGGACGGCGCCGCTCAACTATGCCCCGGCCATGGCCGAGGCGTATTACAGGCATCTGCCGCTCATAGCCGTCACTGCCGACCGTCCGGCCCGCATCATCGACTGTCTCGACAGCCAGACCATACGCCAGCCGGGCATCTTTGCCAATTTTGTAAAGGCTACCGTCGATATCGACTGCGCCGACACAGCCGAGGAGATGCTGCGCGGCGCCGTCGCTGCCGCGATGACTGAGCCGCGCGGGCCGGTGCATGTAAATGTGCGTATCGACGACCCAATAGGCGCTCTTGCCGACTGCGACCCGGCGGCGCCGCTGAGTGTGGAGCTGCCGGCATCTCCGGCGGAGGTATCGCCGTTGCCCGACTTCGGCACGGCGCGGCGGGTGATGGTGACGGTGTCTTGCGGCCGTCTGTCGCCGCAGCTCGACCGCGCGCTGGAGCTGATGGCAGCGCGCCGCGATTGCATCGTGGTGCACGACCCCACGGCCAACTGCCGCCTCGGCGCGGGGCGCTCGGTGGCCTGCCCCGACCTGTTTTTCTCCACCCCGCCGCCGGTGGCTCCCGACCTGATATTAAGCGTGGGCGGCGCGCCGCTGTCGTCAAATATGAAGCGCTACCTGCGCAGTCTGCCGTCGCTGCGCCACTGGAGCATCGCCCAGCCCGGGCGCCCTGATACATACGGCGCCCTGGAGCATTGCCTCGCAGGCGACCCGGCGGCCATCCTGTCGGCCATCGCCGCGGAGATGCCGCAGGGCGACACCGGCTTTGCCACTGAGTGGCTCTCGCGGGCCGAGGCTATGGATACTGCCGCAGCCTGCCGTATCGCCTCCGGGCCGTTTACTGCCCTGAAAGCCACTTGCTCGCTCATCGCTGCGATGCCGGCCGACACCATACTGCATCTGTCCAACGGCATGACAGTGCGCTACGCGCAGTATGCCCGTGCCGGGCGACTCGCCGCCGTGTACTGCAACCGCGGCGTGAGCGGCATCGACGGCTGCACATCCACCGCCATCGGCGCCGCCATGGCCACGGCCGCCCCCGTGTGCCTCATCACCGGCGACATGAGCGCCCAATACGACATGGGCGCGCTGGCCATAGCCGGTATCCCGGGCAACTTCCGCATGGCCGTGCTCTGCAACGGCGGCGGCAATATATTTCGCCACATCGGCGCCACGCGCGGCCTGCCCTGCCGCGAGCGCTGCCTGGTGGCCGACGTGCGCCTGCCGCTGGCCGACCTCTGCCGCGGGCTGGGCCTCGCATATTTCCACGCCGACAGCGCCGGCAGCCTCGACGCGGCTGCGGCAGACTGGCTCGGCGCCGACGGCCCTGCCGTGCTGCAAATCGACACCGACGGAGAGGCCGACGCCTCCGACTACATAAAACTATCTGAATATGTCAACACGCAATTGGACTCCAATCAAGGAATACAGCGACATACTCTTTGACTTCTACGAGGGTATCGCACGCATCACCATCAACCGCCCCGAGGTGTACAACGCCTTCCGGCCGCAGACCAACGCCCAGATGCTCGACGCACTGGGCTGGTGCCGCGACCACAAGGAGGTGAGAGTGGTGGTGCTCACCGGCGCCGGCGACAAGGCATTCTGCTCGGGCGGCGACCAGCACTACAAGACTCGCGGCGGATACCGCGACTCCGACGGTACCCCGCGCCTCAATGTGCTCGACCTCCACAAGGCCATCCAGTCGCTCACCAAGCCCGTCATAGCCATGGTCAACGGCTATGCCATCGGAGGCGGCAACGTGCTCAACGTGATATGCGACCTGAGCATAGCCTCATCGACGGCACGCTTTGGGCAGACAGGGCCCAAGGTGGGCAGCTTCGACGGCGGCTTCGGCTCGTCGTATCTGGCGCGCTGCGTCGGTCAGAAAAAGGCCCGCGAGATATGGTATCTCTGCCGCCAGTACACCGCCGACGAGGCTCTGGCCATGGGCATGATCAACGCCGTGGTACCTCCCGAGCGGCTTGAAGACGAGGTGGTCGAGTGGTGCCGCACCATCATGAAGCGCAGCCCCTTTGCCATACGCATGGTAAAGCGCTCGCTCAACGCCGAGCTCAACGGCCAGCACGGCCTGATGGAGCTCGCCGGCGACGCCACACTCATGTATTATCTGATGGACGAGGCGCAGGAAGGCAAGCAGGCATTTCTGGAGAAGCGCGACCCCGACTTCGACCAATTCCCGCAGTTTCCCGGCTGATGGTCACCGCCGAGTGGGCGCCCTATCGCCTCGACTTCCGATTTACCGCCCGCACCTCCCGCGAGAGCATGACCTACAAGGACACCTACCTTGTGAGGCTGCGCGACACCGATACGGGACGCGAGGCCGTGGGCGAGTGCGCGCTCTTCCGCGGGCTGTCGGCCGACGATGTGCCCGACTATGAGCAGCGGCTCTCGGCCGCTTGCTCGCGCCCCTGCGAGCCCGCCGCCGAGTCGTCGATACGCTTCGGTCTGGAGAGCGCGATGCAGGCCCTGTACCCCGCGGGCGCTGAATCGGCCTTTGAGCGCGGCGAGGCCGGCATACCCATCAACGGACTCATATGGATGGGCGACCACGAGGAGATGCGCCG
This sequence comes from uncultured Muribaculaceae bacterium, assembly GCA_910587925.1. Taxonomy (GTDB): domain Bacteria; phylum Bacteroidota; class Bacteroidia; order Bacteroidales; family Muribaculaceae; genus CAG-873. The sequence goes on from CAJUOC010000014.1 coordinate 24,186, forward strand.
GCGTATCGACGCCAAGCTCGACGCCGGATTTCACGTGCTCAAGCTCAAGATAGGCGGCATCGACTTCGAGGCCGAGCTCGCCCTGCTCGAGTATATACGCGGCCGCTACAGCCCCGCCGCCCTGGAGCTGCGGCTCGACGCCAACGGCTCCATGACACCCGATAATGCCCGCGACCGCCTCGGCCGCCTCGCCGCCCACTCCATACACTCCATCGAGCAGCCGCTGCGCGCCGGGCAGACCGAGGCCACGGCACGGCTCTGCGAGTGGTCGCCCATCGCCATCGCCCTCGACGAGGAGCTCATCGGAGCCGACGACCCCGACGCCCTCATCGCAGCCATACGTCCGGCCTACGTGATACTGAAGCCGGCGCTATGCGGCGGCCTGAGCGGGGCCACCCGCTGGGCCGACGCCGCCGAGCGAGCCGGCATCGGATGGTGGGCCACATCGGCCCTGGAGTCAAACGTAGGCCTCGCGGCCATCGCCCGCTGGGTGGCCCGCCGCGGCGTGTCGATGCCACAGGGACTCGGCACCGGGATGCTGTATCACAACAATTTCGCCTCGCCGCTGGAGCTGCGTGGCGAGCGGCTGTGGAGCGACCCCTCGCGCCGCCTTGTAATCCCCGACAATCTGCCATGGCGACAGTAAGCGATTTCATGGCCGAGTGGCACTCGGAGCTGCCCTATGTCGAGGCGCATACGTCGGGCTCCACCGGCGAGCCGAAGACCATACGCCTGCCCAAGGCCGACATGCTCGTATCGGCGCGCGCCACATGCCGCTTCTTCGGCCTCGGCGCCGGGAGCGTGCTTGCCCTGCCCCTGTCGGTCGACTACATCGCCGGCAAGATGATGGCCGTGCGCGCCGATGTGTGCGGCGGCCGTCTGCTGGAACTGCCGGTGAGCAATGCCGTGAGCGTGCCCGTGCCGGTCGACCTGCTCGCCGTGGTACCGTCGCAGATACCCGGCCTGCTCGCGTCGGGTACCGCCGGGCTGGTGCGCCGGCTCCTCGTGGGCGGAGCGCCGCTGCCCGATGCAACGGCCGCCGACCTCGCCGCGGCCGGAGTGGACGCGTGGCTCGGCTACGGCATGACCGAGACTTGCAGCCACGTGGCGCTGCGGCGCGTGGCCGACCCCGACGCGGCCTTCACCGCCATGCCGGGCATCACCTTTTCCACCGACACCCGAGGCTGCCTGGTGATGCACTCGGCCGACTACTCCTGGCGCCGGCTGGTGACCAACGACTGCGTCGAGCTGCTCTCGCCATCGACATTCCGCTGGCTGGGCCGCGCCGACCATGTCATCAACAGCGGCGGCATAAAGATACACCCCGAGTTGCTTGAGGCCGAGATACGCCGCGCCCTGCCATCGCTGCCACCGTTCTACATCACCGCCGAGCCCGACCCGCGCTGGGGCGAGCGCCCGGTGATGATAGCCGAGGCCGAGATATCGCTCGACCCGGTGCGCGCCGCCGTGAGCGACCGACGCACCGCGCCGGCGCGCGTGATCGCCGCCGGTACACTGCCGCGCACATCCAACGGCAAGCTGCGGCGCCTGCCACCATCATACTTCACTACATGAACCGCTACCTCCTCACCCTGCTCCTCTCATTGAGCGTGCTCGCCGCCACGGCTGCTGAGCCAGCCGACTCCGCCGCGGCCGATACCGTGCCCCGCCGCAATTTCATACAGAAGGTCATCGCCTACTTCGGCGAGGCCAATAAGGTGCGCGACCGCAATAAGTTTGACATCAGCGTCGTGGGCGGCCCCCACTACTCGAGCGACTCCAAATTTGGCCTCGGCGTGCTCGCCGCCGGCACATACAATCTCGACCGCGCCGACACACTCGACCTGCTCCGCTCCAACATCACCATGAAAGTCGACGCGACCACCGCCGCCCACTATACCCTCAGCCTGGAGGGCGAGAATATCTTTCCCGGCGACCGCTCCCGCCTTACCTACAATATCTCGGCATCGTCCATCGAGACCAAATACTGGGGCATAGGCTACGACATGGGCCACGACGACGCCAACGAGAGCAAGTACCGCTATCTGGCCGCCGTCGCCGACATCAGCCAGACATGGCGCCTGAGCCGCGGCTTCTACCTGGGGCCGATGCTCACCGTCAATTACACATCGGGGCGCAGCTTTGACCGCCGCGAGCTGTGGGGCGACGAGCCTACGCATGCTTTTGCCTGGGGCCCGGGCGTGACCGTGCGCTACGATACCCGCGACAATCTCACCGACCCGCGCCGGGGCGAGGCTCTGCGGCTCGACCAACTGCTGTGCACGAGCTGGCTGGGCAACTCCCACGGATTTTGCATCAACGAGGTCACCGCGTCGATATACCGGCCGCTGTGGCGCGGCGCCACGCTGGCCTCGCGTCTCCACTGGCGGCTTACCTGGGGCGACACCCCATGGTGCTTCCTGAGCACCATCGGAGGCAGCCACGACATGCGCGGGTACTTCGAAGGCCGCTACCGCGACAAAAACGAGATAGACATATGCGTGGAGCTGCGCCAGCACGTATGGCGCCGCAACGGTGTGGTGGCCTGGGTGGGCGCCGCGTCGCTCTTCCCGCGCTTCTCGGCCATACGCGCCCGTCAGGTGCTGCCCAACGCCGGCATAGGCTACCGCTGGGAATTCAAGCGCCGCATGAACGTGCGCGTCGACTTCGGCTTTGGCCGCCATCAAACAGGATTCATACTTGGTCTGAATGAAGCTTTCTAAACTACTGCATACTCCGGGCCTTACCTCGGCTCTGCTCATGTGGATATATCCGCTGCTGCTGGCCGTGCCCAATGTCGCCCTTGCCTTCACCGAGCAAGGCCCCGTCGCTGTCAAGCTTGCCGGCATCGCCCTGCCGCTGGGCATATACTATATAATAATGAGCTGCACGTACCGCATCGGGCTGGCCGTGTGGATGTGTCTGCCGCTGACGTTCTTCGCGGCATTTCAGGTGGTGCTGCTGTTTCTGTACGGCGAGTCGATAATCGCCGTTGACATGTTTCTCAATGTCGCCACCACCAACGTGGGCGAGGCCACCGAGCTGCTCGGCAACCTGTGGCCGGCGCTGACAGCAGTGGGACTGCTGTATGTGCTGCCGCTGATATGGGCGACAGTGCTGCTGTGCCGGCGCGCCCGCGTGGCCCCCGGGCGACTGCGCCCCGCGCGCATGGCCGGCGTGATGATACTGGCCGCCGGGCTGGCCCTGTGGTGGCGCTCGCCGGGGCTTGAGCCCACGCGCGACATCTTCCCGGTAAATGTCATCGACAATATGTGCACAGCCGTCGCCCGCACTCGCGCCACAGCGCTGTATACGCAGACCTCGGCCGGATTTCGCTACGGCGCATCGTCGCTGCGCCCCGACTCGCTGCGCGAGATACACGTGCTGGTAGTGGGCGAGACAGGGCGCGCCGACCACTGGCAGCTCCTCGGCTACGACCGCCCGACCAATCCACGGCTGAGCCGCCGGGCCGGGCTGTGCGTATTCAGCCGCGTGCTCAGCGAGAGCAACACCACCCACAAGAGCGTGCCTCTGGCCCTGAGCCACCTCACCGCCGCCGAGTATGGCGACTCCATATACCTCACCCGCGGCATCGTGTCGGCCATGAACGAGGCCGGATACCGCACCGCCTGGCTCAGCGCGCAGGCCCGCAACCACTCGCTCATCGACCTCTTTGCCGCCGAGGCCGACACGGTCGACTTCATCGGCGACGAGGAGAGCCATCCCCACGACATCGACCTCACCGGGCCGCTGGCGCGGCTCATAGCCGGCAATCCCGCCGGCAAGCTCTTTGTGGTGCTGCATACATACGGCAGCCACTTCAACTACCGCGACCGCTATCCCGAGTGCTACGCCCGCTTCATACCCGATTTTCCCACCGAGGCATCGGCCGACAACCGCCCCACCCTCATCAACGCCTACGACAACTCCATACTCCACACCGACGCCATGCTCGACAGCGTGATATGCATCCTCGACGCCTGCCGCTGCCCCGCATCGCTCACATACTTCTCAGACCACGGCGAGGATATCTACGACGACCCGCGCGGCCGCTTCCTGCACGCCTCGCCCACCCCGACCGTATATCAGCTCCACGTGCCCATGGCCGTCTGGACCTCCGACAGCCTGGCCGCCATCGCCCCCGGCCTGCGCCCCGCCATGCGCTCGCGGCGCGACGCGCCGGTGTCGTCGTCGGCAAGTGTATTCCACACCCTGCTCACCCTTGCCGGCGTCGACACTCCCTATCTGCGCACATCGCTCTCGGTGGCCGCGCCCGGCTACCGGCCGCGCCCGGCGCTGTATGTGACCGACCGCAATGCCGGCGTGCCACTCGGGCAGTCGGGCCTGCGCGAGCCTGATTTCATCGAGCTGGAGCGGCGCCATCTGAACGAAAACGCCACCTTGTCGGCGCTTTTTGAATGATTAAGACACTTGCAGACGCCACATTTTCATTACATTTGCAAAAAACATCAACCTCTAATCTATCAATCTACATGAAAAGACTTTTAATCCCCATGCTGATGGCCGCGACAGCCGCCATAGGAGCATCGGCAGCGATGCCGGTAATCAAGGGCGAGACATTTCCCGACACCGACGGCCGCCACATCAATGCCCACGGCGGCGGCATCATCAAGCAAGGCGACACATACTACTGGTATGGCGAGCACCGCGGCGACGGCTCTCCCGGCTCGGGCCAGGAAGGCGTGACCTGCTACACCTCGTCCGACCTGCGCACATGGACCGACCACGGCATCGTGCTGGCTGTATCAGACGAGCCCGGCCACCCGCTCGAGCGCGGCGGCATCATCGAGCGCCCCAAGGTGATATACTGCCCCGCCACGGGCAAGTACGTGATGTGGTTTCACCACGAGCTCAAGGGGCGCGGCTACGGCGCCGCCGAGGCTGCCGTAGCGGTAGCCGACAATCCCTTCGGCCCCTTCGAGCTGCTCCACTCAGGCCGCGTCAACCCCGGCATCGCCCACGCCAATCTCCCCGCCGAAGCGCTGACCAAGGTATGGGACGACAAACTCGAGTGGTGGACTCCCGAGTGGCATCAGGCCGTAGAGGAAGGCCTGTTTGCCGTGCGCGACCTTGAGGGCGGCCAGATGGCACGCGACATGGGCCTCTTCATCGACGACGACGGCAAGGCATATCACATCTACTCCTCCGAGGAAAACCTCACCCTCAACATCGCCGAGCTCGACCCGACCTTCACCCGCCACACCGGCAAGTACATACGCATCTTCCCCGGCGGCCACAACGAGGCTCCGGCGATGTTCAAGCGCGACGGCACCTACTGGATGATCACCTCAGGCTGCACCGGCTGGGCACCCAACGCCGCCCGCCTCATGCGAGCCGACAATATCATGGGCCCCTGGGAGATGCTGCCCAATCCCTGCCGCGGCGAAGGCGCCGACAAGACTTTCCAGGGACAGAGCACATACGTCTACCGCGACGGCGACTCCTACACTTTCATGGCCGACATATGGAATCCCAAGAATCTCGGCGACTCGCGTCACCTGTGGCTGCCCATCAGCTTCGATGCCGACGGTGTACCCTACATCGACTCACCCTCCAACTCAAAATAACACACCTATGAAAACACTTATCTATCCCGCGCTGGCCCTCGCAGCCCTGCTCACCGGCTGCACCCGGGCGCCGCAACTGACCCGTTCGGGTCTCGACCCCAAAAATTTCGAGGCTGTATACCGCGGCGACTCCACCGCGCTCTACGTGCTCCACGGCAGCTCCGACATGGAAGTGTGCATCACCAATTTCGGAGGCCGCATCGTATCGATCACCCTGCCCGACCGCGACGGTGTAGACCGCGACGTGGTGCTCGGCTTTGACAGCGTGCAGGCTTATTTCCCCGAAAACCATACCCAGGACTTCGGCGCAGCCATCGGCCGGTATGCCAACCGCATCGCCCACGGCCGCTTTGTGCTCGACGGCGACACCGTAGTGCTCCCGCAAAACAACTTTGGCCACTGCCTCCACGGCGGTACCGACATGGGCACACTGGGCTGGCAGTACCGCGTGTACAAGGCCGTCCAGCCCAATGACTCCACGCTCGTCCTCTCCATCGACGACGCCGACGGCAACAACGGCTTCCCCGGCCGCGTAGCCGCCACCGTCAAGTATACCCTCATGCCCTGCGGAGCGCTCGACATCGACTATACAGCCACCACCGACCGCCCCACCGTGGTAAATATGACCAACCACTCATATTTCAACCTCAGCGGCAACCCTGCCGGCGACATCCTCGACCACATGCTCACCATCAATGCCTCGGGCTACACCCCGGTCGACTCCACCTTCATGACCACCGGCGAGATAGCTCCCGTGGCCGGCACGCCCTTTGACTTCTCCAGCGCCAAGAGCATCGGCCGCGACATCGCCGCCGAAGACACCCAGCTGCGCTACGCCATGGGTTACGACCACAACTGGGTGCTCGACAACGACACCCCCGACAGCGTGCCCGCCGCCCTGCTCTACTCGCCCGCCACAGGCATTGAGCTGGCCGTATACACCACCGAGCCGGGCATACAGGTATATACCGGCAACTTCCTCGACGGCACAGTCGAGGGCAAGCGCGGCATCGCATACCCGCAGCGCGCCGCCGTATGCCTCGAGACACAGAAGTATCCCGACTCGCCCAACAAGCCCGAGTGGCCCTCGGCAGTGCTGCGGCCCGGCGAAACATACCACAGCAAGTGCCGCTTTGATTTCTCGGTGCGTTGAGTATCCTCAAAGCCTGCGGCGTACTTTAGAATATATACCTTAAAAACTATATCATGGCATTTTTGGACTGGCTTGTCATCGCCCTCTTCTGTGCGGCGCTGGTAGGCATCATCATCTGGGTCATGCGGCAGAAGCAGAACAATGCCGCTGACTACTTTCTTGGCGGTAAAGACGCCACCTGGATAGCCATCGGCGCATCCATCTTCGCATCAAACATCGGCTCAGAGCACCTCATAGGCCTGGCAGGCTCCGGCGCATCGTCGGGCATGGCTATGGCCCACTGGGAGATACAGGGCTGGATGATACTCATCCTGGGCTGGGTATTCGTACCCTTCTACACCCGCTCGATGGTATACACCATGCCCGAGTTTCTCGAGAAGCGCTTCAACCCCCAGTCGCGCACCATCCTGGCCACCATCTCGCTCATCAGCTACGTGCTCACCAAGGTGGCCGTGACAGTGTATGCCGGCGGCCTCGTATTCCAGCAGGTATTTGGCATCGACACCATCTGGGGCATCGACTTCTTCTGGATTGCTGCCGTCGGGCTTGTGCTCATCACGGCGCTCTACACCATCTTCGGCGGCATGAAATCGGTGCTGTACACCTCGGTGCTACAGACACCGATACTGCTGCTGGGCTCGCTCATCATACTGGTGCTCGGTCTCAAGGAGCTTGGCGGCTGGGACGAGATGATGCGCATATGCTCTGAGGTGAAAGTCAACGAGTACGGCGATACCATGACCAATCTCATCCGCGACAACCGCGACGCCCAGTACCCCTGGCTCGGGGCGCTCATCGGCTCGGCGGTGATCGGTTTCTGGTACTGGTGTACCGACCAGTTTATCGTGCAGCGTGTGCTCTCGGGCAAAAACGAGCGCGAGAGCCGCCGCGGTACCATCTTCGGCGCCTATCTCAAGCTGCTGCCAGTATTCCTCTTCCTCATCCCCGGCATGATAGCCTTTGCCCTGCATCAGCAGGGCGGCGACTTCCTGCCCATGCTCCCCGGCGGCAACCCCAACAGCGACGCAGCCTTCCCCACCCTGGTGGCCAAGCTGCTCCCGGCCGGTGTCAAGGGCCTTATCGTATGCGGCATCCTGGCCGCGCTGATGAGCTCGCTGGCATCGCTCTTCAACTCGTCGGCCGCTCTCTTCACCATCGACTTCTACCAGCGCCTGCGTCCCAAGACCGACCCCAAGAAACTCGTGCGTATCGGCCAGGCCGCCACGGTGGTGATAGTGATACTCGGCATACTGTGGATACCCGTGATGCGCTCCATCGGCGATGTGCTGTATCTCTATCTGCAAGACGTGCAGTCGGTGCTCGCGCCCGGCATCGCGTCGGCCTTCCTCATCGGCATCCTGTGGAAGCGCGCCTCGGCCCAGGGCGGCATGTGGGCGCTGCTGTCGGGCCTCATCGTGGGCCTCACCCGCCTCGGCGCCAAAATCTACTATACCTCGCAGGGCATAGTGGCCGGTACAAATCCCGACGCCGGCCTCTTCCAGCGCGTGTTTTTCGACGAAAACTGGCTCTTCTTCTGCGGCTGGATGCTGGTATTCTGCCTCGCTGTCGGCGTCGTAGTGTCGCTGCTGACCAAGGCCCCCGCGCCCGAGAAAATCAGCGGCCTCGTATTCGGCACATCCACACCCGAGCAGAAAGCCGCCACCCGCGCCAGCTGGAACACCTGGGACATCGTGCACACCTGCATCATCCTGGGCATCACTGCCGCATTTTACATCTACTTCTGGTAAATCCAATCTGCAATGCTTGAAGATCTCAAAGAAAAAGTATACCGCGCCAATATGGCGCTGGTCGAGCACGGGCTGGTGATATTCACCTGGGGCAACGTGTCGGGCATCGACCGCGAGCGCGGCCTGGTCGTGATCAAGCCCTCGGGCGTCGACTACGCCACGATGACCGCCGCCGACATGGTGGTGGTCGACCTGGCCACCGGCGATGTGGTCGAGGGCGGGCTGCGCCCGTCGTCTGACACGCCAACCCACCTGGCCATCTACCGCGCCTGGCCCGAGGCCGGCGGCGTGGTGCATACCCACTCGACATACGCCACCGCGTGGGCACAGGCCGGCATCGACCTGCCCAACATCGGCACCACCCACGCCGACTACTTCCACCGCGACATCCCCTGCACCCCCGACATGACCGCCGGCGAGGTGCGCGGCGACTATGAGCTGGAGACCGGCAATGTGATCGTGCGCACATTTTCGGAGCGCGGCTTAAACCCCATGCACACTCCCGGCGTTCTTGTCAAGAATCACGGCCCCTTCAGCTGGGGCGCCACCCCGGCCGAGGCCGTGCACAATGCCGTGGTGATGGAGCAGGTGGCACGCATGGCCTTCGTGGCACGCATGGTCAACCCCGACCTCACCATGAATCCGCTGCTCATCGAGAAGCACTTCTCGCGCAAGCACGGTCCCGGCGCATATTACGGACAGAAAAAATAATCAATCCTCTAAAATCGATATACAGACATGTTTGACAATCTTGAAATATGGTGGGTCACCGGCGCACAGATGCTCTACGGTGAGGAACCCGTGCGCATCGTAGAGTCGCACTCCCGCGAAATGGTCGACGGCATCAACGCCGCCGGCGCCATCCCCGTGAAGGTCGTATACAAAGGCACCGTGATGTCGTCTAAAGACATCGAGCGCGTGATGCTCGAGGCCAACGCCGACGGCAAGTGCATCGGCATCATCACCTGGATGCACACCTTCTCGCCCGCCAAGATGTGGATACACGGCCTGCAGCAGCTGCGCAAGCCTCTGCTCCACCTCCACACACAGTACAATGCCGAGATACCCTGGGATACGATGGACATGGACTTCATGAACCTCAACCAGAGCGCCCACGGCGACCGCGAGTTTGGCCACATCTGCGCCCGTCTCGACGTGCGCCGCAAAGTGGTGGTCGGCTACTGGAAAGACCCCGCCACGCTCGAGCGCATAGCCGTGTGGAGCCGCGTGGCCGCCGCCGTGGCCGATGCCCGCGACATGCTGGTGCTGCGCTTCGGCGACCAGATGAACAATGTCGCCGTGACCGACGGCGACAAGGTGGCTGCCGAGATGCAGCTGGGATACCATGTCGACTACTGTCCCGTGAGCGAGCTCATGGAGTATCACAAGGCCGTGGCCGACGCCGACGTCGACGCCCTGGTAGCCGAGTACCACCGCATGTATGTATGCGAGGGTGATGTGGCCGTGCCCAGCACCGACGCTTACAAGGCCGTATGGAACGCCGCCAAGGCCGAGCTCGCCATACGCGCGTGCCTCAAGGCCAAGGGCGCCAAGGCCTTCACCACCAACTTCGACGACCTCGGCACCGACGACATCAACGACCCCAAGTTTGAAGGCTTCGACCAGATACCCGGCCTGGCAGCGCAGCGGCTCATGGCCGAGGGCATCGGCTTCGGCGCCGAGGGCGACTGGAAGTCGGCCGCGCTCTACCGCACCCTCTGGGTGATGAACCGGGGCCTGGGCGGCTGCTCGTTCCTCGAAGACTACACCCTCAACTTCGACGGCGCCCGCAGCTCCATCCTCCAGGCCCACATGCTGGAGGTATGCCCCACCATCGCCGAGGAGAAGCCCCGCCTCGAGGTACACTTCCTCGGTATAGGCATCCGCAAGGCTCAGACCGCCCGCCTGGTATTCACCTCGCGTCCAGGCACCGGCATCACCGCCACCGTGATCGACATGGGCAATCGCTTCCGCCTTATCGTCAACGATGTGGAGTGCATCAAGAGCAAGCCGCTGCCCAAGCTCCCCGTGGCCTCGGCCCTGTGGATACCCATGCCCGACTTTGCCACCGGGGCAGGCGCCTGGATTATGGCCGGCGGCACACACCACAGCTGCTTTGCATACGGCATCACCCCCGAGTACTGGTCTGACTATGCCGAGATGACCGGCATCGAGATGGTACATATCGACAAAAATACCACCCTCGAAGGCTTCAAGCGCGAGCTGCGCATGGGCGAGGTGTATTACATGCTCAAGAAGTGACGGCTGTGGACGCAAAAGAAATCATCCGCAGCGGACGCGCCGTGCTGGGCATCGAGCTTGGCTCGACCCGCATCAAGGCTGTGCTGGTCGACGACAGCTTCCGCCCCATCGCGCAGGGTGTGCACGAGTGGGAAAACCAGCTCGTCGACGGCCTGTGGACATACAGCACCGAGGCCATATGGTATGGCCTGCAAGACTGCTATGTGCATCTGCGCGAGGATGTGCGCTCGCGCTACGATGTGGAGATCGAGTCGCTCGCGGCCATCGGAGTGAGCGCCATGATGCACGGCTACATGCCCTTTGGCAAAGACGGCCGCATACTGGTGCCTTTCCGCACCTGGCGCAATACCAATACCGGCGAGGCCGCCGCGCGGCTATCCGAGCTGTTTGACTTCAACATCCCCCTGCGCTGGAGCATCGCCCATCTCTACCAGGCCATCCTCGACGGCGAGGAGCATGTGGCCTCGATAGACTACCTCACCACCCTGGCCGGGTACATCCACTGGATGCTCACCGGCGAGCGGGTGATAGGCGTGGGCGACGCGTCGGGCATCATGCCTGTCGACTCGGCCACGTGCGACTACAACGAGCGCATGGTCGGGCAGTTTGACGCCCTCATTGCCGACCGCGACCTGCCCTGGCACCTGCGCGACATACTCCCCCGCAGCATAGTCGCCGGCGCCGAGGCCGGCCGCCTCACCGAGCGCGGCGCCTCGCTGCTCGATGTGTCGGGGCATCTGCGCCCCGGAGTGCCGATGTGCCCGCCCGAGGGCGACGCCGGCACCGGCATGGTCGCCACCAACGCCGTGCTGCGCCGCACAGGCAATGTATCGGCCGGCACATCGTCATTCTCGATGATTGTGCTTGAGCACGAGCTCTCGCGCCCCTACGAGGTAATCGACATGGTGACCACCCCCGACGGTGCCCCCGTGGCCATGGTGCACTGCAACAACTGCACCAGCGACCTCAACGCATGGGTGGGCATCTTCCGCGAGTATCAGCAGCTGCTGGGCCTCGATGTCGATACCGACGAGCTGTATGGACGCCTGTACAATGCCGCGCTCACCGGCGACGCCGACTGCGGCGGCCTGGTGGCATACAACTTCTACTCGGGCGAGCCCGTGGCCGGGCTCACCGCCGGCAAGCCCCTCTTTGTACGCTCGGCCACCGACCGCTTCACCCTGGCCAACTTCATGCGCGCTCAGCTCTATGCAGCCGTGGCGGTGCTGAAAATCGGCAACGATGTGCTCTTCGACGACGAGAAAGTCGAGGTAGACCGCATCACCGGCCACGGAGGTCTTTTCAAGACTCCGGGTGTGGGACAGCGCATACTGGCCGCAGCCCTGGGCACTCCCATCTCTGTGATGGAGACTGCCGGCGAGGGCGGCGCATGGGGCATAGCGCTGCTGGCGGCCTTCATGGTGTCAAATCCCACCGGCAAGTCGCTGGCCGGATGGCTCGGCGACAGTGTGTTTGCCGGCGCCACAGCCACCGAGATCGCTCCCGAGCAAGCCGAGGTGGAGGGCTTTGAACGCTATCTCGACGCATACCGCCGAGGCCTGGCCATCGAGCGGGCCGCCGTCGCCGACTGACGACATCATCTCCGACAATAAAACCACCCCGGTCACTCATCCCATAGTGCCGGGGCGGTTTATTTTAGTCCGCACAGAATAGCACACACCTGCGCGGACTATACGAACATAGTACGGAAAACATGGTGCGGGTAATGCGTGTCGGAGACACGCCATTGTGGTTAACCCCAGGCGCAGCCTGGGGTCATAAGCCAGTAGATAAGTGCGCCTCGGAGAGGTGCTTCAAGAGCGTTGCCACACGATGCAAGCATCTCTCCGAGACGCATTTATATATGAGTACCCATACCCCAGGCTGCGCCTGGGGTTAACCACAATGACGTGTCTCCGACACTCGCATCCGCAATAGGTCGATTCATACGGAATCTGATTTTAGTCGGCTTCTTATAGTCCGCGCAGGTTTGTAACCTGCGCGCTACCAAGGTATTTAACCTCGATGATTTGACTTTGTAAGTCAAATCATCGCTATGGCCACGGCTCAATCATCCGCAGTCTTACCCCACCCGCTGCATGATTGGTTGCATCGCAACGCGTAGTTTACAAACCTGCGCGGACTATACGAACATAGTACGGAAAACATGCTGCGGGTGTGCGTGTCGGAGACACGCCATTGTGGTTAACCCCAGGCGCAGCCTGGGGTCATAAGCCAGTAGATAAGTGCGCCTCGGAGAGGTGCTTCAAGAGCGTTGCCACACGATGCAAGCATCTCTCCGAGACGCATTTATATATGAGTACCCATACCCCAGGCTGCGCCTGGGGTTAACCACAATGACGTGTCTCCGACACTCGCATCCGCAATAGGTCGATTCATACGGAATCTGATTTTAGTCGGCTTCTTATAGTCCGCGCAGGTTTGTAACCTGCGCGCTACCAAGGTATTTAACCTCGATGATTTGACTTTGTAAGTCAAATCATCGCTATGGCCACGGCTCAATCATCCGCAGTCTTACCCCACCCTCAGTATCATCGGTGACAGAAGCGTGCTTTTGACTTACAAAGTCAAAAGTACGAAGTGTAATACCCTGGCAACGCGCAGGTTACAAACCTGCGCGGTCTATATTATGCGCGGACTATGACGGATGTCAAACGAGGCTGCGCCAAAATGGCGCAGCCTCGTTTTTATGCTGCCACGGGAGAGGAAGGCGCCTTACTGCTCGTAGTCGACGCAGGCGCGGGCGGCCTTGTGGCCGGCCAGCAGACCGGCGGCTGCCACGTGAGCCGGATGGGCGGCATATACGGCCACATCGGCCATCGTGGGGAGCAGGGCCGAGAGCACCACATCCCAGTCTTCGGCGGGATTGGCGTTGATGCCCACCTCGATGCTCTCTAAAGGCTCTATCACCGCGGGCAGCGCGAGCAGCGCGTCGCGGAAGGCCGATGCCACGGCCAGACGCTCGTCGGCGGTGCCTGTGAGCTTAAACATCACTATGTGCTTTACCATAATCTGTGTATGAGTGTTGTGTATCAGTTTTCAAAGAGATGGCGGTTGAGCAGATTGAGAGCCTCGACCTTGTCGGCGGCCCGCACCACCATGGAGATATTGTAGTTGCTGCCGCCATACGAAATCATGCGCACAGGGATGCCGCGCAGAGCCTCGACAGCCCGCGCCTGGAAGTCGCAGCCGGTCTGCTGCCACTCCAGGTCGCCCACCACGCAGATGATGACCAGGTCGCTCTCGACAGTGACCGTGCCAAACTCCTTGAGCTCGTCGACGATGGCGGCCAGATGGTCGGTATTGTCGATGGTGACGCTCACGCCCACCTCAGAGGTGGCCATCATGTCGATGGCGGTATTGTAGCGGTCAAACGTCTCGAATACGCGGTGCAGAAATCCGTATGCGAGCAGCATACGTCCCGACTTTATCTTGATGGCGGTGATATTGTCTTTTGCGGCGACGGCCTTGATGGTGCCGTCGGGGGGGAAGTTGGCGATGGTGGTGCCGGGGGCGTCGGGCTGCATGGTGTTGAGCAGCCGCACGGGTATATCGTGGAGCTTGGCCGGCAGCACACAGCTCGGGTGCAGTATCTTTGCGCCGAAATAAGCCAGCTCGGCGGCCTCCTCAAAGTGGAGGCGCCCCACCGGGCGGGTATTCTCGACATATCGCGGGTCGCCGGTGTGCATACCGTCGATGTCAGTCCATATCTGTATCTCCTCGGCATCGAGCACGGCGCCGATGATGGAGGCGGAGTAGTCGGAGCCGCCGCGGCGCAGGTTGTCGACCTCGCCGTATGCGTTGCGGCATATGAAGCCCTGTGTGAGCCATAGGTCGACGTCGGCATCGGCCTCCATGAGGCGGCGCAGGCGCGACGATATATAGCGCATGTCGGGCTCGCCCTCGGGGCCTGTGCGCATGTACTCGAGCGCGGGTATCAGCACGCTGCGCACCCCGCGCTCCTCAAGATAAGTCTGCATCAGAGCGGTCGACATGAGCTCGCCGCAGGCCAGCACTTCCTTTTCCTCGGCCTGCGAGAAGTCTTCCGACATCAGCCGCGCCAGGAATCCAAACGAGCGGTCGAGCGCCTCGGTGGCGCGCACGGCGGCCTCGGCTGTACGGTACAGCCCCGCCACAACGGCGGCATAGCGGGCCCGCAGGCCGTTGAGCGTCTCCTGGGCGCCCGGCACATTGCCGCGGCGCAGGTAGTCGGATATCTCTACAAGGGTATTGGTGGTGCCGGCCATGGCCGACAGTACCACCACATTGCGGCCGGCGCCGCTGATGAGCGAGGCCACGCTGCGCATACGCTCGGGCGTGCCCACGGAGGTACCTCCGAATTTGAGTACTTTCATTCCTTATATTTGACTATATCACTCGGTGACAAGACGTTTGTTTTCGATACGCATCACCCGGCCGGGATAGGTGTCGACCAGACTCAGATTGTGTGTGGCCATGATTACGGCGGCCCCGGTGGAGGCGGTGAGGCTGTGGAGGCGCTCGACGATGCGTGCGCCGGTGGCAGGGTCGAGATTACCGGTGGGCTCGTCGGCAAGTATCAGCTCGGGGCGGTTGAGCAGGGCGCGGGCTATCACCACCCGCTGCTGCTCGCCGCCCGACAGCTCGTGGGGCATCTTGTAAGACTTGTCGGCCATATCGACGGCGCGGAGCACCTCGTCGATACGCTCCTCGCGCTCGCGGGCGTCGCGCCAGCCGGTGGCAGAGAGCACAAAGTCGAGATTGGCATACACATTGCGGTCGGAGAGCAGGCGGAAGTCCTGGAATACAATACCGATGCGCCGGCGCAGGTAAGGGATATCACGGCGGCGCAGGGCGGTGAGGTCGTAGTCAAATATGCGCGCCTCGCCCGAGGCGACAGGCACCTCGGCATACATGGTCTTGAGCAGTGAGCTCTTGCCCGAGCCGACCTTGCCGATGAGATATATCATCTGGCCCGGCTCCACTGCAAAGCTCACACCCTTGAGTACCACGAGCTCTTTGCGCAGCACTTCCACATTATTATATTCAATCAATGCCATAACGCCGCAAATTTACAACAATTCCGCCGAAACGGTGCGAATTTGTCAAACAAATGAGCCGCGAATTTGTTTAGCTCTCGGATGCGGACATTTTGTCACTCGCCGCGGCGCGGCACAGGTTTGGCACAATATTCGCTATCACTCAGAGCAGACAACATAACTCAACTAACATATACAGACAATGAAACTCAAACCCTTAGCCGACCGTGTGATCATCCGCCCCACTGCTGCGGAGGAAGTCACCGCCGCCGGTATCATCATCCCCGACTCTGCTAAAGAAAAACCCCTGCGCGGCACTGTAGTGGCCGTGGGCGAGGGCACCAAAGACGAGACGATGGTGCTCCACGAGGGCGATCAGGTGCTCTACGGCAAGTATGCCGGCAGCGAGCTCGACCTCGACGGCGAGAAGGTGCTCATCATGCGCCAGAATGAAGTAATGGCTATCATCGAAAAATAAGGAGAAACATCATGGCAAAAGAAATAAAATTTACCACCGGAGCCCGTGAGGAGCTCAAGAAAGGCGTCGACGCCCTGGCCGATGCCGTAAAGGTAACTCTCGGCCCCAAGGGTCGCAACGTAATCATCGAGAAGAAATTTGGCGCTCCCCACATCACTAAAGACGGTGTGAGCGTAGCCCGCGAGGTAGAGCTCGAGGACCCCTTCCAGAATATGGGCGCCCAGCTGGTCAAGGAGGTCGCCTCCAAGACCGGCGACGACGCAGGCGACGGCACCACCACCGCCACCGTGCTCGCCCAGGCTATCGTGAACGTCGGCCTCAAAAACGTGACCGCCGGCGCCAACCCCATGGATCTCAAGCGCGGTATCGACAAGGCCGTGGCTGCCGTGGTGGCCCGCATCAAGGAAATGAGCGAGGAAGTGGGCGACGACTTCAAGAAGATTGAAGACGTGGCACGCGTGTCGGCCAACAACGACGAGACCATCGGCCGCCTCATCGCCGAGGCCATGCAGAAGGCCGGCCAGGAAGGCGTGATCACCGTCGACGAGGCCAAGGGTACCGAGACCACCATCGAGGTGGTCGAGGGTATGCAGTTTGACCGCGGCTATATCTCGCCCTACTTCGTGACCGACGGCGAAAAGATGGAGTGTGTGATGGACGCCCCCTTCATCCTGCTCTACGACAAGAAGGTGAGCAACCTCAAAGACATACTGCCCGTGCTGGAGCAGACCGCCCAGAGCGGACGTCCGCTGCTCATCATCGCCGAGGATGTCGACCAGGACGCCCTGGCCACCCTCGTTGTCAACCGCCTGCGCGGCTCGCTGAAAATCTGCGCCGTCAAGGCTCCCGGCTTCGGCGACCGCCGCAAGGAGATGCTTGAGGATATCGCCACCCTCACCGGCGGCACCGTGATCTCCTCCGACAAGGGCATGCAGCTCTCCACCGCCACCATGCAGGATCTCGGCACCGCAGGCAAGGTGACCGTCACCAAGGAAAATACCACCATCGTAAACCGCGACGGCAACAAGGACGCCATCGCCGCCCGTGTCGCCCAGATCAAGGCTCAGATTGCCCAGACCACCAGCGACTACGACCGCGAGAAGCTCCAGGAGCGCCTCGCCAAGCTGGCCGGCGGCGTGGCCGTGCTCCACATCGGCGCCCCCAGCGAGGTAGAGATGAAGGAGAAGAAAGACCGCGTCGACGATGCACTGAGCGCCACCCGCGCCGCCATCGCCGAGGGTATCGTGCCCGGCGGCGGTGTGGCATACATCCGCTGCCTCGAGGCTCTCGACGCCCTCAAGGGCGAGTGTGAAGACGAGTGCACCGGCATCGCCATCGTGCGCCGCGCCATCGAGGAGCCCCTGCGCCAGATTGCCAACAATGCCGGCGTCGAGGGTGCCGTAGTGGTACAGAAGGTAAGCGAGGGCACCGGCGCATACGGCTACAATGCCCGCACCGACGTATACGAGGATCTGCTCGCGGCAGGCGTCATCGACCCCGCCAAGGTGACCCGCGTGGCCCTGGAGAACGCCGCCTCCATCGCAGGCATGTTCCTCACCACCGAGTGTGTCATCGCCGAGAAGAAAGATGAAAACCCCGCTCCGGCAATGCCTGCCGGCGGCATGGGCATGGGCGGCATGATGTAATCATCTCTGACCATACTATACACTACGAGCTGCAAGCCCGCGCGGGCTTGCAGCTCGTATTTTTTTGCCCGGCCGGGTGAGTACGCCGGCAATGATACGGCAGTCTATATACCGGACACCAACCTTATCTTACCATGAATCCAATCCATCACTTCATCGGCGCGCTGGCAGGCATCGCCGCCACACTGCCGCTGACGTGCGCCGCAAAGGTATCCCTGCACTCGCTGTCGACCGAGATGGCCCGCGAGCCGCTGGGCATAGAGTGTGACGCGCCGCGCTTCAGCTGGAAAATCAGCGGCGACGAGCCGGATATCAGGCAGACCGGCTACCGTATCATCGTATCTTCATCGCCGGAGCTGCTTGCCGCGGATCAGGGAGATTTATGGGACAGCGGCGAGGTGGCCTCGGCCGAGTCGATATACATCCCCTACTCGGGAAAATCTCTCGAGCCGGCCACCCGCTACTGGTGGAAAGCCTGCGCCGGCACCTCACGCGGCGACACGGACTGGAGCGCGCCGACCATCTTCCAGACCGGTATCACCGGGGGCGAGCGCGACTGGCAGGCGCAGTGGATAGGCGGCGCCATGGCCGGCGACTCGCTCATGCACTCGGTGCCGGCACGGTATCTGCGCAAGACATTCGACGCCGGCGACCGCGAGGTGAGCTATGCCAGCCTGTATATCGCCGGACTCGGTCTTTACGAGCCTTATCTCAACGGTCAGAAACTAAGCGACGGAGTGCTGCTACAGGCTCCGACCGTATACGACCGCATCGTGCGATATGACGTACACGACGCAACCGACCTGCTGCGCCGCGGCACCAATACTCTCGGAGTAATACTCGGCAACGGCCGCTACTCGCCCGAGCGCATCGCCTCGATGCGGTGGTTTGGCGCCCCGCGGCTGCTGGCCCGGCTGGAGATAGTGTATACCGACGGCTCGCGCTCGGCTGTGGTAAGCGACGGCTCGTGGCGCATCAGCACGGAGGGTCCCGTGCGGGCCAACAGCGAGTTTGCCGGCGAAATCTACGACGCCCGCCGCGAGCTCGCCTTCGACGGCTGGGCCGAGAATGGCTACGATGACTCGGCATGGCAGCCCGCCCGGGCCGCAGGTCGCCCCGGCGGCCGACTCGCCTGTCAGCTCAACGAGCCTATACGCATCACACGCGGCGTGATGCCCGTGTCGGTGAGGCAGACTCGCCCCGGAGCCTATGTGCTCGACATGGGCGAGAATATGGTGGGCCGGCTCGCTTGCAAATTCCGCGGCGGAAAGGCAGGCTGCCCGGTGCGTATCAGATTTGCCGAGAGCCTCGCCCCCGACGGCTCGCTATACACCGACAATCTGCGCACAGCCACCTGCGAGGACATGTATATCTTCAAGGGTCGCGGCGAGGAATCGTGGCAGCCGCGCTTTACGTACCGCGGATTCCGTTACGCCGAAATCACCGGGCTCGACTACGCCCCGTCTGACAATGAATTCATGGGCATGGTGATACACGACGACCTCCCTGTCACAGGCCACTTCGCCACCTCCGACCCCGTGCTCAACCAAGTATATGCCAATGCCTGCCGGGGGATATTCGGCAACTACCGCGGCATGCCCACCGACTGCCCGCAACGCGACGAGCGCCTGGGCTGGCTGGGCGACCGCACCACCGGCGCCTTAGGCGAGGCATACCTGTGTCGCAACCATCTTTTCTACGACAAATGGCTCGACGACATACGCTCCACACAGAAAGTCAACGGCGGTATCACCGATATCGCGCCCAACTACTGGGACTGCTTTCCCGACGATGTCACATGGCCGGCCGCATGGTTTACCGTGGCCGACATGCTCTACCGCCAATACGGCGACCCCGAGCCAATCCGCCGCAATTTCCCGGCCATGAAGCGCTGGCTCAGCCACATGGTCGCAGACCATATGGCTGACGGTATCATCTCGCGCGACGAGCACGGCGACTGGTGTGTACCGCCCGAGAGCCTGGAGCTGATACACACGCGCGACTCCACCCGCATCACTCCGGGCGCACTGCTGGCCACCTCACACATATATCTGATAATGCAGCTGATGGGCGACTTTGCCCTCATCGCCGGCCAGCCTGCATATGCCGACTCTCTGCGGGCCGATGCCGGCCGGGTACGGGATGCTTTCAACGCCCGCTTTTTCGACCCCGGCCGCGGCTGCTATGCCAACAATACCGTCACGGCCAATCTGCTGCCGCTGCGTCTGGGCATGGTGCCCGAGGGTCGCGAGGCTGATGTGGTGAGCCACATCGTCGACAGGACCGAGGGCGACTTCGGCGGCCACGTGAGTGTAGGTGTCATGGGCATACAGCATCTGATGCGCGGCCTCACCGAGCATGGCCACATCGACCTGGCCATGCGTATCGCCTCGGCCACCGACTACCCAAGCTGGGGATACATGGCATCGCGCGGAGCCACCACCATATGGGAGCTGTGGAACGGCGACACCGCCGCGCCCGACATGAACTCGGCCAACCACGTCATGCTCATCGGGGACCTCCTCCTCTGGGAATACGCATATCTGGGCGGCATCGCCAATGCCGAGGGCAGCACAGGCTTCAGACGCATCAGACTCAAGCCCCACATACCCTCGTCGCTCGACAGTGTAGACTGCTCGTATGAGTCGGTCTACGGCACCATACGCAGCGCCTGGCGCAAAGACAGCGGCAGGCTCCACTGGACGTTCACCATCCCCGCCAATACCACCGCCGAGGTATGGATACCCGGCGCGGCCGGCTCCTACGACAAAAAAGAATACCCCTCGGGCACATATACCATCACATCATCCCTATGAAAAGACTCACCCTATGGCTGGCTGCGACAGCCATTACCGCCACCGCATGGGCAGGCGACTACGAGGCGGTACGCGACTTCATCGCGGCGCAGATGCCGCTGTCGGTACGCTCGACCCCGACCGACACACTGGGCAAACTCGGCCTGCCGCATCCCTACAGCGTACCGTGTGTGCGCGGAATGTTTCAGGATATGTTTTACTGGGACACATACTACACCAATCTCGGCCTGCTCGCCATCGGCGATACCGTGCAGGCCCGCAACAATGTCGACAACATCCTCTACGTGATAGACCGGCTGGGCTATATGCCCAATGCCACGGAGCGGGGCATGTTCAACCGCTCGCAGCCGCCATACGCCTCGATGATGGTCGACGACATCTACCGCGCCACCGCCGACACGGCGTGGCTGGCCGCAGCGCTGCCGGTGCTGGAGCGCGAATACGACTTCTGGATGACGCGCCGCATCGCCCCCAACGGCCTCAACCGCCACGGCAACTCCGCCACTCCCGACGAGCTGCGCGACTTCTACGGCTACATGACCACCCGCTTCCCGCATCTGCCCGCCGACGCGCCCGACAGCACCCGTATCGCCGCAGGCTCTCACTTCCTGTCTGAGGCCGAGTCGGGCTGGGACTTCAGCCCGCGCTTCGACTCACGCTGCGAGGACTTCAATCCCGTAGACCTCAACGCCAACCTATATCTGTACGAGCGCAACTTCGAGCGCTATTACCGCGACTTGGGGCTCGACGGAGCCGACCGCTGGGGCGAGGCCGCCGAGCGCCGCCGCCGGCTCATGGAGGCCACCATGCGCGACCCCGCCACCGGCCTGTACTTCGACTACGACTACCGCGCCGGCCGGCGATTGGACGTGTACTCGGCAGCAGTGTTCAATCTGCTGTGGGCAGGCGTGCTCAGCGGGTCCGACGCCGCGGCTGCCGTCGCCGCGCTGCCCCGGCTTGAGATGGAGTGCGGAGTGGTAGGCTGCGAGATGGCCGAGCGGCCATATGTATACCAGTGGGACTCGCCAAACGCCTGGGCGAGCTTCAATGTGCTGGCCGTGGCCGGTCTCGACCGCTACGGCTACAGCGCCGACGCGCTCCGCATCGCCCGCAAGTATGCCGACTCCATCGCCGCCATATACCGCTCCACCGGCAATCTGTGGGAGAAATACAATGGCGTCACCGGCACCATCGATGTCAAGAGCGAGTATGAGCTGCCACCCTTCATGGGCTGGACGGCGGGCGCTTTTATGTACATGACCGATTTTTTACGATAAAAAAAACTTGCCCCGATGAGTACGTTTTTACAATATTTAAGTCACCTTTGTACAACCAACCTTTATAAACCTTAAGACGAAATCATGAAAAAAGTACTATTCATGCTTCCGGCTGTGACTCTCGCCACACTCGCATCATGCTCAAGCGACGAGAGCAGCCCCGTGGCCGGCACTCCCGGCAACGAAATCCGCGTCACCACCGAGGTGATGGATCTCAGCCGCGCAGGACACACCACCGACAATCTCACGTCATTCGGCCTCATCATCGGCTCCGACAATGAGATTTTCAGCTACCATAAGCAGATGACCAAGGCCGGCACCGAGTGGAGCGCCGCCGACGCCGCTCCCATGTACTGGGAAGACCAGGCCAAGGCTGTCGACGTGATAGCCTACGCACCCTACCGCGCCGACGAGCTCAACTCCAAGTCGAAGATTGAAATAGACGTGGAAGCCGACCAGAGCACCGAGGAGGGCGTGAAGGCATCTGACTTCATCGCCATGAAAAAGCCCGGATTCGTGCCTCAGAGCGGCCTCAACGCCGAGGGCAAGCTGGCTGTGGCCATGGCCCACATGATGAGCAAAGTATACATCAATGTGGAGTATCCCGAGTTTTACGACCAGGCCGACGCCGCCAATCCCATGCAGAGCCTCACTGTCGACGGTCTGAAGGTCAACGCCACCCTCGACCTGGGCGCCTGGGACGGCACCCGCGAGGCCGCCACTCTGGCCATCGACCCCAACAGCGCCGCCGAAACCATGACTCCCTATGCATCGGGATTCGACGCTGCCGCCCGCAAGGTCTCCTACGAGTTTATCGCCGTGCCTCAGACCGCCAACGCCGAAATCAAGTTTATGATCGCCGGCACTCCCTACAGCTGGACTGCCACCGGCCTTGACCTGCGCAGCGGCTACGCCACCACCATCAACCTCAGCATCGACAAGACCGGCGTGAGCACCGACAAGGATGTCACCGTCGACCCCTGGGAAGAGGGCGGCAGCATCTCGGGCAAGCCCGAGCAAGGCGCCGAGGCATTTACCGTAAAGGAAATGACCAACAAGCCCGACTGGCAGTGGGTATACTCCAGCCAGAGCCCCAACTTCTGGGGTGGCGACCGCGGCATCAAGAATCTCTGGGACGGCGTGAGCGGCGAAGGCCCCGCCCTCGACCACTGCTGGCTCTCCCACGAGATAGTCAAAGGCACCGGCATGGCAGCCGAGTATCAGCCTCCCTTTGAGGGCCGCTACCTCGAGGCATTCTGCGTCATCGACCTGGGCAAGACCGAGTGGATTGCCGGCATCGGCGCCATCACATCGGGCTTTGGCGACACCACCTGGGAGCGTGCCGAGTTCTACGCCACCGACGCCGCCACCATCGACAACAGCAGCATCTCCGAGCAGGAGCGCGGCAACCTCATATGCAGCAACGAGTTTGCCGGCGACGTCAACGGCATCAAGACCGTCATGGACAAGGTATTTGCCATCGACGACCAGCTCACATGGACCAAAATCGGCGAGCTCTCGACCGGCGGCGACTTCAGCGCCTGGAAAGAGTACCGCAAGGACTTCAGCGAGGCCGAGCTCGACGCATCGCCCGTAAAGACACGCTACATCAAGGTAGTGTTTGTACCCTACGCCTATCCCCAGGCCGTGGGCAACTACTGCGAGCGCGTATCGTGCGGCGAGATATATCTCAAGCACGTCACCGCCAAAGCCGGCGTAGCCGTCGACTGACCCACCCACACATTATCTCAAGGTAAAAAAGATTTATTGCAACTCACCGCAGGTATGCCGCCCGCCACATCACCGGGGCGGGCGGCATTTCCGGCGAGGGAGCACCGACACCCCATCATCATCACACCACCACACCCATGAGCAAACTCCACAAAGCCATCCGCGACCTCATCGCACACACCTCTGCGCATGAGCCGACCGTCACCTCTGAGGAAATCACAGAGGGATGGGCCGATACCGTGAGCCGCGCCCTGTC
Organism: uncultured Muribaculaceae bacterium; assembly: GCA_910587925.1. Lineage (GTDB taxonomy): Bacteria > Bacteroidota > Bacteroidia > Bacteroidales > Muribaculaceae > CAG-873. Next base: position 48,180 of record CAJUOC010000014.1, read on the forward strand.
GGTAGCCCGACGCAACCGTCGCCGCTATACCGCCGCCGCGGCCATAGGCGCCGCAGCCGTGGTCGGCGCGCTGCTATGGCTCACAATCCCCTCGGGCACCGGGCTGCTGTCGACCGGCCGGGAGATTGAGCTGTATGCCCTGCGCACACCGGCATCGTTTACCGACGGCGAAGGCTCAAGCGTGAAACTGCTCATGGCCGGCGGCACCGAGATGCTGATAGACTCGCCCGAGGCGCTCATCGACCACGATGCCTCAGGCTCGCTGGTCATCGACCACGACAGTGTGGCCGCTCCCGCTGTAGCAGAGCAGGCCCCCTCCGACGCTCCCGTATACAATCAGGTGATAGTGCCTTACGGCCGGCGCTCGCGCCTGACCATGGCCGACGGCACCCGCATGTGGCTCAACTCCGGCTCGCGCGTGGTATACCCCGCAGCCTTTGCCTCCGACAGCCGCGAGATCTATCTCGAGGGCGAGGCATACCTCGAGGTCGCCCGCGACACCTCGCGGCCCTTTACGGTAAAGACCTCCTCGATGAACATACGCGTCACCGGCACACGCTTCAACGTCTTTGCCTATCCGGGCGAGGCTCGCCATGAAGTGGCGCTGGTACAGGGCGGCGTGACAGTGCGCGGCTCCTCGGCCGGGGAGTGCCGCCTCACACCGGGCCACGCCGTAAGCTCCACCGCCGGGGGCGACCTCGGCTCTGCCCGTCGCGCAGATGTGACATCCCGCATCAGCTGGGTCACAAACACCCTCATCTACGACGACGAGCCTCTGCAGGGCGTATTCGAGCGCCTGCGCCTGTACTATGGCAAGCAGTTTGTGATGGATGCCGGCCTCGACCACATCCATATCACCGGCAAACTCGATATGCCGGGCAGCCTCGAGTCTATCCTGGAGTCGATAGCCTTCTCCGTGCCGGTGACATTTGAGCACGCCGGCGGCGACACCATCCGTGTCCACTCTCTCAAATAAGCCATCTTCACATCTCTAACCTAAAATTTACAGTGATTACACTTCAACACACACCGTCGGTCATGCAGAGGCTGTTGCTGCCGCTGCTGATGATGCTTGCAGCGCTCGCCGCAGGCGCGCAGACATCCGACGCCGTCACGCTCCACCTCAAGGACGCGCCCGTGAGCCGGGTGCTCGAGACCCTCGAGCGCGACTACAATTATGTATTTGTATACTCCAGCGGCACCATCGATACCGCCCGCAAGGTGAGCGTCGACGTCACTGCCGCCCCCATCGCCGACGTGCTGGGTAAAGTCTTTGCCGGTACCGGCGTAGAGTGGGTCATCAAAAACCGACAGGTGGCCCTGCGCCGCGGCCAGACACCCGAGCGCAAGGGACGCCCGGCCAAGGGCGCCACTCATACCCTCAAGGGTGTCGTGACCGAGGCCGCCACCGGCGAGCCTCTCATCGGCGCCTCCGTGCGGGTCAAGGGCCACAAGGAAGGCGTGGTGACCGACATCGACGGCAACTACTCCATCGAGGTCGGCTCCAATCAGGAAGTCGAGTACTCCTATGTGGGCTTTGCCACCCAGACCCTCGCCGTGGGCGACTTGGGTGTGCTCGACGTGGCCATGAAGACCGACAATAAGATGCTGTCGGAGGTAGTGGTCGTGGGTGCCGGCACCCAGGCCCGTGTGTCGGTCACCGGCTCGATACAGTCGGTGCAGGGCACCGAGCTGCGCGCCCCCACCTCGTCGCTGACGAGCAACTTTGCCGGCAAGCTGGCCGGTGTGATATCGTCGACCACCTCGGGCGAGCCGGGAGCCGTGTCTGAATTCTATATCCGCGGCGTGGGCACATTCGGAGGCCGCGCCACCCCTCTCATCCTCCTCGACGACGTGGAGATATCCTCGGCCGACCTCAACCGCCTGCCTGCGGAGTCGATCGAGAGCTTCTCCATACTGAAAGACGCGTCGGCCACCGCCATCTACGGCGCCCGCGGCGCCAACGGTGTGATGATCATCACCACAAAAAAAGGCTCCGAGAATACCCGCGCGCGCATCAACGCCAGCGTCGAGTGCTCGTTTCTGAAACCCGTCAACCGCGTGACATACGTCGACGGCCCCACCTACATGGAGATGTACAATGAAGCCCTGCTCAGCCGCACTCCCGGCGCCACTCCCAAGTACTCACAGCAGACCATCGACTACACCCGCTCGGGCATCAATCCCTATGTGTATCCCAACGTCGACTGGTACGACCTGCTCTTCCGCAGCCACACCATGAACCAGCGCGCCAACGTCAACATGAGCGGCGGCGGCTCCAAGGTGACATATTACATGGCCCTGCAAGTCAACCACGACTCTGGCATGCTCAAGGTGCCCGACGTAAACTCGCTCAAGAGCAACATCGAAGACTGGAACTATATCTTCCAGAACAATATCAGCTACAAGCCCACACCGACCACCACCATCGACCTGCACCTCAACGCTCAGTTTGGCAACCGCAAGGGCCCGGGCATGAGCATGACCGATATCTTCTACTCGACATACAACTCCAATCCCGTCACCTTCCCCGCATACTATCCGAGCGAGGATGGCGAGGGCCATATACGCTTTGGCAACGCTTACCGCAGCGACTCCCGCCTCTACGACAACCCCTACGCACAGATGCTGCGGACATTCTCCGAGAGCAACTACGCCACCATCAACGCCTCGCTGCGCGGCACACAGAAGCTCGACTTCCTCACCGAGGGCCTGAGCGCCACCGTGCTGGTCAACATGAAGAGCTACGCCACGTCTGACTATACCAACACCATCGAGCCGTACTTCTACCAGGCTGTCGACAACACCTGGGACCCCTCCGACCCCGATTTCTTCATGCTGCGCCCGCTGCAGAAGGGTACCGACTTCATCGCCCAGGGCGGCATCAACCGCTACAGCGACTTCCTCTTCTACCTCGACGCCCGCGTGAATTACGCCCGCCAGTTTGGCGCCCACAATGTATCGGGTATGCTGATGTACATGCAGCGCGAGTACCGCAACAATGTGCTGCCCCAGCGCAACCAGGGCCTGTCGGGACGCTTTACCTACGACTACGACCGCAAGTATCTTGTCGAGGTAAACTTTGGCTACAACGGCACCGAGCGCCTTGCCAAGGGTCGCCGCTTTGAGCTCTTCCCCGCCGTGTCGCTGGGCTGGCGTGTGAGCAGCGAGAAATTCTGGGAACCGATCACCCCGGTCATCAGTGAATTCAAGATACGCGGCTCCTACGGACTTGTGGGCAGCGACGAGACCGGTCTGCTGGCCGGCGCCGCACACTTCCTGTACAAAAATGAAGTGCTGCTGGGCAGCGGCGGCGGATTCCACACCGGCGCCGAGCTCGACCAGGCGATCTACAAGCGCGGCCCGGCATTTCTGAAGTATGCCGTGGCCAATGCCGGCTGGGAGCGTGCCAAGAAATTTGACATCGGCTTTGACATGCAGCTGCTCAACTCTGTCACCATCGCTTTTGACTACTTCAACGACCACCGCGACCGTATCCTGCAGCGCCGCAGCTCGTGGCCCGGCATCCTCGGCTACGGCAATGCCGTGCCCTGGGGCAATGTGGGCAAGGTCGACAACCACGGCGTGGAGCTGAGCGTCAACTGGCGCAAAAACATACTCCCCGACCTGAGCGTCGACGTGCGCGGCAACTTCACCTATACCGAAAACAAATACGTATACAACGACGAGCCCGACTATCCCTTTGTGTGGCAGACCCTCACCGGCAAGCCTCTCTCGGCGACATACGGCTACGTGGCCGACGGTCTTTTCAAAGACGAGGCCGACATACGCAACCATGCCTCGCAGGCCAACCTCGGCAGCGAGATAATGCCCGGCGATATCAAGTACCGCGACATCAACGGCGACGGCATAATCACCGAGGACGACCGCGTGATGCTCTCGCCCTACGGCTCGACACCGCGCATACAGTATGGCTTCGGCGTGAATGTGGTATGGCGCAAGTGGGACTTCGGCGTATTTTTCAACGGCTCTGCCAAGCGCGCGCTGATGATCAACAATATCGCGCCCTTCTGCTCGGGCGACGGCAATCCCGACCGCAACGTGATGAGCTTCATCGCCGCCGACTACTGGAGCCCGTCGAACCCCGACGCCGCCTATCCTCGCCTGGGCGTGACCGAGCGTCAGATCAAAAACAATACCGAGGCCAGCTCATTCTGGCTGCGCGACGGCAGCTTCCTGCGCTTCAAGACTCTCGAGCTCGGATACACGTTCCCCTTTGTGCGCGTGTATGTAAGCGGCGACAACCTGGCCGTATGGAGCAAATTCAAGGAGTGGGACCCCGAGCTGTGGTACAACAATTACCCGCTGCAGCGCACCTTCAACGTGGGCGCCCAGTTTAACTTCTAATCATTATCTGAAACTATGAGATACACATATATCAAGAGCCTGTGTGCGGGGCTGCTGGCCGTGGCCGCCGTCTCGTGCGACTACCTCGATGTGGTGCCGCCGGAGACCGCCGACATCCCCGACACCATGAAAGACAAGAGCGACGCCATCAACTTCCTCTACTCATGCTACTCGACCGTGGCCAGCAACTACGCCGGCAACAACCTGGGTATCGAGCAGAGCGCCGACGAGACCGTGTGCCCCGTGATGTGGGGCCGCCTGTGCCAGGTGGTGTCGTGGAACCAGATGTCGCCCACCGCCGACTCAAATCTCGGCACCCTGATGCTGCCCTGGCATGTGACATACGACGGTCTGGGGCAGGTCAATCTCTTTGAGAAAATCCTCTCGGAGAGTACCCCGCGCGAGGTGACCGCGGCCGACCGCAGCCGCTGGATGGCCGAGGTGAAGTTTCTGCGCGCGTGGTATCACTTCCGCATACTCTCGGCCTACGGACCTTGCCCCATCATCGACCACTACTACGACACCAATACCGGCAAGGGCGACCTGCCCGGCCGCTCCCACTACGACTACTGCGTGGAGCGCATAGTCGGGTGGCTCGACGAGGCTGCCGAAGATCTGCCCGCCACCGTGGAGAGCAACGACCTCGGCCGCGCCACCTCGACCATATGCAAGGCGCTGAAATCGCGCGTGCTGCTCTACGCCGCATCGCCCCTGTGGAACGGCTCCTTCCCCAACGCCTCCTGGGCCAACACCTCCTACGAGACACCGGGCTACGGCACCGAGCTGGTGAGCCACGTATACGACCGCGACAAGTGGGTACGCGCCCGGCAGGCTGCCGCCGAGGCAATCGCCCTCGCCACCGGCGCCGGCAACCGCGCCCTCTTCTCTCTGGAGTCGAGCGAGAATCTGCGCCAGGCGCAGAGCGTGCCGCTGCCCGACATCCCCGGCGCAAGCGACGACTTCAAGCGCAAGGTGATGCAGATGCGCTACATGATGACCTCGACCGAGACCGAGGGCAACCGCGAGGTAATCTGGGGAGTCATCTCCAACCCCGACGCCTGGCTCAACTGGAGTGCCGACGCATTCCCCCACAATGTCATCGCCAAAGACGGCGGCGGCAACTCGGGCGGCATATGCACCATGTCGCCGCTGCTGGAGGCCGCGCAGCGCTTCTACACGGCCTCGGGCATCCTGCCCGAAGACGACCACACGATGCCCCGCGGCGAGTGGTTTGAGTCGGCCGGATACTATGGCCGCGAAGACATCATCCGCCTCAACGACGGCCGCGAGCCCCGGTTCCACGCATGGATATCGTATGACGGCGATGAGTACTGCCCCAAGGCTGTCAACGGCGCACCCCTGATAATCGAGGCACGCAACTCGATGCGCCACGGGTACAACCCCGATATGTTCAACCAGGACAACAACACCACCGGCTACTGGCTCAAGAAGTGGGCCCAGCCTGCATCGCAGTGGCGCCCCGACGGCTCGACCAACATACGCCGTCTGCCCCAGCAGCTGATACGCCTCGCTGAGCTGTATCTCAACCTGGCCGAGTGTGAGGCCGCCCTCGACAACACGGGCGCCGCGCTGGAGGCTCTCAACAAGGTGCGCGGCCGTGCCGGCGTGCGCGACCTCACTGCCGCCGACCTGGCGCTGATGCCGCTCACCGACTGGGTGCGCGCCGAGCGCTACATCGAGCTTTTCTGCGAGGGTCACCGCTACTACGACGTGCGCCGCTGGCTCATCGCTCCTGAGGTACTCCGCTCGGGCGTGCGCACCGGCCTCAACGCCATCGCCAAGAAAGACCCGTCGTTTGAGGAGTTTAACGTCCCCACCCCGGTCGACCAGCCTTTTGCCTGGGACAACCGCATGTATCTGCTCCCCGTCAAGTCGAGCGAAATCTACAACAACCCTCAGCTCGTGCAAGCTCCGGGCTATTAAATCAGACATCAGATGAATAAGATATATTCCATCATACTGGCCGCGGCCGCGCTCGCGACGGCAGCGTCGTGCTCTGAGCTCGACACCGACCTCGATACCATCGTGCCGGCCGAGTATGACCGCATCCTCACCCTGAAATCATCGGGCGTGCAGTCGGTGACCATGTCGGTCGCCGAGACCCGCCACTGCTACGACCTCGCCATCCTCAAGGGCGGCCTGCACAAGGAATTTGCCGCCGAGGCCATGCTCGAGGTGCTCACCCAGGAGGAAGTCGACGCTACATACAACGACAAGCTCGGCACCCGCTACCGTGTGCTCTCGGCCGGCATGTACACCGTCACCGACTATCATATGACCATCGGCCGCGAGGCCACGGGACGGTCAGTGGTGGTGGCATTCAATGCGCCGCGCATCTACGCGGCCATGAGCCGCGCGGAGGAGAGCGGGAGCACCTTTGTGCTGCCCGTGCGCCTCACCAGCCCCTCCGACTCTGTCAATGTCAGCGGCAACGAGGTGCTGCTGACCTGCGCCGTCGCCCCCGCGACCGTGTCGATGGAGCTTGCCCGCGAGCGGGTGCAGCTGCCATCCGACGAGGCCACCGCCACCGTAGACTTCGACATTACCAAGACCGGCGAGGTCACCACCGGCCTGAGTTTCTCGGTCAAGAGCCAGGAGGAACTCGACCGGCTGTACTCCGGACCCGAGGGCATCGACTACACCCTCATCCCCGCCGACTGCTACACGATGGCACCCGAGGCTGAGATGGCTGCCGATGCCGTCACTCTCACTCACGGCATCGACTTCGACATCGCCCGCGTGAAGGCATTTGCCGACGAGCACCCCTCGGCCGTGATGGCCCTGCCCCTCACCCTGCGCTCTCTGTCGCCGCAGGCGCTGGTCGACCGCTCCGACATGCTGCTCATCTGCGGCTTCCATACATACGAGAGCGAGGAGCTGTACGACAAGACCGGCTGGTCGGTGGCATACGGCACCGTGTGCATCCCGGCATGCCCCTACCGATATATGTTTGACTGCGTCGAAGACGGCAACGGCTGGATGGGATACATCAACGACGGCTTCCCCGGCTCGCAGAATCTCGGCGACCCGTATGTGGTGATCGACATGGGCACGCCATCGATATTCTCGGAGTTTGGCGTGCAGCTCGGCGACCGCATCTCCGGCGGATTCTACGACACCCACCCTGCCGCAGTGGAGTTTTATGTGACGGCCGCCACCGACCTCGACCCGCAGCTCACGCCCGAGGAGCGCGCCATACTCGAGGGCAACTCGGGATATGTGGGCGAGATGGGCCGTGACTATCTCGACCTGCACGAGCGCCTGCGGCAGTTTGATGCCGGCGTGGAGTGGGTCAAGGTATCGCAGGTAGGCCCCGTCGAAGCCACCCCGGCGGCAGTCGGCCAGTACTGGGGCAGCGTGGCCCCGAGCTTTATCGACAGCCGTATCAGCTCGCGCTATGTCAAGATGGTCGTGCGCCCCGGCACTCTTGCCGACCGCAGCAAAATCCATGAGTTCTATGCCCGCCGCATCGTGCGTATCGACGGCGAGAGTGTGCTCTGATGCCACATCACTTTAAAACTAAATCTATCAGATGAAAATCTCAAAATATATACCGGCTCTGCTCGTCGCCGCCCTGCTCACGGCCTGCGACGACACCGACATACCCGTAGCCGCCCCGCGCGAGGAACTCCCCGATGTGGAAGACAATATCTCGGGCGACCGCTACGACTATACCGCCACGGGCAAGCCCGAGCGCCCCTTCATCCACGACTACACGGCCTCGATGATGATGAAATTCTACATGGCCGAGCCCGACCGCGCCACCGCCACCTCGCGGGTGTACATGACCTACGGGCAGGCCCTCGAGAATATCAAGGCTATCGACGCGCTCACCCGCGGCGTGCATAAGATAGTGTATCTGGTGGGCTGGCAGTTTGACGGCCACGACGACCGCTATCCGGCGCTAAACGTATTCAATGAGGCTCTCAAGCGGGAGTCAGACGCCACCGCCCGCGACAGCTATCTGTGGCTGCGCTCCGAGGCCAAGAAGTACAATACCACGGTGAGCATACACATGCTCGTGGGCGACGCCTATACCAACTCGCCGCTGTGGCACGAGTACATCCGCAATGAGTTTATCTGCCGCGACGCCTCGGGCATGTTTGTCACCAACGGGGTGCTCATGGGCTACCCGATGTACTGGATCAACCTGCACAACGAGTGGCGCAAGGGCTACTTGCAGCGCCGCCTCGACGAAATCACCGAGCTCGCCGACCTGGTCGACGCCGGCACAGTGCACATCGATGCCTTCATGGGCCACGAGAGCACATACCACGATGTGACCCGCGAGATGCAGGAGACGGTGATACGCAAGGTATTCCGCTACATGCGCGACAAGGGCATCGATGTCACCTCGGAGCTGTACTGCTACGACCGCATCGACCCCATGATAGGTCTGCAGGCCGCCGCCTGGTGGAACGACATCCCCGCCACGCAGCGTGCATCGCTGCCCCGCGAGCTCGCGGCCGGCGGCGTGAGCGGCCAGCTCAGCGGCAATGTATGGAGTGAGACGGGCTTCCTCTTCGGCGACAATGTACAGGCCGAGGATATATTCCACTACGACCGCGGCTGGAATCAGTTCAAGCGCGACTTCTGCACGCAGACTCTCCCTTACCTGCTCTACGGGCAGCGCACCGTGGAGAGCTACGACGAGGCCGCCCGCCGAGTGACCTACTCGGGCGACCTGGTGGCCGACGCTGTCGCCCAGACTGTAAAGCTCGGCGGCGTGACCGTGCGCGACCACAACAATCTCTTCATGCCTGCCGCATGGATTACCGACCATCGTGAAATCATAGCCTTCTCGGAGAGCGGCTATGCCTCACGCCGCTGGACGCTCCCGGCCGGATGGGAAGGTATCGCCGAGGTGGCTGCCCGCCCCATCACCACCGAGGGCCCGGGCGAGGCGACCGTAGTGCCCGTCGTCGACGGCACTGTCACCCTCTCGCTCGGACGCTGCGAGATGATCTCAATCCAACCACTCTGATAACCATGAAACTCAAGACTCTGACTCTCGCCCTTGCTATCCTGGCATCGGCATCCGCCCGCGCCGAGGTGAGCGGCGACTGGTACGACTACACCGTTACCGGCCAGCCCGAGCGGCCATACATACATGACTATCGGCAGAAGATGCTGATGAAATTCTATATGTCTGACCCCGACCGCGCCGGGCGCTCGACCAACATTTACATGACCTACGAGCAGGCGCTCGAAAACATCAAGGCTATCGACCGCATCTCGCGTGGCATACCTAAAATCGTATATCTGGTGGGCTGGCAGTTTAACGGACACGACGACCGCTACCCCGACTTCGACGTGATGAACGAGGCGCTAAAGCGCCCCTGCGACGCCACCGCCCTCGACTCCTACCGCTGGCTGCGCGAGGAGGCCGCCAAGTACAATACCACCGTGAGCGTGCACCTGCTCGTGGGCGACGCATACACCAACGCCCCCTCGTGGGACGAGTATGTGGCCAAGGGATACATCTGCCGCGATGAAAACGGCCGGCTCATGACTCCGGGCGTGCTCCAGGGCTATCCCATGTACTGGGTCAACCTCTACAATGAGTGGCGCGGCGGCGACCTGCAGCAGCGACTCGACGATGTGGTCGACATGCTCGACATCGCCGACGCGGGCACGATACACTTCGATGCATTCCTGCCCAATCCCTCGCCCTGGCATGGCGTGACCCGCGAGATGCAGGAGTCGACCATGCGTAAGGTACTCCGCTACATGCGCGACAAGGGTATCGATGTCACCGCCGAGCTATTCTGCTACAACGGCCGCGACCCGATGATCGGGCTGCAACCGGCCGCGTGGTGGAACGACATGCCGGCCTGGCTCCGCGCCAAAGTCGGCCCGGAGCTGGCCACCGGCGGAGTGAGCGGCGCTCTGTCGACCGACAAGTGGCCCGAGGTGGGATTTCTCTTCGGCGACAATGCACAGGCCGAGGACACGTTCCACTTAGGGCTGGGCTGGGACTCGTTCATACGCGAGTTTGCCACGCAGACTCTCCCCTGCATGCTCTTCAACTCCCGCCGGCTCGAGAGCTACGACCCCGAGGCCAAGCGCGTGACCTACTCGGGCGGTCTGGTGGCCGACGCCAAGGCCATGACCCTCACCGAGGGCGACCGGCTCCTGCGCCGGGCAGGCGACCTGCTCATCCCCACGACGTGGACGCCTCAGCCCGAGCTGATGGCTTACTCGGAGCATGGATATCAGTCGCACACATGGCAGCTGCCCCCCGACTGGGCCGCGCTCTCCAAGGTAAAGGCATACCCCCTCGGCCCCGACGGCGCCGGCAAGCCTGAGACCATACCTGTAAAGAATGGCTCCATCACTCTGTCGATGGCTCCCAACACTCTGCTTTCAATCCGGCAATGAACCGACTCCACACTGCAACTCTCATACTGGCGTGCTCCGCCGCCGGCCTCAGCGCCGGCGGCAGCCTGCGCGCCCCGGCATACCCTCTGGTGATGGTCGACCCCTACACCAACATTTGGTCGATGACCGACACTCTGTATGCCGACCACACCCGCCACTGGACCGACGCGCCCCACCCTATGCTGGGAGTGCTCACGGTCGACGGCACCGACTACCGCTTCATGGGCCGAGACTTTGAGGACATGAAGATGCTCGCCCCCACATCTGAGTGGGGCGAGTGGAACGGCCGCTACACCCTCGCCCGCCCCGACGGCGACTGGACTGCCGCGGGATACGACGACTCGGCATGGCCCTCGGGAGAGTCGGCGTTTGCCTCGACCATGTCCGGGGGCCGGCATGTGATGATACGCGGCGAGTGGTGCCGCCTGGGCGGCAACACGCTCTGGCCGAGCCGCGACATATGGGTGCGCCGCGCGGTCGACATCCCCGCCGATGCCCTCGACAAGGAAGTCTATCTCGAATACAGCCACAACGACGGCGCCGAAATCTACGTCAACGGCTCTATGCTCGTGGATACCGGCAACCGCACTGCCGACCATGCCGTCGAGCGGGTGCCGTCCTCGCTGCTTCAGGCGGGACGCAACATCATCGCCGCCCACTGCCACAACTCTGTCGAGGAAGGATACATCGACTTCGGCCTGATGACCCGCACCCCGCGCCCTGAGCGATATACGCTCACCGCGCGGCAGACATCTGTGGCACTGTCGGCCACGCAGACTCGCTATACCTTCGACTGCGGCCCGGTCGAGCTGGAGCTGACGTTTACGGCGCCATTCCTGCCCGGAAGCCTTGAGCTGGCCTCGCGACCGATAAACTATATCACATACAAGATACGTCAGCGCGACGGCCGCTCACACTCTGTCGACTTGCGCCTGGAGGTATCGCCGCTGCTGGCGGTGGATTATCCCGGACAGCCTACTGTGGAAAGCATCACCGAGACCGACGGACTCACCCTGGCGTCAAGCGGCACCACCACACAGCGTATCCTCGACAAGTGGGGCGACGACCGCCGCATCGACTGGGGATATGTGTATCTCGGGGTAGAGAGCCGCGGCTCGCAGGTAGATGTCGCCGACGGCCGCATCTCGCTGCTGCGCCGGCTGGGCGATGTCGGCCGGGCCGAGGGTATGGTGATGCTGGGATACGACGACATACGCTCGATACGCTACCTCGGCACCGACCTGCCTCCATACTGGAACCGCGACGGCCGCTCGTCGATGGCGGCGCAGATGCGCCTTGCAGCCGATGAGTATCCGCGGCTTATGCGCGAGTGTGCCGACTTCGACAGCCGCTTGCACGCCGATGCGGCCGCGGCCGGGGGCGAGGAGTATGCCGACCTCTGCGACCTGGCATGGCGCCAGACTTTCGCCGCGCACAAGCTGGTGGAGTCGCCATCGGGCGAGCCGCTTTACCTGTCAAAGGAAAATTTCTCCAACGGCTCCATCGGCACTGTCGATCTCTCCTACCCATCGGTGCCTGTGTTTCTGCTGTACAATGTCGAGCTTGCCAAGGCTCTGATGAACCCCATCTTTGAGTACTGCTCATCGCCTGCCTGGGGCAAGCCTTTCGCCGCCCACGATGTGGGCCGCTATCCCATCGCCAACGGCCAGAATTACGGCGGCGACATGCCTGTCGAGGAGAGCGGCAACATGCTCATCATGGCAGCCGCGATAGCCCGCGCCGAGGGCAATGCCGACTATGCCCGCCGCCACTGGCCGCTGCTCACCCGGTGGGCGCAGTATCTGGAAGAGCATGGTCTCGACCCCGAAAACCAGCTCTGCACCGACGATTTCGCCGGACACTTTGCCCACAATACCAATCTCTCGGTAAAGGCAATTCTCGGCCTGGCCGCCTACGGCTACCTGGCCGGGATGGCGGGCGACGATGCCACCGGCAAGGCTTATACCGCTAAAGCCCGCTCGATGGCCGGCGACTGGATGCGCATGGCCGACGACGGCGATCACTACCGTCTGACTTTCGACAAGCCGGGCACATGGAGTCAGAAGTACAATCTCGTATGGGACCGCGTGATGGGCTGGGAGATATTCCCGCCTGAGGTCGCGGCCAAGGAGCTGGCATACTACCTCACCCGCATGAACCGCTACGGCCTGCCCCTGGACTCGCGCGAGACTTATACCAAGACCGACTGGATCATGTGGAGCGCGGCCATGGCTGAGCGTCAGGCCGACTTCCGCGCGCTGATTGAGCCGGTGTGGATGTTTATGCACCAAACCCACGACCGCGCCCCCATGGCCGACTGGATATGGACCGACCGCCCCTGCTCGCAGGCTTTCCGCAACCGCTCGGTGGTAGGCGCATACTTCATGAGGCTCCTCGACTCCAAGCTCAACGACTGACTGTACATCCCACATCCGCACTATGAACACACTCGACGACCGGGAACTCGCCCGACTCGCGGCAAACGGAAACATGGCGGCGATAGAATCGCTCTATCGCCGCCACTATCCGCTGCTGCTCAGCTTCGGTATCAAGTACTATGCCGACAGAGAGTTTGTACGCGACTGTATTCAGGATCTGTACGTCAAGATCATAAGCCGCAGCAACTCGCTGCGCCAGGTGGAGTATGTGCGCTCGTGGCTGCTTGTCTCGCTCAAAAACATTATGTTTGACCGCCTGAAGGTACTGCGGCCGTATACTCCTCTGGACGAGCTGCCCTTTACCAACATCGATGCCGAGCTCACGTCATTTACCCGCGCCGAGGGGCTCGACGACGAGGAGCTGCGCACCCGCCGCGAGATGGTGGAGGCGTTTGCGGCCCTGTCGGGACAGCAGCGCATGGCCATCTACCTGCACTTTGTCAAAGGCATGTCGCACCGCGAGGTGGCGGCTTTTCTCGATATCAATGTGCAGAGTTCCAAAAACCTGCTATTCCGCGCGCTCTCCAAGATGCGCCGCTCGATGCTGCCGGCGCTGCTTGCGGCGATAGCCGCTATCGGATAATACCATAGCCGGAGCCGAGGGCCTACGCTGATTATGCCCACCTTTGCAGCCGTAAACATTCAATACGGCTTCAAATGAATACTCCTGTCATCACCTGGGCGTGCATCATCGCCGCCATCGCGCTGCTATGCGCCATCGACGCGGCTGCGGCCGCCATACGCCGCAGTCGGCATCACCACCATCGTCTGCTGGACTCGGCCGACGAGCGCGAGCTGCTATACGCCCCCGGCGACCCCGCTCCCAATCATCCCGACCTCAGCGACTGCTACGATGAAGACGATCTCTGAGGCGACAAGCTCCGCTCGCGCGTGCCGGCTCATGGCACAGTATTGCGCGGCCCTGCTCGCGTGCGGAGCCACTTGCATACGCATCGACCGCAATGTGGAGCGCATAGCCCGCGCATACGGGCTCGACGCCCATGCCACCATCATGCCGCGCCATGTGCATCTCTCGGTATGCGACCGCGACGGCTGCGATGTGCATACCGCCATTGCCACCGTCCCTGACACGGGCATCAGTTTTGATATGAATACCCGGCTGAGCCGCCTGAGCTGGGAGGTGGCCGACACCCGGCCGCCGCTCGACTTCTTTGAGTCGCGGTATACGGCCATCATGAGAGGCAGCCGGCGGCATCTGCGGGCGACACCGCTGCTCGTGGCCCTGGCCAACGCATCTTTTTGCCGCCTCTTCGGCGGCGACGCGGGGGCAATGGGTGTGGTGTTTGCCGCCACTATTGCCGGCTACTATGTAAAGCTGCGGCTGCTCGCCGCGGGGGTAGACTCGCGGGCCGTCTTTGCCATCTGCGCCTTTGTATCGTCGGTAATCGGAGCGACATGCTCGCTCTTCGATATCGGCTCGAGGCCGTCTATTGCCTTGGGCACAAGCGTGCTGTACCTGGTGCCCGGCATACCGTATCTCAACTCCTTCAGCGACATGCTCTACCGCCGCTATCTCTGCGCGCTGGGGCGGTTTGCCGACGCGATGGTGCTCACCTGCTGCCTGTCGGCGGGCATGTGCGCGGGTATGTGGCTGATGGGTGCAAAAATGTTTTGATGCCATGGCGACACAGATTTTACAAGATGCATTGTTTGCAGCGATAGCCGCTATCGGATTTGCCGCCATAAGCCGTCCGCCACGCCGCGCATATGCATACTGCGCGCTGCTTGCCGCCGCCGGCCACTCGCTGCGCTTTGCCCTTACCTCGCCCGGAAGCGATGCCCACATCATCCCGGCTACGCTGGCGGCGTCTTTCGTCATCGGATGCGTCGCAGTGCTGCTCTCGCCCCGTGCACACATGCCCGCCGAGAGCTATCTCTTCCCGGCGTTGCTGCCCATGATACCGGGTGTGTACGCATACCGGGCATTTGCCGGGATGGCCATGTGTATCTTCGCTCCATCGCAGGAAGCATTCATGCACAGCCTTTACCTGCTGGGCTACAATGCCCTCACATGCGGCTGCATATTGCTGTGCATGGTCACCGGCGCCGTATGCCCCATATTCATGCTGCGCCGCATTTCTTTCAGGGCCACGCGATAAAAAATACCTATCTTTGCAATCACTATGGAACTCCGACAGCTACGTTACTTCGTAAAAGTGGCCGAAACGCTCAATTTCTCCGAGGCGGCCAAGGCACTGTGTGTGACCCAGAGCACCCTGTCGCAGCAGATACGCCAGCTTGAGGATGAGCTGGGCGAGCCGCTGCTCTCACGCACCAGCCACAGCGTCGCCCTCACCGAGGCCGGCGTCACCATCCTCGGCAACGCCCGCGCCGCTCTCCACGAAGCCTCGCTCTGCGCCGAGCGAATAGCCGACCTCGGACGCCTGGCGACCGGCACTCTCAATATCGGCGTGACCTACTCTTTCAGCCCGATACTCACGGAGAGCATCATTGCCTTCATGAAGATGTATCCCAAAATCAAACTGAACATCTACTACAAGCCCATGGCCGAGCTGATGGAGCTGCTGCGCGAGCGCACTGTCGACTTTGCACTCGCCTTCAAGCCCACGGCAGCCACCGACGGCATTGAGTCGCACATCCTATTTCAAAACCATCTGTCGGCCGTGGTGGGCAGTCATCATCCGTTGGCATCGCGCGAGCGCATCAGCCTCCAGGAGCTGGAGCGCTACGACCTTGCCCTGCCATCCAAGGGGCTACAGGCGCGCAACGCATTTGATTCGGTGGTGCCCGCCGGCATGAATCTGCGCGTGCGCATCGAGCTCAACGAGGTAAACATCCTGCTCAAGCTCCTGCGCCAAAGTATGCTCGTATCTGTACTGGCCGAGGCCACCATACACGACGAGCGCGACGTGCGCGCCATACCTCTCGACACCGACGGCTCCGAGATGGCCGGATGTGTGCACATCCTGCGCGGCGCCTACCGCAAGAAGTCGATGCTGGAGTTTGTGAGGCTGCTGGGCGAGTCTGTGGCAGTGCGCGAGCGCCGCGACGCCTGGCTGTGAGCACCCGCCGCCCAATTCGACCGATAAATCGGTCGATGCGCTTATGTTGCATGGTACCGCGGGTTGCACCCGCGGCTACCATATTGCACCGCTACGCGGTGACGCGCCATCCGCTTTTGCCGTTGTATGACCGGGGGACGTCCGCAGGACGTCGATTATTCGTAACCCCGTACATCGACCCTCAGGGAGATGTGCGGGGGATATAGTGCACACGGCCGGGCATCCGCAGGAGGCCGATTTACAGCAGTTACCGGGTAAATCGGCCTCCTGCGGATGCTCCGTTAGAGCGGATATGTACCCCGCACACCTTCGCATTCTGCGAAGGTGTGCGGGGTTACGAATAATCGGCGTCCGTCGGACGCCCGCGGTTTGCATGATTATGTTTCGTCAATCGTAAAGTTGGTTTTGCTGCACTATCCGTATCGGTCATTCGACCTGTGCAATACACTGGAAACGCGCAGTTTACAATCCTTCGCGGACTATCGAAGCCTCACAATTCGACCGATAAATCGGTCGAGGCGCTCGTGCTGCATGGTACCGCGGGATGCACCCGCGGCTACCATATTGCACCGCTACACGGTGACGCGCCATCCGCTTTTGCCGTTGTATGGCCGGGGACGTCCGCAGGACGTCGATTATTCGTATCCCCGTACATCGACCCTCAGGGAGATGTGCGGGGGATATAGTGCACACGGCCTGGCATCCGCAGGAGGCCGATTTACAGCTGTTACCGAGTAAATCGGCCTCCTGCGGATGCCCCGTTAGAGCGGAGATGTACCCCGCACACCTTCGCATTCTGCTACGGTGTGCGGGGTTACGAATAATCGGCGTCCGTCGGACGCCCGCGGCTTGCTTGAGTATGTTTCGTCAATCGTAAAGTTGGTTTTGCTGCACTATCCGTATCGGTCATTCGACTTGTACAATACCCTGGCAACGCGCAGTTTACAATCCTTCGCGGACTATCGAGGCTTCACAATTCGACCGATAAATCGGTCGAGGCGCTCGTGTTGCATGGTACCGCGGGTTGCACCCGCGGCTACCATATTGCACCGCTACGCGGTGACGCGCCATCCGCTTTTACCGTTGTATGGCCGGGGGGACGCAAGACGTCGATTATTCGTAACGACGTGTCATGCGACGGCAGAAGCGCGGAGCGCTGGCCATTATGAGTAACACGGGGTGGAGCGAGGCGCAACCCCGTGCAACCCGCGACCAACCCGATAAGTGGAAGGTCGTTAGACCTGACCCTTTTTGCGCTCCGCGTCATTAAGGGTCAGCGCTCCGCGCTTCTGCAATCAGGGCCTGTCACCGGTCACGGGGTTGCGCTTCGCTCCACCCCGTGTTACTCATAATGGCCAGCGCTCCGCGCTTCTGCTGCGGGTTGGCGGTCACCGGTCAAGGGGTTGCGCTTCGCTCCACCCCGTGTTACTCATAAGGGGCAGCGCTCCGCGTTTCTCAGGTTGAGCAGCCCCATTTATCATATGCTCTGTAATAACGGCGCTGATTTCGTAGCCAATTTTTCGATTCTCGGAGCGAGCAGTACACGCGCGGCGGCGTTTGACGTGGGGTCATAAAAGAAAAAATCTGCAAGGTCATTGACCTCACAGATTTTTCTGTGTCCGAAATGAGACTCGAACTCACACGTCATAATTGACACTACCCCCTCAAAG
>CAJUOC010000015.1 GCA_910587925.1 uncultured Muribaculaceae bacterium
AACCCTGGTCTCCACCGTGAGAGGGTGGCGTGCTAGGCCACTACACTAAATCGCCGTTTTGTGAGTACAAAGGTAGTGCCTTTTGACTCACTCTCCAAATATTTCAGGGAGAAAATGTTGTTAAAAAATGTCAAGTTTCTGAGCACGCGCATTTTAAGCCCGCGCCAAAGAGCGCGTCACCTTCACCACCTTGAAGCCTGTATACGCTATCAGTATCGACATCACGGGCGACAGATAGTTGAATATGCAGTATGGCAGATACGACAGCGTGGCCACGCCGAGCACGGTCGACTGGGTGAGCCCGCAGGAGTTCCAGGGTATGAGCACCGACGTGACCGATACGGAGTCTTCGGTCGAGCGGCTCAGCAGGCGAGCCTCCAGGCGGGCGCGGCGGTATACATTGCGGTAGAGGTTGCCGGTGATGATGATGGAGAGATACTGGTCGGCGGTGCAGCAGTTGGCCGTGAGCCCCGAGGCGACGGTGGCTCCGACAATAGATGTATTGCGGCGCAGCCGGCCGGTGATGGCCTTGGCCAGCGCCCCGAGCATACCGGTGCCTATCATCACCCAGCCGAAGAGCATCGCGCTCAGCACGAGCATCACCGTGGGCATCATCCCGGCGATGCCGCCTGTCGAGATGAGCGCGTCGATATCGGGGCTGCCTGTGGCGGGGGCGTAGCCGCCCCAGATGACAGCGGCTACCGACGCGGCCGAGCCGGCCAGGTCGGGCTGGAATATGAATATGCCGGCGGCGCCTAGCGCGGCGCCCGACGCAAGGGTTATCAGGGTGGGCACGCGCAGCACTATCATCAGCGCGGTGACGGCGGGTATGACCAGGGTCCACGGCGTGATGTCAAAGGTCGACTCGAGCCCGGCGATGACGCTCTCGGCATGGCCGGGAGCCACGTCGCCGGGGATAATCATGCCGCGCAGACCGAAGATCAGCAGGGCCACTGTCATGGCCGGCACCGAGGTAATCATGAGGTAGCGGATATGCTCGAGCAGGTCGACGCCGCAGGCCGACGATGCCACTACGGTGGTGTCGCTCAGCGGCGATACCTTGTCGCCGAAGTATGCCCCCGAGATGATGGCGCCGGCCACCCAGCCGGGGCCGTAGCCCATCGCCTGGCCGATGCCCATGAAGGCCACGCCGATGGTGGCGATGGTGCTCCACGAGCTGCCGGTGAGCACCGACACCAGGGCGCAGGTGGCGCAGGTGGTGATCAGAAACCAGCGGGGATTGAGCACCGACAGGCCGTAGTCGATGAGGGTGGGCACCACGCCCGAGAGCATCCATGTGGTGGCCAGAGCGCCGATGCACAGCAGCATCGGCACGGCCGGCAGCACCTGGGCGGCGCTGCGGCGCAGACCGACGGCCAGCCCGCGGCGGCCCAGCGAGCCGCAGCGCGCGGCCACCGCCACCGCTATGAGCGAGGCGCCGGCGAGGGCTATCTGCGCTGTGGTGTTTACGGCGTCGGCGCCCATCGATATGATGACACACATGATGCCGGCGAGCAGGGCAGCCACCGGCACGAGAGCCTGTGTGGCCGACGGCGCGCGCCGTGCCGACAGAGGCAGCAGGGAGTTGATTATGCTTTTCAATTAAATAATGGAAACCGTAATGATTGTATACCTGGTGCAAAGGTACACAAAATATGGGTTTTGGCCGACAAAAAGCTGTTAAAAACGCAAAAAAAAGCCCCGGAGCGTGGAGGCTCCGGGGCGTATGCGTGTGCGGGGAAGGGTCAGTTGACGCGGAAGCGGTCGATGCCGTCGCGCAGGTAGGCCACCACCTGATTGGCGGCGGCTATGCCGGCGTTGATGTTGGCCTCGGCGGTCTGCGCGCCCATCTTCTTGGGCGTGAAGAATACCCGGCCGGGATACTTCTGCTCGAGCTCGGCGGCGCAGGCGGGAGCCACATCGGCCACATACTTCAGGTCGGTGCGGTCGGCCAGGGCGCGGTCGAGGCCGGCCTCGTCGATGACTTCTTTGCGGGCGCTGTTGATGAGCACGCCACCCTTGGGCATCGATGTGATGAGGTCGTAGCCGATGGAGCCTTTGGTCTGCGGCGTGGCGGGGATGTGTATCGATACAAACTGATTGTCGCGGTACAGAGCCTCGACACTGTCGACGGGCTTCACGCCGGCCTCGGTCATCACCTCGGCGGGGCAGTAGGGGTCAAATGCGCTCACCTCCATGCCGAAGCCGGCGGCGATGCGAGCCACATTGCGGCCGACCTGGCCGAATGCCTGCAGGCCGAGGCGCTTGCCTTTGAGCTCAAAGCCGCTGGTGCCGGCATACATGTTGCGGGCAGCCATGACGGCCATACCCAGCACAAGCTCGGCCACGGCGTTGGAGTTCTGGCCGGGAGTGTTCTCGACCACCACACCGGCGGCGCTTGCGGCCTCGAGGTCGACATTGTCGTATCCGGCGCCGGCGCGCACCACGATTTTCAGCGAGGGGGCGGCGGCGATTACCTCCGGAGTGACCTTGTCGCTGCGTATGATGAGGGCGTCGGCGGTGGCGACGGCGTCGAGCAGCTCGGCGGGCGAGGTGTATTTTTCCAGGAGGGCCAGCTCATATCCGGCATCCTCCACGACCTTGCGGATACCGTCGACGGCGACGGCGGCAAAGGGTTTCTCGGTAGCTACAAGTACTTTCATGGCTCGGTGGCTTATCAGTGCTTGTACTCAAAGTCTTTCATAGCCTCGATGAGAGCCTGCACGCTCTCCATGGGCAGGGCATTGTAGAGCGAGGCACGGAAGCCGCCCACGGAGCGGTGGCCCTTGATGCCCACGATGCCGCGCTCGGCGCAGAAGCTCACAAACTCTGCCTCAAGCTCCTTGTACTCGGGACGCATCACAAAGCATACGTTCATGATGGAGCGGTCGGCGGGGTCGGTGACGGTGCCCTGGAAGAGGCGGCTCGAGTCGATGGCGTCGTAGAGAGCCTTGGCCTTGGCCAGGTCGCGGCGCTCCAGCTCGGGTATGCCGCCCAGGCTCTTGTAGTAGCGCAGGGTCTGCAGGGCCGAGAAGATGGGCAGCACCGGCGGGGTATTGAACATCGAGCCCTTCTTGATATGGGTGCGGTAGTCGAGCATGGTGGGTATGGCGCGGTCGCCCACGTGGCCCAGGGCGTCGTCGCGCACGATCACGAGGGTGACACCGGCGGGAGCGAGGTTTTTCTGGGCTCCGGCGTATACGGCGATATACTTCGACCAGTCAATCTTGCGCGAGAAGATGTCGGAGCTCATGTCGGCGATGAGGGGCACGTCGACCTCGGGGTCGCGGCGTATCTCGGTGCCGTATATGGTATTGTTGGTGGTGTAGTGGAAGTACTGCGAGCCCTCGGCCACCTTCCAGCCGCGGGGTATGTAGGTGTAGTTGGCGTCTTTGGACGATGCCACCACCTCGACCTCGCCAAATGTGCGGGCTTCCTTGATGGCGTTGGATGCCCATGTACCCGTGTCGAGATACGAGGCCTTGCCGCTCAGGAAGTTGTAGGGTATCATGCAGAATTGCATCGAGGCGCCTCCGCCGAGCCACAGCACCGAGAATCCCTCGGGTATCTCAAGCAGCTCCTTGACCAGGGCCGTAGCCTCGTCAATCACGGCCTGAAACTCCTTGCTGCGGTGCGATACCTCGAGTATCGACAGTCCTGTGCCGGCAAAATTGATGATGGCCTCGGCGGTATTCTTGATGGTGTACTCGCTCAGAATAGACGGGCCTGCGTAGAAATTATGTTTTTTCATCTCGTAAGTGGGTTTACGGTATTGTCTGCGCAAAGATAATCCAAATTTCATCAAAAACAAACTCCCGCCTCTGAAATCGCTCGCCTTACCGCCGCCGCCCGGGGGTGTACGTCTCGGCGATATGCTCAAATATGGCGGGCGAGTCCATATTTTGCTGCCCCAGGAAACTGCGGTTGAGGTCTTTCTCGGCCGTGGCCTCGGCGGCAAGCACCTCGTCGTCGGCAAGGAAGGCGGCCAGCCATGTGCGGGTCAGCGCAGGCTTGAATACGTTGCGCGGCACGGATACCGCAAATGGCGCGCTCTTTTTCAGCAGGAAATAGTGGGCCTTGGTCATCTCTACCACAAAGCGTTTGCTCGACGGCTTGAGTTTTAGCACACTTATCCAGAATGACATCTCGGGACCGGCCGCCCGCAGGGCAAACCACTTCTTTGCGGGCTTGCCCTTTTCCATGGCCGCATGGTAGCTGCCGTCGTTCATCCCCCAGTCGCCGTACTCCATCCAGTGCAGTATGACCCGGCTGTCGGGATTCTCGGTATGCCATATGGTCATGGAGGCGATTGAGTCGGAGGGGATTTTCACTTTGCGGCCGTCGACGACAATTTTCACTTCTTCGCTCCAGCCGTCGGGGAGCTTGTCGAGAGCTACGGCCTCGTATCGGCGGCCGTCGGTCATATCGATATCGGCGTGAGCCTTGGGGGCCGCTGCGGCGGCCGACGCACATATCAGCGCGATAAAAAGGAATAGATGTTTCATGATGCGCAAATATAGCGCCGACACACAGCTTTTGCCAAATAATTCTGCGAAATATCGACAAAAAAAGCCCCTCGGCTCATGCGAGCCGAGGGGCTTAGGTGTGCCCGAAGCGGGACTCGAACCCGCACAGCCGTGAAGCCAAGGGATTTTAAGTCCCTCGTGTCTACCATTCCACCATTCGGGCAGGATGACGTCTCCGTGGCGGAGCGCCATACCCGGTGCGCAAGAGGGGACTCGAACCCCTACGCCCGAAGGCATCAGATCCTAAGTCTGACGCGGCTACCAATTACGCCACATGCGCTTGTGGATTGATGGCGCAAAGGTAGCGACTTTTTTTCAGATGCACAACGCTTTTTGTGATTCATGATTCATGATGCATGATTCATGATGCGCGTGGAGCGTGTCGGAGACACGCCATTGTGGTTAACCCCGGGCGCAGCCCGGGGTATGAGCGTCCTTAATATAAATGCGTCTCGGAGAGATGCTTGTATCGTGTGACAACAATATCGGAGCACCTCTCCGAGGCGCACTTATCTGCTTGTATATTACCCCTAGGCTGCGCCCGGGGTTAACCACAATGGCGTGTCTCCGACACGCACACTGTATCATAGTCTGCGCAGGTTTGTAACCTGCGCACAGCCAAGCTATTCCACCTCGTCTTATCGACTTTGTAAGTCGATAAGACGCTGCCGCCGGGTGTGTTATACTATATGGAAAGTCCGAAGCACAGTATTGCAAAGCGGAGTTTTGACTTACAAAGTCAAAACTCCGAGGTGAAATAGTATAGTAACGCGCAGGTTACAAACCTGCGCGGACTAAATCATGCATCGTGCATCATGCATCATGAATCATGCATCATGCATCATGCATCATGCATCACTTCACGGGCTGGGGGCCGAAGCGGTTGACCATCGGCTGGCCGGCGGTGGCGTACCAGATGATGCAGATGATCCAGCCTACCAGAGGGATGAGGCCGATGAAGTAGTAGCCGCCGGCGCGACCTATGTCGTGGAGTCGGCGCCAGCATACGCTCAGGGTGGGCAGGAGCAGGGCGAGATTGGCCACGTAGCTGAGCCACTGGCTGATGGCGCCGCATACGCCGACGACGATTACGGTGAAGAGTATCCACCACCAGAATTCGGCACGCGAGGCGCGGCCGTTGAAGTCGCAGTACTTGCTGAAGCAGATGTTGACCGACTCCATGAATGTCATGGTCTGGGGCATCTGGGGTGCGGGAGGAGGTGTTGAGGTGCCGTAAGACTGGCCCGAGGGTGCGCCGGTGGAATTGTTGTTGCCTGCGGCGCCGTCCATGTTGAAGGGAGGCATTTTTTTAAGTATTAAGGTTGATGTATTAAGTATAAAGTGTTAAATACAGAGTCAGAGATGCAGGTCGTGGCCCATGCGCTGCTTTTTGGTGGTCATGTAGCGCAGATTGTAGGGGTTGACGGCCACCTCGATGGGGACGTTCTCGACCACTTCGAGGCCAAAGCCCTCGAGGCCGGTGCGCTTGACGGGATTGTTGGTCATCAGGCGCATCTTGCGTATGCCCAGCAGGCCGAGTATCTGCGCGCCTACGCCGTAGTCGCGCTCGTCGGCGCGGTGGCCCAGGTGGAGATTGGCCTCTACGGTGTCGAGGCCTTCCTCCTGGAGCTTGTAGGCGCGTATCTTGTCCATGAGTCCTATGCCGCGGCCTTCCTGGTTGAGGTATACGATGGCACCGCGGCCCTCGCGCTCGATCATCTCCATGGCTTTGTGGAGCTGGTGGCCGCAGTCGCAGCGCATGGAGCCGAAGATGTCGCCGGTGGCGCACGACGAGTGTACGCGCACCAGTACGGGGCGTCCGTCGGCCACGTCGCCCTTGATGAGGGCGATGTGCTCCAGGCCGCCGTCTTTCTGGCGGAAGGGTATGAGGCGGAAGTGGCCGTAGTCGGTGGGCATGTCGACCTCGACGCCCTGCTCGACGAGCTGCTCGTGGCCGAGGCGGTATGCGATGAGGTCGCGTATCGACACCAGGTGCATACCCCACTCGTCGGCGCGTCGGCGCAGCTCGGGCAGGCGGGCCATCGAGCCGTCGTCGCTCATTATCTCCATGAGGGCGGCGGCGGGCTGCAGGCCGGCGAGGCGGGCCAGGTCGACGGCGGCCTCGGTATGGCCGGGGCGGCGCAGCACGCCCTGATCCTGGGCGTAGAGGGGGTTGATATGGCCCGGACGGCCAAATGTGGCGGGGCTGCTGGCGGGGTCGGCCAGGGCGCGGATGGTGGCGCAGCGGTCTTGGATGCTCACTCCGGTGGAGCAGCCCTCGAGCTTGTCGACGGTGACGGTGAAGGGGGTGCCGAGCACCGATGTATTGTCTTCGACCTGGCGGTCGAGTCCCAGCTCGTGGCAGCGCGATATGGTGAGGGGGGCGCAGAGCACGCCGCGGGCGTGCTTGAGCATGAAATTGACCTGCTCGGGGGTGATTTTCTCGGCGGCGACGATGAGGTCGCCCTCGTTCTCGCGGTCTTCGTCGTCGACTACGATTACCATCTTGCCCTCGCGGAAGTCGCGTATGGCGTCCTCGATGCTGTCGAGGCGGATTTTATCGTTGGATTCCATCATTGAAACGGGTGAGGAGTTTTTCGGTGGTGGACTTTATTGCGGGTATGTTGCGTCGGGTGGGGGTGAAGGGATACTCGTTGAGCAGGGCTATCACCATCGGGTCGCGGGAGTTGGCTAGGTAGTCGACGGTCTCGTTGAGTGTGTCGCGCAGCCGCCGGCGGTCGGGCTTGCCGCCGCACATGGCTGCAAGGGCGGTGAGGCGGTCGCGGGCGTCGGCGGGGTCGACTTCCTGCATGATCAGCTCCTTGAGCTCCAGCGCGCGGCCGGGCTGGCGGCCGATGAGGCGCAGCAGGAAGGCGCGGTATGCGTCGGAGTTGAACACGGCCGAGTCGTCGATGGCCTTGCGGGTAAAGAATATGCCCAGCGGCAGCAGCACCAGTGTGCTGAGCCACATGCCCTGCCATACGGCGAGCTTGCCGTCGCGGGCCATCTTCAGACCCATGTTGTCAAATATATAGTATACGATGAAGAGCAGCACGCTTATCACCAGCGGTGTGCCCAGGCCGCCTTTCTTGATGATGGCGCCCAGCGGGGCGCCGATGAAGAAGAATACCAGCACGGCAAACGACAGCGTGAACTTGCGCTGCATCTCGATGTCGTGGCGGCGCATGAGCTTGGCCTGGTCGGTGAGCATCAGGGCGCGGTACTCAAATTCCTGCCGCGAGCGTCGGGCATCGGCGATGGCCTGCGAGATGTATGTCTTGGCAAATGACGGCGACGGGCGCATGAATACTGAGTCGAGCTCCACTGCGGCGGCCGCGGCGGCTATGTCGGCGTCGGTGGCGTCGTGGGTAAAGGTGACCGGGGCGACGGTGGCGGCGGTCGAGTCGGTCTTTACGTTGCGGTATGCGCGCAGCCCGGCGTAGGGGGCTGTGAGCAGCTCGTTGGAGTAGATGGTGCCGATGGAGTCGACCTGGCGGCCGATGGAGTCGATGGATGCGAGCAGCTGGCTCACATTCTGACCCACGTACTGCGAGCGTATACCGCTCTCGTCCATGCGGTTGAAGTTGGCGTCAAACTTGAAGTACACGTCTTTGCGCGTAAACTCCTCGCGGCGGAATGGCATGTAGCCGCCTGTGCCCGAGCCGAGCGAGCGATCGGTGAGATTTTCAAACATCTCTCCGCTGTGGAGCTCCAGGAAGAGCCGGGTCTTGTCTTCGGTAAAGCTGAAGCGGCCCGAGTCGGCGAGTATCACGCGGGTATTGTCGCTGCCCTGCGACATATCGTACATTATCATGCCGTAGAGCATGCCGGTCTCGGGATCTTTGTGGTCGATGTAGAGATTCATGCCGGGAATCTCGTCGTAAAACGATTTCTCGGGTATCTCCACCTCGGGCGTCTTCTGCCGCACGGAAAACATCAGTGTCCACATCCTCGACTGGGCTATGGGCAACACATTGTTCTGGAAGAAAAATGCGCCGACGGCTATCAGGCCCATCAGCACCATCAGCGGCGCCATGATGCGGAAGAGGGATATGCCGGCGGCTTTCATGGCGGTGAGCTCGAGCTTCTCGCCGAGATTGCCAAATACCATCAGCGACGCGAGCAGCACGGCCAGCGGCAGGGCGGTGGGCACCATGGTGAGGGCGGCGTAGAAAAAGAGCTCGCCGAGCACGTCGAAGCCGAGTCCTTTACCCACCAGGTCGTCGATCATGCGATACAGAAACTGCATCAGCACGATAAACAGGCAGATAAAAAACGTCATCAGCAGCAGCGGAGCAAACCGCTGCAGCATGAAAGAGTCGAGCCGCTTGAGTCCAAACATCGTGCAAAGTTAACAATTTCCCACGGAACGGCAACGATTCATGATGCATGATTCATGATGCACGATGCAAGGGGAGCGTGTCGGAGACACGCCGCTCTGCCAGTAGCATCCCCACGATTGACATCATGCATCGTGCATCATGCATCATGCGTCATTTCTTGTCGAGCTTGTGGAGGAGATGCTCCACGGCGCGGATTATCTGGTCGTCGTAGCCGGCGGCGACGCGGTCGGGGGTGTTGTAGACCACGATGTCGGGCCGGAGCTGGCGGTTTTCGAGCACATTGCCCTGCATGTCGCGCGAGGTCACCTGCGGTATGCCGAAGACGAGTGTGGGGTCTATCTGCTGCTCCCACCATACGGCTGTCATGGTGCCGGGCACGGGCGCGCCTATCACCTCGCCGATGCCGAGGGTCTGGTATACCCAGGGGGTGCCGTGGGCGTCGGAGTAGTTTGACTCGTTGACGAGCATCACAGAGGGCTTGGTCCACTGCGAGTAAGGCTCCGAGCCGATATACTGTCCGCGCGGTGTCCAGCGCAGATACTCCTTGCCGCCGAGCAGCAGGGCGACGTCGTTGTGGAGCCAGCCGCCGCCGTTCCAGCGGGTGTCGACGATTACGGCCTCGCGGTTGCGGTACTTGCCGAGCAGCTCGGAGTAGATGGTGCGGAAGCTCTCGTTGTCCATGCCGGCGATGTGTACGTAGCCGAGTCGGCCGCCGGAGAGGGAGTCGACCATGGCCTGGTTGCGGCGCACCCAGCGGCGGTAGAGCAGGGCGCTCTCCGCCCCGGCCGATATGGGCTTGACGGTGACGGAGCGCTCGGCGCCGTCGGTGGCGCGCACCGTGAGGCGCACGCGCTT
Organism: uncultured Muribaculaceae bacterium; assembly: GCA_910587925.1. Taxonomy (GTDB): domain Bacteria; phylum Bacteroidota; class Bacteroidia; order Bacteroidales; family Muribaculaceae; genus CAG-873. The sequence goes on from CAJUOC010000015.1 coordinate 9,725, forward strand.
GCCGGCCTTGTCGCGCAGCAGGGCGTCGGTGTCTGTACCGGCGGCGATGGCGGTGCCGTCGATGGCCAGTATCACCTCGCCGGGCTTTACGGCGGCCTTGGTGGCTGCGAGCGGGCTGCCGGGGATGAGCTCGTCGACGCGCAGCCCGCGGCCGTCGGGACCGTCGGAGAGCCATGCGCCCAGGGTGGCGGTGGAGTACCGGCCGCCGCCATAGTAGCGGGCGCCGGTGTGTGAGGCGTTGAGCTCGCCCAGGATTTCGCTCATGAGGATGGCGAAGTCGGTATTGTTGTTGATATAGGGCAGGAAGCGGCGGTAGTCGCGGCCGTAGCCGTCCCAGTCGACGCCGTGGAGGTCGCGGTCGTAGAATTTGTCGGCCACCTGGCGGTGCATGTGGTCGAAGATGTATGCGCGCTCCAGCGAGGGATGGCGGTCGTAGGGAGCCTCAAACTCTATCTGCTTCACCGCGCCCGACTCCAGGTTTACGCGCGATATGCCGCGGCCTGATATCACGTAGATATTCTCGCACTTGGCGTCGGGCTCCAGACCGCCGCTCACGCCCTTGGCGAGCACCTCGGTCTCGCCCTCGCGCAGGTCGCGCTTCATGAGATTGTATGAGCCGGAGGCATCGGGCACCATATAATAGAGTGCCGAGGCGTCGGGGCTGAGCACATAGTCGGCGATGAATCCAGACTGCGGGGTGAGGCGGCGCGTGCGCAGCGAGCGGCCGTCGAGATCGAAGGCTGTCGGGGCGGGAGCGTCGGCATCGCCGTCGGCCTTGTCGCCTTTCTTGCCTTTCTGCTTCTTGTCTTTCTTGGCCTTCTTGTCTTTCTTGTCTTTTTTATCGGAGTCGCCCTTGTCGGAGTCGGCTTCGTCGGCCTCCTTGGCCAGCTCGGCCTCCTCCTCGGTGAGGCGCGACTTGTCCCATGCCTCGGGAGTGAGGGCCATAAACATGATGTCGCCCTGCGAGCCCCACGAGCCGTGGTTGCGCATACCATATTTGTTTGACTCCCAGGTGACAGCCTCGCCGCCCATGGCCCAGCGGGGATTGCCGTCGCTGTATCCGCTCTCGGTGAGGTCGACCACGCGGCTGCCGTCGGCGGCGACCATGGCGATGTCGGAGTTGTTCCAGCCGCCGGTGCCGATGTAGTCGATGAGGATGTTGCGCGAGTCGGGGCTCCAGGTGAAGTTTACGTCGCCGTCGGCATATGAGTAATTGTATTTGCCGTCGAGCACCGTGCGGGCCTGCTTGGTCTTGAGGTCGAGCACACGCAGCTCGGTGCGGTCTTCAAGGAAGGCGACCTTCTTGCCGTCGGGGCTGAAGGCCGGGCGCTGCGCAGTGCGCTCGCTGCGGTACAGCGGCTCCTCGACTATCTCGGTGGCATATACCATCGACTTCTCGGCGGGGTCTTTGATGGTGGCGGTGAATAGCTGCCATATGCCGTCGCGCTCGCTGTCGTAGACCAGGGTGCGGCCGTCGTCGCTGAAGCTCACGCAGCGCTCCTCGCAGGGAGTGTTGGTGATGCGCCGGGTGGTGGCGTAGTCGACCGGGGTGACATATACGTCGCCGCGCAGTACAAAGGCCACGGTCTTGCCGTCGGGGCTCACGGCAAAGGAGGTGGCGCCGGAGGTGCGCACCGAGGGCTGGTAGTCGGCGTCGTAATCGTCGGTCACGATGGATACGGCCACCTTCTGCGGCTCGCTGCCGGGGCGCAGCGTATACAGCTCGCCGTCGTAGCTGAAGGCGAGCACGGAGCCGTCGGCCGACGCAGAGAGCGAGCGTACCGGGTGGCGGCCCAGCGCTGTGAGCTGGCGGGCAGAGGTGCCGGCGAGATTGCGCGAGTAGATGTTGAGATTGTTGTCGGCCTCCTCGCTCAGATACACATATGTGTCGGCACCGGTCCATACGGGATTGCGGTCGCTGCCGTCGAATGTGGTGAGCCGGCGGTATTTGCCGCCGTCGAGGAGCCATATGTCAGACGTGCTCGACGAGCGCTCGTGCTTGCGCCAGGCATTCTCGTAGCCCCTGACATCCTGGTAGAGCACGGCGCCGGTGGCGGGGTTTACGCTCATGGCACCCATGGGGATGGTGGAGTACATGGCGGGGCGCGAGGAGCCGTCGGTCTTGACAGTATATACCTGCGAGGCAAAGTCGCCCTGGGCGGCGTGACGGTCGGGGCGCAGCGCGGCCGAGTACAGCACGGTGGCCGAGTCGAGCCATGCCAGCGGGGTCTCCGATGCCGAGCCCGACGTGAGGCGGCGGGCGGTGCCGCCCGTGGCCGGCATCACAAATACGTCGGTCGAGCCGTCGCGGTCGCTGGAAAATGCGATGCTGCCTCCGTCGGGGCTCCATACAGGAGCCGAGTCGTAGGCGGGATTGGTGGTGAGCTGTACGGCGCGGCCTCCGGCGGCGTCGACGCTGAATATATCGCCGCGGTAGGTAAAGGCGATAGTGCGGCCGTCGGGTGAAATGGCGGCATTGCGCAGCCACAGCGGAGCATCACCGGCCGAGGCGCCGATGGCGGTCGCTCCCGCAATGATGGCTATAATTACTTTTTTCATAGAAGAGTGAGTGAATGATTTCTTGCCGGCAAAGATACGCAAAAGCCGAGAGCAATGCCAAATTTATTTGAGCACTGCCGATACAAAAGCGCAGCGCCGCTCCCCGGTAAAAGGGGGAGCGGCGCTGCGATATTGTGGCGCGACAAAATCAGACGAGGCTCACCAGGAGCTCCTTTGCGTCTTCAGGGTCGGGGGTGATGTTGACTTTGCCTTCGCGGGCGAGCCAGCCCAGAGCGGCCAGTATCTCGTCTTTTTTGAGCTTGGTCTCTTTCTTGATTTGCTTCAGACCGAGGGCGTCGGCGGTGCTGAGTGCCTGCCATACGGCGCCTGCGGCGGTTCCGATTGTTTCTACGTTCATAGCTTTTGATGTGTTAAAAATATAAAGGTCGTGAATTGATAACTATGTGTGCTTCTGCGCCGCAAAGTTAGCAATAATTGTCAATATTACTGTCACTTACTGAAACAAATTTGGATGCAGTTTGTTTAATGGTTGTGCAATGTGTTGATAATCTGCATATTGCAGAAATTGCTTGTATATCAAAAAATTGCATTAACTTTGCACATATTCAACATCATCGAGCATGACTGGCACCGTAATCCGAAACACCGGCTCACACTATGTGGTGGCCCCCGACGCCGAGGGCGCCCCGGAGGTAAACTGCCGCGTGAAAGGCAATTTCCGCATCAAAGGCATCCGCACCACCAATCCCGTGGCCGTGGGCGACCGCGTCACCATCGGCGCTCCGGCGCCCGACGGCACCGCATTCATCACGGCCGTGGAGCCGCGGCGCAACTATATCATACGCCGTGCCAGCAATCTCTCAAAGGAGGCCCACATCATCGCGGCCAATCTCGACCGCGCCCTGCTGGTGGTGACACTGGCCCATCCCACCACCTCGCTCGTGTTTATCGACCGCTTCCTGGCCACCGCCTGCGCCTATGGCGTCGACGCCGTGATAGCCATCAACAAGACCGACCTGCTCACCGACTCCGACGACCGCGAGCTGCTCGCCGCCGTGGCTCATCTCTACCGTACCATCGGCTATACCGTGGTGGAGCTGTCGGCCAAGACCGGCGAGGGGCTCGACGACCTGCGCCGCGAACTCCACGACCGCGTGACGCTCTTCTCGGGCAACTCCGGCGTGGGCAAGACTACCCTCATCAACGACCTCATCCCCGGTCTTGACCTGCGCACAGCCGCCATATCGGCCATACACGATACCGGTATGCACACCACTACATTCAGCGAGCTTTATCGGCTGCCCGGCGGCGGCGCCATCATCGACACTCCGGGGGTGAAAGGATTCGGCACCATCGACTTCGACCGCTACGAAGTGGCCCACTATTTCCCCGAGATATTCCGAGAGAGCGCCGGCTGCCGGTTTGGCAACTGCACCCATACTCATGAGCCCGGCTGCGCCGTGCTACGGGCAATCGACGAGCACCGCATCGCCGCCTCGCGCTACGCCTCCTACCTCAGCATCCTCGAAGACGCCTCCGAAGGCAAGTACCGCGCCGCGTACTGATGCATGATTCATGATTCATGATTCATGATGCATGATGCATGATTTTAGTCCGCGCAGGTTACAAACCTGCGCGGACTAAAAGGGAAACGGTAAAGCGCCTCGGAGAGGTGCGTTCAGAGTCAAGCTGCTGAACGCACCTCTCCGAGGCGCAAGTATATGGGGTGGATACGGCCCCCGGGTTTCACCCGGGGTTAATCACAATGGCGTGTCTCCGACACGCTCACTGCTAATCCTGCATCGTGCATCCTGCATCCTGCATCCTGCATCGTGCATCTTGCATCCTGCATCGTGAATCATGCATCCTGCATCATGCATCCTGCATCGTGCATCATGCATCGTGCATCGTGCATCGTGCATCGTGCATCGTGCATCATGCATCATGAATCAGGCATCGCGCATCGAGAGGAGGTCGCGCAGGCGCACGGTCTTGTTAGTCACCAGGGGGCGGGCCCACCAGGCGACGCTCACGATGTAGCCGATGGTGAGGCACATGCACATCATGGCGGCGCGCAGGCCGAGCATGTCGCCAAGCCAGCCTACCAGCAGCGGGCCGAGCGCTCCGCCGGCGATGCCGGTGCAGAGGATGCCGGCAAAGGAGCCGTGGTAGCGGTCGACACTGTTGAGACCCAGCGACATGATGATGCTGAACATCACCGAGATGCAGAAGCCTACGGCGGGGAAGGCGTGGATGGCGACGTCGGCCGGCCCGAAGAGGGCTGTCAGCAGGCAGGCGATGGCGGCTACGCCGGCGCCTTTGAGCACGGTGCGTGAGTCGTAGAGGCGCAGAAGCACCAGTCCGCACAGGCAGCCCACCGACATGTAGCCCCAGAAGCGTCCCACGACGGGCGCGCCCTCGGTCTGCGGGTCGAGGCCGTGGTACTGGCGCAGAAACTCTGAAATCCAGTTGGCCACGCCTTGCTCGGTGGCGGTGTAGCAGAGGATGCCAAAGAAGAAGAGATACACGTAGCGGTTGCCGAGCAGGGCGCGGTACGATGCCATGCCGCCCGACCGCTCCTCGTCGCTGAGGCTCAGGCGCGGGAAGCGCACGGCCAGCACGATGGCTATCACCACTATGAGTATGCCGGCAAACACCCAGTAAAGCGACACCCACGGCAGCCCGGCGGGGGTGAGCCGCTGCAGCAGGCCGGAGATGCCTGTGAGCTCCTCGCCCGAGGTGAGGCGCTCGACCAGACCTGAGTATACAAAGGGGCTCACGAAGGACGCGGCTCCGAATACGAGCTGACCCAGCACGGAGAAGAAAGCAAAGTTTTCCTCTCCGCCGGCGACGCGTGTAAGCGGGTTGATAGTGGTCTGGAGCATGGCCATGCCCAGGCCGATGATAAACGACGAGCACAGCAGCATCGGAAACGACGCCGAGCTTACAAAGAGCAGCGAGCCCACGAGCGGCAGCGTGAATCCGGCGGCAAGCACAGTCTTCTGGCTGAAGCGCTCGATGAGCAGACCGGCCGGTATGCTCATGATGCCGTATGCCAGGAAAAACGACATGGGTATGAAGCCGGCCAGCGCCAGATGCGACAGCCGGAAGTTGTCGATTATATCGGGGATGAGCGGGCCTATGATGTTTGTGATAAACGATATCACAAACCAGAATACCATTATAAGGCCGACGATAGCGTAAGAGCGTTTCATGTCACAGATTATAATATCAGACCGGCGGCGCCGAGGCATCCGGCGCGGTTGCCCAGCTCGGCGGGCACTATGCGGGTCTCGGCGGCGCATACGTCGATGACCTGAGCGCCCACGCTGCGGCGCAGCCGCTCGAAGTAGAAGTCGCCGGCCTCGGAGATGCCGCCGCCCACCACTACCAGCTGGGGCGAGAATACATTTATCATCGAGGCGATGCCGTGGCCCAGGTAAGCCCAGTGCTCAGAGAGCACCTGCGCGGCGGTGGGGTCGCCGGCCAGGTACAGCCGCACTATCTCGCGGCCGTCGGCGCCGGTGTCTCCGGCCAGCTCGGCATACCGGCGCACAAGCGCCGAGGTCGAGGCATAGTGCTCGAGGCATCCGCGGCCGCCGCAAGCGCATGGCTCGCCGTCGCACTTGACGGTGATATGGCCCATCTCCATGCCGCGTCCGCCGTGGCCGCGCCACATGTGTCCGTCGATGAGGGCGGCAGAGCCGATGCCGGTGCCGACCGTCACAAAGAGAGCATCGGAGGCTCCGCGCGCGGCTCCGAAGAGCCACTCGCCGGTGGCCATGGCGTTGGCATCGTTGGAGGCCACGGTGCGCAGGCCCGAGCGCTCCTCGATACCTCCGGCCAGGTCGACGCCTTCCCAGCCGGCGATGTTTTCGGCGCCGCCGAGCACACGGCGGCCGTCGGCGCTCACCACGCCGGGAGTGCCGATGCCCACCCCGAGCGGGGTGAGGGCATTGGCCTCGGCATAGTCAGCGCAGGCTGCGACGCCGGTGGCGATGGCGTCGAGCACCGCCCGCGCCCCGGCTGTGGCCGGAGTGTCGAGCGAGCCTGCATAGGGCATGGCGCCCTCCTTGCTCACCAGGGCGTACTTTATGGACGTGCCGCCCAGGTCTATACCTATAGCATACTCCATGATGCTCAGGCTTTCTCTACCCAGATGGGCGATGTCCAGGCCCACTGGCCGTCGCGCTGACGCACGCGGGCGTAGTAATAGTCGGTATCGCGCTCGGCCACCTCGTCGGTCATCACGTGACCTACGGTGAAGCCTGGCTCTGTGGCGGCGCGCTCAAACTGGATTGCCTCCGAGAGCCAGCCGCGCAGGAAGTGGGCGCGGGTACCCTCGAGCAGCTCGGCCAGAGTGTGCTCGTATGTGCGGCCGTTGAAGTCGGCCACGATCTTGGCGTCGCGGGGCATGTCGACGTCGAGTATCACGCCCTGCATGGCAGCGGTGACCACGTTGGGGTTTTTGCTCGAGTACATGTCGAGGTCGATGTGGCGCTCGCCGAGGCCGGTGATGCGGTTGACGCGGGTGTGGAACTCGCTCTCGCCGGGCTGGGGCGAGGTGAAGGCGGCGCCGCGGAAGCAGGGCTGCACGTCGTTGATGACGCCGTCGGTGAGGCGCAGCGAGCCCAGCCAGTGTACGTACTCCTCCTCGCGGTTCCAGCCGAAGTTGACCTTGAGCTTGGCGCGCACGCGGTCGCCCTCGGGCACAACGGTGCGGTGGGGAGCGCCGAGGCGGGCGATGCACTCGCCGTTTTTGATGATGTCGACGTAGTCGATATGGTTCATGGCCTCGGTGTTGATGTAGATCTCGCGGCGACCGGCCTGGATTACATCGCCGGGACGGCCGCCGTTGATGCGGAAGTCCACCTTGATGCGGTCGCCGGTGAGGCCGCATACGTGGCGCTGCTGCATGGCGCTCCAGAGCGAGTCGCGGTCGAGGCTGTCGCAGTATACGCCGATACGGCCGTCGCCGTAGCTGCCGGGATAGCCGGCGTGCTGGTCGGTCGAGCACATCAGGCCGAATTTATAGCCGCGCTCCAGGCCGCAGAGTATCGAGCCTTCCCAGATACGGGGACCCATGTCGTGGAGATAGTTGTAGTCGCCCTGGTCGCTCTCGGCCAGACCGTGGCGTGAGTACATCTCCACAAAGGGAGCACGCGGGCTCTCCTCGAAGGCGTCCCAGTTGTAGCCGCGGAAGCCGGTCTGGTAGCCCATGTGGTGGGGAGTCACAAAGCAGTCGTATCCGGCCAGACGGCGGCGCAGGTCGGGCACCGAGGTGCACTCGACCAGGGGCACGTTGAAGTCGCGGAAGAGGGCCACGTGGTCGCCGTGCTCCATCGAGTGGCACTCATAGGATACGAAAGTCTCAAATTTGCCGGGGCGGTTGGCGGCCTCGACGGCGGCGCGGTACTTCTCGTAGCCGCCGCGGCGTAGGCGCTCAAAAGCCTCGGTGTGGTATCCGATGACCCAGCCCAGGCGCTCGTCGCCGGCGCCGGGGATATCGGGCCAGAGAGCGTGGGGGGTTACCGATGCGAAGTCGAGCTGCTGCTCGGCGGCAGCCAGGGCGTCGGAGAGGTCGCCGTGGCCGTATGTCACGTTGCAGTGATTGTGCACATCGCCCAGATATACCTTGAAGTCTTTGAGCGAGGGCATCTTGCGCTTGAGGTCCTCGGGGAGAGAGTCGCGCTGTGAGGTGGATTGGGCAAAAGCGCCGGCACCCGAGCCGGCTGCGGCTATGCCCAGGAGAGTCCATCCCGAGCGCTTGAGGAAGTTGCGTCTGTTCATGATGTATGTTGAGGTTTAAGATTTATATTAAAATGGCTCAGAGCTTGTCGGCGCCTTGGAAAAACTCAAACTCGCGCTCGTCGGGGTCGGTGTCGCCCACCTCCTGCTGGAGCTTGCGCAGGGCCTCGTGCATCTGCTCGCGCACGGCGGCATACGCGGGGTCGTCGTAGACATTGTGCATCTCCTGCGGGTCGCGGCGCATGTCGTAGAGCTCCCACTCGTCGACATCGTTGTAGAAGTGGATGAGCTTGTAGTCGGAGGTACGGATGCCGTAGTGGCGCTTTACCGAGTGCCACGAGGGGTACTCGTAGTAATGGTAGTATACGCCGGTGCGCCAGTCGTCGGGGGTCTTGCCGCCCGAGGTGATGACGGGCTTGAGCGAGAGACCCTGTATGTCGGCAGGTACCTCGATGCCGGCCATGTCGATGAAGGTGGGAGCCAGGTCGATGTTCATGGCCAGGGCGTCGGATGTGGTGCCGGCGGGTATGGCGGCCGGGTAGCGTATCATCATGGGTGTGCGCTGGCACTCCTCGTACATGAAGCGCTTGTCAAACCATCCGTGCTCGCCCAGGAAGAATCCCTGGTCTGATGTGTATACAATGATGGTATTGTCGAGCTCGCCGATGGAGTCGAGATACTGGAGCATGCGGCCCACATTCTCGTCGACGCCGCGTATCACGGCCGAGTAGTCGCGCATGTACTGCTGATATTTCCAGCGGGTGATGGAGTCTTGCGACTGATGCTTGACGCTCTGCCACTCGGCGATGCGGGGGGCGTAGGCGGCGTCCCAGCGGGCTTTTTCCTCGGGTGTCATGCGGTTGTACATGGCCTGGTACTGCATCACAGACGCGCGCCAGTCGTTGGCGCGGCTCACGTCTTCCTTGTTGGCGTCGGCCATCTTGTCGAGGTGATAGTCTTTGGCGAGGTCTTCGGGAGTCATGAGCTTGAGGTCCCACTCGGGCCACATGTCGCGGCCAATCTCCATCTCCTGGCCGCGGGCGGCGCTGCCGCGGCCCGAGTAGTCGTCGAGCAGATTGGCGGGCTCGGCAAAGGTCGAGTCGGAGTAGAGGCCGAGATGGCGCTGGGCGGGCATCCAGTTGCGGTGGGGAGCCTTGTGGTAGTAGAGCATGGCAAAGGGGCGGTCTTTGTCGCGCTTGTCCAGGAAGTCAATGGCTTTGTCGGTGATGATGTCGGTCACGTATCCGGGCTCTACGATGGTGTCGCCGTTTTCGTAAAACTGGGGCTGATAGTACTCGCCCTGGCCCACCAGGATGCTGTACGAGTCAAAGCCCTGGGGCTCGGAGTTGAGGTGCCACTTGCCTATCATGGCTGTCTGGTATCCGGCGTCGTGGAGTACCTTGGGAAAGGTCTGCTGCGAGCCGTCGAATGTGCGGGAGTTGTCGGTGAAGCCGTTCATGTGGCTGTACTTGCCGGTGAGGATGCAGGCGCGCGAGGGGCCCGATATGGCGTTGGCCACGTAAGCGCGGTCGAGGCGGATGCCCTCGTTGGCGATACGGTCGAGGTTGGGGGTATGCATCAGCCGGTGGCCGTAGGCGCTCACACCCTGGGTGGTGTGGTCGTCGGTCATCATCACCAGTATGTTGGGGCGGCGTGCGGGGCGGTCGTCGCTTGCTGCGGCAGTGTGAGCCACCGCCGGGAGGAGGGCGGCGGCAAGGGCCGCCGTGCGGGTAGCAAAGTCTTTCATGGTGGATTTGCGATGTGAATGATTTTGTCTGGTGCAAAGGTACACACGTTTTATGTTAAGAAATAGCAGTGATGTGGAAGACGCTCGCGCGCAGTGTATAAATATCTTCAATTTTGATGAAAGATGTTTTAAAAACGTGCAGTCTGCACACCTGCGGCAGTCAATTGGACATTTTTAATACACGCGCGGCCGTTTTTCACGATTTTTGCGACGGGGCCGTTATGGCCCGGCGCCCGTCCCGTCGTACCTTTGCATCAGTGAAAAATACCATCAACTCATACACCATGAAAATTTCAAAATGCCTCGCGGCGGCAGCCGCAGCCCTCGCGCTGAGCTTCACGGCCGGCGCCGCCGACACGGTCCGCGTGCTCGACGCCCTCGACCTCACCATGCCCGGCCTCGAGAAGGTGGCCGAGCTTCATGCGGCCGGCAACGACTCGGCCGCCGCTGTCGAGCTTCTCAACTATTATCGCGCACGCAAAGGTTTCGATACCGGCGGCGTGAATCCCGACAAAGTGAAGGTATCCAAGACAGACCGCAAGTGGGCCGACGATGCCATGGAGCACACCTTCTTTGTGCACAAGGGCTACCAGCCGTCGTTCAATTACGGCAAGGACATCAACTGGAAATACTGGCCCGTGCAGGACAACGAGCTCCGCTGGCAGCTCCACCGCACCAAGTGGTGGGTGCCCATGGGCAAGGTATACCGCCAGACCGGCGACGAGAAGTATGCCGCCGAGTGGGTGCTTCAGTACCGCGACTGGATTGCCAAGAATCCCCTCATCGAGGCCAAGACCAAGGCTGAGCGCAAGGCCAACGCCGACATCATCGAGAACATGCGCTTTGCATGGCGCCCGCTCGAGGTGGCCGACCGTCTGGAGCACCAGATCGAGCAGTTTGCCCTCTTCCTGCCTTCGGAGCACTTCACTCCTGAGTTTCTCATCGAGTTTCTCGACAACTACGACCGCCACGGCCGCTACCTCAACACCCACCTCTCCAAGCAGGGCAACCACCTCCTCTTCGAGGCGCAGCGTATGCTCTACGCCGGCTGCTACTTCCCCGAGCTGAAGTATGCCAAGGAGCTGCGTCGCTCGGGCATCGATGTGCTCAACCGCGAGATCAAGAAGCAGGTCTTTGACGACGGTGTGCAGTTTGAGCTCGACCCGGGCTATCACGTGGCCACCATCGGTATCTTCACCAAGGCCATGGAGATGGCCAATGCCAACGGCTACAAGGGTGAGTTTCCGGAGGAGTATGTCAACACCATCCGCAACATGATCGAGGCCAACTACAATTGGTCGTTCCCCGACTACACCCAGCCCGTATTCAGCGACAACAAGCTCCACGAGAAGAAGACCGCCCTCACCAACTACCGCAAGTGGCGCCGCATCTTCCCCGGCGACGAGGTCATAGAGTGGTTTGCCTCGGAAGGCGCCAAGGGCCATGCTCCCGCCTACACCAGCAGCGCCATGCCCCAAGGCGGTTTCTACACCCTGCGCAGCGGCTGGGATCCCGCCGCCACCGTGATGGTGTTCAAGGCAGGCCCCAAGGGCGAGTGGCACAATCAGTATGACAACGGCACCTTTGAGCTCTGGCACGCCGGCCGCAACTACTTCCCCGACTCGGGCAGCTTTATCTACGGCGGCGACAAGGGCGTCACCGAGCAGCGCAACTGGTTCCGCCAGACCCGCGTGCACAATACCCTCACCCTCGACCGCAAGAATCTTGAGACCCGCGAGTCGCGCCTGCTCAAGTGGGAGCCGGGCGAGAGCGTCGACGCTGTGGCCGTGGAGACTCCCGGCTACACCGGCCTGACCCACCGCCGCGCCGTGTGGTTTGTCGACGACAAATTCTACGTAATCGCCGACGAGGCTTTCGGACCCGCCACCGGCGACGTGGCCATCAGCTATCACATGCTGCAGTGCGAGCCCGCCGAGGACTTCAAGGCCCACGCCGTGAGCACCGCCTTTACCGACAACAACAATCTGACCCTCCGCGTATTCGGCGCCGACAAGATGGAGCGCACCGAAGGCTGGGCATCTCCCGCATACCGCGAGAAATACGAGCGTCCCTCCTACGACTTCAGCAAGGCCAAGAGCGGCGACGCCCCCGTGCGTTTTATCACCGTGATAATGCCCACCGACGACAATAAGGCCTCCTCTCACAAGATTGAGGCCAAGTACAAAGGCGGATTCTCCGACAGCGGAGTAGCCGTAGAGGTTAAGATAGATGGCAAGAAATACCCGTTGAGTATCAATTTCTAAGGTAATCTTTCCTACACACCATCCCCGACGCCGGGCGCATCGATTGCGGCCGGCGTCGCTCGTTTGGCGGCAATTGTATATCTTTGCGACATGAAACTGTGGTATTTCAATCCGGAGAATGACCTCGCGCTGGCCGCCGGGCGCGCGGCGTACACTCCGCCGATGGCGGCCGTGAGGCTGCGGCGCTCGGGCGCCATGCTGCCGGCATGGATGGCGGAGCAGGGCGATGCGGTGCTGTGCGGCGGGGTGTCTGCGGCGTGGCTCGATGCGATGCACCGCGACTTCGGGCTTGATGTGGTGCCTTGGGATGGCGCGCCTGATGTGACGCCCGAGCCTTGGGGATGGTCTGCCTATACCCGCGGAGTGCTGGAGCGTGCCGGGGTGCCGCGCGGTGCGCTGCCCTCAGATGCGTCGCTCGAGGCCCTGCGCGAGATATCACACCGTCGCTCGGCCGCCCGGCTGCGCGAGGCGGTAGCCGCCCGTCTCGACTTCGATATATGGCCTGGCGCCACCGAGATATGCTCACCGGCCGACGCCGAGGCATATGCCGCCGCCGCTCTGGGCGGATGTGTATTCAAATTGCCATGGTCGTCGAGCGGCCGCGGAGTGAGTTTTGTGGAGCCGGGCGCATCGCTGCCGCCGCATATTGCCGGCGACATCAGCCGCTACGGCTCTGTGATGGCCGAGCCGCTGGCGGCCCGCGTCGCCGACTTTGCCATGCTCTACGATGTGAGCGGCGGCCGCGCCGACTATCGCGGCCTGTCGGTATTTGAGACCGACGCCCGCGGGGCATATCAGGGCAATGCCGTGGCGCCGCAGCAGGCGCTGGAGCGGCGGCTGGCGCGTCTGTACCCGGCCGGGCGCCTGGCCGAGGTGAGCCGCGCCGTGGGCGAGGCTTTGGGCGAGCTGTGTGCGGGGCGGTACGAGGGCCCGGCGGGCGTCGATATGCTCATAGCCCGTACGGCCCGCGGTGTGGCGCTTCATGCCGCCGTGGAGATAAACTTCCGCTATACTATGGGATTTGTGGCGCTGGCGCTCGGGAGGTATACGGCCGGCGAGGCCATATACAGAGTCGAGCGCGGCGACACCACCGCCGGCTGCCGATACCGCGCCGAGGGCGGCCGGCTGGCCGAGGGGCGGCTGGCGCTCACTCCGCCGGGCGGCGATTTCACATTTGTGCTCGAGAGCCGGTGAGTCAGTGACGGCGGTGGTGGCCGGGATACTCCTTGGTCGACAGACCGAATCCGCTATCGTACTGCACGAAGCGACCCAGGTGGTCGCCCACCAGCGAGGCGTAGAGGCTCTGGGCGTTTACGTCGGGGTAGTGCTCGCGCACATAGTCGGCCAGTTCGTCGAGGGAGACAGGCTCGGTGTGCTGCTCCATGCAGTCGCGCAGCAGGTCGCGCATACTGCCAAAGTAGATGTGGCTCCACTCGGCCAGGGCGTATGTCGACCGCTTGCCCACGGCTCGTATGCGCGGGTCGGTCCACATCTGGCGCCGCAGTTGCTCGGGCTCGGTAAATCTATGCTCGGGGCAGCGGCGCTTGAAGCGACGGAATATCTCGTCGATGCGCAGCGGCTCCCCTGCGAGGCGCAGTATGTCGACACACTCGGCGGCCACATCGACCCACGTGCGCGGCAGTATCACGCGACCCTCGCCGGCGTCGTCGCAGCCCATGCAGTGCAGTGCGATATGGCGGGCGACATCTCTCACATCGGGGTCAGACGCATCGAGGCCGCACTGCCCGGCCAGCTCGGCCGCGGTCATGGTGACGGCGGCCGTGCGCCGCTGCTGCACTATGGCGTCGATGCGCTCGAAGATGGCTTTGCCGCCGGTCTTCTCCGACAGGTCGCCGCGCATGGCTATGGCAAAGTCGCCCCACTCATACATGGTGGCCGCCACTGTGAGCGAGCAAAGGTGGAGCAGCCCGCGCAGAGATGCCTGCGGCGCCTCGATGGCGCGTATCTTCGCCAGCGGCGAGTCTGACGCCGTACTCAGATACGGTGTGCCGAATATCTCGGGGTACATCTCGGCCGGGCGATAGCTCGTGTACCACTCGGTGGCGAGCATCGCGGGCCCGGCGTCGACTATCTGGCGCACCCGCTCGCTCGACAGACGGTGGCGCGAGGCCACGGTCTTGTATGATTGCGGGCGGTTGTCGATGATGCCGCGGGCCTCGCGGTAGATGCGGTCGCTGCGGTGGTCGCTGTGGCGCAGATACGAGCATATGAGATGAAACATGGGTATGTGGCCGTGCTGAGTGTAGTACTCTAACACAAAGCGCCTCGACGGCCCGAAAAGGAAGGGGAAGAAGTACCTTGCGGCCCACAGGGTGGCCTGGCGGTCGTCGCCGCGCGCCACCTCGCGGAAGACGGCGGCGAAGTCGCCGTTCATGGCATATATCTCGGCGAGCGATTTCCTGACGATGCGTCCCGGGCAGAGCGACTGATACTCCTGCTCGCGGCAGCCAAATAGCTCCATGAGCCGGTACGGTGTGACGCCGGCCGACTCCAGCAGATTGACGGCGCGGGTCGACAGCCCTCGCTTCAGCAGCTCGTAGCGCTTGAGGATGATGCGCCTGCGCATGGGCGATACGAAGTGGTCCCACTCCTCGGTGGGCTTGAACGCGGCAGGGTCGGGTGGGGAGGCTATGGCCGCGGCCATGTCGGCCACGGCACGGCTTGCGGCGATATCGTCGTGGCAGGCGGCCAGTGCCACGGTCTTCCCGGCCAGGGCGAAGAGCGCGCGCCGGCGCGCCACCACCTGCAGCCGGGCCATACCGTCGGGGATGGCCATCATGGTCTCGCGGCCGCCGGTGAGTATTTCCTCCAGGGCTTTGATGCCGCCGGGCTCCTCGGCCAGTATGCGCCTGTATGCCTCGGGTATCGATGCCATCGCCGTGCCGATTGCCGCGGCGAGTGTGCCGCGGCAGTTGCCGGAGTCGTCGGGCATGTCGCCGCCGTCGGGGCTGATGCCGTGCGCGAGAGCCTCGGCGGCGAGCGCCGCAATCTCAGCCTCGGCCTTGCGCCCCAGGCCGGCCAGCGCCGCGAAACGCATCCCGCCGGCATAGGCGTGCAGGATGCTCCCCAGAGAGGTGTAGCCGTGGCGCGCCAGAGCATTGTAGCTGCGGCGCGATATGAGATTCTTATCTAATAATGTCTTCAGCGTCGTGTGTCTTGCAAGGGACATACCTAAGGCGTGGCAAGGAAATAATGGAATCGCGTGACGGCGGCAAATTTACAAAAAAATGTTTAAAAACCTTATATCTGCTTGAAAATATCCATTTTCTGTCGCAGACACGCCCGCACGGTGCCGGACGACGGAGATTTTTTGTATATTTGACGTAGTCCAATATACTTGCGCCTCGGCAATGCTCAAATAAATTTGGCATTGCTCTCGGCTTTTGCGTATATTTGTAGCCCGATATTATAGCCTTCACTGCCGCAACATCCACGCTATGGAAAATCTACTGCGACTGCTCAACCGCGAGTGTGACCACACGCTGCCCGACCAGGACTGGCATGCCCTCTTCGAGCTGTGCCGGCCCGTGAGCCTTCGCCGCGGCCAGGTGCTCATAGAGGCGGGCGATGTGGAGCCGGATGTATATATAGTAAAGGAGGGTGTGATGCGCGGGGTCGACTTCGACGGCGAGCGCGAGCGCACCATCAGCTTTGGTCTGCCGGGCACGATATTCAGTTCGCGCCACTCGTTTTATGCAGGCCTGCCGTCGTACTACCGCGTGGAGGCCTGCTGCGACTCTGTGGTGCTCAAGGTATTGAAAGCCGACTATGTGGGGCTTATCGAGCGCAACCCGCGCTTTGCCATATGGGCGCTCCACTATGCGTGGTGCGAGCAGTTTTACAATGAATTGCGCCAGGCCACCGTGCACAACGGTACTGCCGAGGAGCGCTACCGCCACATGCTGCGCACGCGTCCCGAGCTTACCGAGGCGGTGTCGCAGCGCGTGATAGCCTCGTACCTCGGAGTCACGCCCGAGTATCTTTGCCGTCTGAAGCGGCGTCTGCTCAAATCGGGGCTGAGGTAAAAGATATTGATATATGTCAATGTCGGGTCTGCCGGGCAATATGTAGCTTTGCGGACGTAAGCGGTGTGTTATTTCCGGTGTAACACCTCTGTCGCTTGCATATGTCTATTGTCAGATTGCTTAACGAAACAAATTGCTTATGAAACACATCTGTATCCTGTCTGTATGTGCTCTGATGGCATCGGCCACGGCTGCGCTCGGCGCTCCGCCGCAGCTCGCAGTGCTGGGCGCCGACGGCTCCGTGACTGCTGTGCACGCCGCGGGCGACATCGCCCGTATCACATTTGCCGACGGTGCCGCGACGGTGACAGGGCATGGCGGTACCGCCGCGGTGCATCCCACCGGCGAGGTCGCCCGCATCGTATTTGACTCCGACGGCGCCTACACTGCCGCTGCCGTCGATATCCCGGCGGCCGGCATTGTCGCCGTGACGCCCAACCCCGTCGACGGCTACTTTGCCGTCTCCGGCTGCGACGGCTCCACACTGGAGGTATACTCTGCGACGGGCGCCAGGGTGATGCGTGTCGACGACTACTCCGGCTCGCAGCTCGATGCCTCGGCTCTCGCCCCGGGCATATACATTGTAAAGACTGATTCATTCACCGCCAAACTGATCAAACTATGAAACATACCATACTCTTCTTACTTCTGCTGTGCGTGACCGGGCTGTCGGCTCCGGCGCAGGTCGTGGATGCCAACCGCGTGGTGCTCCACGGCAAAGACGGCTCGGTAAAAGCGTTTACCTTCGAGGGTCTCGATTATATGGACTTCGACAAGGTGGGCGAGGTGAGTGTGACGGCTACAGTCGTCGCCGATGCCGCCACCGACCACAGCATCACCGTAAATGTGGTGCCCTCGGCCGACTGTGCCTCGTATACCGTGACTGCCGCCGCCGACGGCGGCGATGCCGTGGCCACCGCCACCGGCTCGGGAGCGCAGCTGCTCGTAATCGACGGCCTCACGGCACTCACTGCCTACACCCTCACTTTCACCCCGCTCGACAAGTACGGTCTCGAGGGCACTGCGCTGACTCTGACAGCCACCAGCGGCTCGCCCGCACCCAAAATCGGCGACTACTACTATAGCGACGGCACATGGAGCGACGGAGGCCTGGTGAGCATCGACGCCGACGGCTGCAATGCCGTGTGGGCCGAGCCCAAGCCCGAGCCGCTGGCCGGCAAGACGGTCGTGGGCATCGTATGCGTGACCGACCCGTCGCGCATCGCTCCTGAAGACCGCGAGGCCGGATACACCCGCGGCTACGTGATTGCCTGCAAAAATGCCGTAGACCCCACCAAGAGCAATTTCGACAAGTATCCCGAGTCGATATGGTACGGCGCCCCGTACTCGGAAATCAGTGTCACCAAGGTGGCCAAGATAGGCTCGACCTGCTACGAGCGCATATCGGGCCTGGCCGACACCCGCGAGATGCTGGCGGCTTATCCCGATGATGCTGCCACGGCTGTGCCCATGTTTCACTATTGCACGGCCGGATTCCCGGTCGAGGCTCCCGCGCAGTCGAGCGGCTGGTTTGTGCCCTCGACGGGCCAGCTGTGGGATTGCATAGCCAACTTCTGTAGCGGCAAGGTGGCCGAGAAACTCAGCGAGGCCCGCACCCTGCGCTACGACTTCACCGCATACTTCTCAGAGAAGACCGGCGAGCCTGTGCTTCACAATTTCATGCGTGTCTTTGAGAAGGTGCCCGCCGCCGACAAAGACGACATCACCCGCAACGACGCCGAGCGCGCCCCCACATCGATAGCCCTGCGCTCTTGCAACCGCTACGATACCGAGTCGGCCGTGCACTTCAACCTCGGCACCGACTCCGCCGGACTCATCGAGGGCATGGCCGGATGGTTTGACGAGGAAGGCCACGCCCGCCCGATGCTCGCATTCTGAATCACCCTATATATATACAAAAGGAGGCAGGCCGCGCGGCCTGCCTCCTTTTGTAGTATATATATTTTATGTATCAGACGTTGAAGCGGAAGTGCATGATGTCGCCGTCCTGCACCACATACTCCTTGCCCTCGACCGAGAGCTTGCCGGCCTCGCGCACGCCGCTCTCGCCGCCGAGAGCCACATAGTCGTCGTACTTGATTACCTCGGCGCGGATGAAGCCTTTTTCAAAGTCGGTATGGATGATACCGGCGCAGCGCGGAGCCTTGGAGCCGCGGATAAATGTCCAGGCCCGCACCTCGTCGGCGCCGGCGGTGAAGTATGTCTGAAGGTCGAGCAGATTGTATGCGGCGCGTATCAGGCGCGACACGCCCGACTCCTCCAGCCCTATCTCGGCCAGAAACTCGCGGCGCTCCTCGTAGGTGTCGAGCTCGGCTATCTCGCTCTCGGTCTGCGCGGCCACTATCATCAGGCCGGCGCCCTCCTCGCGGATGGCCTCGCGCACGGCGTCGACATACTTGTTGCCGTCGACCGCCGAGGCATCGTCGACATTGCATACATACAGCACCGGCTTGGACGTGAGCAGGAAGAGCTCGCGCACAAACTTCTGCTCGTCGGGCGTCTCAAACTGTACCGAGCGCGCGGGTTTGCCGGCCTCCAGCGCCTCCTTGATGGGCTTGAGCACCTCATACTGCATCTTGGCCAGTTTGTCGCCGCCGGTCTGTGCCTGCTTCTGTGTCTTGGCGATGCGGGCCTCCACGGTCTCGAGGTCTTTGAGTATAAGCTCGTAGTCGATGATTTCCTTGTCTCGCACGGGGTCTACCGAGCCGTCGACGTGGGTGATATTGTCGTCGTCGAAGCAGCGCAGCACGTGCAGTATGGCGTCGGTCTCGCGTATGTTGGCAAGAAATTTATTGCCCAGGCCCTCGCCGCGCGATGCGCCTTTCACAAGGCCGGCGATGTCGACTATCTCCACCGTGGCCGGTACCACCGACCGCGGCTCGCACATCTCCACCAGGCGGTTGAGGCGCTCGTCGGGCACGGTGATGACGCCCACGTTGGGCTCGATGGTGCAGAATGGAAAGTTGGCCGACTGGGCTTTGGCGTTGCTCAGACAGTTGAAAAGTGTCGACTTACCCACGTTGGGCAGTCCGACTATGCCGCATTGTAATGCCATTGTATAGAAATGTCTTTAGTAGTGTCTTTGGTAATCAGGTCGCAAAGGTACTAAAAAACTGTGAGAAACGAAAAAGCGCCTGTCCTCGCGGCAGGCGCTTTTTCCGTGTCACTAACACTAAATACCTTAAACCATTAAATCCTTTTAATCTATTGCTGAATAACCTAAATAATAACCTTGAATCTTAGACCTGAAATTATTTACATTGCAAATTTAGTACGGCGATGTGTCGATTTCATACATCATCTAAGCGCAATATAAATAAATATAAGCAATAGAATTACGTTAACGCCAGTAACTCAGTGTATTATATCTATGCTATATATTGCGGAATATAAGACTTTATTTAGCTGTTTTGGCCGATTTTCAATATGTCGCGCTCGAAACTGTCACGCTCGATGGCCCGCGATCGCAGGCGGTTGCGGTATGTATACACGGTATTGAGCGACAGTCCGAGAAACTTCGCTATGGCCGGGCTCTCGCTCACGCCGAGGCGTATGAAGGCCGCGATGCGCAGCTCGGGGTTGAGGCGGTCGGGCGCAGGGCACTCTATCTGCTGGTCGGGGCGCAGCAGCCGGCCGACGGCAGCGATGAAGTCGGGATATATCTTGAGGATGGCTTTGTCGAAGGTCTCGTAAAACTGCTCGTTCATCTGGCGCAGTGCCTTGCCCGACTCGACGGTGGCGTAGAGGTCTTTGGTCTGATTGGCCTTGATTTTGCGGCCTACCAGGCGGTTGAAGTCCTGCATGGCGTCGATATATCCCGAGCATAGCCCGAGCAGCTGGGCGATGTATACATCCTTGGCCTGGCAGATGCTCTCGGTGCGTGTGCGTGCAAGCTCGGCATCGCGCAGGTCGTGGCGGCGCCGGTATAGTATGGCGCCGAGGGCCGCCACGAGCAAGAGCAAGAGTATCAGGGCGGTGAGGGTGATGGCATCTTTGCGCATCTCGTGGAGCTGCATGGTGCGGAGCATTACCGCAAGTGGAGAGCGGGAGCGGCGGTGTATGGGCTGGTGGCCGCTGCTCTCCAGTGTCTCGCCGGCCTGCGCCATATATGCAAGTGCGCGGTCAAAATCACCCTCCTCATACATCTCACTGCCAAGCGTCTGTAGCGAGAATGCGTCGCCGTGGCCGTTGATGGCCTCGGCAGTGGCGGCCAGGGCGAGGTAATACAGATACTCCTCGCGACGCTCGGGCCGGCGGGCATACAGCTCGGCGAGCATGGCTGCCGCCAGGCCGTGTACATCGGTGCCCGGCTCGAGCTCGTGCAGGGCCTCGAGCAGCTCGCCGGCCGCCGACAGTGTGTCGCCGTCGAGGGTCAACCGCTTGGCCTTGATGAGCTTGCGAGGTACGGGGCGGTCGCTCAGGTAGTCGTATAGAGAGTCGAGGCATCCTCGCGCGAGACGGTGCATCTGCCGGCGCCGCTCGGCCACCGGTGTCACCCTCTCGGCATTGATGCAGAGCCGCGATTTCACATCATACATAGTCTGGCGCTCCCGCATGCTCATGCGCGAGGGCGAGAGGCTGTCGAGCACCAGAAATGCCTCGGCGATGTATCCTCCTGCCGAGAGCCGCCGGGCGTATTCGATGAGTGCCGGCGTGAGGGGGATGGTGTCGTAGATATTCGACGAGTAGTCGTAAATAGCGCTGCGATAGGCAGATATTGCCGAGTCGGCATTTACGGGTCCATACTCTGCGCCGAGCTCGCAGAGGAGGTGGCGCCGGCGGTCGGGGTCGGCGGCGAGCAGAAGCCTCAGCGAGTCGATGCGCATTTGGCGGGCTTCGATGGCGGCCGGCATCCTGTCGATAGCCTTGTCGAGGGCGTCGAGGGCGTCGTCGAGCGAGCGCGGCGGTTGACCGGTCCCGCCCGCTTTCAGCGGTAAGGCTATAGCGAGGGCGATGAGCAATTGGAGTAGGCGGCGGCTTATCATGGTGTCTTGATTTGGTGGTCCAAAGGTACAAAATCTTGCGATATTAACCAAAAATATTGATATTTATGGCTATATTCCAAAATGTATAAATGTCAGATATACAGGCGTAATACTATATCATATGCTTATATTGTTCCGATTATGCAACATTTCGGCTTGTACAGTATGTCGCGATAGGGTAATTTTGCAATGTCAATATTTGACTATGGTACATTCAAGGAGGGGCAGTACATGATAGCCCCCGCAAAACAAGATTAAGGATTTTCCGGTTTGCGACTCATACGAGGCTGCTTGTGATAAGCAGCCTTTTGTGTATCCGCAGGTGTAGGCGGCAGCTGACGTTTATCTATATAGTAATGAGGGCTGTCGGGCTTGTAAAATTTTTTTAGCTTTTTTTGAAGCAGGAGTAAACATATCAGTGGCACGGGGTGTTAGAAATTTAACTTAATCGAAAAGCACCAAACGAAACTAACAATCTAAGCTTTACTGATATGAAAAAAATCGCATTATTCTTAACTGTTGCTTTATGTGGCATGTCTGCATCTGCACAGAATGTGGCTAAGAACGAGGCCAAGCAGCTCCAGGCTTTCCTGTCGCAGCCCGCCGTCGAAGCCGCCACCAACGCTGAAGCCCTCCGGGTAAGCAATCCAAAGGACATCGCATCTATCGAAGGAGTCAAGGTCGAAAACGGTCATGTCACCGCCATCGACTGGAAAGGTAAGAAACTTGCCGGTACTCTCGACCTGAAGGGCTTCACTGCCCTCACCAAGGTAGACGTATCGCGCAACGCGCTGGCCGGCCTCGATGTAGACGGCGCCACCGCCCTCACCGAGCTCAACGCCTCGCGCAACCGCCTTACCGATTTCGCCGTGACCGACGCACCCGCCCTGGTGAAGATGTCGATCAACAACAATCGCCTGACCGACCTCAACATCACCGGCACCCCTGCTCTGAAAAACCTCAACTGCTCGAGCAACTACTTTGTAGCGCTCGACATGAGCGGCGCTCCCGCCCTGGTGACTCTCAACTGCCAGTCAAATCACCTCGAAAGTCTTACCGTAGAGGGCTGCCCCAAGCTGAAAAACCTCTATTGCGGCTACAATAAGCTTACCGGCATGACCCTGGCAGGTCTCACCTCGCTCTCCAATCTCAACTGCGACGACAACGATATGGCCAACCTCATCGTGTCGAACCTCCCCTCGCTGGGCACTCTCCTCTGCTCCGACAACAATATGAAGAGCCTTGCCGTACGC
This sequence comes from uncultured Muribaculaceae bacterium, assembly GCA_910587925.1. Taxonomy (GTDB): domain Bacteria; phylum Bacteroidota; class Bacteroidia; order Bacteroidales; family Muribaculaceae; genus CAG-873. The sequence continues at coordinate 32,309 of CAJUOC010000015.1, forward strand.
GACTGCAACATCCTGCTCGACATCGTATGCTCGTACAACGATCTTACCGACTTCACCGTCACCGGTTGCCCGCAGCTTACCTTCATCGACTGCTCGTACAACGACCTGACCCAGCTCACTCTGAGCAACCAGACTTTCCTGCAGCGTCTGCTCTGCAACAACAATCAGCTTCAGATGCTCGACGTAAGTTTCGACCAGGCTCTGACCTACGTAAACTGCCGCTTCAATCAGATTGTCGACCTGCGCACCGAAGCCTGTCCCAACCTCAATCAGATTGCCTGCCAGTGGAATCCCTAATCTCCCTGCATGACATCATAGCATAAAAAAAGCGCCCCCGCCGGGGGCGCTTTTTTTATGTCACTGCGGCAGCGGTCGCCGCTCAAAGGCGTCGATGTAGCTGCCGGGTGTGGAGTTGTAGATATGCGCGCCGATGCTGTCGGCGTATCGGCGTATGCGGTGGTAGGCGGCAAAGGCGGTGTAGAAACTGTGTACCACCTCGTGGAGCCGCACGTCGCGGTATGCGGCGGTGACGCGCGATGTCTCGGCGCCGCTGTCGGTATAGAAGTGCGGCTGCACGTTGACCACCACATTGTCGTCGGTGACGCGTATGGTCTCCATCCACGAGTGGTCGGCGCCGACAAGGTATATCTCGGTATACCCGGCGTGGAGGGCTGTCATGATGGCGGGGATAAGCACGTTGCGCGGCCGTGGCATGGCCAGCCGGCTGCGGTATACGGCGCGCTCAAAGGCGCCGAATCCCTCGACGCCGACGCAATTGAAGGCCCGCAGGCGGCCGGCGGCCGATGCGCCGATGCGCGCGCGGGCGGCCGCCATGTATCTCGCCGGCACATATACTGTCGGCTCCCAGGCGGCGCCGGCGAGGCGGCTCCAGAGCGAGTCGACATTGGCCTGGGCGGTGGCGGTGAAGAAGTGAGGGTCGGCAAGTATGTACAGCTGAGGCCGCAGCTGCTCAAACTCGGGAGTGTTGGCAAAGAAATTTACCGCCATGGCAGTCATGTGGCTCAGGATGTCGCCCCGGGTGTCGATGGTGCCGCGCAGCGAGGGGCCGTTGGCCAGTATCACGAGGCGGCGCGATGCCGGCGCGGCTGCCCGGCCCACCGGGCGGCTGTGCAGCGCTATCTTGACGATGCCCTTGAGGGTGGCACCCAGGTCAGAGAGAATTTTCGTCGTAGACATGTGTGCGCAGATATGTAGTGGTGTCGGTAGGGTGGAACCCGGGGTAAGCGGCGGCAAAGGCAGCGCCGTCGGCCACGGGGCGCGCGGCCATGCGGCGCCGCAGCGCGGCGCCGGGCAGCCACCGTGCCAGCGCGGGGCGTGCGGTGAGGATGCGCTTGTCGCCGAGGCGGGCGGCCAGTGCGTCGGCCAGCGAGTCGAGGGTGTGGGCGCAGCCGTCGGTCACGGTGTAAATCCCCGGAGTGCCCAAGGTGAGGGCGACGGCTCGGGCCAGGTCGGTGGCGTGGATGGCGGCGACGGGCACCTCACTGCCCGGCACGTGGAAAAATGTGCCGCGCCACACCCGCGAGGCCAGCTCCATGGGCCAGCCCGTCATGCCGGTGCCTATCACCCCGTCGGCGGCCATCACGGCCGCGCCGGGGTAGCTCGCCGCCATGTCGGCGCTCTCGGCCGGCGGGCATACCACAGTGGTGTATGTGGCGCTCGTGGCAGAGTCGTCGGCGGGCAGCACTGTAGCCACTCCGGCGAGCTCCACCTCTATATAAGGGCGCACGAAGCCGAGGTCGCCGGCTATGAGGCGCAGGGTAGGGAGATTATCTTCTTGCATAGTCGCGGAGTATGTATATGTATCTGGCGGCGAGCCGCAGCGGAGATGCCGGCAGGCCGTGGGCGCGCAGTATGCGCAGTTTGGCAAGATTGTTGCGCCACAGGCGCGCGCCCGGGCGTGTCGACAGGCCGCCGAGGCTCATCATGGTGGTGAGTATGCCCGAGTAGGCTCCTCGCAGACGGGTGTCGCCGGCGATGCGTACCCACATGTCGAAGTCGGCGCATACCCGCTCGGCCGTGTCGTATGGCCCGACAGCCGCGAGAGCCTCGCGGCGCATGAAGAGCGACGGATGCGGCGGCTGCAGCCCGCGCGCGAGCAGCGTGGCCGACAGCCCGGCCGAGCCGCTGTAGCGGCGCCCGGGTCGGCGGTCGGCGCCGCTCACATACTGTATGTCGCCCCATATGTAGTCGAGGGCGTGGGTGTCGAAGGCGCGGGCGACCCGCGCCAGCACGTCGGCCGAGGCAAAGGTGTCGCCCGCGTGAAGCAGGCCGACGACCTCGCCCGTGGCGGCGGCAAAGCCGCGGTTGAGCGCATCGTACACGCCCCGCGGCGGGGTGTGGATTACCCGCGCGCCCCCGGCCTTCACTTCAGGATCGGCCGACACGATGATGTGCTCTATATCGGTGTGGGTCTGCGCCCTCACCGAGGCCACGGCCATATCGAGGTCGGCACCGCCGCGCAGGGTGGGGGTGATTACGGAAATTCTCATCACCCCATGTGTATCTTGTGACAAATCAGCAGCGTGGCCGTCATGCCCAGGGCAAACACCGCCAGCCATACGCGCAGGCTGCGGCGTCGCCATGCCACCGCAGCGGTATACGCGACCATCGGCATCATCAGCGGCAACAGCGGCAGCGCATATCGCGATATGCGCCCCGCAAAGAGATATGCCGTGATGATATAGCAGGCCGCGGCCCACAGCCCCAGGCGCACCATCGGCGCGGGCGAGCGGCGGGCGAGCGCGGCCGCCCAGTATACAAGCAGCGCTCCGGCGGCATACCAGGTATACTGGCAGTGAGCCAGCGGCACGGTCGGGCCAAAGAGGCGGTCGCTCGCCCAGTCCCAGGGGAAAGGGATGAGAAACTGCATCACGACCGTAGCCGGCAGCAGCATCAGCCGCTTCCATACCGGCATGGCGGGGTAGGCCGCCAGCAGCGAGTCGACCGTGCCGTCGCCGCCGCCCGAGCCGCTTGCGGCGATGTACATGTCGCTCATGCCGCTGTCGTATGTGGCCGGTATATAGGATAGGGCATACATCACCCCGACGCGCGCGGCCACAGCCAGCGCGGCCACCCCGGCAAAGGGCAGTATGCCGCGGCGGCGCACCGCAAAGATCAGGGCGCCGAGCGCCAGGAAATTAAGCGTATTGGGGCGGTATACCGCCATGACGACCACGGCCGCGACGGCTGCCAGCCAGGTCGCGGGGCCGCGGCTGCCCCCGTCGAGCCTCACCAGCGCCAGGGCGCCGAGCGCCATACCCAGCGCCAGCGGCACATCCTTGATGAGCACCGTGGCCTGCACCATGAAGTAGCACATAAGGCTCAGAGCCAGCATCGATCCAAAAGCGATGTCGCGCCGCCCGGTGAGGCGGCCGGCTATCGCGCCCGTGATCACTATCGACAGCAGCGCCGATAGCAGCCCCGGCATGAGGGAAGTGAAAGCGTCGTGGCCAAGCGTATACATCAGCAGGGCAGTGACGCAGGCCGCCGGCTGTATCGACAGGCGTCCGCGCTCGACGATGCGCCTTGCTTCGCCCCAGCGCTCCCAGGCGTCGACATTGTGGAAGTACGGCCACTCGGCTGTGCCACCCGAGCCTAAGGTAAAAAAGTTGACATTGGCCACCGCTCCGACAAAAAGCGCCGTGGCGACCGCCAGCAGCAGCATCGCTCCTGCGTGCGAGCGGCAGGGCACGGCCGCATAGGCAGCGCCCGTCACGGCCAGCGCCAGCGTAAACCCGATGCCCGCGCGGTACCATCCCGCGCCCGGCCATACCCACAGCGCCACCGCCAGCACACAGTAGCAGGCGGCCACAGCGGTGCCGTATCGCGCGATAATACTTTTCATGCGGCAAAAGTACCATAAATTTTCCATATACGTAAAAAAATGGTATTTTTGCCGCATGAAACAAAGCGAGTCAGCCGAGCATCCGCTCATGCGCATAGATGTCGGCGCAGTGCTCGCCGCGCGCCTCGGCCGCCGGCCGCCGCGCGCGGTGACCGCCGCGCTCGAGCGACTGGTATGCCAGTCGAGGCTCAATGCCATGCTCGAGTATGCCTGGCCGCGCCGCGGAGCCGACTTCTGCCGCGCCGTGGTCGAGCATCTTGGCATCACGGTGAGGGTCGACGGGCTCGACCGCCTGCCCGCCTCGCCGCGCATCATCGCCGTGAGCAATCATCCGCTCGGTGGCCTCGACGGCATGATACTCATCGACATCTTCTCGCGCGCCTATGGCCGCGATGTGCGCTTTGTCGTCAACGACCTGCTCGGAGCCGTCGAGCCGCTGTCAGATGTATTTGTGCCGGTCAACAAGCATGGCGCGCAGTCGCGCGACTACGCCGCCGCCGTCGAGGCTGCCTTTGCCTCCGACGCGCCGGTGCTGATGTTTCCGGCCGGGCTGTGCTCGCGCCGTCGCGATGGCCGCGTGGCCGACCTCGAGTGGCAGAAAATGTTTGTGCTCAAGGCCCGCCGCTACGGCCGCGCCGTGGTGCCCGTGCACTTCGACGCCGCCAACTCGCCCCGCTTCTACCGCTGGGCGCGCCTGCGCGAGCGCCTGGGCATACGCTTCAACGCCGAGATGGTGCTGCTTCCCTCCGAGGTATTCCGCGCCGAGGGGCGCACATTTGACATACGCATCGGGCATCCCGTCGACAGCGCCTTGCTCGAGGGCGACCCGCGACAGGCGGCCGCCCGCATACGCAACTTAGTATACACACTATGAATCAGAGAATAATACCGCCCGTACCCACCGAGCTTATCGAGGCCGAGCTGACCCCCGACCGCTTCCTGCGCGACACCAACCGCGCCGGTAATCAGATATATGTGGTCGACGCCCACACGGCGCCCAACGTCATGCGCGAGATCGGCCGCCTGCGCGAGACCGCCTTCCGCCTCGCCGGCGGCGGCACCGGCCTCGACTGCGACATCGACGCCTACGACCTCATGGACCCGCCCTGCCGCCAGCTCATCGTGTGGGACCCCGAGAGCAAGCTCATACTGGGCGGCTACCGCTTTATCTGCGGCCGTGACATACGCCTCGACGATGCCGGCCGCCCGCGCATCGCCACCAGCCATATGTTCAACTTCTCGCCCGACTTCCTGGAGCATTACCTGCCGTATACGCTCGAGCTGGGCCGCTCCTTCGTAAGGCCCGAGTACCAGGCGTCGCGAGCCGGAGCCAAGGCGCTCTACACCCTCGACAATCTCTGGGACGGCCTGGGCTCGCTCACGGTGGTGTATCCCGAGATAAAGTACCTCTTTGGCAAAGTGACCATGTATCCCAACTACGGCGAGCACTGCCGCGACATGATACTCTACTTCCTGCACAAGCACTTTCCCGACCGCGACGGCCTCGTGACCCCCATCAAGCCGCTGCCGCAGAGCTACGACCCCGCCGAGATGGAGGCCATCTTCTCGGGCAATACCTTCAAGGAAGATTACATGATACTCAACTCGCGTGTGCGCGCCTGCGGCCTCACCATACCGCCGCTGGTCAACGCATACATGAGCCTGTCGCCGACGATGCGTATGTTTGGCACGGCCATCAACGATGAGTTTGGCAACGTCGAGGAGAGCGGCATTTTCTTTGCCGTTGACGAGATATTCGACGAGAAAAAGCGCCGGCATATCGACACCTTCCGCCCCGTAAAGCTGGGCTGAGATTTTACGATTACAGTTTCAGGGGGTCATAATAAATGCAACTAACCCCCTGCCATGAGATACACTCTGCTACTGCTCGCGGCCATCGTCGCCGCAACCCTCCCATCCGCCGCGTCCGAGCCGGTATCGGCGGTATACTTCGACATCGAGTGCGGCGCCGGCGCCGGCACCGAGGTGATCGGTGCGCTCCATCCCGTGCGCAACAAAGACGCGCACTCCCGTCCCATACCCTCCGCGTGGCGATTCGAGATAGCCCGACAGCCGGCCGAGGCTCTGCTTGCCGTCGATACGCGGCGCGACTCCGAAGGCCGGCTCACAGGAGTGCTTACTGTCGCCCCCGGGCGGCGTATGCCCGCCGAGCCGGCCGACTACACCCTCACCGTAGCGCTCCGCGACGGCTCGACTGAGCTGGGCCGCTACCCCGTGACGGTACACGTGGTCGACACCACTCTCTACTCGCTGCTCTACTCTCGCTATCTGCCGCGCACGCTGTCGGTGGGCCGCCTGTGGGGCCGCACCAAGTACAAAGACCGTCGCGTGGCCGAGCTTATCGGCCGACTGGAGGCCAACGGCTGGCGCTGGCCCGGGCTGGAGCTTTGCTACGAGCGCCGTCCCGAGGCATACACCGACCGCAAGAAGCTCAACCGCGAGAAGCGCGGCTCCATCGAGTTTGACTGGGGCAAGGTGGTCGACAATATCGGCGGCCTCGGCCGGGCATACTCCACCTCGGCCGTGTACGGTCCCGACGGCGACCCCGCCCGTCGCGCCGAGCTGCGCCGCGCCCTCTACCATACCATCCTCACATATATCGACGCAGTGCCCGTCGACGGCTGGGACATACAGGTCGGCGGCTCCGACATCGGCAGCGGCGTGGGCGACGGCTTCTCGCTGCTCCAGTCGCGCGGCCTGGCCGGGATGCAGACGCCCACCCACCAGTGGATGGTGACCGACGGCCTCATCACTCCGCTGATACACCTCATGCCCGACATCCTGCGCGACAAGCGCCGCGGCGACCCGCTGGCCTCGCGGCTCCACGACCGCCTCGTGCGCTACTTCCAGCTCTTTTTCAGCATCGTCAAGGGACGCCGCGCCATCGACGACCCCGGCGAGCGCTGGGGCGAGCTGCGCGACACCATATACTCGTCGGGCGCATGGGCCGACGCCAATCTCGGCCACCGCTCCCGCACCATGCTGGCCATCCCGCTCATATGGGCCGACTACAATCGCCCCATCACCTACGTGCCATACTGGTACCGCGACTTCTACGCCGCCGACGCTCCCTTCCCGGGATTCAGCTTCTCGACCGGCTGGGAGCCGATGGCCGTGATCGACGACCTGGCATACTGGCAGACAAAATTCTGCATCCCCGCCCACCGCTACCGCCAGTCGGGATTCCAGCCCGACGGCGCCATCTCCCACCACATAGGCCAGGGCACCGATATGTCGATGACGGCATACGGATTTGAGTGGCTTACCGGCGCCAACGACTACTACTCCTACTTCCGCGACACCCCGTGGCAGGTGGCCGACACGGTATTTCAGTTTCAGGCCGACCGCCTCGCCCGCGTGTATCCGCTCATGTTTTACCGCGGGCGCATGGACTTCCTGGCCGCCGGCCGCAATTTCCTCGGCGACCAGCGCGCCTTTGTCACCGGCGACTATCTGCCTGCGCTCGACCGTATGATGGCTGCCCGCGGCGCCTCGACAGTCATCGAGGGGCTCGACAGCCTCGTGGCCATCGCCGACGCTCTGCGGCGCGGCGACTGGGAGTGCTCGGCGTCGTATCCATTCTGGGTCACCGAGTATGCCGTGCACCGACGCCGGCCCGGCGACGAGGGCGGCCCCTTCTTTGCCTCGCTCAAGCTCAAGTCGCGCCGCACCGTCGGCGCCGAGGACTTCAGCCGCAAGGTGCGTCGCTCGTGGCACGCCGGCTACGGCATAATGCCCGTGCGGGTCACCGGCGACGAGTACAGCGAGTGTGTGCTCGGCGGCTACGACTGGCACGTGCTGCCCGGTCTCACCGAGGAGTGGCGCGCCGACCCCATGCCGCTGGGCCACTCCCAGGCATCGCTGCCCGGCGACAACACCGTGGCCGGAGTGCTGGCCGACGGCCGCGCCGCCATGGGCATCTACCATCATCTGCCGCGCGAGAAATACAGTTCGGCCACAGCCCGCAAGAGCTATCATATGATAGCCGACCGCATCGCCTCGCAAGGCAGCGCCATCGCCCGTATGCGCCCGGGGCAGGGCCGTCCGATAGTCACCACTGTCGACCAGTCGGCGCTCACCACGCCGCTTGTGTGGGACGGAGGCTCGGTGATGCCGGGCGAGTCGCGCTCGCTCGTCATCGACACCGACAGCGCCATGTGGCTGCATACCGGCGCCAAGGGCTATGTGATACTCGGCCCGGCCAGGGTGAGAGTGGTCACCGGCGACAGCATCAGCGTGACCGACCCGTCGGTGGCGGAGTGCAGCTCCCCGGCATACATCATCGCCATCGACCACGGCGCCGACCCCGCGGCCGATGCCGGTTACGGCTACGTGGTATTGCCCGGCGCGACAGCCGCCGGGATGCCTGCGCTGGCCGCGTCGCTGGCCGCGGACATGCACATGGAGCGCGCCCCGGGCGTGCATACCGCATGGTCGCAGAGTCACGGCTACCGCCAATACGCATTTTTCGAGGCCGGAAGCGGCACTGCCGGCGGCATCACGGTGAGCGCCGACTCGCCCGCCCAACTCATGCTGGCCGAGCGCCCCGGCGAGTGGATACTCTCGGCGCAGCTGCCCGAGCCCGACGGCGGCCGCCGCGAGCGTCTGGTATTTGACATCTCGGAGCCGCTTGCTCCGGGTGTCTACAGATATGATATAAAAGGTGTGGATACCGTGGCGGGCGAGACCGTCGCCATAGAGCCGACGGCTGACGGCGGCAGCCGCGTCACCGTGGAGCTGCCCGACGCCCGCGACGCCGCGCACTACCGCTATCAGAGCGACCTCTACCAGGCCGCGCCGGTGGTGGTCGCCATCCCGCGCGCGGCGGCCGGTCAGTAAGTCTTGCGCAGGCGGTACACGCGCACGGCGCCGTCGGCGGCGCCGCTGTATGTCCATGTCATCGAGCGGTCGCTGCGGTCGCTCACGCGCATCTCCATCGGCGCCCCGCCGCTCCAGCCCAGGTAGGCGGGCGCGTCGACGGGCTCGCCGCCCACGGTCTGGGCAAAGTCGACCGTCATCACATCGCCGCTCTCGCTCCAGCGGCCGAAGTAGTTGAGATACGACATCTCGGCGTCGAGCACACGCTGCACCATTATGATGTCGTTTTGAAAGCTGACGGTGGTATGCTCGGCCACTGTCTGCGGCTCGCCGTCGACGGTAAAAGACTCAAACCGCCACGTGCCGTAGAGGTAGCCGATGTCGCCGTTGTTCTGGCAGCCGCCCAGGGTGAGTATGGCGGCCAGGATGCATATATATATGGTGATATGTCTCATCGCTTGGTAAATGTAAGGTCGCCGGAATAGGATACTGATACCAGGGCGCCGAAATTGTTGCCGCGCAGGCTGCCGGCGTCAAAGGCCACGGCGGCGTCGAAACTCAGGCCGCGCGCCCAGGCCGAGGCATCGTAGGCCACGCGTGCCTGGGCCGAATTGTCGCTCCACGAGCGGGTCGACGCCACGCGTCCCCAGCCCCATGCCTGCTGCCAGGAGTATTTGAGGCTCCACTGCCAGTCGGCGGCCAGCCAGCCCCGGGCGGCGAGGTGTATGCCCCTGGCGCGGTTGTGCATGAAAAAGGGGTTGCCGTCGAGATTGTATACCGGCGCCACCAGGAAGGGGGTGGCGATGGCCATGCCGTAGTTGGTATACGAGCCGTAGGTATCGTTGTTGTAGTAATTGTCGGCTCCCGAGGCTTTCGAGGTGTTGGAGGGGTTGTCGAGGTCGCCGGGGGCATAGTGCATGGGCCCGCTCTGATTGCGGAAGTCGAGATACTCGATGCCGGCGGCGGCAAGCGCCGGTCGGGATGCCGCGCTGTGATAGTACACGCCCCAGAGGCCGTCGAAGCCGTTGAGGCGCCCGATGCCCGAGCCGTCTTCCCACGGGCCCATGAACACGACGCTCAGCTCGTGGCCGCCGCGCAGGCGGTAGCGCAGCTTCACGTCCCAGGAGCCCACGGTGTTGCCCTCGTAGAAGGCATTGCCGTTGCCCTCGGTGGGCAGGAGCATCTTCAGGGCGTCGGAAAAGCGGAATCCGCGGTGCTCCTCGCTCACGAGCCGCCCATGCCAGTAGTAGGAGGTCGAGCCGCCAAACTGTCCCGCGGCCTGCATACCGATGGTGAGGCTGAGCGGCTCGGCGGGGCGGGTGCGGAAGTAGCAGCGCTTGTATGTGTACCAGATGTCGGCGGTGGTGACAAAATTGTAGTAGCTGAATTGCTTGCGCTTGAAGCCGTCGTCGGTAAAGCGGCCGTATCCCACGGCGCCGTCGATCTGCACCCATCCGCGGGTGAGAGGGATGTCGACGAAGTCGAGAAATCCGGCCTCGGCGCCCGGGATGCCGCGGGCGTTGGAGCTGCGGGTGAGGTCGCCCGAGCTGACGCTCTCGTCGAGCAGGCGCGAGCTCGGGTCTTTCTGGCCGGCGCGCAGGTATACGGCGCGATACTTCAGCTCGGCGTAGAGCTGCTGTATCCACACCGGCGCCGGGCGGTTGTCGCGCGAGCCCCAGGCCGCGGCGGCCGCGTCCCAGCGGCGGTAGCTGTCGGCGCTGAAGGCGCCGGCGATGATTTCAGCTCCGGCGCCCCAGCTGAAGCGGCGAGCGGTGTCGAGGTCGCGCGTGGCGGCCACGTCGAGCATCGCCTCGCCCGAGCGCACATGACGGCCGCCCGAGAGGGCGCCGATAAAGTATGGTGCGAAGTCGCCGGTCGACGCTCCCACAGCCACCGTGGCGCTGTAATGCACCGGCGGCTCGAGAGCCGGGGCCGTCACACAGGCGGCGAGCGCCGCCGCGAGGAAATATTGCCGCATGATGTATGTCGTATATATGTATGTCGTAAATAATGGCAAAAGTAGCAAAAATCTGCGGGTGGATATGTAATCATAGTTTGGATATTATATAAAATGTGCTTAAATTTGCCCGCAGAGGCTCCGTGCCCCGTATTTTTTTATAAAATTCTGACTTATGGAAATGCACGAAAACACCCCGGCTGTCAATCCGGCCGAGGTACCCGCTACCACCCCGGCAGCCGCGCCCGCAGCGGCAGCCGAAGAAACCGCCGCCATCGAGACCGTCGCTCCCGGTATCGACCCCGAGGAAGCCGCCGAAGACGAGATGACCGCCGCCATCGAGGGCGAGGAAGCCGCCGACGAGGCCGACGCCCTGCGCCGCGAGCTTACCGCCGCAGAGGTACTTGAGGCCGCGCGCGCCGTACTGGCCAAGGATGCCGCCGATATTTCGGCCGACGATGTGCGCCGCCTGCGCCAGCACTTCGGTGCGTTCCATACTGTCAGCGAGACCGGAGAAGGCGTCGAGGCCCAGGGCCCGATGGAGGAGGAATTCAAGTCTCTCCTGAGCCAAATCCGCGAGAAGAAGGCCATGCACACCGCCCGCATCGAGGCCGAGCAGCTTGCCGCCCTCGAGAAAAAGCGCGCCATCGTGGCCGAGATAGAGGCTCTGGCCGCCGACACCGACAATGTAAACCGCACATTCCCCCGATACCGCGAGCTCCAGGATGAGTTCAACGCCACCGGCGATGTGCCTCCCACCGAGGATACCGCCATATGGAAAGCCTTCCAGGAGGCCCGCGAGCACTACTCCGACAATCTGAAAATCAACAAGGAGCTGCGCGACTACGATTTCAAGAAGAATCTCGACAGCAAGCAGCTGCTGCTGGCCGAGGCCGAGAGCCTCGTGGCCGAGGAAGACGTCATACTGGCTTACCGCCGCCTGCAGGAGCTTCACAACAAGTGGCGCCAGATAGGCCCCGTAGCCAAGGAGGTGCGCGAGGAAATATGGGATAAGTTCAAGACATTCAGCGCCGAGGTAAACAAGCGCTATCAGGCATACTTCGAGGCCCGCAAGGCCCGTGAGGCCGAAAACGAGGCCGGCAAGGCCGCTCTGTGTGAGCGCCTGGAGGCCATCGATATCGCCGCCATCAAGACATTTGGCGGCTGGGACAAGGCTACTGCCGAGGTGCTCGCCATCCAGCAGGAGTGGCGCAAGTACGGCTTTGCCTCCAAGAAGGCCAACAAGGCTCTCTTCAACCGCTTCCGCGGCCTGTGCGACGCTTTCTTCGCCGCCAAGGCCGAGTACTTCCGCTCGACCCGCGACGAGCAGGCCCGCAATCTCGCCCGCAAGACCGCCCTGGCCGAGCGCGCCGAGGCTCTGCGCGAGAGCACCGACTGGAAAGCCGCCACCGACGAGCTCGTCGCCCTGCAGAAGGAATGGAAGACCATCGGAGCCGTGGCCAAGAAGCACAGCGACGCCGTATGGCAGCGCTTCCTGGCCGCGTGCGACCACTTCTTCGAGCGCAAGAAGCAGGCCACCTCGGGCACCCGCCGCGCCGAGCAAGACAATCTCAAGGCCAAGCGCGAGGTGATAGCCGAGCTGGACAAAATCAGCGCCGACACCCCCCGCGACGAGGCACTCGCCCGCCTGCGCGAGCTTCAGACCCGCTGGCAGGAGATCGGCCACGTGCCTTTCCGCGACAAAGACAAGGTGTACGACGCATACCGCACTGCTGTAGACCGCCTGCGCGACGGCCTCAACCTGCGCGAGCGCGGAGCGCGCATGGAGCGATTCTCCGACAATCTCTCGGGCCTGGGCGACGACCGCCAGAAGCTATCGCGCGAGCGTGAGCGCCTTGCCCGCGCCCTCGAGGGCCGCCGCAGCGAGCTGCGTACATACGAAAACAATCTGGGCTTCCTCTCCTTCAAGAGCAAGTCGGGCGACTCGATGCTCAAGGAGTTTGAGCGCAAGGCCGAGCGTCTGCGCGCCGATATCGCCGAGCTTGAGGAGAAGATACGCCTGATCGACGCACGCTAAGAAACCGCGTCTTGGATACACCGCGACGACCGACATCGCTCGGGCGCTACCTGCCCGTGCTGCTTACCGTCACCGACTGGGTCATAGTCAACGCCGTCTTTGCGCTGGCTCTGTGGGTCATGCCGCTAAAGCCCGATGAGGTACACGCTACCCGCACTCTGTGGGTGCTCCTCAATGTGAGCTATCTGCCGGCCCTGCTGTGGCTGCGCCGGCGGCGTATGATGCTGCGGGCCATACAGCTCGACCATGTGGCGATGCGCACTCTGGGCGTGGTGGGGCTCCACGCGCTGCTCTTCCTGTCGCTCAACGCCTTCCTGGGCGTAAACGTGCTGGGCGAGAAGCAATATCTGCTGTACTACGGCTCGCTCACCGTCGTGATGGAGCTGTGGACTGTGGTGGCGCATCTGCTCATCAAGCGGTATCGCCGCCGGGGATACAACTTTGCCCGGGTGGTGATAGTCGGCACCAACGACACCGCCCGCCGCCTGTACGAGTCGATGCTTCACGACAGCGGCTACGGCTACCGCGTGCTGAGCTTCTTCTCGACCGAGCCCATGGCGGAGTTTTGTGGAGTGGAGTGCCACCCCATATGGCATCTGGAGAAGTATGCCCGTGAGAAGCGGGTCGACCAGATATACTATACTGTGCCGGGCCGCGACGAGCTTATCACCCCGGTGGTGCGTATCGCCGACGACTGTGTGGCCGAGTTTTTCTACGTGCCGCAGATTTCGCGCTACATCACCCGCGGATTTGAGCTGCACAGCATCGGCGCTGTGCCGGTGCTCAGCATCGTGCGCAATCCGCTGAGCGTGCCCATCAACAAGGCCGTCAAGCGCGCCTTCGACCTGGTATTCTCGTCGCTGGTGCTGTGTGTCTACCCGCTCATATACATCCCGGTGGCCATCGCCATCAAGCTCACCTCGCCCGGCCCGGTATACTTCCGCCAGCAGCGTACAGGCTACCGCGGACGCGAGTTCACGTGCCTGAAATTCCGCACCATGCATGTCAATACCGACGCCGACAGCACCCAGGCCACCGAGCACGACCCGCGCAAGACCCGCCTGGGCGACCTGCTGCGGCGCACCAGTATCGACGAGCTGCCGCAGTTTATCAACGTATGGCGCGGCGACATGTCGGTGGTGGGTCCGCGGCCGCACATGCTCAAGCATACCGAGGACTACAAGCGCCTGGTCGACCGCTATATGCTGCGCCATCTCATCAAGCCCGGCATCACCGGCTGGGCGCAGGTCAACGGCTACCGCGGCGCCACCGATGAGCTGTGGAAAATGGAGCGCCGTGTCGAGAACGATGTATGGTATATCGAGCACTGGACCCTGGCGCTCGACCTCAAAATCATCGCCCGCACCGTCATCAACGCTGTCGCAGGCGAGAAAAACGCTTTTTGATGACTCCATCAGCCCCATTACCCGCAGCCGCTGCCGAGCTGCTGCGCAAGTTTTACGGCTACCGTGAGTTTCGCCCCGGCCAGGCCGAGATAATCGCCGCCGTCACATCAGGGCGCGATGCCCTGGTGCTCATGCCCACCGGCGGCGGCAAGTCAATCTGCTACCAGTTGCCCGCCATGATGATGGACGGCGCCGCCCTGGTGATATCGCCGCTCATATCGCTGATGGAAGACCAGACGGCCGCGCTGGTCGCCAACGGTGTGCCCGCCGCCGCCATCCACTCGGCCCACGACGAGAGCCTCAACCGCTCGGCCATCGAGGCCGCCATCGCCGGCCGCGTCAAGCTCATATACATATCGCCCGAGCGACTGCTCTCCGACCTCGACGGTTGGCTGCGGCGCTGCCGCATCAATCTGATAGCCGTCGACGAGGCACACTGCATATCGCAGTGGGGCCATGATTTCCGCCCGGTATACACTCAGCTCGGGGCAGTACGCGAGGCTTTCCCCGCGGCGCCGCTGATGGCGCTCACCGCCACGGCCGACCGCGTCACCCGCGACGACATCGCTGCCCAGCTCGGCCTGCGCGACCCGCTGCGGTGGACGGGCTCGTTTGACCGCCCCAATCTCTCGCTGCGAGTGGTGCACTCCGCCCCCAAGAAGCAGAAAATCGATACGGTCGTAAATCTTGTGCGCCGCCACCCCAATGACTCGGGCATCGTATATACCCTCTCGCGTAAGGGTGCCGAAGAGGCCCACGAGGCCCTGAGCCGGCTCGGCCTGCGCTCGACCGTGTACCACGCCGGTCTGTCGGCCGACGAGCGCGCCCGCGCCCAGCGGCGGTTTTCCGATGGCGACGTGCAGGTGGTGTGTGCCACGGTGGCCTTCGGCATGGGTATCGACAAGAGCAACATCCGCTGGGTGGTGCACTTCAATCTGCCGGGCAACATCGAGAGTTATTATCAGGAAATCGGGCGCGCCGGCCGCGACGGGCTCCCTGCGACCACCATACTGTTTCACTCTGTGCAAGACATCATACTGCGCCGCAACTTCATCGAGGAGAGCGGACGGCCCGGCATCGCGGCCGAGAAGCTCGACTGGATGCAGCGCTACGCCGAGGCGGGCATATGCCGCCGCCGCGTGCTGCTCAGCTACTTCGGCCAGGTGATGGAGCACGACTGCGGCAACTGCGACGTATGCAGCAACCCGCCCGAACGCTTCGACGGCACGATACTCTTCCAGAAAGCTGCCAGCGCCATCATACGCACCGACTCGCAGGTGGGCATATACATGCTCACCGACATACTGCGCGGCTCGGCAAAGACCGACATACACCGGCGCGGATTTGACCGCATCAAGACCTTCGGCGCCGGCCGCGACCTGGGTCAGGCGCAGTGGAACGCATACATCGCCCAGATGATACAGCTCGGCCTCATCGAGATAGCCCTCGACGATGCCGGGCATCTGCGCGTGACGCCATACGGGCTGCGGGTGCTCCACGGCCGACTGGCCGTCACCCTGGCCCGCTGGCAGGAGCCGCAGCGCCGCAAGGCCACGCGTGCCAAGACCGTGCCCGAGATTTCGACCGACCCCACCGAGCAGCTGGTCGAGCAGCTCAAGGCAGTGCGCCGCCAGGTGGCGGCCAAGGCCGGCGTGGCGGCATATCTCGTGTTCAGCGACGCGAGCCTCGTCGACATGGCGCGCCGCCGCCCGTCGACTCCAGAGCAGTTTCTCGAGGTCAACGGTGTGGGCGAGCGCAAGGCCGTGAAGTACGGGCGTCAGTTTCTCGCGGCGATACGCAAGTTTGAGGGCCTGGGAGCGCTGCCCCAGGGCACCACATACAAGGAAACCCTCATACTCCACAACGCCCGCGTGCCGCTGGGCGACATGGCCTCCATCAAGGGCGTCACCACCGACACCATCCTGGGCCACATCGCCCGCCTTACCGACGAGGACATGATCACCGACTTCAGCGCATACATCTCGCGCCACGATTTCGAGACCATCACCCATACCCTTGCCGACCGCCCCGCCGACGGCTATACCGTGCTGGCCGACCAATATCCGCAAGGCATCATCAGACTCGCCCGCTCAATAGCCGAATACCATAAGCGCCATGGCCGATAACTATCTCGAGAAACGCATGGAAGACTACCGCCGCGGCCCCCGCGCCAAGGCCCCGTCGCGCGCCGCCGGCCCCCGGGCCGGGCGCCTCGTCATGCCTTATCCGCATCAGTATGTACTTGTCGACGGAGCCGACACCGATGCAGGCCGTGCCGCCGTCGAGGCGTTTATCGCCGCAGGCTGTACAGTCGCCTTCACCACCGGAGGCGACGACACATCCGGCCGCCTGCTCGCCCAGGCCATCGGCGGCCGCTACTATCCCGGCTCGGCCGCCGACGCGCTGGCCGACATGAGCAGCCGCGGCGAGCCGCTCGGCGCCGCCGTCCATACATCAGCCGCCGCCGGGGCCATCGCCGGCGCCTACAACATCATCATCGCCCCCGACGCCGCCCCGCGCCCCGACGCCCTCACCATCGAGGCCGCTCCCGCCCGCGTCGTATCCGCCGCGCGCCTCGCCGTCATCGCCGCCTGCCCCGGCTCGCCGCTCCCCGCCCAGCACCTCCGCCTCTGAGTCAGGAGAGGACGACGTCGAGGGTCATCATGAGCAGGAAGCCGGCGGTGAAGCCGAGGGTGCCGAGGTTGGAGTGGCGGCCGTGCTGGGTCTCGGGGATCAGCTCCTCGACCACGACGTACATCATGGCTCCGGCGGCAAAAGACAGCAGGTAGGGGAGCAGGGGCACGACATGCGAGGCCAGGAGGATTGTCAGCAGGGCGCCTGCCGGCTCGACCAGGCCGCTGAGCGTGCCTATCACGAATGACTTACGGCGGGAGTTGCCGGCGCTGTGCAGGGGCATGGATACGATGGCGCCCTCGGGAAAGTTTTGTACGGCGATGCCGACCGACAGGGCCAGGGCGGCTGCCATGGTCATGTGAGCGTTGTGGCCCAGCGCGGCGGCGAGCGCCACGCCCACGGCCATGCCCTCGGGGATATTGTGGAGGGTGACGGCAAATACGAGCTTGGATGTGCGCGACAGATGAGAGGGCGGGCCTTCGGTCTGGCCGCTCTCGATGTGCTGGTGAGGCACTGCGAGGTCGAGGAGCAGCAGGAGCAGTATCCCGGCTGCAAAACCGGTGACGGCGGGCACGATAGCTGCCGCTCCGCTCTTGCCGGTCATCTCTATGGAAGGTATGAGCAACGACCACACACACGCGGCCACCATCACGCCGGCGGCAAAGCCGGTGAGGGCCTTTTGCAGCCGCGGCGCCATGCTCCGGCGCATCATAAACACGCAGGCCGAGCCGAGAGTGGTGCCGGCGACGGGCACCAGCAGTGCTGTGAGCAGTCCTTGCATAGTGATACTAAATTAGCGTCCCGCATCCCGTGGCGGGATGCGGGGCGGTGTGTCAGATGCGGTCGAGGACGGTGGCGATGAGGTCGCGTATGCCGCTCTTGTAGTTGGGGTTGGCAGAGTTGTTGTATCGGTTGGCGATGATGGAGCACACGGTCATGCAGCGGTGGCCCATGAGGCGGCCGAGACCTGCCAGCGGCGCGCTCTCCATCTCGTAGTTGGTAATCTTGCGTCCGTCGTGGCGGAAGTCTTCGATACGGGCGTTGAGAGTGGGGTTTGACAGGGCGAGGCGTACTTGGCGTCCCTGCGGGCCGTAGAATCCGACTGCTGAGATGGTATTGCCGCGCACCATGTCGTCGCGGCCGATGCTCTCGACCAGCTCGGCGTCGGCATCTACTACGTATGGCTTGGCCCAGAGAGGATTCCAGCCGGTGTGCTCGCATAGCGCATGCTCAAAGCCGAGGTCGGCGATGCTGTCGCGGCCGGCATAATAATTGAGCACGCCGTCAAAACCTATCGACTTCTCGGCGATGACCGGGGTGCCGAGGGTAAGCTCGGGCTGCAGGGCGCCGGAGGTGCCGATGCGCACCATGGTGAGACGGCGGGGGGTGTCGCGCACCTCGCGTGTGGCAAAGTCGACATTGGCCAGCGCGTCGAGCTCGGTCACGACTATATCGATATTGTCGGGGCCTATGCCGTGGCTCAGACACATGATGGGCTTGCCGCGGTATGTGCCGCCGATGGTGTGAAACTCGCGCGACGATACCTCGAATGTACGCTCGTCAAAAAACTCGGCCACCATGTCTACTCGGGCCGGGTCGCCCACGAGTATTATGCGGTCGGTGAGCTGGTCGGGACGCAGGTGGAGGTGAAACACGCTGCCGTCGGGGTTGATGATCAGTTCGCTGGGGGGGATTACAGTCTTGCTCATGGTGATAGGTAGTGTTGGTAAATTAGAAACGTCGGTGCCGCTCAAAAGTTCAGCGCGAAGCGGCCGCCGGGGAGTATGGAGAGCACATCGTTCATCTCAAGCTCGGTGAGGCGCGCCGATACCTCGCCGGCGGGCAGTCCCAGTGAAGACACGAGGTCGGCCTGGGTATGGTCGGGGTGCAGACGCAGATAGTCTACGATGGCGCGCGCCGTGCCCTCCAGGGCGGTGAAGTCGAGCGCCGGCGGCGGAGCGGGCGTCGCGGTGGTGGCAGCGCTCCATCGCATGTGGGCCATCAGCTCGTCGGCCGATGTGATGAGGCGGGCGCTGCCCGAGGCGATGAGCGAGTTGCAGCCGGCCGATGCAGTGTCGCTCCATCGGCCGGGCACGGCAAAGAGGTCGCGGCCATACCTGCCGGCGAGCCGGGCGGTGTACAGCGCGCCGCCGTGCGACGCGCTCTCGACGACCACCACGGCCGATGACAGACCGGCCACGATGCGGTTGCGCGCCAGGAAGTTGCTGCGGTGTACCCTCGCTCCCGAGGGGTACTCGGTGACGATGGCTCCCGCGCCGCCGGCCACCATGCGGCGGGCCACGTCGCGGTGCTCGGCAGGGTAGATGGTGTCGAGGCCGTGGGCGACGACGGCCACCGTGCCGATACCGGCGTCGAGGGCGGCACGGTGTGCGGCGATGTCGATGCCGTATGCCAGGCCGCTCACTATCACCGCCTCGGGGCAGCGCTCGGCCAGGTCGGCCACAAAGCGGCGGCAGAATGCCACTCCGGCGGCTGTGGCGCGGCGGGTGCCCACGACGGCTACGTTGCGGGGCCCGTCGAGCCGGCAGCTTCCCATGCCGAAGAGTGCTGTCGGGGCGTCGGGACATGCCGCCAACCTTGCCGGCAGCGTACCCTCGGCGCGCGAGTATATATCGATGCCGTGGCGGGCGACGAAGTCGGCCTCGGCTGCGGCTGCCCGGGCGTCCATCGACGGGAAGGCCGCTCTGATACGGGCAAGTATGTCGGCGAGGGCGTCGGTCATCACAGATAGTCCTTGAAAGCCTCGGCGAGTGTGTCGCCGCGTGTGAGGCGGCCGTCTTCGAGCGTGGCCACCGATATGTCGGCGCGCGCCACCGGGGTGCCGTCGGGCAGATATATGTCCTGGATAAACACAAACAGCGGCCCGCGGCGCATCATGCCCAGCCGGCTCACTGCAGTGTCGCCCAGAGTGAGCGGGTGGAGGTATTCGATCTGGGCCGAGCGCAGCACGGGATAAATCTTGCGGGCACACATCTCGCGGAAGCTCAGGCCGGCCTGCTGGCAAAACTCGTGGCGGGTGTGTTCCATATAATTAAGGTACACGGCATTGTTGACGATACCCTCGGCGTCGATTTCATAGTCGCGCACTTTTATGGTCAGCTCGTAGATGTATTTGCGGTCGGGTGTCAGTTTCATGCTCAAAGATACAAAATTAATTTAAAACAGACCTTTATCAGACCCACATCGGGCACTGCTTATTCATGTATATGGCACGATGGATAAACCGTAATTGGTAAAATTTAGGGCGTTATTCGCATATCGGGATTTGGGCAAGGGGGATTATTTGTATATTTTATATCATATAGGTATTTTTGTAGGAGATAATCTACCCAATCCGATACCATAAACCTGATGAAAAAACCAATCCTGCTATTCAGCGCCCTCCTCGCGGCGCTTGCCGCCACCGCTGCGGCCCACGACTGGGAAGACGCATCGGTGACAGAGCGCGGCTGCATGCCCATGACGGCAACGTTTGCCACCCCGCAGACTCAGACCATATCGCTCAACGGCACATGGCGCTTCCGCCATTTCGACAACGCCGACGCCAAAGCCGCCGCGCAGCCTTTCTACACCAAAGGATTTGACACCGCCTCGTGGGGTACCATACAGGTACCCGGGCTGTGGGAGCTCCAGGGCTACGGCGACCCGCTGTATGTCAACACCGGCTACCCCTGGCGTGGCCTGTGGGAAAATAATCCGCCCCACGTGCCTGTCGACCGCAACGGTATCGGCCAGTATGTGACCACGGTCGACGTGCCGGCATCGTTTCTGGCCGGCGGCCGCCGCGTGACCCTCAACATCGGCGCGGCATCGTCGTGTGTGCGCGTGTGGGTCAACGGCAAGCACGTCGGATACTCCGAAGACTCCAAGCTCCAGGCTGATTTCAACATCACCGGCCTGCTGCGTCCCGGCGTCAATACCATCGCCATGGAAATCCGCCGCTGGTGCGACGGCTCCTATCTCGAAGACCAGGACTTCTGGCGCTTTACCGGCATCGGTCGCGACGGCGTAAGCCTCAACTCCCGCCCCGCCCGCCGCATCGAGGATATCAACATCACCGCCCCCATGGACGGCCATGCCACAGTCAAGGTCGCCCTCACCCCGGGCATCCGCAGCGTCGAGGCCACCGTCACCGACGCCGGCCGCACACTCGCCACCTGGAAGGGCGATACCCGCGGCTCCGTGCGCGACTCGCTGGGCCGCGTGACCCTCACCGGCTCGCTCGACGTGGCATCGCCCCGCCTGTGGAGCGCCGAGACCCCCAATCTCTACGACCTCAACGTGACGGCGTACAACGCCGACGGCTCCGTGGCCGAGACCGCCACCATCCCCTTCGGTTTCCGCACTGTCGAGATAGCACGCGGCCAGCTGCTGGTCAACGGCCGCCCCGTGCTGCTCAAGGGCGTCGACCGCCACGAGCTCAGCCCCTATGGCGGCTATATCGTGACACGCGAGGAGATGGAGCGCGACCTGGCCATCATGAAGCAGCTCAACATCAATGCCGTGCGCACGTGCCACTATCCCAATGACCCGCAGTGGTATGAGCTTTGCGACAAGTATGGCATTTATGTGGTCGACGAGGCCAACAGCGAGGGTCACGGCATGGGCTACGGCGACCGCGCCGTGGCAAAGGACCCGCAGTTCAACAAAGCTATCCGCGAGCGTGTGCGCCGCATGATCGAGCGCGACCGCAACCACCCCTCCATCATCACCTGGAGCATGGGCAACGAGGCCGGCATGGGCGCCAACTATCTCGACGCTTACCGCGACGCCAAGGCGCTCGACCCCTCGCGTCCCGCGCAGTATGAGCAGGCCGGCCAGGGCGACGGCACCGATATCTTCTGCCCCATGTACTACCCCATCGACGCATGCCGCGCCTGGGGCGACAAGGCTGTGGCCGAGGCTGCCAAGGGCAACTTCCCCAAGCCGCTCATTCAGTGTGAGTACGAGCATGCGATGGGCAACTCCACCGGCACCATCGACTACTACTGGGAGCTGGTGCGCTCCAACCCCTTCTACCAGGGCGGCTTCATCTGGGACTTCGCCGACCAGGCTCTCTACCAGCGTGTCGACACCATCCCCGGCACCGACCATATCTTCACATATGGCGGCGACTACAACAATATCGACCCGTCTGACGCATCGTTCAACTGCAACGGTATCATCGCCGCCGACCGCTCGCTCCATCCCGGCGCGCTCCAGGTCAAGCATACTTACCGCAACATCCTGTCGTCGCTCGCTCCCGTCGCTGCCGACGCCCCGCTGGCCGTGAAGGTCTTCAACGAAAACTTCTTCACCACGCTCGCCCCGGTGCGCCTGCTGTGGAGCATCGAGGCCGACGGCCGCACCGTGGCCGAGGGTGAGGTCGACGACCTCGACGTGGCTCCGCAGACCACTTCGACCGTGTCGCTCGGCCGCAGCCTGGCCTCAATCCCCGGCGTCGACAATGCCCGCGACATATACCTCAATCTCGATTACCGGCTCAAGGAGTCGGCGCCCCTGCTGCCCCGCGGCTACTCAGTGGCCACCGAGCAGCTTACCCTGCGCGAGTCGGCGCCCGTGATGCACACTGCCGCCGCCCGCCCGCTCTCTGTCAAGGAGCAGGGTACCGACGTGGTATTCAGCGGCACCGTGGCCCTTGCCGGCACCGTGATGCCCTGGACTCTGACCTTTGACCGCGCCACCGGCGCCATCTCGGCCTACACGCTCGAGGGCCGCGCCATGATGTCGGAGCCGCTCAAGCCTTCATTTGGCCGCGCACCCACCGAAAATGACCTCGGCGCCGGACTCCAGCACAAGTGTGCCGCCGCCATGTATCCCGGCCTCGCGCCCAAGAGCGTGGCGCTGGAGCAGAGTGCCGACAGCGCCGTCATCAAGGTCGAGTATGAGTCGCCCTTCGACGC
The DNA here is from genome assembly GCA_910587925.1 of uncultured Muribaculaceae bacterium. Classification (GTDB taxonomy): domain Bacteria; phylum Bacteroidota; class Bacteroidia; order Bacteroidales; family Muribaculaceae; genus CAG-873. The sequence continues at coordinate 54,972 of CAJUOC010000015.1, forward strand.
CACCGCCCTCACGGTCGACTATACCGTGTATGGCGACGGCAGCGTGCGCGGCGTCGAGCGACTGCGCCGCACCGGCGACATCGCCGCCCCCGACGAGATATGCATGATGCGCCACGGCATGAAGTTTGCCATGCCCGGCGAGTACTCCACCGTCAGCTACTACGGCCGCGGCCCGGTCGAAAACTATGTCGACCGCAACTCCTGCGCCCCGATAGGCCGCTATACCCAGAGCGTGAGCGACCAGTACTGCTACGGCTATGCCCGTCCGCAAGACTCCGGCTCCAAGACCGACCTGCGCAGCCTGGCTGTGACCGACCCCGCCGGCCGCGGTCTTGAGATTACCGCCGACCGCATGTTTATCGGCACGGTGCTGCCATTCAGCCAGGCCGATCTCGATGTGACCCGCGGTGGCGACCGTCGCTCCGACAATCCCTCCAATCACCAGAACGGTCAGAGCCGCCACTCCCTCGACCTGCTCGCCAAGGCCCACGCAGGCGACCGCGCAGCCGGTACCACCTACGTCAACTTCGACTCCGAGCAGCTCGGTCTCGGCGGCGAGAATTCCTGGGGTGCCGTGCCCGTGCGCGAGCATCGCATGAGTCTCGACCGCGACCGCGAGTTCCGCTTCGCCATACGCCCCGTGGCCGGCGCCCGCTGAGCCGCGACGCATCCGACAGCATAGCGACACCCCGCAGGACTTACAAGCCTGCGGGGTGTCTTTTGTTAAATGGTGTTAATTTACAGTACTTGGTATTGCATAGTACTGTGTCTCGTATTAAATTTGCAGCGTAATCATAAAAATCATTCTCCAATCTCCCATTCTCACACTCTCCAAAATCTACCGTCAAGATTATGAACATTGAAAACCAAAAGGCACAGATGCGCAAGGGCATGCTCGAGTATTGCGTGCTGCTCTTGCTTGCCCGGGGCGACGCATATGCCTCGGAGCTCATCCGCGGGCTCAAGGAGGCTCGGCTCATAGTGGTCGAGGGCACTCTGTATCCCCTGCTTACACGCCTCAAAAACGATGGTCTGCTCTCTTACCGCTGGGAAGAGTCGACATCGGGGCCGCCGCGCAAGTACTACTCGCTCACCGACCAGGGCCGCCATACCCTCGATATGCTCAACGAAGCCTGGCGCGAAATATCCGATACCGTAAACCATCTCATCTCCGCAACCCCCACCACCCATACCACCGCATTATGAAAAAGGCATTTCCTGCAAATATCAACGGCTCCATCTTCTATATCGACGAGGACGCATACCGCCTGCTCAATACTTATCTCGACCAGATGCGCAAGGCTTTTCCCGGCGCCGAAGGCGAGGAAATCGCCGGCGACATCGAGAGCCGTGTCGGCGAGCACTTCACGGAGCGCATCAACGCAGGCGCCCGTGTGATAGTGCTCTCAGATGTCAATACCGTAATAGAGGCCGTAGGCCGCCCGGCCGATATCGCCTCCGATGTGGAAGTCGACATCGATGCAGATGCTGACGCCGACGACAGCCCCCGCCAGAAGCCGTCGGATACCAAAGAGCCTCCCGTGGGCACCGCCCCGCGCGGGGAGCAGGCTCCGCCGCCTTACCGCGACGCCACCGTCAGCAAGCGCTTATACCGCGACGAGCGATACAAGGTATTCGGAGGCGTGTTTGCCGGTCTTGGAGTATATCTGGGCTGGAACGCCAATATCATGCGCGTGCTCTATATCATACTGGCCTTCTCCACACATCTGTGGCCATGCACAGTGCTCTACTTCGTGGCATGGATGGTGATACCGCCGGCCCGCACTCCGCGTCAGATACTCGAGATGACCGGCCAGCCCGTCACCCCCGGCAGCGTCGGCCGTACCATCCTGGGTACCGTAGACCCGTCGGCCGCCCAAGACTCCGGTACATCGATACCGGCCATACTGGCCCGCATCCCCGCCATCCTGGGCAAGATACTGCTGGGCTTTTTCGGTCTTGTGGCCGGTTGCATCGGTATGGGTGCGCTGGTAGTCATGCTGGTGATGGTGTCTGCGCTGGTGGTATTCTTGAGCGTCGGCGCATCCGAGGCGCTGGCCATACTGTCGGCCTTTGACTTCAGTCCCTCCTTAAGCATAGGCTCCGGCACAATCTTCGGCGTGACCCTTACCCTGAGCATCCTCATACCCTGTGTGGCGCTCATATGGGCCGCATGCTGCGCGCTGTTCAACGCCCGCTCGGCATCGCGCACCACCATGATCATCACCGCCATCATCGAGATACTGCTCATCGTCGCCAGCATCGTCATCTACAACTTGTCGATTGCTCCCGCGCTGTATAGCGCCGCGACAGCAGTTTCCATGCTCCCGCTTCCGTTTATATCGTGATTTTTCGCCCGCCCGGGCAATATACGGCCGTCGGCGGCGTTATAGAAGTGTACCTTGAAAAACCTCCACCATAACGCTGTCCCAAACTGCCTATGAAAAAAATCTCTACTTCCCCGGGCGGTCTGACCGCCACACCAGCCGGACGTCGTCGCACTCCGGCACCCGCTGCCTCCACGGTAGCCTTCCTGCGCCAGTTTGCGCGCGCATACATCCCGGGGCCGCGCCCCATGATGCCGGGCATCATCCTCAACTGATGCGCCACTTACGATGCACGATGCGTGATCTCCCCAATCCGCATCGTGCATCGCGCATCTCCCCCCCCCTTTATGTGAATACGGCCGCGACGAATCCCGGCCGTCGCCCTCTGCCCACACCCCGTTTATGTGAATACTGCCGCGACAAATCACTGCTGTCGCTGTCGCCCACACCCCGTTTATATGAATACTGCCGCGACGCATCACGGCTGTCGCCCTCTGCCCACACCCCGTTTATGTGAATACTGCCGCGACGAATCCCGGCCGTCGCCCTCTAGATCGGAAGAGCACACGTCTGAACTCCAGTCACAATGACGCATCTCG
>CAJUOC010000016.1 GCA_910587925.1 uncultured Muribaculaceae bacterium
GCGTAGCGGTGCAATATGGTTGCGCGGGCGTGATTGCGGATGACGCCACACCGCGTAGCGGTGCAATATGGTAGCCGCGGCGTGATTGCGGATGACGCCACACCGCGTAGCGGTGCAACATGGTAGCGCGGGCGTGATTGCGGATGACGCCACACCGCGTAGCGGTGCAACATGGTAGCCGCGGGCGTGATTGCGGATGACGCCACACCGCGTAGCGGTGCAATATGGTTGCGCGGGCGTGATTGCGGATGACGCCACACCGCGCAGCGGTGCAACATGGTTGCGCGGGCGCGATTGCGGATGACGCCACACCGCTTAGCGGTGCAACATGGCAGCGCGGGCGTAATCGCGGATGACACCACACCGCGTAGCGGTGCAACATGGTAGACGCGGCGTGATTGCGGATGACGCCACACCGCGTAGCGGTGCAATATGGTAGCCGCGGGTGAAACCCGCGGTATCGGGCGCCCGAGCCGACCGACCGATTTATCGGTCGAATTGCCGCAAACGTGTCATGCGCCTGTAGAAGCGCGGAGCGCTGACCATTATGAGTAACACGGGGTGAAGCGAAGCGCAACCCCGTGACATGCGACCCGCACCCGGCAGCAGAAGCGCGGAGCGCTGGCCCTTAATGACGCGCAGCGCAATAAGGGTCAGGTCTAACGACCTTCCACTTACCGGGGGGGGGCGGGCTGCACGGGGTTGCGCTTCGCTTCACCCCGTGTTACTCATAAGGGCCTGCGCTTCGCGCTTCTGCTGCGTCAGTCCGCGCAGGTCCCGGATAGTCCGCGCAGGTTTGTAACCTGCGCGCACTATAATCATGCATCGAGAGAATCATGCATCGAGAGAATCGTGCATCAAGCGAATACGATGTTGTACAGCAGGGTGTGACAGATTTTTTGTTAAAAGTTTGTAAATTCCGAAAATTTGGGTTTACTTTGCCGTGCGCTGCCATGAAAAACTGCCGCGCCAAGGTTATTTTATCTTTTGTGAGATTATATCAGCTTATCAGCCACTGTTTTATGCGGCTATTCTTCTTCGCGACCGACTGCCATGCGTATCCGACGGCCATGTGCCTTGTCGGCTACGGTGCCGTCTGTGGCCGCAGCTGATACCATGCCCCGAAAAAAATACGAGATTATATAAATTACTAACTAAAAACCTATCTGCATGCAAAACATTTGTATACAAATGACACGGAAGGCAATGCTGGCCATCGTACTGGTGCTGGCGTGCGCCCTCCCTGCATTGGCACAGAAAATCACCGTACAGGGCACGGTATACGAGCCCGAGGGTGAGCCCGCCATCGGCGCAAGTGTCGCCGTACAGGGCCAAGCCAATGTGGGCGTGGTGACCGACTTCGACGGACGCTACTCCATTCAGGTCGACCCCGCCGCCACGCTCGTCTTCTCCTACATCGGCTGCGACAGCCAGACCATCCCCGTAAATGGCCGCAATGTCATCGACGTGCATCTGGGCGCCAACGCCGTGGCTCTGCAGGAAGTGGTGGCCATCGGTTACGGTACCGTGAAAAAGAGCGACGCCACCGGCTCGGTAGCCGTGGTGAAGCCCGACGACATCGAGGCCGGCCTGGCAACTTCGGTGCAGGACATGCTGGTGGGCCAGACTCCCGGCGTGGTCGTGACCACCGGCGGCGGCCCCGAGGGCAAGGCTGACATCCGCATCCGCGGCGGCGCCTCCCTGTCGGCCAACAACGACCCCCTGGTCGTGATCGACGGTGTGCCCCTGACCAGCGAGAGCGTGCTCGGCATGAGCAATCCCCTGGCCATGATCAGCCCCGAGAATATCGAGAGCATGACCATCCTCAAAGACGCGTCGGCCACCGCCATCTACGGCTCGCGCGCATCCAACGGTGTGATCATCATCACCACCAAGAAGGGCCAGAGCGGCCGTCCGCAGGTGAGCTTCTCGGCCAACATGTACATCGACTATGCCCGCAAGACCTGGGACGTGCTCAACGCCTCTGAGTTTCGCAACTATATCGCCAACGACCCCCGCTTCGGCACCGAGTCGGCCGCATACGCAGCCCTGGGCAACGCCGACACCGACTGGCAGGACCTCATCTTCCGCACCGCCGTGTCGAGCGACTACACCCTGTCGGTGGGCGGTACCGCCGGCACCGTGCCTTACCGCGTGTCTGTATCGTATACCGACAACAACGGTATCCTGCGCACATCGTCGATGGATCGTCTGACCGTAGGCCTCAACCTCAACCCCAAATTCTTTGACAACCACCTGGCCATCAACGCCAGCGCCAAGGGATATTACATCAAAAACAACTTTGGCGACGAGGGCTCCATCGGCTCGGCCGTGGCATTCAACCCCACCGCTCCCGTGATGAGCTACATCCCCGCCACCGGCAATGCCGGCGAGAGCTACCTCTTTGGCGGCTACACCCAGCCCTACACCGTCAGCACCAAAGACGGCGTGACCACCGCCCAGCTCAACAACGACGGCAACTACAACCCCGTGGCCGCTCTGAAGCAGGCCCACAGCCACGCCAACGTGCTCCGCTCCAACGGCAACATCCAGTTTGACTACGCCCTGCACTTCCTCCCCGAGCTGCACCTCAACCTCAACCTGGGCTACGACATCACCAAGAGCAACAATTACTACAACGTAAGCGCCAACTCCGTAAACGCCTGGAAAAACCACTCCAACTACGGCGGCGCATACGGCGAGCACTCCTACGAGTCGCGCGCCAACACCCTGCTCGACTTCTACCTCAACTACAAGAAAGACTTCGAGGCCATCCGCTCCAACCTCGACGCCACCGCCGGCTACTCCTGGCAGCGCTTCAGCAGCCACGGCCGTCACCTCGGCTCCAACTCCGAGGGCGGTATCGCCATGTCGCCCGGCCTGGCATTCCCGACTCTCAACGCCGCCGGCGAGTGGGAGCTCAACACCAAGACCGTCGAGGGCGTCGAGATCGGCGACCCCTTCAAGGCAGACCCCAACAGCCCCACCGGCAACTACCACTGGCGCAACCACCTGCAGCTGCTCTCATTCTTCGGCCGTGTAAACTACACCTTCATGGACCGCTACCTGCTCACCGCCACCGTCCGCGGCGATGCCACCTCGCGCTTCTCCAAAGACAACCGCTGGGGCATCTTCCCCGCCGTCGCCCTGGGCTGGAAAATCAATGAGGAAGCCTTCATGGAGCGCAGCCGCAGCTGGCTCAACGACCTCAAGCTCCGCCTGGGCTGGGGCCAGACCGGTCAGCAGGACGTAGGCTCGTACTACAACTACCTGGCCATCTACACCCCCGCGCAGCCCGGCTCCTTCTACCCCAACGGCCAGGGCGGCTGGGCCATCCCCTACTTCCCCGAGGGCTACAACCCCGACCTGACCTGGGAGACCACCACCACCTGGAACGCCGGTCTTGACTTCGGCATGCTCAACAACCGCATCACCGGCAGCATCGAGTACTACTACCGCAAGACCACCGACCTGCTCTCGCGCGTGGCCGTGGCATCGGGCTCGTCGACCGTCAACCGCCTCGACCAGAACATCGGCGACATGGTCAACTACGGTATCGAGTTCAACATCGCCGCCAAGCCCGTCGTGACCGAAAACTTCACCTGGACCCTCAACTACAACATCGGCTGGAACCACAACCGCATCACCAACCTCAACGGCAACACCTTCGAGGTAGGCGGCGGCTTCGGAGGCACCGGCGGCGACTGCCAGATACAGAAGGAAGGCTACCCGGCATTCTCCTTCAACCTCTACCAGCAGGTATACGACGAGAACGGCGACCCCATCCAGGGCGCATACGTCGACCAGAACGGCGACGGCATCATCGACGGCAACGACCGCGTGATACAGCACTCGCGCGCCCCGCAGGTGACGATGACCTTCGGCTCGCAGTTCCGCTACAAGCAGTGGGATCTGGGCTTCAGCCTGCGCGCCTCGCTGGGCAACTACGTATATGCCCAGGCTCTGCGCGGCGGCTCGACCACCGACGGCATCTACCGCAACGGCCTGAACAACATCTTCGACACCGACCACTACTTCACCGCCGACACCTCCATGTCTGACTACTGGCTGCGCAACGGCTCCTTCCTGCGCTGCGACAACATCACCCTGGGCTACACCTTCGAAAACGCCTTCAACGACCTGATGCGTCTGCGCCTCTTCGCCGGTGTGCAGAATCCCTTCGTGATCACCAAGTACAAGGGCCTCGACCCCGAGGTATTCTCCGGCGTCGACGGCAACATCTATCCCCGCTCGACCACCTGGTCGGTAGGCGTGGTGGCCAACTTCTAATCTCCTAAACAGCAATCACACATGAATCTTAAAAATATATTGCTTATCGGCGGCCTGGCCCTCGGCATGGGTATGGCGGCGACCTCGTGTGTCGACGACCTCAACCTGGAGCCCAACGACCCCAACATGGTCGACCCGTCGAACCCCGACTTCAATGCCAACTCCCTGGCCATCTGCTACGCCGGCATAGCCACCTCGGGCATCAACGGCCCCGGCTCGTCGTATGTCGAAGGCCTCGACGCCGGCACATCGGCTTACCTGCGCGTGACTTACATGCTCGGCGTGATGCCCACCGACGAGATGATATTCCTCTGGGGCGACACCGGCATACCCGACCTGGTGTGCAACACCTGGGGCGCTGAAAACGGCATCATCGGCGGCGCATATGCCCGCTTCATGGGCCACGTGGCCATCTGCAACCAGTTTCTGGCCAATACCGCCGGCGACACCGACGCCACCATCCAGGAGATGCGGGCCCAGGCCCGCGTGCTCCGCGCCTACTCGTACTACAACCTGATGGACAACTTCAAGATGTCGAGCTTCATCACCGAGGAAGCCGCCATCGGCGAGAAGCCCCGCCAGGTCGACAGCCCCGAGCTCTTTGCATGGCTTGAGAGCGAGCTGACCGACATCGTCGACAACAAGCTCATCGCCGAGAAGCCCTACTACGGACGCGTAGGTCTCGACGGCGCCGAGGCTCTGCTGGCCCGTCTGTACCTCAACGCACTGGATTTCTCGGGCACCGAGCGCTACAAAGACTGCCAGACCCGCTGCGACAACATCATCGCACGCCACCGCGGCGGCGGCTTCCAAGGCTCCGGCCTCGCCCAGCACTACCTCTATCTCTTTGCCCGCGACAACGAGGCATACATGCCCGGCGGCTCCAAGCCCGCCGAGAATGAGATCCTCTTCGGCATCGCATACGACGACCAGATGACACAGAGCTACGGCGGCACCACATACATCATCAACTCCTCCATCGGCCAGGACTGCCACTTCATGAACTCGATGGGCTACGGCACATCGGCCCAGTGGAGCTGCTTCAAGGGCACCAAGCAGATGGCCGAGAAGTTTGCAGCCAACGCCGACGACCTGCGCCGCAGCCTCTGGCTCACCACGAAATATGCAGCCGAGAATAAGGTCGACGCCGACGGCAACCCCGTGCTCGACGCCAACGGCAACCCCGAGAAGTGGGCCGGCGAGGACTACTCCGACGAGTTTCACGGCTTTACCGGCGACTGGAAGACCTGCGGCGGCAACGCCATGGTCAAGTTTACCGGCCTGACCCGCAACGCAGCCGAGGACGGTGGCTTCAGCAATGAGATCAACAACACCCAGTTTGCCTCGACCGACATGCCCATCATCCGCCTTGCCGACATCTACCTGATGTGGGCCGAGTGCCACGTGCGCGGCGGCCACGGCGACCTGGCCACAGCCATCGACTACGTCAACCTCATCCGCAGCCGCGCAGGCATCGGTGCAATCGGCGCCGCCGACCTCACCGCCGACTTCCTGCTCAACGAGCGCTGCCGCGAGCTCTACTGGGAGGGCACCCGTCGCCGCGACCTCATCCGCGCCGGCCGCTTTGTGGGTCCCCGCCAGCTGATATGGCAGTTCAAGGGCTCCAACTCCGACCGCAACGGTACCCGTATCGACGACCGGTACAAGTACTTCCCCATCCCCAACAGCGTGCGCTCGGCTCAGCCCGACTTCAAGCAGAACCCCGGTTACTAATCCCGACTCTTAACACGTAACACCAAGATGAAAAAATCAACAATATTCTGCGCCGCCCTCGCCCTCACGGCAGCCCTCACCACCGGCTGTAAGGAAACCTGGGACGACAACCCCGTCCTCAAGACCCACGAGGGCACCGTCACCGTCGACTTCCTCAACACCCCGGCCATGCAGCAGATGCCCATCACGCTGACCGCCGACAACCAGGACGGCACCTTCTGCCTCACCGCATCGCAGCCCGACTTCGGCTACGCCGCTGCCGCCGCATACCAGGTGCAGGTGTCATTTACCGAAGACTTTGCCGACTACTATGAGATCTCACAGCGCTTCTACGACCTGAGCGACATCAATCCCCTCAGCAAAGACGTAGCCGAGGCTATCGAGAATCTCGCCGGCGTGCGCACCGACGACGACCTGCCCCTGGCAGCCCGCCGCGTGTACATGCGCCTTCACGCCTTCATCCCCCAGCACGAGGAAGGCACCCAGTATCTGTCCAACGCCGTATACTACGAGTCCATCGCCGTCGCCAAGGGCAACCTGGTGGTATGGCTCGTGGGCGAGCACAGCGGTATCTGGCTGCGCGGCGGCATGAACAACTGGGGCAACGACGGCCTTGAGGCTCCCTACGAATTTATCTCCGCCAAGGAGCGCAACTGCTGGGAGCTTCCTGCCAATGTCACCATTCCCAAGGATACCGAGTTCAAGGTAGCCGACTCCGCCTGGAAGGTAATCAACCTCGGCGCCGGCGCCGACGCCACCGTCAACATCTCCAAGCCCTACACCCTGGCCCCCGACGGAGGCAACCTCGTGATGGGCGCCGACTTCACCGGTCGCGTCCACCTGCGCCTCGACGGCGACTCCTACATCCTCACCCTCGATGAGGTAAAGTAAACCACATGTCACATCTCATCATCTACTGATACAAATGAAAAAAATCAGCATAATACTGTCTTGCGCCCTGGGCCTGCTCGCCACGGCCTGCGACGACGCTCCCGCCACCGCGCCCGTCCAGAGCAATCCCCAGCCGCCCGTGATGACCTCCGACGATGTGGTCACCGCTCCCGCAGGTGTGCTCACCGCCACCGGCCTGGTAAAGCTCGAAGACTATGCCGCCACCTCCTTCATCCCCATGATGAAGGTCGAGAAGGCCGAGGATATGCCCGAGGGCGCCTACGTAGCATACCAGATTGAAATCGCCAAGGCCGCCGACATGGCCGGATCCAAGCTGGTATGGGTAGAGCCCCGCGAGGCCAACCCCGACCTGGGCTTCACCCCCGAGGAGGGCATCGCCTACGCCTCGACCGAGACCTTCAACACTGCCATGATGGCCATCTTCGGCACCGGCATCCAGCAGAATACCGTCTACTACCGCGTGATACCCTACGTGATGGACGGCGGCTCCAACTTCCGCGTCGGCGCCGATGACTTCTACCCCGCCAAAGGCACCATGACCGTCACCCGCACCACCCCCGCCGTTGCAGTCGAGACCGAGTACTACCTCGTCGGCTCCTTCTGCGAGTGGGATGTGGCTCGCGCAGTGAAGTTTGACAAGCTCGACCCGGACGTAGACCAGTACGCATCGCCCGTGTTCACCCTCATGATCGACCTCCCCGGCCCCTGCGCCTGGAAGATTCTGCCCAAGAGCAGCTACGACAAGGGCACGCTCGACGGCTCCTTCTACTGCAACGCTCCCATCGGCATGAACACCAGCCTCGAGGTATCGTCGGGCAACGACGTTTACGGCTATCTCACCGACGCAGCCCCCTACCTCTTCACCATCGACATGACCAAGCAGAGCTGCACCATACTCTTTGCCATCGACGCGATGTATGTACCCGGCCAGGGCTCGTCGGAAAATGTCTTCAGCAAGGTATTCCGCCTCGTGACCAAAGACTACATCAACTTTGCCGGCGTCGCCCGCCTGCGCAACCGCTTCTACTTCACCGGCCAGGACTCCAACTCCGGCATGGTATACTCGCTCGACGGCGATCAGACCACCGACGACAAGACCGGCGTGCTCAGCGGCAAGATGGTGCTCACCACCTCGACCAAAGAGATCAACAAGATGCCCGTCGACAACGGCCTCTTCTACCTGAACGCCAACGTCAGCACCCTCGAGTACACAGCCACCCCCATCAACACCATCGGCCTGGTAGGCGGCTTCAACAAATGGACTGCCGAGGAGGCTATCGCCATGACCCACTCGACCGACTTCCTCACCTGGACTGCCGAGGTGACCGTCACCGAGCCCACCGAGTTTAAATTCTGCTGCAACAACGGCTGGGACATCAACTTCGGCGGCACCCTCGACGACATCGTGGTGAAGACCCCGCTCAACGACAATCCCGCCAACCTCACCATCGACGCTGCCGGCACATACACCGTCACCCTCAAGCTCGCCCCCGCAGGCAACACCGCCACCATCGTGGCCAAGTAAGCCCGCGCGCAAGCTACCCCGATACTCCGCTGCGGCGGACGCTCCCACCCCGGGGGCGCCCGCCGCAGTTTTTTCTTGCAAGACCGCCGGAAATACACTATATTTGCCACAAGACCAACACTTGCACACACGATTATGGAAATCTGGATCATATGGCTTATCGCCGGCATAGTGCTCGCCGGCATCGAGATACTCACACAGATGGTATGGACAATCTGCCTGTCGATAGGCTGCACGGCCGCCCTGGCAGCCGACATCTGCGGCCTGTCGCCCGCCTGGCAGATAGCCATCGCAGGCATCGCCGCCGTGGTCGCGTACATCGCCCTTATGCCCTGGCTCAACCGCTGGCAGCGCCGCGGCCGCCGCGCCGCCCGCACCGGCATGGACGCCCTGCTCGGCCGCGAAGGCACCGTCACCGACGAGATACACCCCGGCGACATGGGCCGCGTGCGCATCGACGGCGACTACTGGCAAGCAGTCGCTCCCGGCGCCGGCCACACCCTGCCCCGCGGCTCCAAAGTATCCGTCGAGGCATACGACAGCATCATCCTCACCGTCAAACCCCTCTAATCCCCCACCCATACACCCAATGGATACCACAGCCCTCGTATTGGCAGCCGCAGTAGTCGTGCTCGCCATCATCATCATCTCGGCCGGCGTCGTAGTAGTGCCGCAGTCGGAGACCCGCGTCATCGAGCGCCTCGGCCGCTTCCACAGCGTATTGCCCGCCGGCCTGAGCTTCATCGTGCCCTTCATCGACCGCCCCAAGCTCATCTACAAGCGCGAGGTAGTGCAAGGCATCGGCGGGCGCCCCATCATCAAACTCGTGTCGACCAAAGTCATCGACCTGCGCGAGCAAGTATACGACTTCCCCTCCCAGCAGGTGATCACCCGCGACAACGTCACCACCGAGATCAACGCCCTGCTCTACTTCCAGATTGTCGACCCCAAAAAAGCCGTATACGAGATAGACAATCTCCCCAACGCCATCGAGAAACTCACCCAGACCTCGCTGCGCAACGTCATCGGCGAGCTTGAGCTCGACGAGACCCTCACCTCGCGCGACACCATCAACTCCCGCCTCCAGAACATCCTCGACGACGCCACCAACAAGTGGGGCGTCAAAGTCAACCGCGTCGAGCTCCAGGACATCACCCCGCCCGAGAGCGTGCGCGTCGCCATGGAGAAGCAGATGCAGGCCGAGCGCAACCGCCGCGCCGAGATACTCAACGCCGAGGGCGAGAAGCAGTCACTCATCCTGCGCTCCGAAGGCGAGAAGACCTCGCGCATCAACCAGGCCGAAGCCGCCCGTCAGACCGAGATACTGCGCGCCGAGGGCGAGGCCCGCGCCATCATCCTCAACGCCGAGGCCGAGGCCGAGGCCATCCGCCGCGTCGCCGAGGCCGTCGCCACCACCCGGACCGACCCCGCCACCTACATCCTCGCCATGAAGTACATCGACACCCTGCGCGAGATGACCTCCGGCAAAGACAACAAGACCGTCTACATCCCCTACGAAGCCTCCTCCGTCCTCTCCTCCATCGGCTCCATCTCCACCCTCTTCCCCAAGCGCTGAGCGCCCCTCTCCCCCCACCACGCCGCGCGCCCCCACCCGGAGCGCGCGGCGCGGCTTCCGGCCCCTCCGCGCCCCCGGCGCAATTCGACCGATAAATCGGTCGCCCCGACTACCCCCACCCTACCGTGGGTTTCACCCACGGCTATTATATTGCATCGCTACGCGATGCCCCCCCCGCGGTCGTTATTGCCGCCCGGCGCCCCACCGCGTAGCGGTGCAATACGGTAGCCGCGGGCATTGTTGCGGATGATCCCCCACCGCGTAGCGGTGAAATATGGTAGCCGCGGGCATTGTTGCGGATGCCCCCACCGCGTAGCGGTGAAATATGGTAGCCGCGGGCATTGTTGCGGATGCCCCCACCGCGTAGCGATGCAACATGGTAGCAGCGGGCGTTGTTGCGGATGCCCCCACCGCGTAGCGGTGAAATATGGTAGCCGCGGGTGAAACCCGCGGTATCGGGCGCCCGAGCCAACCGACCGATTTATCGGTCGAATTGCCGCAAACGTGTCAAGCGCCGACAGAAGCGCGCCGCGCTGCTCCCGGGGCGCGCAGCGCGGCTTCCGGCCCTCCGCGCCCCCGGCGCAATTCGACCGATAAATCGGTCGTCCAGCCTACCCCACCCTACCGTGGGTTTCACCCACGGCTACCATATTGCATCGCTACGCGATGCCCCGCCGCGGTCGTTATTGCCGCCCGTCGCCCCACCGCGTAGCGGTGCAATATGGTAGCAGCGGGCGTTGTTGCGGATGACGCCCACCGCGTAGCGGTGCAATATGGTAGCCGCGGGCGTTGTTGCGGATGACGCCCCACCGCGTAGCGGTGAAATATGGTAGCCGCAGGCGTTGTTGCGGTTGCCGCCCCACCGCGTAGCGGTGAAATATGGTAGCCGCGGGTGAAACCCGCGGTATCGGGCGTCCGAGCCAACCGACCGATTTATCGGTCGAATTGCCACAGCGATGGTGTACGGCATCGACGCCGCGCTTCCCGTCAACCCTGCCGGGCAGACTGACCATACTACTCGATGTACGGGACAGAGGCGGCTTTTGCAACGCCCGGCAATATGGCTGCCGCCGGGGCCGGCACGGAAGTGGCGATACATTTGCGCGTTACGGAGATTTTTGCTATTTTTGTCGCTCAATCATAAGTTGAACGAAATCTATAAGTTTTGGAAATAGAGCCTTTGCCGTCGGTGATACCGTCGGCTATCCAATTTTTAGCCGGCGCGCTCGCCTCGCCCGGTCTGTCGGCAGCCGGCATCGTGGCGCTTCTGCTCGCCTTGGCGTTTCTGCTCGTGTCGGGATTTGTATCGGGCAGCGAGATAGCATTCTTCTCGCTCACTCCCGCCCAATGTGAGGAGCTCGACCAGACTCCGCGCGGCGACACTGTGCGCCGCCTGCTGTCAAACCCGCAGCGTCTGCTGGCCACCATCCTCATATCCAACAATCTGGTCAACGTCACCATCGTCGTGCTCTGCAACTTTGCCCTCGGCCCGGTATTTGCCGGCATGTCGGCTGTGCTGAGTTTCATATTGCAGACGGTGATACTCACCTTCCTGATACTGCTTTTCGGCGAGATACTCCCCAAGATATACAGCTCCAACTACCCCGTGCGCTGGGCACGTATGGCGGCGCCGGCCCTGTGGGCCATCACCCGCTTCTTTGCCCCGGCATCCAAGCTGCTTGTGGGGTCGACTTCTATCGTAAATCGCGTGGTGACCAAGAAGGCACAGGCCGTCACCACCGACGAGCTCTCGCAGGCTCTCGAAATCACCACCGGCACCACCAAGAGCGACAAGGACATCCTCGAGGGCATCCTGCGCTACGGCGAGACAGAGGCCTCGGAAATCATGACCCCGCGCATCGATCTGACCGACCTTGACATCACCATGACATTTGACCAGGTGATGGAGGTGGTGCTCTCCAGCGGCTACTCGCGCATGCCCGTGTACGAAGGCACCGAAGACAATATCCGCGGCATACTGTACTCGCGCGACCTGCTGCCATACGTGGGCCGCGACGCCTCGGAGGGCGAGCCCGACTGGCGCCGGCTGCTGCGCGAGCCTTATTTCGTGCCCGAGTCGCGCCGTATCGACGACCTGCTCGAGGATTTCCGCCGCCGCAAGCAGCACCTGGCCATCGTCGTCGACGAGTACGGCGGCACCCAGGGCATCGTCACCATGGAAGACGTGCTGGAGGAAATCGTGGGCGATATCGACGACGAGTACGACACACCCGACGCCACCTTCAAGCGTCTGAGCAACAATACATATATCTTCGACGGCAAGACTCCGCTCACCGACTTTTTCCGCATCACCGGACTCGAC
The DNA here is from genome assembly GCA_910587925.1 of uncultured Muribaculaceae bacterium. Classification (GTDB taxonomy): domain Bacteria; phylum Bacteroidota; class Bacteroidia; order Bacteroidales; family Muribaculaceae; genus CAG-873. Next base: position 12,361 of record CAJUOC010000016.1, read on the forward strand.
GAAGACGACTATGCCGAGGTCGCCGAGGACTCCGAGACCCTCGCCGGCATGCTCCTCAACATCAAGGGCGACTTCCCCAAAGACAAGGAGCCGCTTGTATACGGCCGCTGCCGCTTCCTGGTGCTCGACGTGAGCGACCACCGCATCGCCGGCGTGCGCGTCAAGGTGATGGAGGAGCCGCAGTCGTGAGAGCGGCACGCATACTCATAGCCATCACAGCCGCCTGCGCCATCGCCGCAGGATGCACACGCTGGCCCGCGCCCGTGCCGCGCCGCACCGCATACCCGCGGCCGGCCGTGCTCGACACCGCCCGCCGCAGCCTGGGCCCCGACACTCTCGCGGGCATCGACCTGAGCGTAAACCGCTCGGCCACGCTGTCATCGGCCCGCGAGGGCTGGCTCGACATACGCTATGCGCAGCACGGCGCCACAGTCCACCTCACCCTCACCCGCGCCGGCGGCGAGGCTCTGCGCCGGGCGCGGGCCAACCGCCTGCAGCGACTCGCGCTCAACCTCGGCGACAATCCCGGCCGGCGGCTCGAGTGGATATCGCCCCACGGCTTTGACATACTCGAGGTATACGCGCCCGAGTCGGCATTTCCATACCAGTTTCTGGCCACCGACGGCGAGAGCTGCATGCTGAGCGGCGCTCTGCGATTCGACGACCCGACGGCCTCGGCGCGCCCCGACTCGATGGCTCCGCTGTATGATGCCATCTCCTCTGACCTGCACCGCTCACTCGTCGACCTGCGCCTGCGCCCATGATACAGATATACAGCCACGGCACCACCACAGTGGCGCTCGCGCCAATCGTCGCCGCCCCGGGCATGTCGCGGCGCTGCGCCGAGCGCGCCGCAGTCGACGCCATCCTCGAGCGCCTCGTGCCGGGCGCGAGCCTCGGCCACACGGCCGCAGGCGCCCCGGTGCTGGAGGGCAGCCGGCTCCACATCAGCATCAGCCACTCGGCCCGCACGGCGGCCGTGGCCATCGATCCTGCGCGCCGCATCGGCATCGATATCGAAGACCTCGACCGCGGCCGTCAGATAGAGCGCGTGGCATCGCGGGTGCTCTCTGCCGGAGAGCTGGAGCGCTACGCCGGCCGCCTGATCGAGGCATGGACCCTCAAGGAGGCTCTGTACAAGATTTCAGACGACCCGGGCGTCGACTGGCGCGCGTCGCTGCCCATACCGCCAGCCCTGCCTGCACGGCTCATCCACACCGGCCGCGCAGGCGACTCGTGGCTGTCGCTGGTCGCACGCCCCGTGTAGACACGACACAATCGGCCGCAGCCCCTCGGGGAGCTGCGGCCGATTGTATAGCGCAGGCTATGGTATCAATAGCGCAGACGGGGGAAGTCGACCACCGGGAAGGCGTCGGCTATCTTGGTACCGACCTTGTAGTGCACGCCCGGCTGAGCGGTGAAGCTGACATTTGACCGCTCCTGGAAGACCATTACATAGTCGGAACCGCCAAACTGGAAGTAGCTGATTTCCTCGCCCTTGTGCAGGTAGCGACCCTCCTCGGCGGTGATTACCACCGACGATACGTTACTCATGCCGATGGGCATCACGGCCACCAGGCCGATGGGGCTGTCGATGATGATGAGGCCGCGGGTCTGCATAAACTCGTAGCCGGCCTTGTCGGGAGCGGTGATCTGGTAGTGCTGCACGGTATTTACGCCGTCTTTGCCCGGCACGGGTACAGCTTCCATATCGACGTAGGTGGCGCCCTGTATGACGCGCGCCTCGACGACGCGGCCCGATACGGGGGCTATCTGGCGGTGGAAGTCGTTGGTGTTGAGAAACGAGTGTGTCCACATACCGCCCTTGAACTCATCCTTGTACGGGCTGCCCTCAAGCAGCTCCTCGATGCTCCAGTAGAGGCCCTTGCAATTGACCTTGGTGCCGGAGTTGATTTCCCACTGGCCCGAGAATGTGGCCTCGGCGGCGGCTACTATCACGTGGTCGTCGTCGATGGCGGCGATAGGACGGTAGCCGGGCTTGGTGTAGCGGGCAAAGAACTCGTTGAACGACTTCCAGCCGCCGCGCGGCTCTACATACTCGTCGATATTGTAGCTGGGCGCGGCGCGGAATGTGGCCAGTGTCTCGGGTGTAAGCGACTCGGGTGTGTCGAGAAACTCGCCCTGACGGATGATAAACTGGCGTATCCACTGCGAGAGCTCGGTGAGCTTGGGCTGCGGCACGGCAGGTACCTCGGGAGTCTGGAGACTCTTGACCGGCTCCAGGTCGAAGATGAAGAAGAATTTGCAGAGCTTGCGCAGCCACAGACTGCCGTACTTGTCTTCAAACGGCACCCAGGTGACAAAGCCGTCGAGCCAGCGCAGCAGGCCGTCGAGGTCTTTCACGTCCTGCATGTCCTCGATATTGTATGAGTTTGATTTCTCGATGGCAGCCTTGAATTTGTCGGTCCAGCCGTTTCGCTCGATCATGTCGGCCAGCTCCTGTACGATGGGCTGATATTTTGTGTTAGCCATAGCTATGTGTCTTTATGTATGTGTGTGTGAATTTATAGTACCGGGTATGCCATGGCCAGGCGGGTGCCGACTTTGTAGTGCACGCCGGGCTGGGCGGTGAAGCTTACATTTGACCGCTCCTGGAAGACCATCACGATGTCGGAGCCGCCAAACTGGAAGTAGCTGATTTCCTCGCCTTTGTAGAGAGTGCGACCCTCCTCGGCGGTGAGCATGATGCTCGATACCTGGGCCATACCCATGGGCAGCACGGCCACCAGGCCGATGGGGCTGTCGATGACAAAGAGGCCGCGGGTCTGCATGAACTCGTAGCCGGGATCGTCGGGCGCGCCAAACACACGCTTGCCAACCAGCTCGGTCTTGCCGTCGGGGTCGCCGGGCACGGGCTCGGCGGTCACCTGCAGATACACGGTGCCCTGTATCACGCGGGCCTCGACAATCTTGCCGCCCACGGGAGCGTGCTGGCGGTGGTAGTCGGTGGTGTTGAGGAAGGAGTGGGTCCACTGGCCGCCTTCAAACTCATGTGCATACGGGCTGCCCTCAAGCAGCTCGGGGATGCGCCAGTGCAGCCCCTTGATGGTGACGCCCGAGTTGGAGTTTACCTCCCACTGGCCGTCGAAAGTGGCGTCGGCCGGGGCGGTGATCACGCGGCTGTCGCCGATGGCGGCGATAGGACGGTAGCCGGGCTTGGTGCGGCGGGCAAACATCTGGTTGAACGACTTCCAGCCGCCGCGGGGGCGTACATACTCGTCCATATTGTATGGCGGGCACTTGAAGAAGCTTGCCTCCGACTCGGGAGTGATGGTGCGGGGATCATCCATCCACTCGCCCAGGGCGTGGATAAACTTGCGCATCCATGCCGACAGAGGCGTGAGCGGCTGCATTTTGTCGTGAGGCTCGATGGGATTCTGAAGCTCCTTGACAGGGCTTTGGTCGAGGATGAAGTAAAACTTGCATACGTGCTTGAATACCTCCTTACCGTAGAGATTTTCCACGGGCACCCACTTGAGCTGGGCGTCGACCCACTTGAAGTAGTCGTCGAGGGTCTTGACGTCTTCAAAGCCGACGACATTGTACGACTGCGCCTTGCGCAGAGCCTGCTCAAACTTCTCCTGCCAGCCGTGCTCGGCAATCATCTGGATAAGCTCCTGTACGATAGGATGAAACTGGTCTGTAGCCATGAATCTTGAATTTTTGATGTGTGTGTTTTTATGTCGCGCGCGGCCCGGGGCGGAGGCTCCGCGCCGTACAGCTATAAAACAAGCGACGGACGCCGATAGTTGCGGCGCCCGTCGCTTTTAACTGACCTCTGCCCGGCTACTGCCGCGCGAAGTCGTCGGCGATGAAGCGGGCCACGGCATCGGCCGTGTTGGGGCCTATCACCACCGAGGCGGCCGCCTTGGTCTCGGGCAGCGCATTGCCAACGGCCACGCCTAAGTCGGCCGCCCGCAGCATGGGTATGTCATTGAGATTGTCGCCGAATGTCACCACCCGCTCAGCTCCGGTGAGCCGACGCAGGCGCGCTATGCCCTCGGCCTTGGATACCCCGCCGGCAAATATCTCAATGAGCCATACGTCGTCGAGGTAGATATCCTTGTAATACGACACGTAGCAGCCGGTGGTGCGCCGCAGCGCCCCGGCCAGGGCAGTGATGCGCTCATAAGACCCCATGCCGAAAAAGAGCACTGTCGAGCCGTAGTCTGCCTCGGGCAGCGGGGCGCCGAGATTGAAGTGCTTGAGCTGAAGGTTGCGCCGCAGCGCCACAAACCGCTCCTCGGCCTCGGAGAGCGAGGGCGCCGGATGATACACCTCGATGAAGCCGTCTGGCCTCACATCGTATGCAAAGAGATGCAGGCCGTGGGCCGCCATGGTGTCGACGACGGTGCTCACGTCGCAGGCGGCGAGCAGGCGCAGGTCGTCGTAGCGGCGCGAGATGCGGTTCCACAGCGCGGCGCCGGTCATCACCACCAGGTCGGAGCCGGTGAGCGTATCCCTCAGTAGCGGCTCTACGGTGGCGGGAGTGCGCGCGGTGGCTACGGATATCAGGGCGCCGGCCCCGGTAAGCTCGGTGAGCAGGCGCGATGTGGCGGGGCTCACGGTGGCGTCGGCGTCGAGCAGAGTGCCGTCGAGGTCGGTCACGTAGAGGGTCTTCATATGGATATGCCGATGAAAAATTCAAAATTGATGCCGGGCATCGGGCGTGCGAGCACCGACAGATACTCCTCGTCCAGGAGATTGTTGACGGCCAGCTTGAGGTCGAGCGACACCCGCCGCAGCGGTATGGAGCGCTCGAGCATCACATTGCTCATATAGTATGGCGGCAGTATGCCGGAGAGCGATTCTTCGCCCGCGCTCTGAGTGTAGCGCTCTGAATAGTGACACCACTTGTATGTGAGGGTCCAGCGGCGCCACGACAGCCGCCCCACAACCGACGCCGATACCCGCGGCACATAGGGGAGCTGCTTGCCGGGCGAGATGTCGGCGGGGCTCACCGGGTCGGCCTCGTTGATAGAGGGTGTCCACGACAGACTGCCCTGCAGGTCGAGCGCCCAGCCGCGGCCGAGGTCGACGGCGGCGCCAGCCCGGCTCTCGATGCCATAGGCATGTACGCGGCGTATGTTGCGCGGGGTATAGAAGCCCTTGACGGTGGGCAGCCATAGTATCCAGTCGTCGATGCGGGAGTCAAACCAGTTGGCCGAGGCGTCGATGCTCACACGCCGGCCCACGCGCCAGCGGCCGCTCAGCCCGACGTCGTATGTCCAGCCGGTCTCGTCGCGCAGGTCGGGATTGCCGCCGGGCATGTAGTAGAGGTCGTTGAGTGTGGGAGCGCGGTGGTTGCGCGACACCGAGGCGCGCACCAGCAGATTGGCCCGCGGCAGCGGCACCAGGTCGAGCAGCAGCGCGGGTACCGGCGATGTGACACGCTCGCCGTATGCGTCCTCGCGCAGTATGAGCGACATGCCCAGCCGGCGCGACGGGCGCCACTTGGCCGAGGCCGTCAGCGAGCAGTCGGTGCGGCCGTGGCTGTAGCCCACCGGGATGACGCCGCCCGTCACGGGGTCGAGCGTCTGACCGTCGACGCTGCGCACCGCCGCGTGTGACACCTGCGCCTGGGCGCTCACCGACAGGCGGTCTGATGGAAGCCACTCATAGCTCCCCCTGCCCATGTAAGTGTCGACCGAGCTGCGCGAGCGGCTGAGCGTGGCCAGTACTCCGTTGCCGGGGTCGCGGCGGTAGTCGTATGCAGTCCAGGTATGCGAGTAGCCTGCGCGGGCGTCGACGCGGTGATGCTCGCCCGTGCGGCTCCACGAGGCCACGGCGCGCAGTGTCTGCTCGCGGCGCTTGTTTTCAGAGGCGGTGCCGTCGGCATAGTCGGTGGTGAGCAGGGGCAGCTCGCGGTCGCTCGACATATACCAGGCCGAGAGCGCCAGGCGGCCGGCCCGGCCGGCGTCGTAGCCGACATCCTGCATGGCATGGAAGTCGTGGTATGCGCCCGAGCGGTTGCGCTCGCGCGGGTAGTAAGTGGCGACGATATTGTGGTCGTCGTCGTAGATGTTTTCCTTCTTGTCGTGGTTGCGGTAAGGGAAGTCGTTGGGCGACGACGAGTATGCCACGCGCGTCGACGAGCGCCAGCGGCCGCCGCCGTAGCCCACGGTGAGATATTCGTCGAATGTACTGAATGAGCCGATACCCTGGGTATACGACGCATGCCATCCCGGGCGGCGCTCAGCCTCGGAGCCGAGCACCACGGCGCCGCCCAGACCGCCCGAGCTCTCGGAGATGCTCGACGAGCCGTGGAGCAGCGTGGCCCGGTCGATGAAGGCCGAGGGGATGGTGGAGAAGTCGGTCGAGCCGAGCATCGGGCTGGAGATGTCCATGCCGTTCCAGCTCACGCGGGTGTGTGCGGCCGAGGTGCCGCGGAAGGCGATGGTGCTCTGGGTGGCGCGGCCGTAATTTTTTACAAACACGCCCGAGTTGAACGCCAGCACATCGGCCATCGACAGCGCTACGCTCTCGCGCAGGGTGGCGGAGTCAAAGGGCGTCTTCTCGACGCCGATGTCGCGCAGCGGGCGGCGGGCCATCACCACCACCTCGCGCAGCTGCTCGCGCGCCGCGCCGGTGAGCGCGGCCAGGCCGAGCACGACGGCTGTCAGCGCAGCCCTCACAGGCCGCCGGCCTCCTTCCAGCAGAAAGCGGTAGGCGTGATGCCCGTGCGAAACTGTCCCAGCAGCTCGCCTGCGGCCGAGTAGCGGTACACCACTCCCGGCTGCTGATAGTCGATGGCATCGGCCAGATATATATCGCCGCGCACGGGGTCGACCGTGAGGGCATAGTATCGGGTGCCTGCGTATGGCACCAGAGGCTCGGCGGGCAGCTCCGAGGCCGTGACCGGCATCTCCCACAGCGCATCGGCGGTGAAGTACAGGCGGTCGGCCGCGCCATTGATTGCAAGGTCTGTCGCAAGCGTGCCCAGCGGGAATGTGAGCCGCAGCCCCACGCTGAATGTATCGAGGTCGACCCTCACCAGCGTGGGTGGCTCGTAAGCATACGGGCTGCCGGGGTAGCCGCCGTCGGTGAGCACCCACAGACGGCCCAGCCGGTCCATGACCATTGCGCGCGGCTGCACACCCACCTCGAGCATGTCGACCACAGTGTCAGTCGCGGTGTCAATTTTCAGGATGAGATTCCAGTAGCTGTAGCAGTTGACGTAGACATATCGGCCCGCGGGGTCGGCCACAATCTGCTCGGTCGAGCCGTCGCCACTCTCCATGCCCGGCACGGTGATGTGGCCCGTGACAGAGTATGTGCGCGGGTCGACGATGAAGATGCGGTTGTCGTAGAGCTGGGTCACATATGCCTTGCGGGGGTCGATGAAGTGGATGTAGCGGGGCGAGGTAAGCCCGGTGATACGCCCCACCTCGCGGAATGTGTCGGGGTCGATGGCAAATACCACATGGGAGTTGTTGACCACCACCCATCCCCGGTCGAGAGCGATGGTCATCGACTGGGCCACGTCGCCGAGGCGGGCGCCGTTGGCGCGGGCAAAGACCTCGTTTTCGACCGCATCGTCGGCGGGGTCGTAGAATGCGAGAGTGGCGTTGCCATACTGGAAATTGCCCTCACACACCACAAACACCCCCTCAGGGGCAGCCTCGCCCACAGGATTGCCTATGCCGGGATAGTCCCAGCGCATACAGCCCGCGAGCGCCGTGGCGGCGATGAGCAGAAAATATGCAAGGGCGCGGCGGCCTTTGGGTCGCTGCGCCCTTGCGGGTATGTGGATGAATCTGTTCAGACGAGCCATTGAGGGCTGTCAGTCAGAGCTGCCGTGGTCAGCTTAGAGCTGGGGACCGGCTGCTACGAGAGCCTTGCCGGCGGCGTTGTTCTCGTACTTCTTGAAGTTGTTGATAAAGCGCTGGGCCAGGTCGGTAGCCTTTACAGTCCAGTCCTCGGGGTTGGTGTAGGTGTCGCGGGGGTCGAGAATCTTGGGATCTACGCCGGGGAGCTCGGTGGGAATCTCGAAGTCGAAGATGGGGAGCTTCTTGGTGGGAGCGGTGAGGATAGCGCCGTCGAGGATAGCGTCGATGATGCCGCGGGTGTCGCGGATGGAGATACGCTTGCCGGTGCCGTTCCAGCCGGTGTTTACGAGATAAGCCTTGGCGCCGCTCTGCTGCATGCGCTTGACGAGCTCCTCAGCATACTTGGTGGGGTGCAGCTCCAGGAATGCCTGGCCGAAGCAAGCCGAGAAGGTGGGAGTGGGCTCGGTGATGCCGCGCTCGGTACCGGCGAGCTTGGCGGTGAAGCCGCTCAGGAAGTAGTACTTGGTCTGCTCGGGAGTCAGGATCGATACGGGAGGCAGCACACCGAAAGCGTCGGCCGACAGGAAGATTACATTCTTGGCGGCGGGGCCGTGGGAGATGGGCTTCACGATATTCTCGATGAAGTCGATGGGGTAGCTCACGCGGGTATTCTCGGTGACGCTCTTGTCGGCGAAGTCAATCTTGCCCTCGGCATCGACAGTCACATTCTCGAGCAGAGCGCCCGGACGGATGGCGTTGTAGATGTCGGGCTCGCTCTCCTTGTCGAGGTTGATTACCTTGGCGTAGCAGCCGCCCTCGAAGTTGAATACGCCGCTGTCGTCCCAGCCGTGCTCGTCGTCGCCGATGAGCAGACGCTTGGGGTCGGTCGACAGGGTGGTCTTGCCGGTGCCGCTGAGGCCGAAGAAGATAGCGGTATTCTCGCCATTCTTGTCGGTGTTGGCCGAGCAGTGCATCGAGGCGATACCCTTCTGGGGCAGGTAGTAGTTCATCATCGAGAACATGCCCTTCTTCATCTCACCGCCATACCAGGTGTTGATGATTACCTGCTCGCGGCTGGTCACGTTGAAGACAACGGCGGTCTCCGAGTTCAGACCCAGCTCCTTATAATTGGTGAGCTTTGCCTTGGAGGCGTTGTACACCAGGAAGTCGGGGGTGAAGTCGGCCAGCTCCTCGGCGGTGGGGCGGATAAACATGTTGGTCACGAAGTGAGCCTGCCATGCCACCTCCATGATGAAGCGCACAGCCATGCGGGTGTCCTTGTTGGCGCCGCAGAAGCCGTCGACCACATAGAGGGTCTTGCCGCTGAGCTCGTCTACAGCGAGAGTCTTGCAGGCAGCCCAGGCCTCCTCGGAAGCGGGCTTGTTGTCGTTTTTGTATTCGGGGGTAGTCCACCATACGGTGTCCTTGGAGGTTTCGTCGAGCACGATGAATTTGTCCTTGGGCGAGCGGCCGGTGTATACGCCGGTCATCACGTCCACGGCGCCCAGCTCGGTCACTACACCTTTCTCGTAGCCCTCGAGCGAGGGGAGAGTCTCGAGCTCGCGGAGCTCATCGTAGGTGGGGTTGTAGTACAGACCCTTGACGTCCTTGATGCCATACTTGGCCAGGTCGGCCTTCACGCCGTCGAGGCGGGCCTTCTTGATGTCTTCTAAGTTGCTCATTGTTTGCGTAATCTATAGAATAGAATGTTAGTTATTTATTGTCTGTCGGAAGAAACAACAATTGCCGATGGCGTCTTGTTATCCGAGTGCAAAGGTATAACAATTTTTTTGTTTACGAAACCCAATAAAGAAAAAATTCGTTAATACACCTCACGCGGCTATCCAAATACAATGGCCGGTATACACTATCTTGGCCCCAAGAATTTATCTCCGTTGAGATGAATCATGTGGTCGGGCATATCGGCAATCCACACTTCTGTTTCCCATGCCAGTTTGTCGGAGAATTTCTTGAAGGTACCGAAGTCAAGAAATGCAGAAATAAAGATTTTCCCGGCTTTCACATCCTTTGTCATTGACTCTATCTCCACTATACGTTTTGGATCCATCGGGCCAACAGACGTGATTGACTCAATGAAATATATCCAGTCCTTATCCTCTCGATATAGAATCACATCCGGCATCTTGTCATGAAGCGTTATCTCAAAACCGAGCTCAGAAAGTTTCTCTACATTCTTGACCATATCTTTCTGAATGGTATCACCGACATAAAGACACTGAGCGTCGGGAGCGAAACGAGGCGCGAATTCCTCGATAATTGCTTTCTGCAATTCATTATGTTTGCCGGGACTGAATGAAAAATCCTTATGATTTATGCGCACAGGCATCATCTGCATCTTCTTTTTAGAAGCATAGATTTGAGACAGAGATTCGTGATTGGCGACAAATCTTGACAGACATATGCCTGACGTGTCTGCTACGCCGTCTTTAATCACTCCAAGAAACTCGTCAGTGATACGATAACAATAATTGGGACTGTTTGTCGCTTTCCCGTTATCCTCTATAAGCGCCGCAGTCCTGAATGGATGCATGGCTTGCTTTCGAATTGTTTCTCTTGAATTCTCGGCATAAGATACAGCGTAGTTGTCTGCAATGAACCGAATTATATCATGGATACGCATCCATCCGTTTGTAGCCTCTGAGCATCTTGACTCGCGCTTAAGCCCCGCCATAGCAAGCAACACAAGAGCGCAAAGGTCGCTCTGTTGTTTTTTGGGCATTCCTATCAGATTTAACAGACTCTTTGCGTATTCTAATTTATCCATCGGTCTATAATTCTATTGCAATTTGTTTCTGTAAGCTCCTGATGCATGAGCTCACGTCCCATAGCCTCGATAACTTCTCTCTTAGGGATAGGTATTTGATTGACTTCGGTTGAGTTTACCTGTGTGGATCCGTTCAAGATTCGGTAATATGTATCATAAAGAGTAGAGTTTAACAACACATACAAGCCGTAGGTAATGCACGGAGAATCACATTTAACGAAATTCACCTTATTCTGAGTGCTTATATAAGCAAATTGTTTATATCTCTGTTTTAGATATATTCCGCATTGAAGGCGGCGCCTCTCTTCTTTGGCGGTAAATCGTTTTACAATAAGAAAATCGCTATTTTCCTGCAAAAAAGAGGCTCTATCGGTTTTTATAACTTCTCCTTCCCTACCCAATGGCCATGTCACACGGCCATCTTTTATGTGCTGCGAGTAAAGTAAAGGGTAAGCACCCTCCTCCATTGTATCCCGCAGTACTTCTTTTGTCCTGAAATCGACAATAATGCCTGTCTGCATCTTCATCTTAATATCAGGCAGGGTATTCGGGAGTTTGTTAATCCGCTCTAAAACGTCAGCTTCAGTTTTATCTGTAACAAGATACACAAACTGATTTTTTGGAATGACCGTATCGTAAGGTGCAAGAAATCGCCTCAAATCTCTAAAATCCGATGTGGCTGAAGTCGTTATACTGATATTTTCAGGCTTTCTTGTCGTTTTCCTTACCTTGACAATAATTATTTCCTGAAGGACAGACTCTCCATCAAAGACTTTATCTCTGCTCTCAAACAGATGCACATCAGTAATCGCCCCCTGACTGAACAGATAACTCCTGAATTTTTTAAAGTATGCACCTGATGTCCACGAGCGGGGTATGATGTATACAAGTTCATGTTCGGGCTTCAGATTATAAATGCCCATAGCCCAAAACAGAAAATAAAGATTAGGAGCCCCGTGGCACACATCTGTCATTGCTTTCGCTTCAGGGGCTTCCTTTGAAATCTTCAGATAAGGCGGATTGCCAATAATATAGTCATACTTATCGCTATCTTCCGTCATAAGAGTGTTTATCCCGAAATATTGCGTCGTGATATAATTCTCTTTCAATAGTGTATAGTCAATCCCATAAATTTCTTTGGCCAACATCAGATTCTTCTCCAATATGGGAAAAACCTCACTATCTGTTTCATAACATGTCAGGTGCACAGTCCCGTCGAAGCCTTCACTAAAGATATAATCCAACAAGGCTACGCTCAACACTCCGGTACCGGCACCTGCGTCCAACAACTCAAGATGGCTCTTTGAGAAATCAATTGTAAACAAGCGTGCCATAAATCTTGCCGTAGATGCGGTTGTAAAGAACTGCCCGAATTTTTTTCTTTTGTATTTTGGCACGTTGGCAATAAAATCGTTCGTGTTTCGCACGACTTCCGCAAGAATATTATATTGGCACTTGTCTGTCATTCTTTATCTCGTAATTTATATCCGGCTTGGCAACAAATCTTTAACTTGAACGCTAAGTTAATGGATTTTATTGACAATACAAAACAATTTGATAAAGATAAATGAGTAAACAGATAACATATACACCTCACATGTTTTGGAGGAGGGTGCGGTAGGCGGCGGCGACTGAGGCGGGGGCAAAGCGGGCGGCGGCGGCGCGCAGGGCGGCCGCAGGCAGGGGCGCGTCGAGGGCGCGGGTGAGGGCGGTGGCCAGCGGGCCGGCCCCGGGGCCGGCGGCGGCGTAGCCGGTGACGCCGTCGGTGATGATGTCGGCGCGGCCGTCGTGCACGTAGCCCACGGGGGTGGCGCCGGCGGCCTGGGCCTCGATAAGGGTGGCGCCGAATGTCTCGTAGCCGGAGGCGGAGAGCACGGCGGTGCTGTGGCCATAGATGGCGGCGAGACGGCTGCGGTCGTCGACCGGGCCGAGGGCCACGGCGGGTATGCGCAGGCGGTCGAGCGCGCGCGGGTCGCGTATGGCGCCGACAAAGACGGCCGCCGTGCCGGGCGCCTGGGCGTTGAGGGCGTCGATGGCGTCGGACAATCCCTTGATGGGGTCGTCGAGCCGCGCGGCGCACATGGTCACGAGGCGCCCCTCGGCGGGCAGGGCCAGCTCGGCGCGCGACATGGGCGCGGCCGGCACGGGGTCGTAGGCGTTGGGAATCACCGTGAGACTGCGGCCGTGCATCAGTGGCGAGAGGGCGGCCATATCGGCCAGCCACCGGCTCACCGACACATAGTGTATCGACTCGGGCAGCGCGGCCTTGCGGGCAAAGGTGCGGGCGCTCAGGTCTGAGGCACCCGCCGAGGAGTGGAGCAGCGGGCAGCGGCCGCAGCCGCTGTGATATTTGCGGCAGGTGCCGGCATGGTGACACACGCCGGTAAAGGGCCACATGTCGTGCATGGTCCATACGGTTGGCCGCATCGAGGCGATCCGGCCTATCTCGCCGAGCGACAGCATGCCCTGGTTGACCCAGCCCAGCACGACGGCATCGGCGCCGAGTATCTCGGGATGGCGGCTGAGCGGGAGGCCGTCGGTGGCAATGGAGGTCTTAAAGAGGTCGGAGCGCGAGCGGCCGTTGCGGGCAAAGATGCGCAGGTGCTCCATATAAAAGGGCAGGCGCGAGCGCAGGCGCGGGGCGGCCTCAACTATCCACGGCTCGGGGCGGCGGGCGCTCACCACGAGCATACGGGCATCGACACCATCGGCGCGCAGCGCCTCGACAAGGCGCCGTGTCACAGTCGAGGCGCCGCCCAGGCTGTCGCTGTGATTGACAAATACGACTCTCATCGCCGCGGCAGCATACGGGCGAGGCGCCCGGGCAGTGGCAGCGGCTCGCGGTAGATGATGATGGCCACAAAGCCGGCCAGGATGAAGAAGCGCACTATGTAATTGACCACTGCCCAGGGGGTGAGCAGATACATGCCGGCCACGTAAAGCACGGCGGCAATGGCAAAGTACGACAGTATGCGGCCGGTCTCATAGCCGATGGGATGCTTGACTCGACCCACAAAGTACGACGCGAGCATCATGGTGGCGTAGGAGGCCAGGGCTGCCCAGGCGCAGCCCATGTAGCCGATGCGGGGCACGAGCAGGGCGTTGGCGCCGAGCGTGACGGCCAGGCCGAGCAGCGAGAACCATGCGCCCCACATGGTGCGGTCGGTGAGCTTGTACCACAGCGACAGATTGAAGAATATGCCGAAGAACAGCTCGGCCATCATCACCACAGGCACCACCCGCAGCCCCGAGAAGTAGCGCGGCGATATGAAGTATTTGATGATGTCGAGATAAAACATCACGCCCATGAATATGAGCAGCCCGAAGAGCACAAAGTACTTCATCGCATCGCGGTATGCCTGATGCTTGCCCTCGCCGCCCTCTTTGTTGCGGGCAAAGATAAAGGGCTCGTATGCAAAGCGGAACGCCTGTATGAACATCAGCATCACGATGGCAATCTTGTAGTTGGCGCCGTATATGCCGAGGTCTTCCATGGCGGTGGAGGGATCGGCGGCCAGCGCGGGGTAGATTATCTTGTCGATGGTCTGATTCATGATACCGGCCACGCCGAGCACCAGCAGCGGCAGCGAGTACACGATCATCTCGCGCCACAGGCGCAGGTTGAAGCGGTAGGGGAAGCCGCGCAGCTCGGGTATCATCAGCACGAGGTTGACAGCCGACGAGGCGAGGTTTGCCACGAAGATGTATCCGATGCCAAACGACGGCACATACCACCACGACACCGCAGCCGGCGCCACGCGCATCAGCCACGGGCACAGCAGGATGAAGAAGAGGTTGAGCCCGATATTGACGCCGATGCTCACCAGCCGCAGCATGGCAAAACGCACCGGCCGCTTGCGGTACCGCAGCAGACTGAAGGGCATGGCCAGGAAGGCGTCGATGGCCACGCACAGCGCCATCATCATTATGTACTCGGGATGGTCGCCGCAGTGCATGGCCCGGCTCACCGGCCCGAGAAACGCCCACACGCCCAGCACAAAGAGGGTCGAGGTGGTGCCCAGCGATATGACCGATGTGGAGTATACCTCCATGGGGTCGTGCCACCGCTCGTGATTGGCAAAGCGGAAAAAACCCGTCTCCATGCCGTAGATGAGTATGATGAGGGCGAGGGCCACAGCCGAGTACACATAGGTGACCACGCCGTAGTCGGCCACGGCAAATGTGATGGTGTACAGCGGCACGAGACACCAGTTGAGAAAGCGTCCCACGATGGAGCTCACGCCGTATATGGCCGTATCCTTGGCCAGCGATTTTATTCCTGCCATATCTATATAAATATGTGTAGCGCGCCGGCGGCTCAGCCGAAGAGGCCGAGAGTGCGGTCGGGGCGCTGCGAGCCGAGATGCTCAAAGGCGAGCGGCGTGACCTCGCGGCCGCGGGGCGTGCGCTTCAGAAATCCCTCCTTGATGAGATACGGCTCGTATACCTCCTCGATGGTGCCGGGGTCCTCGCCCAGCGCGGTGGCGATGGTCGAGAGGCCCACGGGGCCGCCGCGGAATTTCTGTATGATGGTGTGTAATATCTTGTTGTCGACCTCGTCGAGCCCGTATCGGTCGATGTTGAGAGCCTCGAGGGCGTAGCGGGCGATGGCGGGGTCGATGTGGCCCTCGCCCTTGACCTGGGCGAAGTCGCGCACACGGCGCAGCAGGGCATTGGCGATACGCGGCGTGCCGCGCGAGCGCATGGCGATCTCATCGGCCGCCTCGACCGAGCACTCGACTCTGAGCAGCGAGGCCGAGCGCAGTATGATGCGGCGCAGCACGCGGTGGTCGTAATACTCCAGATGGCAGTTGATGCCGAAGCGCGCGCGCAGCGGCGATGTGAGCAGACCGCTGCGGGTGGTGGCGCCCACCAGCGTGAAGGGGTTGAGCGAAAGCTGCACGCTGCGTGCGCCGGGGCCCTTGTCGATCATGATGTCGATGCGGTAGTCTTCCATAGCCGAGTACAGATACTCCTCGACCACGCGGCTCAGGCGGTGTATCTCGTCGATAAAGAGCACATCGTTGGGCTCCAGCGAGGTGAGTATGCCGGCCAGGTCGCCGGGCTTGTCGAGCACCGGGCCCGACGTGACCTTGAATCCCACGCCCAACTCATTGGATATGATGCCGGCCAGGGTGGTCTTGCCCAGGCCGGGAGGCCCGTAGAGCAGTATATGGTCGAGGGCCTCGCCGCGCATACGGGCGGCGGCCACAAACACGCGCAGGTTGTCGACCACCTTGTCTTGACCGCTGAAAGCCTCGAAGCGCTCGGGACGCAGTGCGCGCTCCAGCTCGGCGTCGGCCTCGCCGGCGCTGCGGGCGCGTATGTCGAAATCGTCTTGTTCCATCTAAGGTCGCGGGGAGTCGAGTTTTTCGTTTATGCGGGCCACCACGCTCTCTGGCTTGATGGCGGCCAGGCAGAGATAGTCGCCGCGGTAGCAGGGCTTCTGACCGAATACCGAGCAGGGCCGGCATGTCATGGGCAGCTGGATGGTGTCGGCATCGGCCTGGCGCCAGCCCTTGAATCCGCAGTAGGGATGCGTGGCGCCCCATATGCTGAGGGTGGGCGCGCCGGCTATCGAGGCCAGATGCATGTTGGCCGAGTCCATGGTGAGCACGGCATCCATGTGGTTGAGCAGGGCGAGCTCGGCGCCGAAGCCGTAGCGCTTGCCTGCGAGCGAGACCACATTGGGGTGCCCCTCGGCGAGGCGCTCCAGCTCGGGGGCGTCCTCGGGGCCGCCGAGCAGAAATATACGCAGACCTGAGCGCCCGGCCATAGCATCGATCACCCGGGCCATGAGCCCGGCCGGATACACCTTGCCGGCATGGGCGGCCGACGGCGCTATGGCCAGCCACTGCTCGCCGGCAGCCTTGGGCGGCGTGATGGCGGCGAAGAGGGCGGGGTCGGCCTTGCCGCGGCCGTCGAAAAGACCGTCGAAGCGGTCGGTCAGCGGCAGCCCGGCCTTGAAGAATACCTCGCGGTAGCGGGAGCGCTGCGACACCAGCGGCAGCATCACCTTGGAGCGGCGGCGTGTGAGGGCGCGCTTGCCGGCACGGCCCTTGTTGATATGCCACGAGCGTATGCCATGCAGGCGGCAGGCCATGCGCATCACCCGGGTACGCAATACATCGTGCAGGTCGACAAAGGCGTCGAAGCGGTAGCGGGCGTTGAGCCGGGCCACCAGCCGCATCATGCCGCGGGCGCCGCGGTACTCGCCGTGCACGTCGGCGCCGACGAGGGTGAGATTGGCCGGGGCGCCGACAAACATGCCTGTCATCGCTGGCCGCGTCACCATCACGAAGCGCACATCGGGATAGCAGCGGCAGGCGCTGTAGACGACCGGGATGGTCATGGCCACGTCGCCAAACGCCGAGAAGCGGGCGATGAGCACGCTCACCAGGCCGCGGTCGTTGCCCGTGCGCGAGCTACTTGCCGCCATACAGCACGGGATTGGTATCGGCGTCGTTGTACATCTTCATCTGGCGGTATACCTTCATGTACTTGCGGCCGGCGGCGATATCGTCGATGAGACAGTCGATGGCGGCCGAGAGGTCGGTGCGCTGCTGCAGCAGTATGTCGAGCTTGCCGGCGCATCGGGCGCGGTGGTCGGGCGCGGCGTCGGCGCGTGTGGCCTCGGCACGCATGTGATATATCTTGAGGGCGAGTATCGACAGACGGTCGATGGCCCAGGCGGGGGTCTCGGTGTTGATGGTGGCGTCGGGCGCGGTGGCCACTCCGGCGTAGAGGTCGCGGAAGTAGGTGTCGAGCTCCTCGACCATATCGGTGCGGTCTTGATTGGAGCGGTCGATACGGCGCTTGAGCACCAGGGCCTCGGCGGGGTCGATGGCGGGGTCGCGTATCACATCTTCCATGTGCCACTGGCGGGCGTCGATGAGGTTTTTCTCAAAGAGGGTATGCTCTACCGAGCCCTCGGGATAGGGATTGGCCACGGGGGCGTCGATGTCGTCACTCACGTGGTATGCCTCGACGCAGCGGTCGAATACCGTATTGCAGTTTTCAGCGAAAGTCATATCTACACTTGTTTTGCACAAAGATAATAGAAAAACCTCACAAGCCATCACCACCTCGCAAAAAAATCTTGCCATCGCGGCGCGGCCGGGCATAAAAAAAGCGGCTCTCCCGATGGGAAAACCGCTGCTTTTGATTTTGTCGGGGTGACTAGACTCGAACTAGCGACCTCACGCCCCCCAGACGCGTACTCTAACCAACTGAGCTACACCCCGAGATTGTTTCTCAAAAGCGATGCAAAGGTAGGCGTTATTTTGATAACATGCAAATTTTCCGGCCAAAAAATTTAATAAAATTTTTGCACTTTCACACACATCGCTGACTATCACCGCGTTGCCAAAACACCACCTGAACACTTCCTACCGCTGTGCCAACCGCCGGGCACATACCGTTGTTTTAATATCAAAGATTTTTCTGACTGTTTATTTATGAAAAGGATAATATTACTCGCCGCCATGGCCGCCTCGATAGGGGCCGCCGCGCAAGACGATGCCGCCGGGAAGATATATATCGTGCCGGTCGACGACGCGGGACACCCCGTAGAACTGGCCGACGGAAGCTACCAAGGGCAGGTGGAGCTGATCGACTCCGACGGGTCGACGGGCATGACAGCCCGCAATTTCAAGGTCGACGGCCCCGGATTTGTATTTTATGCCAAAAGCTCCACCGACAGCAAGGCGACATTTTACATGATGCCGCCGTGGGCCACCCTGCCGGCAATCATCGGCATGGAAAACCCGCTGGCCATCACCGGCAACAAGTATGTACCGGTGCCGCAGGGCGAGTATGATGTGGTGTACTACAACAATACCCGTGGATACAATTACTTCAACGTGACAATGTCTGACGACCCCGACCGCGTGGTATACCCCTCGCAGATATTCATGATGAGCGCCGACGGCAAGTACGTGGCGCTGGCGGGCACCGACGGCGTATACGACGGGCTGGTGGCAATGCCTGCCTCCTTCAGGGTATCGTATGAGCAGCGCTACGACATGTCGGAGTTTATCTACGGGCCCGACGGCGACGGCCGCATCACGGCCACCGAGCGTATGCCGCTGCAGCTGCGCTCCAATACCGGCACCAATCTCACCCTCACCGCCGACAGCGGCGTGCAGCCGGGCGAGAAGGTGCTGGTGAGGGTGAGCATCGTGCCGGGCGACTCATATATATTTGTGGCCGACGCCACGCTCACCGGCATCGGCGAGGCGGAGACAGACTGCGCCGGGCCGCAGTACTACGACCTTGGCGGCCGGCCGCTGCAGGGCGCCCCCGACGCCCACGGCGTGTATATCATGCGCCGCGGCAGCCACACCTCCAAGGTGGTGAGATAATCGCATACCGCATAAACACCGGCGCCCCGGCTCATCAGTGAGCCGGGGCGCCGGTGTTTATGCGGAGGGAGTATCAGTCGAGCGCGATGCTCTCGCCGGGCTCGTGGAGGCAGTGGAAGGTGGTGTCGACCTTGGTGTGGAAGGGATACACGCCGAAGTCGCAGGCCACCATATAGTTGCCGTCGAAGTGCATCGGGAAGAAGTCGGCCACGCGGATTGCCTCGACAAACTCGGTGGCGCCGACAGCAAAGTCGCGGCCCTGGCGCACGTCGACCGGGAAGAAAGCCACGTCGAGCGACGAGTGCTCGGAGGCGATGCGGCCCAGCGCCTTGCGGAATGCGGCGTCGGCCTCGGCCACCTCGCGGGGCGAGCTTTCCTCGTTCCAGTGCCAGTTGTTGAGGTCGCCGGCGTGGCATATGGTCTTGCCCTCGCGGGTAGTCACCACAAAGCTCACACCGGCATCGGTCGAGTCGTATGCCTGCACGGTGAGGCCGCCGAGGATATCGTCGACACGGTCGCCGGGGCTCATGCCCTGTATGGCGAGGCGTGAGTCGGTATCGCGGGCCTCGACATCGTTGCTGAGTATGTACACGCGCTTGTGGTTTTGGGCGAGATTGAAGATTTCGGGATTGTAATGGTCGGGGTGTGAGTGCGACACAAAAAACACTACCGGCAGCCCGGGATGCTCGTCGAGCACCTTGTGCAGGGCGTGCGACGGGTCACGGTAATAGTCAAATACCATCACCACTTCGGAGGTGGTGACGATGAAGCCGCTGTGGGCAAGATATGTAATACGCATAGTGATAGATGTATGTTTTAGTATTTAACACCCGCGGCGGCGGGATAGTTCGCGCGAAAATTCGTATCTTCGCGGCATATTTGTCACGACGACCATGAACGAATTTATCAAGATACTCCGCCGCTTTGTGCCTCCGTACAAAAAGTACCTGGCTCTCAACATACTCTTCAACCTGCTCTCGGCCGTACTCACCATCTTCTCCTTTGCCCTGATCATCCCCATCCTGGAGATGCTTTTCAAGATACGCGAGGCAGCGTATGAGTACATGCCCGTGGGCTCGGCCTCGCTCAAGGATGTCGCCTTCAACAATTTCTACTACTACACCCAGGAGGCCATCGACGCATACGGGCCGCAGATCACGCTGGCGCTGCTGGCGGTGGCGCTGGTGGTGATGACCGGCCTGAAGACCGGCACCGCCTTCCTGAGCTCATACTTCATCATACCGCTGCGCTCGGGCATCGTGCGCGACCTGCGCAACTATGTCTACGACAAAATCACCGCCCTGCCCATCTCCTTTTTCACCTCGGAGCGCAAGGGCGACGTGATGGCCCGCATGAGCGGCGATGTGGCCGAGATTGAAAACTCGGTGATGGCCTCGCTCGACATGATGTTTAAAAACCCCGTGATGATAGTGGTGTGCCTGGGCATGATGATCATGATATCGTGGAAGCTCACGGTATTTGTATTTGTGCTGCTGCCCGTGGCCGGGTTTATCATGGGGCGTGTGGGCAAGCGTCTCAAGCGCCAGTCGCTGGAGCTGCAAAACCAGTGGGGCGTGATGATGGCCAATATCGAGGAGACCCTCGGCGGCCTGCGCATCATCAAGGCATTCAACGCCGAGGCCAAGGTCAAGCGCCGCTTCCACGCCGAAAACCAGGTGTTTTACACCATCTCCAACCGTGTGGCCCGCCGCCAGGCCCTCGCCCACCCCATGAGCGAGTTTCTGGGCACGGCCGCCATCGCCATCATACTGTGGTTTGGCGGCACACTCATCCTCTCGGGCAACTCGGGCATGAACGCCGCATCGTTTATCTACTACATGGTCATCTTCTACAGCATGATCAACCCCGCCAAAGACCTCAGCAAGGCCATGTACTCCATCCAGAAAGGCCTGGCCTCGATGGAGCGCGTCGACAAGATACTCAACACCCGCAACCCCATCGCCGACCCCGCCGCACCGGTGGCCGCCCCGGCGCTCGCCCGCGCCATCGACTACCGCGGAGTAAGCTTCAGCTACGGCCAGCGCGAGGTGCTCCACGACGTGTCGCTCCACATCCCCGCAGGCTCGACCGTGGCGCTGGTGGGCCAGTCGGGCTCGGGCAAGACCACCCTGGCCGACCTGCTGCCGCGATTTTACGACGTGGCCGCCGGCTCGGTGACCATCGACGGCGTCGACATACGCGACATGCGCGTCCACGACCTGCGCGACCTCATGGGCAACGTCAACCAGGAGGCCATACTCTTCAACGACACCTTCTACAACAATATCACCTTCGGCGTGTCCGACGCCACCCCCGAGCAGGTCGAGGCAGCCGCCCGCATCGCCAATGCCCATGAGTTTATCGTGGCATCGGAGCAAGGCTACGACACCATGATCGGCGACCGCGGATGCCGCCTCTCGGGCGGCCAGCGCCAGCGCCTCAGCATCGCCCGCGCCATCCTCAAAAACCCGCCCATCCTCATCCTCGACGAGGCCACCTCGGCCCTCGACTCCGAGAGCGAGGTGCTGGTGCAGGAGGCTCTGGAGCGCCTCATGCGCGACCGCACCACCATCGTCATCGCCCATCGCCTCAGCACCATCCGCAATGCCTCGCTCATCTGCGTGATGCACGAGGGCCGCATCGTCGAGCAAGGCACCCACGAGCAGCTCATGGCCCTCGACGGCCACTACCGCCGCCTGGTCGAGATGCAGAGCCTCGGCTCCTGACCTCACCCCGCCCCCTTAACCCTTAACTCTTCACCCGTCCCTCTTCACCCGTCCCTCTTAACTCGTACCTCTTAACTCGTCCCTCTTAACTCGTCCCTCAATACACCGTTTATACACTATATAATACACAATCAATTATTACCAATTTACCTATCGTCTGATTGACATGAAAAGACTTTTACTCGCTCTGGCAGTGGCCGCATCGGCCGCCACAGCCACAGCCGCCGACGGCCTGGACAAGACCGCCGCCGAGCTCGTCGCCGAAATGAGCCCGGGCTGGAATCTCGGCAACACTCTCGAGGCCACCCGCAACTGGGCCGGCGCCACTCTCTGGAACAATCTCGGCGGCGTGGAGTCGGAGACCGCCTGGCAGTCGACCCGCACCACCCCGGAGCTGATTGACCTCATCAAGGCCGAGGGATTCCGCAGCGTGCGCATCCCGGTGGCATGGGCATTCGGCCACATATCCAATCCCGCCACCCACACCATCGACTCCAAATGGATGGCCCGCGTGCGCGAGGTGGTCGACTACTGCATCGACCGCGACCTCTACGTGGTGCTCAACGACCACTGGGACGGCGGATGGCTCGAAAACAATATCAAGGAGACCGACCCCGCCAAAATCGAGCGGCAGAAACTCATCCTCGGCAGGCTCTGGACTCAGATAGCCACCGAGTTTCGCGACTACGACGAGCATCTGCTCTTTGCCGGCCTCAACGAGCCTAATGCCGACGACGCCGCACAGACGGCCCTGCTCCTGGCATACGAGCAGGTGTTTGTCGACGCCGTGCGCGCCACCGGAGGCAACAACCTGCGCCGCACCCTGGTGGTACAGGGCCCCAATACCGACTTCTCCAAGAGCTACGACTTCTACGACACCTTTCCCACCGACCCCACGCCCGACCGCATGATGTTTGAGGTGCACTACTATACCCCCTGGCAATTCTGCGGCATGGACAAGGACGAGAGCTGGGGCAAGTATGTCAACTACTGGGGCGAGGGCAATATCCCCGCCGGCACCCGACGCGGCTACAATGGCGGCGAGGCTGAGATGGATCGCCTCTTCGGGCTGATGAAGTCGAAATATACCGACCGCGGCATGCCGGTAATCATCGGCGAGTACGCCGCCCTACAGAAGAACGTATCGGGCGCGGGCGAAGACCAGACACTGCACGACGCCTCGGTGGCGGCATTTTACAAGCGTCTCAACGAGTGGTGCCGCGACGCGGGCATGGTATCCTTTGCCTGGGATACCAACAATTGCTCACGCCCCACCTCGACCATCATCGACCGTCGCACCCTGCGGGTGTACAATCAGCATGTGATGGACGCCATACGCGATGTATACGCCTCTACCGACGGCATCACCGACATATCTGCCGACGGAGCCGCCGACACCGACGCTGCCGCCGTATACTACAATCTGCAGGGCGCGCGCGTGACCGACCCCGCTCCGGGGCTATATATAGTGGTACGCGGCCGCCGCGTCACCAAGGAGTACGTGCGCTGACGCTCACTCCCGAGGCGGGCACATAGCCATACACTCCATCTCCACAAGCCATCCCGGGCGGCAGACGGGCGCCAGTGTCACCACACATGGCAACCCCGGATACCGCCCGGCTATCATTGCGCCCACCGCCGCGGCATCGGCCACGTCGCGTATGTACACGATGGCGTGCATCATGTCGGCGGCCGAGCAGCCGGCGTTGGCGAGCAGCGCCTCCACATTGTCGCACATGCGCCGGGTCTGCGCCTCGACATCGCCGGCGTGCACGATGTGGCCGCGGCTGTCGATGCTCGCGGTGCCCGAGATGAGCACCCGGCGGCGGTCGGCAAAAGTCACGGCCGTGCCGCGCTCAAATGCCACACCGTACTCGGCGGTGGGGTTGAGGCGGTCGGGCGCGTGGAGATACTTCACGGCATCGGGAGCCGTGCCGGTGGCGGCATATACGTCGAGCAGCACCGTCACGGCGGGGTCGGAGTCGCTGCCGCCTATGCCGGTGCTGGCGATGAAGTGGGTGTCGGCGGTGAGGCCCACGGAGTCAAATACTTCATTGCGCCCCTTGACCATGCCGGCATAGTTGGTGTCGATATCGTGCACAAAAAACCACGTGCGCAGCACCCCGCCGGCCAGCGATGTGCCCCGGGCGGCCAGCGCCCGGTCGCAGTCGGTAAGCATACTGATTGTGGCCGCGCGCGAGTCGCGGCCGGGCCGCGACATGCCTGCCATCCATATCTCGGCGGCGCCGCCGGGCAGTGCCACCACATATATGCCCGGGCCGGCATCGGTCACCGAGGCGTCCTCGCGTGCCATGAGCCACACGGCCACCTTGGCACCCGCCACGCCCACCGGCGGCTGACCCACCGTCGACACGGCGCAGCCGGGCAGCCCCGTGAGTGCATCGCTCTGATTGGCGGGGTCGCTCAGAAAGACACGCATCATCACCGGCTCGGCCGGGCCGCAGGCCCGCAGAGCGGCGTCGCGCACGGCCGCCCACTGCCGGGCAAAGGTGCCTCCGCCGCAGGGTGTGGCCATGATATGGCGCTCGGCGGGGCCGCCGCCGTCGGGACGGTATTCGGCGCAGGCGACAAGTGCATCGCCGCCGCCGGTATAGGTGCTGTAGGAGAGGCTCATGGGCGGAAAGTAGCGGTGGTGGCGTCGCTGCCGATCACCCGCAGCAACTCGCGACGTGTAAGCTGCACGGGACAGGCCATAAACTCGGGGATATTGTACGACTTGAGCCGACGGCCGTCGTGGCCGGGATCTTTCTGTGGCAGGCGGAAGGGCTTGCTGAAGCGGCCGTCGGGACCGAAGTTGGTCAGGTACAGGCGGGTGTAGGAGCCGTCGTCGCGGCGCGAGCTGAATATCATCCAGCGGCCGTCTGACGACCAGCTGTGGTAGCTCTCGGTGTCGCCGCTGTTGATCTCGTCGAGCGGGCGTATGGTGCCGTCGGCGGTGTCGAGCATGTACAGGTCGCTGTCGTGGTGCCAGATATGGAAGGTGCCGAAGCCGCCCATCGTAAACACCACATACCGCCCGTCGGGCGAGGGGCGCGGCAGGGTGACGCTGCGCTCATACTCCGAAGCGAGAAATATGGTGTCGGGCTCGCCGAAGCGGCGGGTCTCGGGGTCGAACGACCGCCGGTACAGATCGTAGCGGAAGTCGCGGTAGTGCTCGTTTTGATACTCCGACATGGCCTCGTCGTCCATCGGCGGAACCTCGGCCGACACATACCACAGGCTGCGGCCGTCGGGATGCCAGTACGGAAATGTCTCGAGGCGGTCGCGCTCCATGGCCACCGGGGTCACCACGTCGGTGAGGGCATCGTAGAGGATGAGGTCGGAGCGGGAGTCCTGCACCTCGACCTTGGCCGTATCGCGGGAGTGGAAGCTCTGGGTGGTGGTGTTTACGGAGTATGCGATGAGGGGCAGCGTGGGATGCCAGCAGGGGTATACGCCCGACGATATGGTGCCCGGGGTCTTGAGGTTGACTTTCTTGAGGGCGCCGTCGCAGGCCACCACGGTGCCGCCGTGCCCCACCCTGACGTGGAGCTGCATGTTGCCGCCGCGGTTGTAGTCCTGATATGAGTGGCAGTTGATACACTGGCCTTGGTCTTCCTCCGACATCGACATGCTGTTGTATATCTCGCGCTCGTCAAAGCCGGTGAGATCGCGCTGGCATATGGCCATCGTCTCAAAGGATATGTACGACGGCTCGATGAGACGGTACGATATGTAGCGGTCGATGCTGTCGCAGATGGCGTTGCGCACGGTGGCATAGCGGGTGTAGGGCTTGCCGTCGGCGGGCCTCACGTATATGTCGATGAGCAGGGTGTCGCCGGCGGCGCCGCCCACCAGGCTGTGCCAGTCGCCGGCATCTATGCCCGGCACACGCCCTGTGGCCACAAAGCCGGCCGGGTCGGCCGCCGTGTGGAAGTGGGTCAGATAGTCGGTGCCCTCGGCCTCGATGGCAAAGGTCATCGGGGCGATGTTGCAGGGTATGTCTATGCCGGTGTAGTCGGGGCTGATTACCGGCGGCTCGTCCGAGGCTACGGCGTCGGATGGCACGCCGGGGCGGCACGCCGCCAGAGCTGCCGCCAGCAGAGCGGTAAGTGTCGTTTTACAGATGATATTCATAGGGTCTTGAGGTCTTTGATAAAGAAGTAGTAATACCAGTAGGTATCGCCGAATACGGGCTTGAACGCCTCGCGGTTTGCCTCGTCGCCAAAGCGGGAGTTGCGGCGGGCCATTTCCATGAAGGCGCCGAAACTGCGCACCACCTCGGGGTCGATGTCAAACCGGCGCCAGTCGACCTGCTGCTCCAGCGCCGAGAATAGCACTGCCGCCTCCTGATAGTGGCGGGGCAGGCGGTCGTGGGTGCGGGCATAGAGCATGAAGCGGGGCCAGAAGCCGGCGATGTCTTTGCGCACGAGATTGAACTGCAACGACAGCTCGACCAGCTCGCGCGGGCCGCCCTCCATCGAGGCCACCGCCGCCGACAGATAGCTCTCGATGCGGCCGCCGCCATCGCCGCCGATGGTATTGTGGTATGCCATGAGCGGGCGTATCGACGTAAACTCCGGCTCGGCATCCATCAGCGAGGGGTCGTCGGCATAGCGGCGGTAGCGGCGGGCCCAGTCGCTGTGAAAGAGAGTGCGGTCGAGTATGTCGAGATAGCGGCGCGCCAGGGCGGTCTCGCCATTGACCAGCGCACACTTCACCATATACTTGAGATACTCGGCGCGCGGGCCATACTCCACCATATCCTCCATACACCAGCGGTAGCAGTCGTTGACGCGGCCCAGCTTGTAGAGCAGCTCGCGGGTGCACACGGCGCGCATGGTAAAGCCGGGGTTGGGCGAGCGGTACTCCGTGTCGGCCATCGGGTATGTAAAGAGGCTGTCGCCGGCCCGGCCCAGGTGGAAGAGCGACATGTGGGTGTACAGGCCGAGGGCACGGGTGGGCGCGGGGCCTGCATCGCGCGATGCCTCGAGAGCGGCGGCATAGTCGCCCTGCTCCGAGGCGATATCCATCCTGAGCAGCGAGTCGAGATGGGGGTCGGCCGGGGCCAGCAGCGGCACCGCCGCCAGCGAGCAGAGATACACCGCGGCCGCAGGCAGTATGCAGCGCAGGCCGCAGGGCGCGCTCGCAGCCGCAGGGGCGCGGCGCCCTATGAGCGCAAAGACGCCCATCGCGGCAAATGCCACGATATATGGCAGCCAGAGCATCACACTGTCGGCGCCGAAGCGCGGCAGCCCCGATATATACATGCGGGCATACATCAGGTGGGTGTCGCCGAAGTAATACACCAGCCGTGGCACGGCCACCGTCAGCACCACCGCAGCCGCCACACAGGGCCAGCTGCCGCGGAAGCGGCGCAAGTCTGCCGCAGCGCACAGCGCCATGCCCAGCAGCGCATAGAAGCCCAGCGGCATGTACATCGCCGCAGCAGCGGCAAGCACCGCCAGCCGCCACACCATGCGGTCGCTCAGCCGGTAGAGGGCATATATGCCCGCAGCGGCAAGGCTGCCGAGTATGCCCATATAGGCAAAGCCCGGGGTCTTGATGGTGTAGATGAGATAGCCGGCCATGAGATAGGCGGCCAGCATCATCGCAGGCACCACTCCGGCGTAGAGAAACGCCCGGGCAGGCAGCCTGAACGCTCGGTACACGGCGAGCCACAGCCCCACGAGGGTCAGCGTCATCACAGCCGTGCCGAGCCACGGGTAATGGAAAAACTGAGTGATAAAGGTGGCACACCAGGTGAGAGCGCCGCCCGGCACGAGCATACAGTCGCTGAAATAGCGGCCGTCTGACACGAAAAGCGACAGCTCATCGGTCTTGATAAGATACGGCGCGCGCGTGCCGGCAAGCAACACGCAGGCGAGTATGGCAAAAATTGCCATACCCGCCAGGGCGCTCATACGCTGTACCACGTATGAAGGTCTATTTTTCATCCAAACACATATTAAATCACTATCTTACTTGCACAGTGCATGTTATCGCCAACGGCGGTGACCACATACACCCCGCGGCCGAGAGCCGATGGCAGAGCGACGCGCGTGCCCGACTGCGATGCGACGGCCTCGACTACGGCCACTGCGCGGCCCGAGGCGGCCTCGACCACCGTCAGAGTAAGGGCGACACCGTCGGCGCCGCTCACCACCAGGGCATCGCGGCCGTCGGCACGCACGGTGGCACCCGTGGCCACAGCCACCTCGCCGATGCCGGCCGCCGACTCATAAGCCTCCTGCGCCTCGATGCGGGCGAGATTGTCGGCGCGGTAAGCGGCGCTGAACATATCGGCCCGTGGCAGGTCGCCGTGGGCCTTGGTATCGAAGTACAGGCCAAAGCACTGCGCCTCGGCAGCGCCCTTGGCCACCAGGAACACCGGCGACGAGGCCAGGCGCGAGTCGCCCGACACGGTGAGCACCTTGCCGTCTTTGACACACTGTATATGGTAGCAGCCGTCTTCGAGCAGCTCAAGACGCCAGTCCTGAGAGGCGGCGCCGGAGCCGTCGGCGAGCACCAGCGCGCCGTACATCGACTCAAGATACTTGCCCGACTTCACCTCCACAAAGCGCCATACGTAGGGATTGGCAGTCTTCTCCAGGCGGAAGTCCATATTGGTGGCGTCGGAGTCGTCGTCGATAAAGAAGCCGTTGCCCTTGGTCGACATCCAGCGGTCGGAGTACTTGTCGAGGATGCGCACCACCGCCCCGTCGACCGCATGGTCCAGACGGGCCCAGCGGTCGCAGTCGGCAAATACGTCGAGTGTCCACGACTCATACCACTTGACAGTCGGAGCGCCCGAGCGCAGGCTCAGCGGCAGCCACACATACTCCGACTTGCCGCCGACGTCCGACGAATTCCAGCGGTCGCCCATATAAACATATGCGCCATCGTAGCCGTCGACCTTGAAGATATATGTGCTCTGGCTGCGGTAAGTGGTCTCGCCGCCCTTGTCGATGGCAAAGTTGCCCAGAGTCTGCCAGTGGCCGAGTATGTCGGTCGCCGTGGCGCTGTGGCCGGGGTTGGGGTCCCAGCCGGTGCAGCCCGAGAATACGCCGAAGTAAGTGTCGCCGGCCTTGATGATGGCCGGAGCCTCGTAGCGCAGGCCCTTGAGTATCTTGGTCTCGGTGACGGGGTTGGTCTCGGTCGAGAGATAGTCGGCCGAGAGCAGGGCCACGTTCATGTTGGTATTCATGTCGGTGGAGCCGAAGTGATATGCCCGTCCGTCGGTGTCTTTGAATACGGTCTGGTCGCGGGAGTCGTGATTGTTGGGGCGGAAGGTGCTCACAAAGTCGTAGTTGCCGTCGATTTTGTCGCAGACGGCCACACACACGCGTGCCTCGCCGTATCCGTCGCCGTTTTCCCAGTGGATATACATCACCCACTTGCCGGTGGCGTCGTTGTACACCACCTTGGGGCGCTCCAGTATGCACTTGCCGGTGTCGGGGTCTTTGGCCTGCGCGGCCTTGAATACGAGCCCGCCGCGGGTCCAGTTGTAGAGGTCGGTCGAGGTGTAGCAGCTCACGCCGTTGCTGTCGTAGCCGGTGCGGTCCTCGCCAAACCAGTAATACTTGCCCTGGTGGTGCACGACGCATCCGCCGTGGGCGTTGATATGCGTGCCCCGGGTGTCATTCCATACGGCGCCGGGAGTAAAATTGGTGCGGGCCGCTGATACGGAAAGGGAGCAAAATACTAATGAAGAAATCAATATCCGGGAGTATCTCATGTCGGTATCGGAGTTTAATGGTTAGCCGCGCGGAGCCGGAGCCTTACCGGCTCCGCGCGGCGGAAGTCAGATAAATCTAAATCAGGTTACAAACTTAATAAATAACTTTGAGATTGCGTGTCTTGCCGTAGGTGGAAATCACGCAGACGTACATGCCGCGGGCAGGCAGGGCGATTACGGAGCCGGGCACATAGTCGGGCTCGGTGGCCACGAGCATACCCAGGGTGTCGTATACGCTCACTGCGGTGCCGTCGGCGGTGTTGTACAGGGCGATGCCCTCGGCCGAGGTGCGGGCGTATGCTGCGTTGACCTCTACCTCATCGATGCCGTCGACGTCGTCGCCGAAGTCGGGAGCGAGGGGAGCGTATGCGCCGGTGGGGTCATAGGCAAAGTACTCCACATCGGTACCGTCGCCATTGAAGCCGGTCTTCTGGTCGAGCACGCGCGACTGGCCGCTCAGCACCATCTCGTCGACCATGAAGGGCTGCGGGCTCGAGCCCCAGCCACCGCCGTTGAGGAAGCGCTCGTTGTGGAGCACGACCTTAATCTGGCGGCACGATGCCGAGGTGGTGTAGCTCATGCCATACTGCTTCATGGCGTCCTCGTTGGTGATGTCCACCGAGGTGCCGAGCTTGGAGTCCTGTACCTCCTGAATCTTCACGGCGCCCTGGATCTGGCCGGTCTTCTTCTCGGTGCCGGCCTGGGCAAGGAAGCTCAGCGAGTAGGTGCTCGAGGGAGCCACGTCGACAATCTGCGACACGGTACCTGCGCCCCAGCCGTCGTTCCAGTTGTAGCGCTGGAGCTTCATCACGTGGTTGTTGTAGTCGAGGTCGTTGTCAATCTCCTTGTTGATTACGGAGTACTGGCAGTTGTACTGGTCGATGGGGTCTACTACCCAGCCCTCGACACGGTTGACCTGATTGTCGGAGGCGCGCTTGTTCCACTCGCCCTCGAAGCCGGGGTTCTTGAGCAGATTCTCGACCACGTCGCCATTCTCGACAGCCCACTCGGCCTGGTGGCCGTAGTCGGCGGTGCGCAGGTTGGCCACGAAGAGACCGTCGCGGTATACATTCACGCGGCCGTCGGTGGTCACGGCATAGCGGTAGGTGTGGTACTTGCCGTCGGTGTTGTAGAATACCTTCTTGCCGCCGTCGCCCGAGGTGGCGGGGTTTTCGATGTTGACTTTCGACTCACCGTTGTACAGACCGATGGCGTCGGCCTCCACATAGGTCTTGAAGGCAGCGCCGTCTTTGGTCACGGCATATGCGTCGAAGGTCGATGCATCCTGCTTGGTCTTCACACGGAACTCCACGGTGTAGCCGTCCTTGCCGGCGGTGAAGCCGTCGGCTGCGGTGGCGGCAAAGCTGTTGCCGGCGCCTGCAAAGGCGGGATTGGCCTTGATGTCCTTACGCTCCAGGTCGTCGGCATAGCCGGTGACATTGATGTAGGCGCGGGTGTCGCCGCTGCGCAGGATTACCTTGCCTGATGTCTCGGGCAGGGTGCTGTTGAGAGTGATGGCGATCTCGCCGTCCTTGCTTGCGTCGAGGGTCTCGGGATATACCGAGAAGCCGGCGGTGGCCGATACGCTCACCTTGTCGGCCGACACAAGATTGGCGATATTGATCTTGACGGTCTTGGAGGAGCCGGTGCCGGTGATGCTGACGGCGCGCTCGGCGGGAGCGAGCACGGGGGTCACGGGGGCGTAGGCGCCGGTGCAGTCGTATGTGAAGTACTCCACATCGGTACCGTCGGCGCTGAAGCCGGCCTTCTGGTCGAGCACGCGCGACTGGCCGGTGAGCACCATCTCGTCGACCATGAAGGGCTGCGGGCTCGAGCCCCAGCCACCGCCGTTGAGGAAGCGCTCGTTGTGGAGCACGACCTTAATCTGGCGGCACGCGGCCGAGGTGGTGTAGCTCATGCCATACTGCTTCATGGCGTCCTCATTGGTGATGTCGACCGAGGTGCCGAGCTTGGAGTCCTGTACCTCCTGAATCTTCACGGCGCCCTGTATCTGGCCGGTCTTCTTCTCGGTGCCGGCCTGGGCCAGGAAGCTCAGCGAGTAAGTGCTGTTGGGAGCCACGTCGACAATCTGCGACACGGTGCCTGCGCCCCAGCCGTCGTTCCAGTTGTAGCGCTGGAGCTTCATCACGTGGTTGAAGTGGTCGAGGTCGTTGTTGATTTCCTTGTTGATTACGTCGTAGTTGCAGTTGTAGCGGTCGATGGGGTCGACAATCCAGCCCTCGACGCGGTTGAGGAGCGAGTCGGTGGCGCGGGTGTTCCACTCACCCTCGAAGCCCGGGTTTTTGAGCAGATTCTCGGCGATATCGCCATTCTCCACGCCCCAGGAGGCCTGGTTGCCGTAGTCGCCGGTGCGCAGGATGGTGATGAGCTGGCCGTCGCGGTACACAAACACGCGGCGGTCGGCGGTCACGGCATAGCGGTATGTGTGGTACTTGCCGTCGGTGTTGTAGAAGGATTTCTTGCCGCCCTCGCCTGCATTGAGGCTATTCTCGATGTTGACTTTCGACTCGCCGTTGTACAGGCCGATGGCGTCGGCGTCGATATAAGCCTTGAAGGCAGCGCCGTCTTTGGTCACGGCATAGGCATCGAAGGTCGATGCATCCTGCTTGGTCTTGACGCGGAACTCCACAGTGTAGCCGTCTTTGCCGGCGGTGAAGCCCTCAGCGGCGCCGTGGGCCAGGCTCTTGTCGGCGCCCTTGTATACGGGGTTGGCCGAGAGGTCTTTCTGCTCCAGGGGAGTGCCGTAGCCCTTGACGGCCACAGTGCCGCGGAAGTCGCCGCTGCGCAGATACACGCAGCCCTCGGTGACGGGCATGGTGCTCAGCAGGGTCACGTGCACGGTCACGTTGGTGGCGTTGGCGGGCAGAGTCTCGGGATACACCTCGAGGCCGGCCGATGCGGTCAGCGTGATCTTGTCGGTCAGGTTGGCGGCATTTACGGTAAATGTACCGCTCTGGCCTGTGCCGTTGATTACCACGCCCTGAGCCTTAGCCTTGGCCGGAGCGGCGGCTACTGCCTGCGCGGAGCCGAGTGTCACCACCGGCCCGGCTGCATAGCCACACAGCGATGCAGACAGCGCCAGTGACATGAGCAGGCATTTGAAATAATTCTTTTTCATTTAGGTTTTAATTGAAAGAAAGATGGTTGGTATTAGTAAAGATTATATTGATTTCTGATTTATCGGGCAGCGACTTGGAAGCGCAGCGGCCGGCATCCGGCGGCGCTCGCTATGTACAGCCCGGGGTGCCAGCCGGCGGTGCTGACCCGGGCCCGGCTGCCGGCGCTGAATACGGCGCGGCCGTCGGCGCCGCATACCGTCAGAGCGGTCATCTCGCGGCCGTCGGCGCGACGGAGCACTCCGCCCGCGCGGTCGTAGGTCATGCCGCCGGCCACATCGGCCGCCGCATCGGCTGCCCCGGCAGACGAGGACTCGCCGGCCACGGCACACCAGGCCAAGCTGCCGGCGACCTCGGCGGGGCGGGTGCCGGGCACCGACTCCTCGCAGCTCACAAATATATCGGCGGCGGTGCCCGACACCGAGCGTGCGCGCAGCGTGAAGGCTGCATCGGTGGGCACGGCGGGGCTCAACGAGGCCATGAAGCAGGCCTCGCCCATGTCGGCGCCGTAGGCCACGCGGGCGCTGCGGGCCGAGGTGGTGCCGACCGTAAACGTGTCGGTGCGCCCTACCCTTATCTCGCGGCCGCCCAAGGTGGTGCAGCCTGTGGCGACGGCCACGTAGCCGACGCTCACAGGCGACTCCGACGGCGAGCCGGCCTCGCGCATGACGGTCACATCAAATCCGTCGGGCCCGACGCCGCTCACCACGGCCACGGCGCGGCTGTCGCCCTCGACGGTGGCAAATACGGCCGGCGCCGACTTGTACCCTGCGGCCAATGCCACATGGCGGGTGTCGCCGGCCCGCAGGCCGTCGATGCGGCCTGCCTCGGCATCGAGGTCGCCCAGGCGGCATACGCCGGCGCGGGGCAGTATCATATACGACACGGTGTCGCGGCTTACAAAGGTGGTGGTGGCGTTGTATCCCCACACCTCGGGGCCAAATCCCACGGCGTCGGCGCCATACGGGCGGGCCGCCACAAGCATGGGTGATTTCATGCGGTATGTCTGCACACCGGCGACAAATACGGGGCTGTCGCCGTATCCCGCGGGCAGGAATGTCAGCATCTCGCCGCGCTCCATGGCCCGGCGGCCGACTATCGGGCCGCTACCGCCGGCGAGCGTGCTCGCCGACCGCTCGGCCGACACGGCGGCGCGGCTCCCGCCGTCGAGCGATACCACACGGTATCCGGTGTCGCCCGTCGCGCCGCGAGGCAGCGTCTCGCTCCACTCCGCCGCGCGCATCGGCAGCTCGGCGGCGCGCGTCCAGCCGCCGTCGCCATGGCGGCGCTCGACGGCGTAGCCCGACACCTGCTCGGCATTGTCGTCGGTCCAGCGCAGCGACACCGCGCGGGTGCCGCCGTAGCCCAGCCCGAGCGCAGGGGCCGACTGTATCTCCCAGCTCGGCACCACCTCGCACTCGCGCGAGAATGCCGGGGCGGCCTTGAAGTCGCGGTATACCTTGCCGGCGGGGGTGAGATTCATGTCGCCCCAGAAGAGGGCGCGCTTCTCCTCGACCCAGTTGTATACCGAGTAGCGCTCGATAAAGGAGCATGTATCCATCATGGCAAGCACCTCCTCCATAAATTTGCGCTGCTTTTCCTGGCGGGCGGCCTTGTCGGCGGGCCAGGCCTCGTGGGTCCAGTTGGCGCCATTGTTCCACTCGGTGATCCACAGCGGGCGCCCGGTCTTGACGTGCACCTCGCGCAGATGGCGGTACCAGTCGTCGACCGAGCCGACCTGCACCGAGCTGCCGCTGCCGCCCCAGTAAGCGTGGATGGCCACGTAGTCGACGCGGTAATTGCGCTCGCGGCAGGCGTCCATAAACCGGTAGAGCCACGAGAAATCGGTGGTGGCGGGCGAGCCCAGGCGCATGCCGGTCATCAGATGGGCCGGCCACTCCTCGATGGCCTTCTCGACCGACACGGCCGACTGCTCGCCGTGGTCGGGCTCATTGTAGCTCAGCAGATGCGAGCTGCGCATATCGTTGAGGAGTTCGTGCCAGTCGCCGCCGGCGCCCCATTTCTCGGGGACAAACTCCTGATTGTACCGTATCTTGCCGCGGGTGTCGGGCGACGAGCACCAGTCGGCCGATGTGCCCCAGGTATAGCCCCAGGTGCTGCCTGTGAGGTCGCACTGCTGGTCGAAATATCCCTCGGGGGGATTGATCTTGTTGTTGCCGCCCACCCAGCCTTTCTTTGAGGGGCGCTGCCACAGGAAGACACGCACGTAGCTTACCTTGCCGTCGAGCTCGGCGGGCAGGCGGTCGAGCACGAGGTCGGCGTCTTCGGCGATGAAGCATCGGCTGTAGCCGGTGCCGTCGGGGTTGGTGGCCAGGGTGGCCATGTATCCGCGGGCGAGGCGCAGCGAGTGCATGCGGTCGTCGAGCGCGAGGGGCTTTATGTTGGCAGTCTCCACGCCGGGCGCGGGGCTGTTGGAGTAGTGGTATCCGGGCGCGTATGCCTCCATATCGCCGCTGAGGCCGGCGCGGCCGTAGGCCGTGAGCGGGGTATACGAGCGGCCATGGGGGAGTATCTCCGTGCCGTGGCGGTACACGCATATGCGTGCGTTGGTTTCCGGCTCAAGTCTCGCGCCCGCGACGGTGATGGAGCCGGAGTACATTGATCGCACGTCGGCGGGGCGTATATTGTCAAAAAACAGGCGGCATCCGGGGTCGGCCAGGTCGACGGTGACGCCCTCGGCGATGGCATCGCCGGCTGCGGTCACGTGCAGGTCGTCGGTGGCGCCGAGCGTCATGTCGGTCTCCACGCGCCCTACCACATGCAGCCCTGCTGCGGCCACATCGGTGGCGGCAAGGTTGATGGCGGCGAGGCAGCCCAGGAGGCTTATCAGATGTCTTTTCATGGCGTCGGGTGGGATGGCGGTCTGTTTAGGGATGGGTCAGGGAGTGAGGTGCAGAGAGAGAGTGTGTGTGTATGATAAAAAGGAAAGTCACCGGGCCGGGCACGCCGGCCCGGTGACTTGGATGGGTGTTATGCGGGATTACTTCACAATCACGACGCGGGTCATCGAGACGCCCTCGGCGCTCACGGCCACGATGTACTTGCCGGCGCTGAGCGACAGCTCACAGGCGGCGGCAGCCTCGGCGCGCGATACCATGCGGCCGTCGACAGTGTAGACAGCCACGATAGCCTTGCCGGCGATACCGTCGACGATGATGCGGCCACCCTCGACGCGTACCGACAGCGAGTCGGCGCCTACGGCGGCGATACCGGCGGTCTGGCGGGCAAAGTCGAGAGCCTTCTCAAGATTCTCCTGAGCCTTCTTCACCTCCGACTTGGTGTACTGGTCGGAGTTGGCGACCACCTCGCGGGCCTCGTCAAGGGCCATCGAGAGCAGGAAGTCGTCCATGCCGGTCTCGGCGATAAACTTCTCGGCCTCGGCGATGGCGGCCTTGATGTCGGTGAGGTCGTGGGCGGGCACGGCCTGGGTCTTGAAGTCTTCCATGGCAGCCTTGAGGGCGGCTACGGCGGCGAGCAGGTCGGCCTGGGTGGTACCCTCGGCGCCGACGGTAGCCTGGGCGGCTGCGATGGCGCTGCGCAGACCCTCTATGGCCGACGCGGGATAGTTGCCGGGCTTGAAGCCTTGCTCGGCACCGTCGAGCAGAGCGGTAGCAGCGGCAATCACATCGTTGATGCCGGTGCCGGCTACCACAGCGGTGTTGAAGGTGACGATGGCCTCGCCCAGCTTGGCTACCATGGCATCGACGCCGGCCTGGTTGATGGCGGCGCGGTCGATGGCCTTGGCCTCGGTGATGACGGCCTTGAAAGCGTCAAATACGCTCTGGGGGCACTTGCCCTCGCCGTCGCCGACGGCGGTCACACCGGCCAGGGCGGCCTCGGCGGCTGCGAGCTCACGGTCGAGGTTGGCAAACTTCACGCTTACCACCGACTTGCGCAGGTCGGTCATGGCATCGTTGAGGGCCTTGGTGCAGGCGTTGACCTCGTCCTGGGTCTTGGTCATGTCGGCCTCGGCAGCGGTGGCTGCTGCCAGAGCGGCATTGAAGGCGTCGATCTTATCCTGGGGATAGTAGCCGTCGAAGTCGCCGCCCTTGAGGTCGGCAAACTCATCGGCCTGGGCGGCGGCGATGGCCTTGCGCAGCGGAGTGCGGTCGACCGACACGGCGCCGGCGAGGAAGGCCTCGCGGGCATCAAGCAGAGCATCCAGGTCGGTCACATCGGGATTGGCGACAGCCTTGGCAGCGGCGATGGCGGCGGCAAAGCCGTCGACAGCCTCCTGGGGACGCTGGCCCATATCGGTGCCGACGTTGTCTTTCTCGGCCTCGTAGAGAGCCTCGCAGCAGGTGATGGCGTCGGCAAGCACGGTAGCCGCGGGCTGAGCCTCGGCATGGCCTGCAAATGCCTCAGTGGCGGCCTTGACTTCCTCGGTGAGGGCGTCGCAAGCCTCCTGGTCGGATACCTGCTTGGCATCGGCCTCAAAGCCGGCGATCTTGGCCTCAAACTCCTGGATGGCGCTCATGAGGTACTGGCCCACGGCCACACCTACCTCGGCGGCGCCGGCCTTGGCCTTGGCGGCGGCGATGGCGGCGTCGAGCTCGTCCTTGATCACGGAGTTGGGGTTGTTGACAAAGTCGGTGCGGGCCCGGTTGAGCTCGGCGGCCTTGGCGTCGACTTCCTCCTGGGTGGCGCCGGCGAGAGCCTCGGCGGCGGCGATTACGGCGGCAAATGCCTCGCACTTGGCGTCGCTGTACTGGCCTATCTCATTGCCGCGGTCGATATTGTCGAGGGTGTAGCGGGCGTTGGCGATGGCCACTTCAAGATTGTAGATATTGGGGTCGTGGGCGGGGTCGACACGCAGGAAGCGGGCCTGGTGGGCATCGTTGCCCTTATTGAGGCTCTGTATCACGAAATTGTTGCCGCTGGAGAAGGCGACCACCTTTGTGGGGTCGTCGTACTGTACCAGGGCGAAGTAGTCGAGATTGCCGGCGGTGGTGCAGTATACCACAGTCCACTTGGGAGCGTCGGCATCGGCCATCTCGGTGACATTGCCATCGTAGTCGAGCACCTTGCCGTCGTTTTTGACGATGAAGGTGTGCTTGGCACCCTCGACGGGCTGGAATGTCCAGTGCTGACCGGCGTTGCCGGCGGCAAACTCAGATGTCGACTTGGCGCTGCCGTCGTTGTTGGTCATAAACTTGCCCGAGTACTTGCGCACCGAGAAGCGGTAGGCGGTATTCTCGCGGGGCGTGAAGAAGGGGTCGATCTTGGCTGCGATGAAGTCGTTGATGGCGGCCTGCAGAGTGGCCACGACCTCATTGAGCTGCTCCTGTGTGGTGGCGGTATTGGCCTTGGCGGCGGCCAGGGCGGCCTTGATGGCATCGAGAGCCTCCTGGGGATAGTTGCCGGCCTCCTCGCCCACGACAGCCTTGGCGATGTAATCCTCGGCGGCGGCTACGGCGGCGTCGAAGCCCATGGTCAGGAGCTCGCCGTCGACGACCTCCTTGATCTGCCACTGCGAGACATTGGTCATGGGCTTGTTGGTATAGATAGTCTGACCGGCCGACTGATTGTCTGCGGCCATATATACCCAGCCGCTTTCGTTGAATTTCTTCAGACCGTACACCTTATTTACAAGGTCGATAATCTCAAACTCAAATTTGGCGACGTTCTCGCTGGGGTCGGTCACCACGGTGGTGTTCCAGTCACCCTTGCGGGCAAGGTAGTTGCCGTCTGACAGCTTGAGATTGAAAGCCACGCTGCTGCCCTCGACGGGGACGATTTCCCACTTCTGATTGTCGGCGGCGGTGGGGGTGTCGAGGACAGCCTCGTTTTTAGCGCTGACGGCCATCATCAGATTGGAGTAGGTGTTGATGATGTAATACTTCTTGCCGGCCTCGGCATTGAAGACGATGCGGGCGGAGTTGAACGCGGTCACAGCGGCATTGAGGGCGGTGTTTGCCTCGGCAAGTGTCGCAGCGGTGGCACCGGCCCAGGCGGCCTTGGCGGCGGCGATGGCGGCATCGAAAGCGTCGGCGGCCTCCTGCGGATAGTCGCCGGTGGAGTCGCCCACCGATGCACCTGCGCGCAGGCTGATGGCGCCGGCCAGGGTGCCATTGAAGGTCTTCACGGCGGCTACAAACGCGCTCAGAGTCGACGCGGCCTCATTGATCTGCGACTGCTCGGTGGCGCCGGAGAGCACACCGTTGGCAGCGGCGATGGCTGCGGTGAGCACGCTCTCTGCGTCGGATGTAAACGAGTCGCTGCCCTTCAGGTCGGACAGCGTGGCCTCAGCCGTAGCGATGGTCGACTCCAGGCCCGAGGTGAGCAGACCGTCGGTCGCCTCGACAAACTTCCAGGCGTGCTTGCCGTCGTTGCCGCTCTTGTCGGAGAAGATGCCGCTGCCGTCGCTGTTGGCGTCTGTACCGACGTATGCACTGCGACCAACATTCCAGAGCTTCACGTGGTCTGCCTCATGCGACTCCCAGAATGTATAATGGGTAAAGGTGTCGGCGGGATCTGACAGGAATACCTGGGTATAACCTTTGTCGCTGGCGATATAGCGGCCGTCCTCACACTTGATGTTCCAAGTGGGCTCGTCGGCGCCCTCTACAGGCACGAAGGTAAACTTCTGGGAGGTGCCGCTTCCGGCCTGCATGATTTTAAGACTGTTGCCATCGACTGTCATGAACAGACCGCTCGAGTGCTGTATCATGTAGGTCTTCGACGGGTCGGGCGTGAGCAATGCCTCGGCGCGCAGACCCTGCGCGAAGAAGCACATCATCACCACGACCAACGATAAAATTTTTCTCATGGTAAATAAAAAGCTGAAAAAAGGATGTTAGATATTTTGGTTTGGTATTAAGATTGCAGAAGGTAGCATGACCGACTTCGGCGATAGATGCGGCAAAAGTAGAGTATCAGTGACCGCATGACAAATTTTCACCCGTTTTTTACCGACCGTATTTTCGTACAATCGGGCACAAACGGGTGAAATCAGAATTTACCTACCTTTTTTTTCACATTTTACGCCCGCCGCCGCAGGCGGTATCGGGCGTTTTTGGGGCGTCAGGCGCCGCGGAGCCACGACATCACGTCGGAGGCGGGGCGCCCGTCGCGCAGGGCATCGCGCATGTAGCGCATGGCCTCGGCCGAGTGGGCGTAGAAGCGGCGGTATCCCTCGCAGAGGTAGTTGAGGCCCGGCTCGCCGTCGGGGGTGACGGCAAAGCGGTTTTTGGGACACTCGCCGTTGCAGATGTCGAGCCAGGGGCAGCGGCGGCAGTAGCCGGGGAGGCTGTCGCGCTTGGCCAGCCCGAAGCGGGTCTGGCGCTCGCCGTGCATCATCTCGACCAGGGTGTGGGTGCGGATATTGCCCAGGCGGTACTCGGGAAATACAAAGTGGTCGCAGGAAAATACGTCGCCGTTGTACTCCATCACTCCGGCGTGGCCGCAGGTGCGTGCCATGGAGCAGACGCCCGGCTGCTCGCCGAGATAGTTGGCCAGCACGGCGTCGAAGAGCTGTATGAAGTAGGTGCCCACGTCGTCGCACACCCACTCGTCGAATACCTCACACAGAAAGCGCCCCCACTGCCCGGGCGACACCGAGAAGGGCGCCAGCTCCACGCCGCTGCCGCCGTCGCCCACGGCGGCGAGACGCC
The DNA here is from genome assembly GCA_910587925.1 of uncultured Muribaculaceae bacterium. Lineage (GTDB taxonomy): Bacteria > Bacteroidota > Bacteroidia > Bacteroidales > Muribaculaceae > CAG-873. The sequence continues at coordinate 52,534 of CAJUOC010000016.1, forward strand.
GGCCGTCGGTGTGGCGGGTGAGGCGCTCGACGATGGGTGTAAACTGTATGTAGCGGCACTCGATGTCTTTGAAAAATTGATAAAACTCGCGCGGATGGTCGGCATTGTAGTCGTTGACGACGGCCATGCCGTTCCAGTCGACACCGTGCTTCTTGAGCAGCTCGATGCCTTGCATCACCTTGCGGAAGGATGGCTGGCCGACGCGGTTGCGGCGGTACTCGTCGTGAAACTCGCGGGGGCCGTCGACCGACACGCCCACGAGCCAGCCGTTGTCGCGGAAAAAGCGGCACCACTCGTCGGTGAGCATGGTGCCGTTGGTCTGTATGCAGTTGTCGATGACCATGCCGGCACCGTACTTGCGCTGAAGCTCGAGGGCGCGGCGGTAAAACGACAGCGGACGCATCAGCGCCTCGCCGCCGTGCCAGGTGAAGAGGGCGCGGGGCTGAGTCTGGCTCTGCAGGTACAGGCGGGTGAAGTCTTCGAGCATGTCGTCGGTCATCACCATCGAGGGCGCGCGTCCCTCGGCAGGGCGAAACATCTTGCTCTTCTCAAGATAGTAGCAGTACTCGCAGGCGAGATTGCATGCAGAGCCGGCGGGCTTGCACATCACATACAGCGGTCGGGCAAAGGGTGCGGGAGGTGTCGTCATACATCAGTAACGTATGCGGCGGCGCGATATTGCGCCGCCGCAGTGATTGCTCAGATTGCTCAGAATGGCGGGCGTCCGCCGGGATGGCCGCCGCCGCGGGGTGCGCCGGGAGGCGGGCCGCCGGGGCCGAAGCGGTCGGCGTTGCGGTCTTTGGGCTGCTCGCCGGCGGCAAAGGTGGTAAACTTGTATGCGACGGTAAACATGAAGTACTGGCCGAGCGAGTTGGTGCGCACGTCGTCGATATAGTTGGCCGATATGGAGCGACGCACGTTGCTGTTCTGGCGCAGCAGGTCGTAGGCGCGCAGCGACAGGGTGAGGTTGCGGCCGCGCAGCAGCTGGTAGGAGAGGGTGGCGTTCCACATCCACACACGCTGGTCGTAGCCCTGGGAGTAGCCCGATGTGGCCGAGAAGTCGAGGTCGGTGTTGAGCACCAGGCCAAAGGGGGTGTAGTACGTGCCGTTGAGCGCGGCGCCGTATGTGTGCACGGTGCGGCCCGAGGCGGTCTGGAGCGAGTTGTGGACGGTCGAGAGCGAGTAGCGCGGACGCAGCTCTATCTCGGCGCTCTCGGGACGGAAGGCCAGCGCGGGGCGTATGTCAAAATTGAATGTCCCGGCGATGTTGCGCTCACCGTTGTTGAAGCCCACGGCGCGCGAGTAGTACAGCATCAGATGATTGTTGACGGTCCACGACTTATTGGCCAGCGGAAAGGATACCATATTCATGGCGCGCACGTCCCACACGCCGTTGACGTTGGTATACGATGTGATGCGGCCGCCGGTGGTGGGGTCAAATGTGGTGCGCGACACGATGGAGTTTTGGTGCACGTTGGCAAATACCATCGCCATCACCGAGCGCTGGGCCTTCTGGTTGAAGTCGGAGTAGCGCATGCGTATGCCGTGGGTAAAGGAGGGGTCGAGCTCGGGGTTACCGACCACTATCTGCAGAGGGTTGGTCATATCGGCCACGGGCTGCAACTGGCTCATCGAGGGCTGCGAGGAGCGGCCGAAGTAGTCGATGTTGATCGACTGCGACTTGCCGCGGCGCCAGCGGTAGCGCAGGTAGGGGGCGTAGTTCCACACCCAGCGCTCGGGGATGTTGCGGGCCGAGTTGATCAGGTCGGTCGACTTGGAGCGCGAGGGTACCAGCGAGGCGCCCACGTCGATGGTGTGGGTGCGGCCGGTGTGCTTGAATCCGGCGCGGATGTCCTGGTTGAAGAAGTCGTTGCGGAAGCGGTTGGAGAGCTCGTCGGAAAACACGAGGTCGGAGCCGATGACGGGGTCGGCATCCCAGCCGCCGGGGAAGTCGACGGGATGGTCGTAGGTGAGACGGTCGGCATTGTTCCAGCGGTATTGCACGCGGTATGCCACGGTGATGAAGTTGCCGCGGCGCACGTCGCCGATGGGCTCGGTCCAGCTCAGGCGGGCCGATACGTTGTTGCTCCAGTTGCGGTTGTCGGTATAGCGGTCGGTGAGGTCGACGGAGTCCTGGAGGAGGTAAAACTTATTCCAGGAGTACGACGACGAGTACTCGCGCACGTCGCTGAAGCGGTAGTTGGCAAAGAGCGAGAAGGCGCGCCCGGGCCGCGAGCGGAATTTATGGTTGTATATCAGCCGGCCGCCTGCCTCCCAGGAGTCGCCGCGGGAGTTGTCGCGGTTGCGGCTGGCTGTCACGGCCGTGCGCGAGGCGTTGCCGGCGCGGGTCAGGGCGGTGTCGACCGACCATGAGTTGGAGTGGTTGTATGAGAAGTTGGGCCGGAAGTCGACGGTATTGAACGAGTCGGGCTGCCACAGCACACGCAGGTCGGCGCGCAGATTGTTGCCGATGTCGCGGGCGCGGCGGTAGGAGGAGTAGTACGATGTGGAGTCGGCAAAGAGGTACTCGCGCTCGGTGCTCTGGCGGGTGTCGCGGTCGGAGCGAGAGTACATCACGTCGCCGCCAAAGCGCAGGCGCTCGTCGCGGCCTACGTTGAAGTTGACGCCCAGGGCCTGGGAGGCGGTCACGCCGGTGGTGCCGCCGAAGCGGCGGAAGCGGCCCGAGGTGCCGTCGGTAAAGCCGAGGTCGTTGACATTGTTGGCGCCGCCGATTATGGTGACCTGGTTGCCGTCCCAGAAGCGGTTGACGTTGAACGAGCCTTTGTAGCGGTCGTCGGTGCCGTAGCCGCCCTCGACGGTGCCAAACCAGCCGTTGTTCATGCCCTTCTTGACGGTAAGGTTGATGACGGTCTCATCCTCGCCGTCGTCGACGCCCGTAAGGCGGGCAAGGTCGCTCTTGCGCTGCACCACCTGCAGCTTGTCGACCATATCGACGGGCAGGTTGCGCGAGGCCACCGTAGGGTCGTCGCTGAAAAACTCCTTGCCGTCGACCAGTATCTTGCTCACCGACTTGCCGTTGGCGGTGATGGAGCCGTCGCTGCTCACCTCGACGCCGGGCAGGCGCTTGAGCAGATCCTCGACCACGGCGTTGGGGCGGGTCTTGTATGTGTCGGCGTTAAACTCCACGGTGTCTTCCTTGACCGTGATGGGGGTCTTGATGCCGGTGACCACGGTCTCGCGCAGCATGATGGAGCTCTCGCTCAGGGTGATGGTGCCGGCGTCGACGTCGGCACGCACACGCAGCGGTGTGAGCCGGGTGTCAAAGCCCACATAGCCGGTCTCGAGCAGATACCAGCCGGCTTTTACGTCTTTGATGATGAAGCGGCCTTCGGAGTCGCAGACGGCACCCTTGACGGCAGTGCTGTCGCGGGCGGCGAGCAGGCGCACCGAGGCGCTTATGAGCGGCTCGCCGGCGGTGTCTTTCACCAGGCCTTTTACGGTATATGCCTCCGCGTATACGCACGCGACGAGGCACAGCAGCAGCAAAACAATCTTTTTCATGATGCAAAATTACCCATTTTAGCCCGTACAAGCCAAATTTTACCGACCAAGCACCCGATTGTGCCGACCAAACTTTGTAAATTTGCGCCGTGAAAGTATGGACTGCATCATCAAGAGGTAAAAATACCGAGAAAAAGAGCCGCCGCGGCGTGTGGCAGTCGCTCGCCATAGGCTCGGCCATATTCGTGGCCATCGTGGCTGTGGCGCTGGGGCTGTCGCTGCTCAAAAATACGGTGGTGGCCTGGTGGGTGCCGGTGCTCGCCGCCCTCACGCTGGCCACGGCCACGCTGCCTCTGACTCGCCGCCGGCTCTCCGACTGGCTCGGCGGCCGTGTATGGGGCGTGTGTGCCCACATGGTCGTGGTCGGCTCGCTCTCTTTCGCGCTGTTTCTGGGCGTCAACTTCTGGGGCGCCACCTCGACCGAGATTATCGACGGCACGGTGGTGGCCAAGGTGCGTCAGGAGCACACCCGCTACCGCCGCTCCGGCCGACGGGTGCGCGTCGCCGACGGCACTTACCACACCTGGCATGTGAGAGTGCGCTGCGGGCAGGGCGAGTTTCTGTCGCCGTCGATGGACTATGGCCGCTACCGCCGTATGCGCGTCGGCGCCAAGGTGCCCGTCGAGCTGGGCCACGGCCTGCTCGGATACAAGACCATACGCCTCGCTCCCCGCAAGAAAAATTTACCTAACAATAAGAGCTTGTTTAAAAACAAATGAGAATACGTAGGTCTTGTGATTTTGAGAGGATTTTCATCTGAGTTGAAGGAGTGTACTTGATGTACACGACTGAAACGAAGATGGGAAGGCTCCAAAAGCACAAGATACCAAGGTAACATTTTAATCAAGTTCAGAGATAG
>CAJUOC010000017.1 GCA_910587925.1 uncultured Muribaculaceae bacterium
ATGTTGTCTCCGACAGCAAGGGTGAGCGCGACTTTGCCCACGACCTCGACGAGGCGGAAGAAGTGGTGGTATATGCGAAACTTCCTCGCTCATTCCAAATCCCCACACCGGTGGGCAATTATGCTCCCGACTGGGCAATCGCAATGCAGAAGGGCGCGGTCAAACACATCTTCTTCATTGCCGAGACCAAAGGCTCGCTCAAATCCATGCAGCTCAACGCAATAGAAAATGCCAAGATCGACTGCTGCACTCAGTTGTTCAACGAAATCTCAACCGACAATGTCAAATATCATAAGGTTACATGCTATCAAGACCTTATTGACGCAATGACCTCCATGAAATAAAATTTAACTTTCATGTGCAGGATTATTGCCCGCTTGCGCTTTAATTTTGCACATGAAAGTCATGGTGGCTTTCCTCGAAATTTATAACTGAGAAGAATTATGTCAATAATCATTGCCCTTTTATGTGGATTTGCTTGGCTTGGTCAAGCATTGCGAGATGGCGGGAACATACACTGATTTCTTGATATTAAGTTTATGAGTTTCCGGAATTTTCTTGGTGGCTTCGCTCTATTCAATGCGGTTTGCGATATGTTCTCAAGCAAACCGAAGCGGACTTATATTCCTCCGCAACAACTTTATCATGACTATGACCACGAAGATTATCTGGACTTATGTACGGATGAATCCAATATAGATGCCTTGCAAAACCGTGTCGATGAATTGCAGTTGAGGTTAGATGACACAGACGTGATGTCTGACCACTACGATGAACTGCAAGACCGTATTGACGAGCTTCAGGACAAAATTGATTGCTTGGAGGAGTGGGAGGACATACAAGATGAACTTGATGACCTGCGTGACGAATTAGACGACCTCGAATACGACCGTTACCTATACGATGACCACGACGAGTGGTAACATTGGTTTGGTTCGGTCTTCATATATGCCCGTATAAAGCTAAACCAATATTTATAGAGGCTGGGCAAAAGAAAAATTGGGTTGGGTGTAACGATGGGTGCAGCCTTGGAGGACATAGCGGATGGGAGTTTCGGTTCAACGGCCTTCCTCAAATATCTTTCAGGGCGTTTGGAAGCAGTAATGTGGCTGACTGGGTGCGACGGACAGTTAAGTCATCGCGTAAGCGCTTAGCAAATGCTAAGAATATATAAAAACACCCAAATTTGCAGTTTTGGGTGCAAATTTGGATGTAAATACAACAAAAGCCTGATAATCAGGCTTTATTGCGGAGAGGACGAGATTCGAACTCGTGGTAGGATTGTATCCTACGTCGGTTTAGCAAACCGGTGGTTTCAGCCACTCACCCACCTCTCCATTGGTAGCCGGGGCTTACGGGGGACAAAGGTAGATGTTTCTTTTGACTTGTGCAAGTCCCCGGCGGCTTTTTTTGCATTATTTTTTGCGGCGGCGCACTGAGCGGGTGGCGCTGCTCGACTTGGATGCGGAGGATTCTTTGATTTTTGCGGGTTTCTTTTTGGACCGGGCTGTGGCGCGGGTGGAGCGGCTCGGGCGTGTGGTGCGGGGCTTCTCGACGGCGGTGGTGTCGGCGCCTGCGGCGAGTGCCTCGCGGGCTTCGGCGCGCGCCTGGAGCTCCTCGCGGGTGGGTGTCCACAACTTGGCCTCGAAATTGTCGAGATGGCCCTGGATGCTGTCGCGGGCGTGCTTGAGGTCGTCGGGGTCGGGGTAGAGCTGAGCCATCGACTTATTGCGCAGGTTGCGGGTCTTGTATATCTCGCCCTGATATTTGCCGAGGGTGAAGTAGTCGTCGTAGGTGCAGGCGGGCAGATTGTTGTGGTCGCTGATGATGACGTTTTGCTGTGTGAGATAGGGGCGCAGGTCGTCGTAGCGGAGCCAGAACATGGGGTACTTGATGGCGTCGCCGCCGAAGTCGCCGGCGCGGTGTAGCACCGGGGCGATGGCCTCTATCTCGGGACGGAGGCGGTTGTGGCGGGTGTCGAATGTCCATCGCTCGATGATGAAGTACGACAGTACTTCGCCCGAGGGGACGTCGGCCTCGTCGATGGTATAGCGGGGGCGCTTCTCGGTGGAGCCTTTGGCGGGCTGGTATATGATGTAGAAGCGGTCGAGTATGTCTTTGACGGGCACGCGGTATTTGTCGGTGAATATCTCGCGGCCGTCGAGGTACTCGTATGCGGGTATCTGTCCGTCGGCGAGCAAGCGCATGATGATGCGGAAGAGGTTTTCCTGGCCTTCGATGGGCTCTTCGGGATAGTAGAGCGGAGCGTTTTGCTCGGCGGTGAGGTCGAGGTTGCGGTATATGACGCGCATCCACTGGAGGTCGGCGTCGGTGATCGACGAGGCGTCGGGGTCGAGATGGGCCTGCATACGCTCTGTGATGCCGGGAGCCGTGCTCTCCTTTTTGTGGCGGTCGGCGGCCGAGCGGCGGCTGACGGCGGCCGACGTGCTCTGCTGCTGGGCGCAGGCGTCGGAGGCAAAGGATATGGCCGCGAGGGCGATGGCTATATATCGTAGGGTTTTCATCGTGATTGTCAATTTACAATTACTTCCATGGGCGAGAGGTCGCGGGTGATACCGTCGGGGCCTATGGCCTTGATGCGGGAGATGTAGAAGCGCTTGCCTCGCTGGAGTCGCTGGAACGACTGGCGCTGGCGCTGTGAGAAGGATGCTCCGTCGCTCACCTCGGGGATGGCGTTGCCCATCGAGTCGAAGAATACTGTCTCGAAGCTGAGCACTTTGAAGGGGGTGTCGAGCAGGCCGTCGTCAATGGCAGCCTCCAGGCCGGGCGACTTGAGCAGGAGTGTCTTGCCGATAGGCTTGCCGCCGCGGTAGTGGTCGACGTTGCCCTGAGTGTCGGTAAAGGGTATGTAGGGCGTGGGGTCGGGGAGCTTGCGCACACGGAAGCCGGTGGCGGCGACCTGTACGGGGCGTCCGTCCATATTGGCGGTGACTGTGACGGTCGACTCCTTGCCGACGGCGGCGGGGCGGGCCACCCAGTGGTCGCCCGAGCGGGTGAGGGTGCCGTTGGTCATGGAGGCGTTGATGTCGCTCATCGCCACGCCGGGCACGGATATGCTCACAGGGTTGTCGATACCGGCGTAGAGCACGTTCATCATGGTGGCCGACACGGTGGCCATCGGCTCGATGACGGTATACGACGACTGGAAGGGGTGGCGGGTGCTAGAGCCGTCACCGTGGGTCACTTCAAGATAGCCATCGTATGTAAAGGTGCCTGTGGCCGAGGGGTTGAGCCGGTAGAGACCATGCTCGTCGTCGAGCCGCTTGCCGCCGATGTATACTGTGGGGCGGGCGGTGGTGTCGACTGCCGCCAGGATGATATTGGCCTGATACTGACCGCCGCGCATGATCATGCGCGACTGTGGCAGCACGTAGGCGTTGAGCTCGTTGACTCGCACATCGCCGGCGTCGACCTGCGAGTATATCGATGCGAGAGCCTCGCCCTCGGCATACAGTATGTCGTTTTGCAGCTTGGTGAGCAGGGTCACTGCGGCGACCACAGGCTGCTGGTCAAACTTGGCCTCTTCCCAGGTCTGGGGCGTGAGGGTACCCTTGCGCACGACCGGGGCCGTGGAGAGCATCTCCGAGATATTGGCGCGCTTGAGCGTATCGGGTATAAACTCCTCGATGTATGTGCGAAACTTGTCGATGTCGCCGCGCAGGCGGGCGCCTTTCATATCGGCGGGATTGAGCATCACGACTGCGGCGGCCTCCAGGTCGTCGCGGTTGACGATGTCGTCGGGGTCTGCGTCGCTGCCGTCGGCCTTGCGCACGATGTCGAGCTTGAGCGAGTCGACCATTGCAATCATGTCGGCTGTGGCGCCGCGCACCATGGTGGCGCGCTCGAGCCACTGTCCGCCCTTCTCGGGATTGGTCTGAGCGAAGGCTTCGAGCTGATTGTATATGGCGCGGTTGCGTCGGCCGACATTGTCGTTGGAGCGCGACAGGCCGTCGTGTACCTGTGTAAACCCGTCGAGCACGTCAGACGACACGTTGAGGGCGAGCATCGCGGTGAGCACGATGTACATCAGGTTTATCATCTTCTGTCGTGGCGACAGACGGTTGGTGTTTGATCCCATCGTGACTTACGGCTTTGGTTGGGCGGCTGCGGCGTCGGCGGGCGCGTCGGGCATGGCGCCGCCCATCATGGGGCGGTACATGTTTACGGTCATGGCAGTGATCATACGCTCGTACACGGCGTTGAGCTGCTCCATGTAGCGGGCCATCTTCTCGGTCTCCTGGCAGTATCGGGCGCTCTGGGCCGAGCTCTTCTCGTACATGTCGCGTATGTCCTTGATACCGCGGTTTACGCGGTCGATGGCGTCGAGCTGGCCCGACACGCTCTTGAGCTGAATCTCGTAGATGGTGTTGAGGCCGGTGATATTGCGGTTGAGGGCGCCCATCTGCTCGACATATCCTTGTGAGGAGCGGGTGATGGTCTCGGAATTGTCGGTGATGGCCTGATATGAGTGGAGCAGTGTGTCGCTCACCTCGTTGAGGGCGCGGGTGGTATCGTGGAGATGCTGCATCTCGGCGGCGATGGCACCCATCTGGTCGAGGTAGCGCTGGGTGGCCTCGGTGAGCTCGGCCATGCGGGCGAGCTGGTCGGCGGCGGCGCTCATCTTTGCGATACTGTCGGTGAGCGAGCGGGTGTCTTCCTCGCTCAGGTCGATGCCGGCGGGGAGACCCACGGCATCGCGCGCCTGGCCGGGAGTGACAGAGCCGGCCGCTGCTGCGCCCGAGCCGGCGATTATCACGCCGCCGTGGCCGCCCGAGAGGTCGGGGCGGTCTTCAGGATTCTTGCTGTCGAGCACGGGGAATACCTGTTCCCACTGGTACTCCTTGGGCGGGCGGTCAAAGGCAGTGAGGACAAACATCAGCACCTCAGTGCCCATGCCTATCGACAGCAGGGCGTTGCCGCCCGGCAGATGGAGGATTTTGAAGAGAGCGCCCCAGATGACTATGGCGGCGCCGATGGAGTATGCGAAGTTGAAGAAACGCTGGCCTTTCTCGCTGGAGATGAAAGCTCCTATGCCGCGCTTGTATTGCTGTACTTTTCCCATTGTGATGGCAAGTGTGTGGTGGTCGGGGGTGGGGGATGATTAACGTTTCTGCTTGTTGCCGCGGGCAAATCCTATCTGGGTGCGCACGCATCGGAATCCGATGTACGAGCGCTGCTCATTCTGATACTCCCACATGCGCAGGTCTGAGCGGATATTGTGGGCGACATCTTTCCATGAGCCGCCGCGCACGATCTTGCGCTTCATCTTGTAGGGGTCTTCGAGGGCGGCGTCGTAGCGGTACTCGGGGTTGAGGTCGTTGGTAAGGCGGCTCACGCTCTCGGTAAACGCGGTGGAGGTCCACTCGCTCACGTTGCCGGCCATGTCGTAGAGACCGAAGTCGTTGGGCGCGTATGTGCCTACACGGGAGGTGATTACATGTCCGTCGCGCACAAAGTTGCCTTCGCCCGGCTTGAAGTTGGCGTAGAAACAGCCTTTGTCCTCGCTCAGCGTCAGGTCGCCGTCCCAGGGGTAGATATTCTCATCGACACCGGCGCGGGCGGCGTACTCCCACTCGGCCTCGGTGGGCAGGCGGTAGGGCTCGACATAAATACCGTCGCGGCCCAGCGAGCGGCGCAGGAAGTCGGTGCGCCAGTTGGCAAAGGCGTTGGCCTGCTCCCAGCTTACACCCACCACGGGGTAGTCGGTGTATCCGCCGTGGGAGAAGTACATGCGCACGTAAGGCTCGTTGTACGAGTTCTCAAAGTCGTTGACCCAGGCGGTGGTGTCGGGATAGACATTTACGATATAAGTATTGAGGAAGTCGTAGTCGCTCTGCAGCGGGCGTGTGATGGTCTGGCGTATCACCTCGCCCTCGTCGGTGATGAAAGCCGTATCTTTGGAGATGGTGGGCTGCTCGGTGGGCACAGGGCGGTCGGTATTGTACACACGGCGGCGCGGGTCGAGGCGGTTGCGGCGCCGGGCGGCCTCGGTGTGATTGTATATCTCGTAGCGGTAGTTGAGCTGAGTGCCGTCGAGCTCGCGCACGCCCGTAATGGGGTTGGTGCGGTATACGCTCTCGATGGCCCGCTGCTCGTCTTCGTTGGGGTTGCGCCAGGGTATGGGCTTCGACCAGTTGAGGTGCGGGGTGACAGGATTGCCCTCGCGGTCTTCCTCAATCTTGAAGTCCTCGTTGCCGCCATAAGCGGGGTCGGCGAGGCGCTCGCGGATGATGGAGTCGCGTACCCAGAAGACAAACTGCTTGTACTTGCCGTTTGTGACCTCGGTCTCGTCCATCCAGAAGCCGTCGACCGAGATGCCTCGGGCGTCGGGAGTGAGATTCCAGGCCGAGTCGGGCTTGCTCACGCCCACTTTCATGGAGCCGCGGTCGACGAGCACCATGCCATAGGGCGTAGGCTCGGCCCAGGCAGAGCCGCCGACGCCGGTGACTTCGCCTCCGGCCGACGAGCGCGAGCCGGTGGCGCAGGATGCGGTTGCCAGCGCGGCCAGGGCCGTGGTGCCGAGGAGTATGTAGGTGAGATGCTTCATATGCTGTCTGTATGGTGTCTGATGTTGGTTACATTATGCGCACACTTTTGTGGCGGTTGCGGTTTTTCTCGCCCATATTGAGCTTGAGGCGGTAGCCTGCCACGATCTCGTGGCTGCCCGACGATGCCGAGCGTATGCCGCCGGTGGAGTAGTCAAAGCTGTAGCCGACATAGAAATTTTTGATTTCGGCGGCAACAGTGGCCACGATGGCGTCGTCCCATCGGTATCCGACGCCCAGCGACAGAAATTTATTGTATCGTCCCCGAGCCATCACCTCTGCGGTGGTGAAGGTGAAGTCGCTCTTGACAAGCAGGGACGGCAACAATTCAAATAACGTATTGCGCACGGGAATATTGCCCATGGCGGTGAAATATAGCGTGCGTCGCGCCTGAAACTCGTACTCGGTCTGGCCGGTGGAGCTGTTGCCCTCGTCGCCGCCCATCTTTATCGACGGCGAAGTGAGGTGGGTGCACGACAGGCCGGCCTGCCAGTATTTGTGGGTGTACCAAAGGCCCAGCCCCAGGTCGAGGGCGGTGCCGTGGATGTCGGAGCGGGGGATTGCCTCGTCGGTATCCTGGTGATAATCGTCGCCCTCGGGTATGTATACTTCCGAGCCTTTGAAGCTCTGGTCGTACATGCCGATAGCCAGAGCGCCCGTAAACTCGCCGCCCCAGCGGCGCAACTTGTATGCCAGCTGGGCGTCGATGGCCAGTGTCTTGTACAGGCCGATGCTCTCGGTCATGGCGGTGACACCGACGCCGAAGCGCTTGCCAAACAGCTTCAGCGGCATGTCGGCCGTGAGCAGATAGGTCTTGGGGGCATTGTCGACGCCCACCCACTGCAGGCGGCCGGCGCCGCGTATGTTGAGATAGTCGGTGCGGCCTACGGCGGCGGGGTTGAAGAGCGTGGGCACTTCGTAGTACTGCGTGAGCTGCGGGTCGGTCTGGGCGGCAGCGGGTGCGATGGCGGCGGCTGCCAGTGAGAGGCTGATGATGATACGGCGTGTCATGGCGTCACTCGAAATAGAATGAAAGCACTATCATCTTTGATGTGGCCTTGGTCAGCGAGTTGGTAAATTTCATGCGGTCGGGGTCGTCTTGCAGGTCGGGACGGTCGTGGCGCAGTATGTCGCTGAGTCCGAAGCAGAATTTCAGCTCGGGGATGAGCTTGAAAAAGGGCAGGTAGAAGTCGCAGCCAAATCCCACCGTAATATATACGTCGCTGCCGGTAAGCTGAATATTGTCGGAGCGCTTTTTAGACACGTCGAAAGCCGGCATCACGCCGCCTACCACATAGGGCCGGGCGTTGCGCACGCGCATCGCGGCAAACTTGAGGTCTATCGGCAGGGTGATGTAGGTCGACTTGATATTCTGCTTTTGCTCGTCGCCCGAGCCCAGCTCGCGAAACCGTATGTTGCGCGAGCCAAACATCATGCCCGGCGAAAACCGCAGGCTGAAGTAATTGTTGAGCCGCAGCGCCACAAGGCCGCTCACCGTAAAGCCCGGTGCATAGCTCACCTGCTCGGCGCGCCACACCTCGCCGGCGTCGGTCACGAAGCCATTGTGGCAAAAGCGCAGATCTTCGGTGTGTGCTCCCAGCGAGAATCCCAGGTGCCACCGGCGCAGGTCTGCATATGGGCGGTTTTCGAGCTTGTCGTTGAGCCGACGGGCGCCGCAGGCGTCGGTCGGGCCGGCCAGCAAGACGAGCAAAGCCGCAAGTATGACTGCAATCCGTTTCATTACATTAAGAAACGCAAAACCGGCGCGTATATTGTACGCGCCGGTCAAAAATGCGGTGTGCCGGTACTTCGCGCCGGTCAGAAATTGCCGTTGCGTTGGAAGCGGCCGCTGCCGGTGTTGCCTCGGCCGTGGGCCTGATTGTAACGCTGGTTGCCGGTGCGGTTGGGGTTGTACGGGTCGGTGCCAAACATCGGGTCTTCGTCTTCCTCCTCCTCATCGCGCGGACGCTCCTCGCCTCGCTTGAGCTTGGGCTTGTTTTTGAGTATGGCCTGGGGCTTCTGAGCGTCGACGGGGAGGGCATAGATATCCCACGACTGCTCTATCTCCCAATTCTTTTTCAAGTCGAGTTTCTTGGGGAAATAAGCCACTTCCTCGGGCTGTACCGAGTCCAGGATGCCGGTCGACCACTTGCCGTCGCGGTCGGTATCAAAGTACATGCGGGCATAGTACGTGCCGGGGGCCAGGTAGCGGAATGTCGCTGTGCCGGCGGCATCGGCCGCGACGCTCGCCACCGGTGCGCCCGACGAGTTGAGCAGCTCGACCATAGCGGTGGAGTCGGCGCCGGTCAGATGGAAATGCAGGGTACTGTAGTCCTCCTGGGTCTTGACGGTAAATGTCGACTCCAGCGGGCGATTGTGTTCGCCGTATACACTCACCCAGGCGGCCGAGTCGACGGCAAAGCGGTATTTGCCGCCCGGCTGCCACTTCTGCTGCACCATCAGGCCGAGCAGCGGCTTGTCGGGGTCCGGCTCGATGTGCCACTGCTTTACGGGTTTCCACAGCGTGTCGACGAGCATCTCGAGGCGCACTGCGGCTGTGTCGAGGCTGCGCAGCGGCTGCGACAGTCCCATGCGCAGCGGCTGATTAAGCTCTTGCGACTGCTGTATGCCGCTGATTTCGAGCAGCGCGAGCGACGGCGGCAGAGTATCGGCCTCCTGCTCCTTCTTGCTCTTTTTGCGGGGGCGGGGCGAGCGGAAGAAGAAGCGCAGGGTGTCGGTGCTCCACACCAGCCGGTCGAGCGAGTCGGGCTTCTGATATGTGACGGAGAGCTGCAGCGAGTCGTTGGCGACCATGGCGGTGTCGGTGAGCCACATCACTATAGAGTCGCGCGCCGGGCTGTACTCGGCCAGCGACCAGCGGTCGGCGCTCTCGCCCGCTCGCGGGCCGCTGATGGCGCGCACAGTGGGCAGCGTATCGGCGGGTGCGCCCAGCAGCAGCTGTATCTTGCGGCGCTCGGGCCGGCTGTAGTCGCGCAGGTATTGGGCGCGGTAACCTTCGTTGAACCACGTCAGCAGCACATCGTTGGGCAGATACCGGCGACCCTCGCGCTGCACTATCGAGTCTTCGCGCAGACTGTCGTAGAGCGTGTCGGTGACCCATACCGTGGTGACATACGGCCTGATGAGTGTATCGAGAAACGCCACATCCTCCGAGCGGTCCCAGTGGTAGTCGCGGTTGAGGTCGTTGAGGGCATATATGCGGTAGTCGCGGTCGGCGAGGTTGCGCAGCGTGAACTGTCCGTACTGATTGGTGCGGGCGATGCGGTCGGGCTTCAGGGTGCGTATGGCCGAGTCGGCCGTATTGGCGTAGGCGGCCACGAGCATCCCTTGGGCCGGCTCCAGCGATGAAGCCTCCATCACACGCCCGGATATGCGCAGTGTGTCGATATTGTCGCCGGTCGAAAACTCCAGCGCAAAGCCGTCGAGCACATTGCCCTCGTTGAGGTCTTTGATGGCGTCGCCAAAGTCGACGGTGTACGTGCGGTCGGGCTCAAGAGAGTCGCGCAGGTTTACGGTGATGCGGCGGCCGTTGGCCGATACTTGCGGCGGGTCGGTCTGTACGGGCGATATCACCACCTTGTTGAAGGCGTCGTCGAGGGCGATGTTCTCGTCAAAGGTAATCGTAAACGATGTGCGCTTGACATTGCGCTCGCCCTGCGCGGGATTTGACCGCACAGGCTCGGGCGGCAACACGTCGCGAGGGCCGCCCTCGGGGCGGCCCACACTGGCACACGCGGCAAGCAGCAGAGCCGCCGCCGAGGCTATGGTCGGCAGGAGCCTTCTCACCGGGCGTCAGATTGAGAGGCGGCGCAGGGTGTTGAGCAGCTCGCGGTTGATAGGCTTGTCGTTTTTGATGGCCTTGCTGAAGGGTACATACACGATCTCATCGTTTTTGATGCCTATCATCACATTGCGCTGGTCTTCCATGAGGGCGTCGATGGCTGCGGCGCCCATGCGCGATGCCAGGATACGGTCGTGGGCTGTGGGCGAGCCGCCGCGCTGCAAGTGGCCCAGGATGGATACGCGCACGTCGTAGCCGGGGAACTCCTTCTTTACGCGCTCGGCCAGGCCCATCGCTCCGCCGGTGACGGGGCTCTCGGCCACGAGCACTATCGACGAGTTTTTGGACTTGCGGAATCCGTTTTGAATCAGCTCGGCCAGCTGGTCGACCTCGGTCGATATCTCCGGGATGATGGCTGCCTCGGCGCCCGATGCTATGGCGCCGTTGAGGGCCAGGAAGCCGGCGTCGCGTCCCATCACCTCGATGAAGAAGAGGCGCTCGTGCGATGTGGCAGTGTCGCGTATCTTGTCGACACACTCCATGATGGTGTTGAGGGCGGTGTCGTATCCGATGGTGGTGTCGGTGCCGTAGAGGTCGTTGTCGATGGTGCCGGGCAGGCCGATGATGGGGAAGTTAAACTCATTGGCAAAGATGCGGGCGCCGGTGAGCGAGCCGTCGCCGCCTATCACCACCAGCGCGTCGATGCCCTGACGCTTGATTACGTCAAACGCCAGCTGGCGGCCCTCGGGAGTCTGAAACTCCTTGCAGCGCGCGGTCTTCAGTATGGTGCCGCCCTGCTGGATGATGTTGGATACATTCTGAGTGCGGAAGTCGACGATCTCATCGGTGATGAGGCCGCGGTAGCCGCGATATATACCTTTGACTTTCAGGCCGCTGAATATGGCTCCACGGGTCACCGCACGTATGGCGGCGTTCATGCCGGGAGCGTCGCCGCCCGATGTAAGTATGCCTACACATTTAATCTCTGCCATGGGTAAAAGCTGTTTTTGATTTTAGACTACAAAGATATAAAAATCGGTGCATATTGCCGCCCGATATATTTGCAATCGCAGCGGTGAAATTATTTTGTAGCTGTAATGTAACTATTTTGTGACATCGTTTGTTATATAATCAAAGCGTACAAAACACCGTCGCAGACCGACTCGGGATCGTAATCCCAACTGACAGGATGGCTGAAAGTGCTGCCGGTCGTCTGCTGAGAGAGAATACCTCCGATGGTAAGAATAGTCTGCCGATTGCCTGCAATGTGCAGAAAACAAAACCCCGCTGCGGCAGCAGCGGGGTTTTGTTTTCTGCGGGGTGGTCGTGTGCCCCCCCCCCCTTGGCAGGTCAGTGCTGGTACAGGTAGCGCTTGATGGAGCGCTTGGGAGTCTTCTCAAACTCCTCCTGGTAGATGCGCACGCGGGCAATCTGCGAGTATCCGGGCAACTCGGAGTTGAGCTGCTTCACGTTCTGATCCATGAGCGACTCTATCTCGCTGTCGGCGATGCCGGCCGCGCGGGCGTTGTCGAAGTCGGGGTAGATGAGCGCCACCAGCTTGCCGTCTTCGTCGACCACGAGCGACTCGTTGACATACGGCAGATTGTTGATGCGCTGCTCGATTTCCTCGGGGTAGATATTCTGTCCCGAGGGGCCGAGAATCATGTTTTTGTCGCGGCCGCGTATGTATATGAATCCGTCGGCATCGGTCTGGCATATGTCGCCGGTATTCATCCAGCCGTCGCGCATACAGGCCTCGGTCGCCTCGGGATTGCGGTAGTAGCCTTTCATCACATTGTCGCCGCGCACCCACAGCACGCCCGGCACGTTGATGGGGTCGGGCGACTCGATGCGCCCCTCCATGCGGTCGACTATGCGGCCACACGACCCCGGGCGCTGGATGTCCCAGTCGGCGTAGGCGATGAGCGGAGCGCACTCTGTCATGCCATAGCCGATGGTAAAGGGGAAGTGTATGCGGCGCAGGAAGGTCTCGACGTCGGCATTGAGGGCAGCTCCGCCGATGATAAGCTCCTCGAGACGTCCGCCGAATACCGCCGTGAGCCGCTCCTTGATGCGCCCAAGCAGATGGTCGTCGACAAAGGGCACGTGCAGCAGCATCTTCATCAGAGGCTTCTCCAGCAGTGGGAACACCTTCGACTTGATGATCTTCTCTATCACCAGCGGTACGGTGATGATGAGCTTGGGCCGGATGGCGGCAAAGGCGTCGATGATGATTTTGGGCGAGGGAGTGCGGGTGAGGAAGTAGATGTGGCAGCCGCGGCAGAAGGTGTGGAGCATCTCGATGGTGAGCCCGTACATGTGGGCGAGCGGCAGCATGCATATGGCTTCGTCGCCGCGCTGCAGGAAGGGGATATTGTCGATGCAGTAGCGGATGTTGCTCCACAGATTGTGGTAGCTTACCATCACGCCTTTGGAGAAGCCTGTCGAGCCTGATGTATAGTTGATGGCCGCCACGCCGTCGGGGTCGACGGCGGCATACTCGACATCGGCCGGAGTGAAACGCTCGGGATAGCGCTCGCCGAAGATGCGGTTGAGTGTGGCGCGGGTGTCGGTGAGCTTTTCGGAGCGCGACAGCAGCAGCGAGTAGTCGTTGATGAGCAGGGCGCCCTCGATGTCGGGCATGGCCTCGGGGTCGAGGTTTTCCCATATCGCGGAGTCGACAAAGAGCAGGCGCGACTCGGAGTGACATACCAGATTGTGGATATTGTCGGCCTTGAAGTCGTGCAGTATGGGTACTATCACGGCGCCGTATGTCACCGTGGCGATGAATGCAATCGACCACTGGGCGCAGTTGCGGCCGCAGAGAGCCACCTTGTCGCCGGGCTTTATGCCGGCATGGCGGTAAAGCAGATGCAGCTTGGCTATCTTGCGGGCCACGTCGCGGTACTGGAACGATGCTCCGCGGTAGTCGGTCATGGCCGGATATTCCCAGTTTTCGCGTATAGTGCTTTGCAGCAGGTCTATAAGGGTTTCTTGATGTGCCATATGATAGAGTATGGTATGGGCGGCATTGCCGCATTTGATGTGCAAATCTAACAAATAAATGCCAAACGGGCCACCGCGGTTGAGAAAAAAACGCTAAATTTGCCTCAAAAGCATCCATATGAAGAAATACACTTTATTATTGGCCCTGGCCGCCGCCACGGTGGTGGCGTCGGCCGACCCATACAAGGTGCTGGTGCCGCTGGGCAAGGATTTCGACGGCGCCATGGCATACATTGTAAACTATGATACCGGCGACAATGTCGACTCTGTGCTCGTCGCCGATGGTGCAGCCCACTTTGCCGGGCAGATGGACGAGGCAATCATGGCCCGCGTGATGGTCGACGGCCAGCGCTACTCGCAGTTTATCATGGAGCCGGGCTCGATATCGTTTTCCAAGACCCGCAGTGCGTTTGGCTCGCCGCTCAACGACCGCCTGCGCGAGTATCAAGACTCGGTGACCAATCTCAGCCGCCGATTCCGCGAGACAGCCGACACCGTGCAGCAGAAGGCGCTCTATGCCCGCTATCTGTCGATGTCTGACAGCCTGATGAAGGATAATATCGACAATCCTCTCGGCTATATGCTCTTTTTGGAGCAGGCATCGTCGCTCCCGGGCCCCGAGCTTGAGGCGGCCCTCGCCAAGTATCCCGACATGCTGCGATACAAGCGTGTGGCCAAGCTGCAGGAGAGCGCGCGCCGCCGCTCGGCCACCGGGGTAGGGCAGAAGTATACCGATTTTGAGGTCAACGGTCAGAAGCTCAGCGACTATGTCGGCAAAGACGGCCGCTATCTGCTGGTCGACTTCTGGGCGAGCTGGTGCGGGCCGTGCATCCGCCAGACGGCTGTGCTCAAGGAGCTGTATCAGAAGTATAAGGACAAGGGGCTCGACGTGCTCGGCGTGGCCGTATGGGACAAGCCCGAGGACACCCGCGCGGCCATCAGCCGCCATGGTCTTACATGGCCCTGCATCATCGACGCCGGCACCATCCCCACCGACCTCTACGGCATATCGGGTATCCCCTGCATCATGCTCATAGGACCCGACGGCACCATCCTCAGCCGCGACAAGCAAGACGATGAGCTGCGCGCCGATGTGGCCCGCTATCTCGAGCGCTGACGCGCCGCCCGTACAGTCGCGTAGACGGCCCTGGGCGCCGTGAGGGCCCCGACGGCGGCTCCGAGCCAGTCGGCCAGCAGGTCGGCATAGTCGGCGGGACGCCCGATGGGCAGCATCCCCTGCACCGACTCATCCACGGCCATGAAGGCCATCACCCCCATGAGCACATACCACACCACCGCCGGCCGGGCCACTCTGAGGCTCGGCCGGCTGCGTGTGTAGTCAAAAAGAATCGCGCCGGCAAGTCCTCCGCCGAAGATGGCGTGTATCACCTTGTCGATGCCCTCAAACAGCGGCAGCTCCGTATCTCCAATCGGAGCCGGAAGCCACGTGGCGTAAAGTATCACGGCGACGACGGCCGCTGTGGGCATATATGCGGTGAGCGCCTGAGCTATTTTCATTGTGTCACCGTTTGTGGTGTTTAGTTGCATATTTCCAATAAAACGCGATATGTTGACAATTTGTAAAGAATAAACAGTGTATTAACAAATATTAACTATAAATGAATCCGCATTGCTCAACAAATTGCTACCTTTGATGCGGATATGTTTGCCCCCGGGTGAACCTATCCCTTATACATGGTACATGTCCGGCAAAGCCGGTTTTTATTGCACTGACTTCTGAAAATACGTTTTATCTATAAAACAGCCGGAGCGCCACAACCTTTATCTTAATAAAATGCGGCGCTCCATTTTTGGGCGTACATCATATTCTCTATATTCTCACTTCCGCTCATCGCTCTCGTTGAGCTGCTGACGCACCGACTCTGCATGCAGAGCTTCCAGGATGGTCTGGAGCATATGCGGCTCCAGGCCAAGCTCCTGTCCCATCGCCTTGCGGCTCTCGATGAGGCGGCTGTAGCGCTGAGGCTGTACCACCGACAGGCCCGAGCGACGCTTTATCTCGCCGATACGGCGCGCGATGGCCATGCGGCGAGCCACGGTCTCGAGCAGCTCGTGGTCGGCGGCATCGATCTGGCGGCGCAGCTCGTCGAGCTCATGGTCGGCCGAGCCGGCGGCGCGTGCGGGCAGGCTGTCGAGCAGGCTCGCCAGCGCGGGCAGCGTGAGCTGCTGGGCGGCGTCGCTCAGAGCCTCGGCAGGTGCCGGATGGCTCTCGATGATAAGTCCGTCAAATCCCATCTCCATAGCGCGCACGGCTGTCGGCCCCACCATATCGGCGCGGCCGCATATATGGCTCGGGTCGCATATCACCGGCAGCCCGGGCACCCGCCTGCGCAGCTCGATGGGGATGCTCCAGTATGGCGGATTGCGGTACGGGCTGTCGCCGTAGGTGGTGAAGCCGCGGTGTATGGCGCCGAGTCGGCGGCAGCCGGCTGCATATACGCGCTGGAGGGCGCCTATCCACAGCTCGATGTCGGGACTCACGGGATTTTTTACCAGCACAGTCACGTCGGTGCCGCCGCGGGCGGCCAGGGCGTCGCTGATTTCTTGCACGGCAAATGGATTTGCCGTGGTGCGGGCGCCTATCCAAAGTATGTCGATGCCGGCGTCGAGCGCGGCGTCGACATGGGCGCGTGTGGCCACTTCGGTGGCTGTCAGCAGCCCGGTGCGTGCCTTTGCCTCGGCCAGCCACGCTAGAGCCGGCAGCCCCACGCCCTCAAATCCGCCCGGATGGGTGCGCGGCTTCCATACCCCGGCGCGCAGTATGCGGGCCGGAGTGGCGGCGATAGCCTGCGCCGCCTCCATTACCTGGCCGGCGCTCTCGGCGCTGCACGGCCCGGCGATAAGTATGCGGCCGTCGGCGCATGAGCCCGGGATGGGGCGTATGTCGTCAAATCCGCTCATAGCACTGCTGATATTTCTTTAAAAGCAAACCGCCTTGGAGGCTCTGTCGCAAGTCTCAGATGTCCGGTAAGTTCCACGCAGTCTATGGCTGCGTCGATCTCCTCGCCGGTGGCCGCGATACGCCAGCGGTGGATACCTGCTCGGCGCCACAGCCGGGAGTGGTATCGGCGGGAGAGTGCGTCGGGCATCGGCCGGCGGTCGTAGCTGTCTACATAGTCTATCACCGACGAACAGATGGCCTGCAGCAGCGTATCGGGGTCGTATGTACGCCCGGTGAGTTGGCGCAGCGACACGGGGTTTGGGGCGTCGCTCGTGAATACGGTCTGATTTACGTTGATGCCTATGCCCACCACCATCCGCTCAATCGCCTGTCCGCAGAAAGCATTCTCGATAAGTATGCCGCCGAGCTTGCGGTCGCCGACATATATGTCGTTGGGCCACTTGAGCTGCACCGGCATATCCTTGGGCAGACAGTCTGTCTCCAGAGCGTCGGCCACGGCCACGGCAATCGCCATCGACAGCTCAAAGGAGCAGGCGGCCGGGATATGAGCGGGGCGCAGCAGGATGGAGAAGGTGAGGTTCTGGCCCGGCGCCGCTTCCCACGAGTTGCCGCGCTGCCCGCGGCCGCCGGTCTGCTCGCGCGCGGCCAGCACATACCCGTGGGGCAGGCGGGCCGCCTCGGCTGTCAGGCGGCTGCTGGTGGAGTCGCAGGTATCGGTAATGTGTATCTCCATTAGCCGATGATGAGGTCGCGGGAGCCGTCGTCGTTGACGCGGATGGTCACGTCGACAGTATCGTCGGGGAGCACGTCGGCCACGATGTCGGGCCACTCGATAAGGCAGAGCGCGCCCGAGTCGAGATAATCCTCAAATCCCAGGTCGAGAGCCTCCTCGAGCTTCTCGAGGCGGTAGAGGTCAAAGTGGTAGATGAGCTCGGCGGTGGTGTCGGAGCGGTATTCGTTGACCAGGGCAAACGACGGCGAGTTGGCCTCTTCGTCGCTGACACCGAGGGCGCGGGTCAGAGCCGAGATAAAGGTGGTCTTGCCGGCGCCCATGTCGCCGTGGAAGGCGTATACGGTGGCGTCGTCCATAAGCCCCACAAAGCTGCGGGCGGCCTCGTCGACGGCAGCCGCCGAGGGGATATGTATGGTGGTCTTTTCCATTATGATTTGGGTGAAAGGGTGATAAGGGGCACGAGCATCTCCTCCATCGACACGCCGCCGTGCTGGAAGGTGCCCGTGTAGTATTGTACGTAGTAATTGTAATTGTTGGGATAGGCAAAGAAGTCTCGGCCGGTGGCAAAGATGTAGGATGTGCTCACGTTGGGCGACGGCAGTCCGAAGCGGTCGGGGCGCTTTATCTCAAATACCTGGCGCTGATTGTAGTTGAGATTCTTGCCCAGCTTGTAGCGCAGGTTGGTATTGGTGTTTTTATCGCCCACCACCTTTACAGGATTGTCGACGCGTATGGTGCCGTGGTCGGTGGTGAGGATGATTTTGGCGCCCGACGCGGCTATGCAGCGGAATAGCTCCAGTGTCGACGAGTGGCGAAACCACGACTCGGTGAGCGAGCGGTACGCCGCGTTGGTCGATGCCAACTCGCGTATCATCTTCGACTCTGTGCGGGCATGCGACAGCATATCGATAAAGTTGATTACCACCACATTGAGGTCGTTGTCGCGCAGCTGGGCGAAATTGCGTATCAGCCGCTCGCCTCCGGCAGAGTCGTTGATTTTATTATATGAGAAACGGCACTTGCGGCGATAGCGCTCCAGCAGGGTGCCGATGAGGGGCGACTCGTTGAGATTCTTGCCCTCCTCGGAGTCTTCGTCGACCCACAGCTCGGGAAATAGTTTCTCGATCTGCACGGGCATCAGCCCCGAGAAGATGGCGTTGCGGGCATACTGCGTGGCGGTGGGCAGAATGGATGTGTACAGCTCCTCCTCGATGACAAAGGTGTCGCTCAGCAGGGGCTTGACCGTGCGCCACTGGTCGAGGCGGAAATTGTCGATCACCACCAGGAATACCTTCTCTCCCGCGTCGAGCAGCGGAAACACCCGCTCGGGTATGATGCGCGGACTCATGAGCGGCGCGCCGGGGCAGTCGCCGGGCGAGGGCATCCAGCGCTCGTAGTTGCGCCGTACCCACTTGCCAAACTCCGAGTTGGCCTCAGTCTTCTGCATCTCCAGCAGCTCGTCCATATTGGTATCGGCACCGGCAAGCTCCATCTCGCGGTACACCAGGCGCCCGTAGAGCGCATACCAGTCTTCGATGGAGTCGGCACGGGCTATGTCGCCCGCTATCTGCTGGAAATCACGGCGGTAGTCTTGCGTTGCCTGCTCCGACACGAGCCGGTCGCTGTGCAGCAGTCGCTTCAGGGCGATGAGTATCTGGCTGGGATTGACAGGCTTGATGAGATAGTCGGCGATTTTGCTGCCGACGGCCTGATTCATGATATTCTCTTCCTCGCTCTTGGTAATCATGATTACCGGCGTGAGCGGGAGTATCTGCTTTATGCGCTGTAGAGTCTCCAGACCCGTGAGGCCGGGCATATTCTCGTCGAGGATGATGAGGTCAAAGGGATGCTCCTCGGCCAGATGCAGGGCATCGTGGCCGTTGTTGGCGGTAGTGACCTCGTATCCGCGCGAGCGCAGAAAGAGCAGGTGAGGCTTGAGCAGGTCGATCTCGTCGTCGGCCCAGAGTATATGGTGAGAGGTGTTCATGCGTCAAATCAATCAAATAGCGGGTCATCGCCCTCCGAGCCGGGGGCATACTGCGGCATGGCCGGGCGGCCGGTAGCCGGCGGCGGCACTATCACGGGCGTGGCCGGAGTGACGGGGGCCGGGGTAGTGGCAGGCGGCGCTACGGGCGCCACGGGCGCCGGAGGCGTGGCCGGTGCAGGCGCGGGAGCGGGTGCAGGTGCGGGCACAGGTGTGGCGGGCGCGACGGTCGGAGCCTCCGCGGGTAATTCCGCAGGAGTTTCGACCGGCGACGGAGCCTGCGGCTCTGCCTCATCGTCGGCAGCAGTATCTGCGGCAGGAGCTTCGGCGGGCGCGGTTTCATCAGGGGATGTACCGGCGGCATCGGCCTCCTCAAGTGTCTCTACCTCGTCAGGCTCGAGCAGATGCGACTGGGTATCTTCGTAATTCTGCTCTTGCAGATAGTGGAAGTATTCGTCGAATGAGCGTCCCTCGCCAAGCAGCACCTGGAAGTTGTGGTCGCTTATCGCCACCGGGCGCACTCCGGCGGGCAGCTTGAAGTCGGCATCGTCGGCCATCACGCGGCGGTAATGGTTGAGCTCGGCCATATTGGCAAAGTCGCGTATCACAATCATGCCGAGACGGCCGAAATTGAGCTGCTCCAGGTCGAAGTCCTTCACGACAAACGATTTGAAGTTGTGGCGCGCCACCTCGTAGAGCAGTGCGTTGGACGACACGCGGTCGGTGGGGAAGGTCAATACCAGCAGCTGGCGGTCGTCGGGCGCCAGGGTGAAGTCGGCCGCGCCCTCGGCGGTGAGGGTGGAGTCGTTGCTCAGACGGGTATCCCATATCATGCCGCGCATGTTGGATGAGCCGGCCTGCAACTCGCGTCCTTGAGCCATGCCTTTGAGCCATGCGGCGGCTATCGGAGTGATGTCGGTGTCGGGGAATCGCTCCAGCAGCTCGCGCAGCACGGCATTGAAGTCGTCGGGCCGGCGCTCGGTGACATAGGCCAGCGCGTGGAGAAACATAAACTTGGGCAGCACCTTGCTGAGCGGGTAGTCGCGGGCCATCTCGGCATATGCGGCGTGCACGCGGGAATTGTCGTTGGCCAGATAAGCCTCGTAAGTCTTCTCGTACAGCTCCTGCTGGCGCTCATCCATGCGGCGGAGATTTTCGATGTAGTCGGGGTCGCGCAGAGCCTGTCCGTATGGCGAGTCGGCAAAGTCGCTCAGTATGAGGGCGCGGTACCGCTCGGCCTGGGCGGCGCGGCCCATGCGCATATACATCAGGTAGAGATTGTAGTATACGTCGAGACGGTACTCATTGTCGGGGTACTCGCGCAGCAGGCGGTCAAACTCTGCCTGAGCCGCCCCATAGTCCTCGAGCTTGTCTTTGAGGATGATACCCATATTGTACAGCCCCTCCTGTATCACCTGATTGGCGGTGGCCTTCTGCTCGTCGGTCTCGGGTATCTGCGAGAGGTAATACTCGGGGTAATGCGGGTCGGCGGCGCGGTCGGCGGCCTCCTGCTCGGCCTTTTCCTCCGGCGTGGGCTCGGGGCGCTCCTCTCCGCTCTCCTCCTCATCCTCGTCGGTCGGGGAGGCGTTGAAGTCGTCGACGTTAAACGACGATTTGTTGCGGCGCCGCCAGTTGTCTTCCAGCTTGCGCGCGCCCCATCGGCGCTGAAACTCCGTGCGGCCGGCGTTGCGGGTGGCCGTGTTGTAGAAATACCAGGAATTGTCTGTATTGAGCGTAAACTGCTGTGTGGAGTTGTCCTGGAGATTAGACGAGTTGGCGTCGCGCTCGGCCAGGTATTCCTCGCGTCGGGCGGCCTCGGCCTCCTCCTTTTCCTTCTGCTTCAGCTCCTCGATGATTTTCTCCACCACCTTGAGCCGCTGCTCGGGCGACATGGCGCTCAGCCGCAGCAGCGAGTCCTGCAGATTGACCGACTGCGAGTACGTGGCCAGCTCGTCGAGCACGTCGGAGCGCAGGCGCAGCGTCTTGATGTCGGGATAGTCGTCGGGCAGCATCGGCACGGCCTCGGCGTAGCAGGGCTGGGCCAGTTCATACTGCCGTCGGTCGAAGTACAGACCGCCCAGCGTGATCTGGCTGATGGCCTTGTCGATGCCGCTGCGGGTGCTCTTCTCCGCGGCGAGCACATAATTCTCGATGGCGCGGGTGGTGTCGCCCCGCGAGAGGTAGAGGTTGCCGATGGCATAGTATATCTGGTCGAGATACTCCTTGTTGCGGTCGTATCGGGTCATGCGGCGCAGGGCGTTGACCTCGGGAGTGATGTCGCTGCCGGTAAATACCTCGCTCTGCTTGATACGGGCGTTGAATTTGGTGCGGTACGGCGCCGACGATGCGCTGCCCGCGGCCTTGAATGCATCGTAGGCCTCCTGCTTGCGGCCGAGGCGGGCATAGAGCTGTCCCAGCAGAAAGCGCAGGCGGGTCTTCTGTGGCCGCGAGGCATCCTTGATGGCCAGCTTCAGCGGCTCGATGGCCTCGGCCGGCTTGTCTGAGCGTATGAGATAGTCGGCCTTTACAAAATTGTACAGCTCGCGCAGGGTCTTGGTCGACAGCTCGGCCGGCTTGATGCGGTTGATGATAATCTCCGCCTCAAACAGCCATCCCAGCGATACATACGAGCGCGCCTGCCAGAGCTGCGCCTCCGTGATTGTCTTTGGCAGCCACGAGAAGTGGCGGCTGATGTAGAAAAAAGTCGATGCCGCGCCGAGAAAATCGCCGTTGAAGTACTGCCCCCGTCCCATCATCATCCATGCGTTGTGCAGAAACGGATTGTACTCGTCTCGCTTGAGCCACGCGCGCTGCTTGGCCGTGCGGGGGCCCGAGCTCTTGGGACGCTTCTTTATACTGCGCAGCTGTATGGCCTTCTGCCCCTTCTCGATAGAGCGGGTGAAGTCGCCCGAGGGCTGCGGTGCCTTGGGGTTTGACTTGGCGTCGACAGGGTGCATGAGCACCTGCTGCGAGTAGTCGTCTTCATACTTGTCTTCCATCTCGGCGAGCGTCTCGCGGTAGTGGGTGTCGCCGTTGAAATAGATGTTGTAGCGGGTGATGAAGGCCTGATAGTTGCGCGTGGCGGCCGTGTTTTTCTTGGGCGAGCACGACACCAGCCCCGCGGCGAGCAGGACTGCCGCTATGGCGGCGGCAATAGCCGCGAGTCGGTTTGGGCGGGCATACATCATCACTTCTCCAACGGAAATCACTCCGTTTTATTATCCGTCTTGCTGTCGGCCGGCGCCTGAGGGTAGGCCACGCGGGTGTGATATATGGTCATGAGACGCTTTACAAAGGCTTCCTTGATGATGGGGATGTCGCGCATCTCCAGGGTGGAGTCTGAGTGAAGCCCCTCGGCGAGCTGACCGTTGATGATTTTGTCGACCAGCTCGGTGATGCTCTGGCGCGAGTAGTCGCGCAGGGAGCGCGACGCGGCCTCGACGGCATCGGCCATCATCAGCAGCGAAGTCTCGCGTGTGCGCGGGTTGGGACCGGGATACGTGTAGGGGGTGGGGTCGACGGCGGTGCCCTCCGGAGCCTGCTCGCAGGCCTTGAAGTAGAAGTACTTGGCCTTGCCGGCGCCATGATGCTCCAGTATGAAGTCGCGCACCACCGGCGGCAGCGAGGCGCGGTCGGCCAGGCGCGTGCCCTCGGTCACGTGGCCGATGACGATGCGGGCGCTCTGCTCGGGCGAGAGCGCGTCGTGGGGATTCACGCCATGCTGATTTTCGGTGAAGAAGGCCGGATTGGCCATCTTGCCGATGTCGTGGTAGAGCGCGCCGGCGCGCACCAGCTGCTCGTCGGCGCCCATGGCGCGGGCGGCGTCGGTCACAAGATTGCTCACGCTCATAGAGTGCTGGAATGTGCCCGGGCACTTGTCGCTTAGCTCGCGCAGCAGAGGCTGGTTGATATCGCTCAGCTCGCCCAGTGTCACCACCGATATGAAGCCGAATGTGCGCTCGACGGCAAACATCAGTATGTATGCCATCGACGAGAGCATGGCGTTGATTATCAATATGAGAGGCATACGCCAGGTGAAGCCTTCGAAGGAGCCGTTCATCAGCAGCTCCAGCGCCACATATGCAAAGATGTATGTCACGCCCACCAGCGCCGAGGTGCGCAGCAGCTGCGAGCGGCGGCTCAGCTCCTGGAGGCTGAATACCGCCACGGCCGAGGCGCATACCTGGAGGTAAATGAATTCGAGGGCAAAGCTCGATATGGGCGCCGTGAGCAGCACCGTCACCAGCGACACCACCAGCGCGGTACGCCCGTCGAAAAATACCAGCACCAGTATCGGCACTATCGCCATTGGCGCGAAGTACAATCCACCGGGGATGAAGGCGTTGAGCCCCACTGCCAGCACAAAAAACAGCACCACCAGCGCTATCACAAATGTATATGCCCGCAGGCTGTCATACACTTGCGGCGACATCAGGTGGAGATATATGATGAGCAGGGCCAGCAGCAGGGCGGCATAGCCCAGCTGGCCGGCGAGCATGAGCTTGTTGGAGTGGCTCTGGCCGGTGAGGCGGGCCTCCATCATGTGCTCGTAAGTCTTGAGGTTGGTATAGTCCTGGGCGGAGATTATGTCGCCCTTGTTGATGATGGCCTGTCCCTGCACTATCACGCCGCGGTCGGCCGTGAGTGTCTGATACTCATTGTCGTAGTGGCGGGCTGACTCCACGGTGTCGTAAATCACGTTGGCGCGCAGCAGGCCGTGCACATTGGCGCCGGTAAAGTATCCGCGCAGCCCGGGGTCGGTTATCACCGAGTCGAGCATGGCGTAGATGTCGCGCGGCGACGTGAGCCCGGCGGTCGACACCTCGCTCAGCACATTGCCCTCGAGCAGTCTTACACGCGGCAGCTTGCCCTCGCGTATGCGCGACATGGTCTCCGAGTCGACCACACCCTGGCGGTATCCCTTGCGCAGAAGCGAAGCCAGCCGGCGGTGGTAGTCGGAGTCTGACGACGGCAGCAGCCCCACTATGGTGTCTATCACGGCGGCGTCGCTGTGATAGATGGGCACAAATCGCGCGTCGAGCGTATCGCGCGCGATACGTACCGTGGCCGAGTCGGGATGGATGGGTATATCAAAGGGGGCTATGAGCTGGGCATAATTCCACGGGCGGTCTTGCTCGTATATAAACTGGTGGCTCTTCAGATGCGGATACAGCCACACTATCATAATCGCCGCCGCGAGGGCTATGCCGATGCGCTGGAGCAGTTGACGTGTCATGCGGTGATGTGGGGTGAGGTCATTGGATGCGGGTGGCCGAGGTCACACCGTCGATGGTGAGGGTCTTGGCGCAGAGGTCGTTGAGAACATCGAGCGATACCACCCGCACCCACAGGTCGCAGTTGAATACCTGCGCCTTGGCCTCGATCTCGAGCTTGCGTATGTCGATGGCCAGGTGGGTAGATATCATCTGTATGAGCTCCTGGAGTATGCCGTGGCGGTCGATACCCTCGATATGCACGTGGGCCATGAATTTTGCGCCGGCGTTGGCCCACTTGACCGCCACGATGCGCGGGCCGTATCCGGCCTTGAGCACCTGGGCGCGCGGGCAGTCGAGCGAGTGCACCTCTATCTCGCCGCTCTCGGTGATGTATCCGAGAGCATCGTCGCCCGGGATGGGCGAGCAGCAGGGTGCGGTGAGATAGTTTTCGGGACCCGAGTCGCCGCTGCGCAGCACGTAAGTCTCCTTGGTGTTGACAGTGCCGGGGGCGGCGTCTTTATCGTCGGCCTTTTTCTTGCCGATGCCGAGTATCTTGCCGATGATGCCCTGGGGCTTGGCGCCGGCCTGGGCCGGCTTGCGGAGCGCTTTTACCAGGAAGTCGCCCAGCATGATTTCCTCGTTGCCGAGCTGATAGCACAGCTCGTCGCGGTTGGGCACATGATATGTGCCGAGTATCTTGGATATTACGGCGTTGGTATCGGGGATATTGTGCTCCGAGAGCCACTCGCGCAGTATCTCGGCGCCGCGGGCGGTGAGCGGCTGGCGCATCTTGCGCAGGGCCGCGCGCAGGCGGGTGCGGGCATGGGCGGTCACCAGAAATCCAGCCCACTCAGCCTGGGGCTGCTGCGACTGCGAGGTGAGTATCTCCACCTGGTCGCCGGAGTTTAGCTTGGCGCTCAGCGGCATGAGCTTGTGGTTGACCTTACCGGCGATGCAGTGCATGCCTATCTCGGAGTGGAGGGCAAAGGCCGCGTCGAGCACAGTGGCGCCGCTGGGCAGGGTGAGCAGCTCGCCCTTGGGCGTAAACACCACTATCTCCGACGAAAACAGATTGAGCTTGACCGTATCGAGGAAGTCGATGGCGCTGGGCTCGGGATTGTCGAGGATGTCCTTGATGGTCTTGAGCCAGGCGTCGAGCTCGCTCTCCTCCTCGCCCTCGCCGATTTTGTATTTCCAGTGGGCTGCAAATCCCTTCTCGGCAATCTCGTCCATGCGGCGCGAGCGTATCTGCACCTCAATCCAGTTGCCGTCGGGACCCATCACGGTGAGATGCAGCGCCTGATAGCCGTTGGCCTTTGGTGTCACGATCCAGTCGCGGGTGCGGTCGGGATGCAGGCGGTAGAGGTCGGTGATGGCGGCGTAGATGCTCCAGCAGATGCCCTTTTCCTGCGAGATGTCGTCGCAGTCAAAGACGATGCGCACCGCGTAGAGGTCATACACCTCCTCAAAGGGCAGGTGCTTGCTCTCCATCTTGTGCCATATGGAGTATACCGATTTGAGGCGTGCCTTGGCCTCGTATCGCAGCCCCATGGCGTCGAGCTTCTCCTTGATAGGCAGCGAGAAGTCGGTGTATACGGCCGAGCGGCGCTCCTCGCTCTCGCGTATCTTGCGGGATATGTCGGCATACGATTTGGGATGCTCGTACTTGAAGGCGAGGTCTTCAAGCTCTGTCTTGATGGCAAACAGCCCCAGGCGATGGGCCAGCGGAGCATATATGTACAGAGTCTCGCCGGCAATCTTGTACTGCTTGTTGGGGGCCATCGAGCCGAGGGTACGCATATTGTGGAGGCGGTCGGCCATCTTGATGAGCACCACCCGTATATCCTCGCTCATGGTGAGCAGCAGCTTGCGGAAATTCTCGGCCTGCGCCGACGCCTTGTCGCCGAATATACCACCGGAAATCTTGGTGAGACCCTCCACGAGTTGGGCTATCTTCGGGCCAAACTGACCGGCGATGTCTTCCACCGTATAGTCGGTATCCTCGACCACATCATGGAGCAGCGCCGCGCATATCGATGTCGAGCCGAGGCCGATCTCCTGGCTGGCAATCTTGGCCACGGCTATGGGGTGCATGATATACGGCTCGCCGGAGCGGCGGCGCACTCCCTTGTGCGCCTCCTTGGCAAAGCGGTATGCACGCTCGATGATCTCCACCTTCTTGCGGTGATTGCTGCGCAGGTAGCCATCGAGCACGTCGGCAAAGGCAGCTTCGATCATGCGGTCTTCTTCTTCCGGAGTAGGCAGGTCGGTATACATAGGAGTCGATATTTTCAGATTGACTACAAAAATACGCTTTTTGCTCCAATCGGCAAAATATTTTACCCGGCGGCCTCTGCCCCGTGCGGTAGATATTCGTAAAAAATGAGAAAGATTCCGTATAGCCCGGGCTATACGGATAATTGATGCCGCGAGGAGCAGATATTTGCATTATCTGTCCACATCATTTTGGCCGCCTTTGCTTATCTTTGTATCAAATTTAATACCTTTTTTAATACCATGAAACGATTATTGCCGCTGCTCGTGGCCATGCTGTGCATGCTGCCGGCCCACGCCAGAGAGCGCCTTACCGAGATTCCGACCGTCTATATCGACACTGAAGGCTCTGCCCCTGTCACGGGCAAGAGCAATTATGTCAAGGGCACGCTCACGGTGATGAGCGCCGACCCGGCCGAGTGCTGCGACGCCCTGCCGATGGGTGTGCGCGGCCGTGGCAACTCCACCTGGAATATGCCCAAGAAGCCTTATCGTGTGAAATTTGACAGCAAGGTCAATTTCCTCGACCTCCCGGCCAAGGCCAAGAGCTGGGTGTTTCTGGCCAACTATGCCGACAAGTCGCTCATGCGCAATGCCATCGCCTTTGAGATAAGTTCTTTTGTGGGCATGGAGTACACGCCGTCGATACGCTTTGTCGACGTAGTGCTCAACGGCGAGTATCTCGGCAACTATATGGTCACCGACCAGACCGAGGTCGCCAAGGGCCGTGTACCCGTGGAGTCGCAGGAGGTCACCGATACCGAGGAGCCGGCCATCACCGGCGGCTATCTCATCGAGCTTGACGGATTTGCCGACGGCGAGCCGGTGTGGTTTCAGACTCCGCAGGGCATCAAGGTCACGGTGAAGTACCCCAAGGATGATGAAATCAACGAGGCTCAGCTCGACTATATCACACGCTATGTACGCGAGTTTGAGAGCCGTCTCTTTGCCGACAATTTCTCCGACCCTGCCGCAGGCTACCGCAGCATGGCCGACACCGAGAGCCTTGTCAACTGGTATATCGCCTGCGAGCTTACCGCCAACAGCGACTCATTCTGGAGCACTTACATGTACAAGAAGCGCGGCGACGACCGCCTGTACTTCGGCCCCATGTGGGACTACGACATCGCTTTCAACAACGACTCCCGCATCGGCGACGCCACCCGCAAGCTCATGCGCGACTCAGCCCATGCTCCGCTTACCTGGATCAAGCGCCTGTGGCAGGACGCATGGTTTCGCTCGGCCGTGAATGCCCGTTGGAAGGAGCTGGTCGACAGCGGTATCGAGGAATACCTGCTCGGCAAGGTTGAGGATTACGCCGCCCTCATCGACGCATCGCAGAAGCTCAACTTCAAGAAGTGGGACATACTGTCGCGCAAGGTATACAATGAGCTGGTGGTATTCCCCACATACCGCGAGGGCGTCGACTACCTCAAATCTTTTATATCGGCCCGCGTAGCTTTCCTTACCGAGAGTTTTGCCGCCGACGATCCCACGGGATGGGCTGTCGATATCGACACCTCCGTGCAGTACCGTCTC
Organism: uncultured Muribaculaceae bacterium; assembly: GCA_910587925.1. GTDB lineage: Bacteria > Bacteroidota > Bacteroidia > Bacteroidales > Muribaculaceae > CAG-873. Next base: position 28,044 of record CAJUOC010000017.1, read on the forward strand.
ATGCACTCGGCCGGCTCATGGCTCTCTGAAAGCGCCGCCACATGCATCCTCAGCAGCGGCGAAGATGCCTCGACCGTGACTTTCGTACCATCTGCCTCGACTCCCGGCGCCTACGGCATACTCCTCCCCTCGGGCAGCTATATGGGCAGCGACAATAAGTGGAATGTGATAAAGTTTGACGACTGCTCGGCCGCCCATGCCCTCTTCAGCGTGGAGCCGACCTCCGACGGCAGCTATGTGCGCCTGCGCAACCACGGTCTCAACCGCTATCTCGGCGTCGACGGTACCGAGCCGGGCGGCGGCATATATACCGACAAAAAAATCGACTACGACCGCAACCGCTGGCGCCTGCGCGAGGTGGGCCCGGTCGACAGAGTGACCGACGCCGTGACCGACGCCGACGTGCGTGAGGTGAGAGTGTATGGTGTCGATGGCGTGCAGGCGCGTGTCGCCCGCTCGCTGCCCGTCGATATGAGCGGCCTCGCGCCCGGCGTCTATGTGGTGACCGTCACCTATTCCGACGGCACCGTCGCCCGATACAAATTGGGCCGATGATAAATCCTACTCGTAGTGCATGGCCGATGCCGGGTCGATACGCGCGGCATATCCGGCCGGCACTATCAGTATGAGCCATATCGCCGCGAGTATGCCGGCATTGAGCAGCAGCATGTGCAGTGGCTCGACCAGCACGGGGACATACGACAGATAGTACATCTCCGGGTCGAGCGGTATCACCCGCAGATGCTGCTGCATCAGTGCCAGGCCCAGCCCGACGATGTTGCCGGCGAGTACCCCGGCACCTGCCAGCCGCAGGGCCAGCCGCAGAAATATGGCGCTGACGGTGTGCTTGGTCGTGCCCAGCGCGCGTAGCACTCCGATAGTGGGGATACGGTCGAGCACGATGATAAACAGGCTCGATATGAGGGTGAAGCCGGCCACACACAGCATCAGGATGAAGATTACGACCACATTGGTGTCGAGCAGCTCGAGCCAGTTGAAATACAGCGCCCCGGTGTCATATACATTGGTCACGGGATGGAGCGTCGACAGCTCGCCCGCGCGCCAGGCTCCGACCAGCCGCTCCTGCAGCCGGTCTGAATACCCGGCTATGGCGTCGTCGCCGCTGATGCCCTCGATGTCGATGCTTGTGAGCTGCGGCGTGGCCGACAGCCCTTCGAGCAGGGGCATGGCGGTATATCCCACGGCATCGTCGTACTCGCCGAAGTGGGAGCAGTAAAGCCCCGATACGGTGGCGCGGCGCGCTTTCACCTCTCCGTCGACAAAGAAGTACAGATATGGTCGCGAGCCGGTCGTGAGCCCGAGTTTGGAGGCCAGCGAGGTACTTACGACTATCTCGGGACGCGAGGCGGTATCGGAGGGCATCGTGCCCTCTACCATGCACGACCGCTCAAACGCCGGGTCGTGACCGATGCCGCGGGCCACAAACTCTACGGCGGCAAAGGCCGAGTCGGTCTTCACCATCGCCTGGCGCCGCAGGGTGGGGCAGAGCCGCGCTCCCTCGGGCAGCGAGGCTCTGATTATATCGGTAAGGCTGTCGGATGCTGCAAACGTCGAGCCGGTATGGCCGGTGGTGACATCCACGGGCGCTGTCACCGATACCGGGGCGTTGAAGCCGGCCACTTTGCGCCGTATCTCGCTTTTGAAGCCGGTGACTATGGCGAGGCTCAACTCTATGATTATCACCGCGAGCGCTACGCCGCCCACCGCGATGACAGCCCCGGTCGACGCGCTTGCCGAGCCGGCGCCGCGCAGGCGCAGCCTGCGGGAAAACCAAGTGACAAATCCATTCATCGGCGGCAAAAATAGCTATTATCCCGCACATGCGCAACTCTGAATACTCTATGCAGAGTATTGCAAATGTGCGCGGAATTGGCGAATTTTGCACCCGAAAAAGAAATTATGCCCACCCTCTTATGCTTTTATCCCAACTAAAGACCGGCCAGGAGTGTGTCATCGTGAAGATACTTGGTCACGGCGCTTTCCGCAAGCGGGTGATGGAGATGGGATTTGTGCGCGGCCGCCGCGTAAAGGTGCTCCTCCATGCCCCGATGCGTGACCCCATCAAGTATGAGGTCATGGGCTACGATATATCGCTGCGGCGCTCCGAGGCCGACCTTATCGAGGTCGAGCCTGTGGCTGTCGAAGAGGCAGGAGCGCGCCAGGGAGCCGGCGCGGCTCATGGCCAGCACATCACCCCGAGCTCGCGCAAGACCATCAATATAGCCCTCATCGGCAACCCCAACTGCGGCAAGACCTCGCTCTTCAACATCGCCTCCGGCGCCCGCGAGCATGTGGGCAACTACAGCGGAGTCACTGTCGATGTCAAGGAGGGTACTTTTGTATACAAGGGCTATACCTTCCGCATCGCCGACCTGCCGGGCACATACTCGCTATCGTCGTATTCGCCCGAGGAGCTGTATGTGCGCCGCTATCTGCACGACCGCAATCCCGACGTGATTGTCAATGTGGTGGCGGCCTCAAATCTTGAGCGCAACCTCTATCTCACCACCGAGCTTATCGACATGGACCGCTCGATGGTGATTGCCCTCAATATGTACGACGAGCTGCGCGCGTCGGGCTCGACTCTCGACTATGCCACCCTGGGGCAGATGATAGGCGTGCCTATGGTGCCGGTGGTGGCCCGCGACGGCGAGGGTATCAACGACCTCTTCGACGCCATCATCAATGTATATGAGGAGTGTCACGAGGAGGTGCGTCATGTACACGTCACCCTGGGAAAGGATGTCGAGGGTGCCGTGCGCGCCCTGGTCGACCTGCTCAAGCGCGACCGCGGTGTGCCGGGCCAATTCTCGCCCCGCTACCTTGCCATCAAGCTCCTCGAGGGCGATGCAGAGGTCGAGCGTATGCTCGCTCCGGTCGACGGCTATGCCGAGATTGTCTCCGAGCGCGACCGTCTGCGCGAGCAGGTGGAGAGCCTGTCGGGCGAGGATATCGCCTCGCATGTGTCGGCCGAGAAGTACGGCTTCATAGCCGGAGCGCTGGCCGAGACCATGCAGAAGGGCGACGGCGACGAGAGCTCGTCGACCTCGGTAATCGACGCCGTGGTCACCAACAAGCTCTTCGGCTTCCCCATCTTCCTGCTCATAATGTTTTTTATCTTCTGGGCCACTTTCTTCCTGGGCAATTACCCGATGGAGTGGATCGAGAGCGGAGTGGCGGCGCTGAGCGGGCTGGTAGGCCGCTCCATGCCCGACGGTATCCTCAAGGATCTTGTGGCCGACGGCATCATCGGCGGTGTGGGCGGAGTGATAGTGTTTCTGCCCAATATCCTTATACTGTATTTCTGCATATCATTTATGGAGGACTCGGGCTATATGGCGCGGGCGGCCTTCATCATGGACAAGATAATGCACCGCGCCGGGCTGCATGGCAAGTCTTTCATACCGCTCGTGATGGGCTTCGGCTGCAATGTGCCCGCCATCATGGCGACACGCGCCATCGAGAGCCGCTCCAGCCGGATCATCACCATACTTATCAACCCCTTCATGTCGTGCTCGGCCAGGCTTCCGCTCTATGCCCTGCTGGCGGGTACATTCTTCTATGCACATGCGGCATGGGTATTCTTCGGGCTGTATGTCATGGGTATAGCCGTGGCGGTGCTCACCGCGCGTCTGCTGCGCCGATTCATATTTGACAAGGACGAGACACCCTTTGTGATGGAGCTCCCGCCTTACCGTATGCCCACATTCCGCGCCTCGATGCGTCATACCTGGGCCAAGGGGCAGGAGTATCTGCGCAAGATGGGCGGTATCATACTCTTTGCAAGCATCGTGGTGTGGGCGCTCAATTATTTCCCGCGCCACGACGACAGCGCTGTCGCGCCCGACGCGACCGCAAGTGCCGCCATCGACCTCAAGAGCGACTCTTTCCTGGCCATTGCCGGCAAGGCTGTCAATCCGGTGATGGCTCCGCTCGGGTTCAGCTGGCGCGCCACAGTGGCCGCTTTGGCCGGCGTACCTGCCAAGGAGATAGTGGTGTCGACACTCGGTGTGCTGTATACGGGCGACGAGGCTGTGAGCGACAGCACCCTGGGCGAGCGTCTGCGCGAGCCGGCGCCCGGCTCGGCATCGCCCGACTTCACCCCGGCGGTGGCCTTGGCCTTCATGGTATTTGTGCTGCTGTACTGCCCGTGTATGGCCGCCGTCACGGCCATCGTGCGCGAGACACACTCGTGGCGCTGGGGCGCGTTCAGCGTGGTGTACAATACTGCTGTGGCGTGGCTGCTGGGCTGGCTGACATATACGGTGGCCTCGGCGCTGCTGTGACGGCGCCGGGAGTGTGAACATACGGCGCCGGCGCTTGTTTTGACAAGTATGCAGACACCGTCGTCATCCTCATCATCCTCCGCCCCGCGCCGATACTGGCTGCTGGTGGTATTCCTGGTGCTCGCCAGCGCGCTGGGCTCGTTTTTCAACGATATGTTCACGCCGGCTCTCCCGGCCATGTGCAGGTTTTTCCATACCTCTGTGCCCACCATGCAGATGGGTATCACCACCGGCATGATAGGGCTGGCCCTGGGGCAGTTTCTGCTCGGGCCGCTCAGCGACCGCTACGGACGCAAGCCCATACTGATATGCTCGCTGCTGCTGTTTATCGTAGCCGCGGTGGTGAGCGTGTATTCCACCTCGGTACACTTCTTCATATGGTGCCGTCTTTTCCAGGGGCTCGGGGCGTCGGGAGGCTACTTCCTGGCCCGTACCATGCCGGCCGACATATACAGCGGCCGTCCGCTGGCCAAGCTTATGGCGCTGGTGGGAGCCATCAACGGTGTGGCGCCGGCGTCGGCGCCCGTATTCGGCGGTGTCGCCTCCGATACATGGGGCTGGCAATCGGTATTTGTGATACTTGCAGTCTTTGCGGCGGTGGTGCTGGTCATCTCGCATTGGGTCAAGGAGTCGCTGCCTCCGTCGCGACGGGCCACAGGCTCGTGGCTCAGCCTCTTCGGAGGCTATGCCGGGCTGGTGCGCCGCCGCCCGTTTATGGTGCACGTATGCTTCAAAGGGCTTGCGCTCGGGATACTTTTTGCATACATATCGGCCTCGCCTTACATACTTCAGAATCATTACGGGCTGTCGCAGACGGTATATGGCCTGGTGATAGGTGCCAACGCACTCTTTGTGGTGACCGGCTCCATGCTGGCGCTGCGTTTCCGCCCGCTCAAAAGGGCCGCCTTTGCCGGCTCTGGTCTTGTGCTCGCAGCAGTGGCTGCGCAGGCATATGCGCTGTGGCATGTCCACAGCATATGGGTCTTTGAGGGCTGCACGGTGATAATGCTGCTCGGCCTGGGCCTGATATTCACCACCACCAACACCCTGTCGATGAACGAGGGCCGCGACCGCGCAGGCGAGGCCTCGGCCATACTGGGCATATCGGGCTATGTCGTCGGAGCCGTAGCCGCTCCGATGGTCGGTATGGGCAATGTACTGCACTCGACAGCAATAGTATACCTGTCGCTGGCATGTGCTACATTTGTATGCGCGATCGCTTCGCGGCGATTGGCCCCCGACCTGGATACGCAGAGCGGCAAGTGACGGTCGCGCCGGTGACTTTTTGTCGGTTTTTGGCCTGTGAGTCGCAAATTTTTTAGCTTTTTTAATTGAAATTCAATTTTTAACGTTATATTTGCGCAAATAAATCACACAAACCGTACAATCATGAATAAAACCGAACTTGTCAACGCCATCGCCGAGAAGGCCGGCCTGACCAAAGCCCAGTCTAAAGACGCTCTCGACGCAGCTATCTGCGCCATCGCCGATGCCCTCGCTCAGGACGACAAAGTAGCTATACTCGGTTTCGGTACTTTCTCCGTAGTGGAGAAGCCCGAGCGTACCGGCATCAACCCCCAGACCAAGCAGCAGATCACCATCGCCGCCCGCAAGAATGTGAAATTCAAGGCCGGCGCCGAGCTCGCCGCCAAGGTGAAGTAAATCAGCTACGCCACCGTACAATCACGGGCGCGGCTCCATATCGGAGCCGCGCCCGTGATTGTACGGTGTATCTTACAGCGTTAGAGGCTTCTGACCCTTGCGGGCGGTGGCGCGGCCATATCCTACTGCACGGCGCGGGCAGCCGTGGTAGCAGCGCAGGCACAGCGTGCAGCGCCTTCCCCACTGCGGAGCGCCGCCCCGCATGGCTATATTGCCCAGCGGGCACTCGCGCGCGCATTTGCCGCAGCTCACGCAGCCCTCGGTGGCGTGAAACGGCCTCGGCGACATCATAAACCGCCTGAAAAACGGGTATACCACGTAGCTCTTTATCCACGGCATACCGCCGGCGACCACATCGGTCACGCCGCTGCCCCGGCTGATGAGCGCCGCGATGGCATCGACACGCGCAGGGGCCGCGTCGATCTTGGCGCGGGCCACAGCCGGAGTATCGACATCAAAGCCGGGCAGCAGCACGTAGGTATTGGGCATCTGCACACTCCAGCAGCCGCGCAGGTCGGTGGCTCCGGCGCGACGCATGGCGCGCCGCCACAGGCGGTCGGCGCGACCGGTGTCGTCGCCGCAGGTCATCACGCAGTAGTGGGGCCGGTCGCCCATACCGGTCTGCGCCGCGATATACTCTGACACCACCGGCGGCAGCCCCCATGAGTAGACCGGAAACACCCATATCACGCGCTCCCCGCCGGCTGCAATCGCCCCGGCAGAGGCTATGTCGGCGACGGTGTCGCCCAGGCGGTCGGCCAGCATACGTGCCACCGACAGGCTGTTGCCGGTGCCGCTGAAGCAGAGTATCATCGGCGCGCGCGTCGGATGGTGACCATGGTGGCGCCGAAGCCATACTCGCGGAATGAAGCGTCGGCCACCTCATGCTCTTTGTATCGGTAAGCAAGCTCCTTCTGCAGCGCGCGCCGCAGCACTCCGTCGCCATTGCCGTGGATAAAGACGATGCGCTGACCGGGATTGCGCAGCTGCCCGTCCATGATGCGGCGGAAGTAGTCGATCTGATAGTTGAGTATCTCCGATGCCGACATGCCGGCCGTGCTCTCGAGCAACTCGGTGGCGTGCAGGTCTATCTCCATGATTTCGGGGCGAGCGGCTGCGGCCTTGCTGCGGGCCGGGCCATGATGGGCCCCAGCGGCAGCCTTGGGTTTGGGTGCCGGCATATCGAGCAGGGGTGTGGTGTCGACGGGCTTCTCGTCGAGGCTTATCTCGAGCACCTGGCTGTCGAAGTAAGGCGAGGGGCGGAAACTGTGCAGCCGGGCAAAGCGCGTGGCGTCGAGCCGGGCATCGTATGTGAGGGGCGCTTTCAGTGTATAGTCTTTGCCGGTCTTGTATGCAACGGCCTGTACGGATATACGGTCGATAGAGGGCAGGTCGGCCGTCGAGAGCTCAAATACAAAGTCGGCTGTCGACGGCTCGATGGCTCCGGCGGCGCGCAGCGTCCAGCTGTCGGCGTCGCGCTCGCGGGTGGCGATGGAGTAGAGCACATGATAGTTTGACAGATTGACCAGTGTGGCGTCGAAAGTGGTGGTGCTGAGATGGCGCAGGTCTGCGGCTTCAAATCCCAGGATGAGCGACAGTCGCTCGCCCTCGGGCGACTCCGGCGCAGGCGCCGGTGCCGGAGTGGTGTCTTTCGATGCGGGCGCGGCCTTGGGCTGCGGAGCGGTGGGGATGGCCGGCGATGTGGGTTTGTCGGCGGCTTTGCCCACCACTACACACTCCTTGATGAGCACCGGTGTCTCGAAGCCGTCTTCATCGGCCACGTAGGCCAGATTGTCTTTAATGCGTGTGACGGTACCCCCGCCTGTGGCGTTGAGGTATCGTACAGTATCTCCTATGTTGAGCATGTCGTATCGTTGATGTTGTCATTGATTGTCGCGGCGCTCGCCCCAACGTGCCTGCTGGAGCGCGGCAGCCTTGTCTTCAGCGGGATTGTGGCAGGGGTGCCAGAATGTGGTGCCGCGCAGATCGTCGGGCAGAAACTGCTGTCTGACGAAGTTGCCCGGATAGTCGTGTGAGTAGCGGTAGCCTGCGCCGTAGCCGAGTTTCTTCATCAGAGAGGTGGGGGCGTTGCGCAGGTGCAGCGGTACCGGGCGGTTGCCCGAGCGCTCGACCTCAGCCAGGGCGGCGTCGATAGCCATGTATGCCGAGTTGCTCTTTGCCGATGTGGCAAGATATACGGTGCACTCGGCCAGCGGAATGCGCCCCTCGGGCATACCTATCTTCTGTATGGCGTCGAAAGTGGCGTTGGCCAGCAGCAGGGCGTTGGGATTGGCCAGGCCGATGTCTTCGGCTGCCAGAATCACCAGGCGGCGCGCGATGAACTCGGGGTCCTCGCCCCCGGCTATCATGCGGGCCAGCCAGTATACGGCGGCGTCGGGGTCGGAGCCGCGCACCGACTTGATGAAGGCCGAGATGATGTCGTAGTGCATCTCGCCGCCCTTGTCGTATGCCTGGGGATTGTTTTGCAGGCGCTCGGTGACGGTGCGGTCGTCGATGACGATGGTCTCGCCGGCCGGTGTCGACTGCTCGAGCAGGTCGAGGATGTTGAGCAGCTTGCGGGCGTCGCCGCCGGAGTAGCGGAAGAGGGCGGTTGTCTGGCGTATGTCGAAGCTGCGCGTCGACAGTATCTCGTCGTCGCCCACGGCGCGGTCGAGCAGGGTCCGGAGGTCGCCCTCGTCGAGCGGATTGAGCGTGTATACCTGCGCGCGCGACAGCAGCGGGCGTATCACCTCAAACGACGGGTTTTCCGTCGTTGCGCCTATTAGCGTGACAGTGCCGTCCTCGACTGCGCCGAGCAAGCTGTCTTGCTGCGATTTTGAGAAGCGGTGTATCTCGTCGATAAAGAGGATGGGGCGCCCCTCGCTGAACATACTGCGCGCCTCGCGGCGGCATTGCTCGATGACCTCGCGCACCTCCTTTACTCCGGCAGATACGGCCGAGAGCGTATGAAAAGTGCTCTTGGTGGCGCCGGCGATGATGCGGGCCAGTGTGGTCTTGCCCACACCCGGGGGCCCCCAGAGGATAAACGATGCCACGCGTCCGCTCTCAATCATGCGGCGCAGTATGCCGCCCGGCCCCACCAGATGGGTCTGTCCCATGTACTGGTCGAGTGTCTGCGGGCGGAGTCTTTCGGCAAGCGGCTGTAGCATATCTTCAGGCTGAGTATCTGATTATGAAGCGGAGCCGGGGAAAGTGAATTGCCCGGCTCCGCTGTGATTTATGGGTTTATGCGATGGAAGTGGCGCGGCATCAGTTGTTGCCGAGCTTCTCGTTGACCTCTTTGAGCAGGGTGCTGTACTCGGCGGCCTTCTCCTTGTCGGGAGCGATGTCGTTGTAGTACTTGATGGTGAAGAGGTAAGCCTCGCGGTACATGGCCAGGTTGTTGTTGGGGTTGGCGGGGTCGGCGTTCTGCGGGTCCTGGTTGAGGGTGTTTACCATATCGGCATAGGTGGCGATGGCGATATCGTTGGGGTTGTTGCCGTTCTGGGCCAGCTGCAGGCGGGCCTTGCGCTGGAGCAGCATGGGATTGCCGGGAGCGAGAGCCATGGCCTTGTCGACATACTCCAGACCCTTGGTGGCGGCCTCGGCGCGGAGAGCCTGGTCGTCGCCGGCGGTGGCGGCTACGTTGAGGTAGCGGCCCGATGCCGAGAAGAAGTCATTGACCGAGGGATTTTCCTGCAGGGCGAGGTACTGGGCGTATACGTCGGCGCCCTTCTTGTACTGCTTGTTTTTATTGTAGAGGTTGCTGAGCTCCTGGAGCAGGCTCTCGTCCTCGGGGAACTTCTGCACGGCGGTCTCATACTGCACCAGTGCGAGCGAGTCCTGGCCAAGGTTGGTCAGAGCGTCGGCATAGGTGGTGTAGTCGATGGTGCGGTAGTAGTCGGCGGGGTGCGACGAGAAGTATGCCGGAGCGTAGTCGACAGCCTCCTGATAGCGTTTGAGCAGGTCGAGGTTGATGAAGTGCAGACGCTGGGCCTGGAAGCTGTTGGGATTCACAGCCAGCACCTCATCGGCCACGCGCAGCGAGTTGGGGTAGTCTTCGCCGTGGTAGAGCAGCACAGCGTAGCGCTCCTTGTCCTTGGGGAAGTGGTTGGGGTTCTGGATATAAGTGCCATACTGCTGAGCGGCTTTCTTCCAATAGTTGGCCTTGAAGAGGCTCTCGGCGAGCTCGCGCTGGCCCAGGGCCGACTCAGGAGCCTTGGAGATAAACTCCTCGAGCTTCTGGATGGAAAACTGCGGGTTTACGGGGAAGTAAGCCTTGGCATACTTCACGTAGCCCTCGGGATTCTTCTCGTCGTAGCCGGTGGCCATCTCATACTTGGCGGCAGCCTCGCCGTACTTCTCGTTGGCAAAGAGCATGTCGCCCTCGAGGATGTATATCGAGGGCTCGGTGTGCTTCGACTTCTTGTGGGCGTCGGCCAGATATTTCTCGATATCCTTGGCATAGGCCACGGGGTCGGCATTGTAGTATGCGCGGGCGATGTCGACCAGCACCTCGTAGTTTTTCTTGTCCATGCCTGCGGCGGTCTTGAAGTGGTCGCGGGCGGCGGAGGGGTTGTTGTTGAGCAGCTCGAGAGCGCCCAGGCCGACATAGTTGTAGGGGCAGTCGGCGTTGGCGGCGATACCTGCGTCGAAGCACTTCTTCGCGGCAGCCTTGTCGCCCTGCTGGAGGTCGACCTGGCCCAGGTAATAATTGGCGAGCGCCTTGTCGGTGGAGGCATCGGCGAGAGTCTTCTCGAGGATGGTCTTGGCATCTTCGTACTGGCCGGCCTTGTAGTATTCAATACCGTCGAGGTAGCCCTGGCTCTGAGCCGACGCTGTGATGGCGCCGGCGGCGAGCAGTGATATCAGTAGCTTGATTTTCATGTGATAAGATTATTGTAGTATTGTTTATTTTCTTGAAATGGCGTCAGTCGAGCTGTACCACCTGTATGCGTGTGGCGCGGGCAGGCAGTATGCCGGTCTTCATGATTATTTTCTGGCCGATGTCGCCGGTGACGAAGGCGTAGAAGCCTCCTGCCAGGCTGCCCGACGCGCCGGTAGTAATCATGTATATCTGACGGAAGAGCGGGTAGGTGCCGTTGAAGATATTCTCCTGATAGGGCTTGTAGGCGCGGGCCTCGCCCTCGCGGTAGATGCTCAGCACCTTCACGTCGTCGACAATCGACGCGCCCTCGACAGGCTCCTCGCTCAGTACAGACATGGCCAGGTCTTCCTTGCTCATGTCGGCCGAGCGCATGTCGGTCGTGATCCAGCTCACGCCCAGCACACCGATGGCGTTTTTGTTTTCCATCACGGTGCGGAATACTGCCGGTATCGAGCCTTGGGCATACACGTTGGGGCCGAGAGGCTCGCCGTTGAGCAGCGAGTCGCGCATGTAGGTCACAAGCGACGAAGCCTTGTCGTCAAACACCACCGAAATCTCGCCGAGCTTGTCGGTGGGCCATATGTCGTTCCATTGGCTTGAGCGGCCCGAGAGGATGTCGGCGACTTCCTTTATGGTGAGCTTGCCCACGGGATTCTCGGGGTTGACGATGAGAGCTACGGCGTCGACGGCGATTTTGGTCGAGCGCACGGTGCGGCGCTTGCTCTTGAGTATCTCGCGCTCCTGCTTGGTGACGTCGCGGCTTACCACGATGGTCTTGGTATTGAGGCTCATGAGCGAGTCAAAAGCCTCGGCCTGGGTGGCATATCGTGCCAGGATGTGGGCCTCGGGATACTGATACTCAAATACGTCGATTTCCTGAGCCATGATGTTTTCAAAGGTGTTGTCACACACCATGGTAGTGGTGCCCGAGGTATGGGAGTTGGCTTTCTTCTCATACTTCAGACAGCCCGACAGGCCGGCTGCGAGTATGCAGCCGGCCATCAGGGCGTATGTGTATCGTGTGAGCTTATTCATCGTCGCGGCGTGTGAAGTCCTTGTATTGGCGCCATGCGCGGAAAAATCCGTACACGATGAGCACTATGCCCACGATATAGCGGGTCCAGGCCCAGTCGGTGCTCCAGTCAAAGAAGTTGATGAGCAGGAGTACTCCCATGCCCACATAGATGATGACCATGAATATGCCGAATGTCACGCCCAGCAGGGTGCGGGTCGAGGGCAGGGAAGATTTGCGGGTGGGGCGCTCGGGGCGTCCGGTTTCGCTTAAATTGCTCATAATATTTATTTTAATAGTTGATAAATCAATAGCATACGGCAGTGGTGCCGTTGTATAGATTTAACACTTGGGATTAAAATAAGTTCGCCGCGGCATGCGGGCATGTAAAGGTAGCTATTTTTTGACGACCTGCGCTGCATATCGGCGTGAAAATTTATTAAAAACTGTGGCCGGCCTGTACAAACCGCGGCGAGGACAGGCGGGCGCCGCGAAGGAAGTCGGCCGCGGCCATGCGCCGCTTGCCGGCGAGCTGGAGCTCAAGTATCTCTATTCGCTCGTCGGCGGTGTCGACATATATGCGGCCGTCGGCGATATGCACCGTACCGGCCGGGCCTTTGGCGGGCAGGCCGGTGAGGGCTGTGCGGTAAATCTTGACATCCTCCGGAGTGGAGTCTCCGTCGGCCATGGAGGCGCGGGCGGCGGGGTAGGGCGACAGGCCGCGCACGTGATTGTGTACCTCGGCTGCCGGGCGCTGCCAGTCGACGACCATATCCTCTGCAAATATTTTGGGGGCGGGTACCGGAGCCTCGCCTGCCGTGATGAGCTCGTCCTGGGGGATGGGGCGCAGGTCGCCGGCGATGATGTGGTCGACGGTGTCGATGGTGAGGTCGGCGCCGAGCATCATCAGCCGGTCGTGCACAGAGCCTACACACTCGTCGGGTCCAATCTCGATTGACTCCTGGCGCAGGATGTCGCCGGTATCAATTTCATGGCGCAGCATGAAGGTGGTGACGCCGGTGATGGTGTCGCCGGCCATTACGGCGCGGTTGATGGGCGCGGCGCCGCGGTAGCGCGGCAGCAGCGATGCGTGGAGATTGAATGTACCCAGCCGTGGCATCGTCCATACCACCTCGGGCAACATGCGGAAGGCAATCACGATAAACAGGTCGGCCTCGAGCGAGCGCAGCTCGTCGACAAACTCGGGCGCCTTTAGCCGCTCGGGCTGCATCAGATGCAGACCATGGTCGACGGCATACTGCTTTACGGGCGACTGTATGAGGCGATGGCCGCGGCCGGCAATCTTGTCGGGCATGGTCACCACGCCCACCACGTTGTAGCGGCCTTCGACGAGGCGGCGCAGGCTCTCTACGGCAAAGTCGGGAGTGCCGAGAAATACTATACGGAGGTCTTGTTTAGTCATTGGCAGATGCAGAGTTGGCAAGTTGGGTCCACACGCGCTCGTCGGGCACAGGCGCGGCGACGGTGATTTCGCGGCCCGATACCGGGTGGACAAAGTTGATTGAGCGGGCGAGCAGCGAGATGGAGCCGTCGGGATTGGAGCGGCGGTCGCCGTACTTCAGGTCGCCGCGTATGGGGCAGCCGATGGCCGACAACTGCACGCGTATCTGATGCTTGCGGCCGGTGAGCAGCTTTATCTCCAGGAGATTGAACGTCTCCCCGCGGCTGAGCAGCCGATACTCCAGCCGCGCCTCCTTGGCACCGGGCTTGGGCGATGCCGAGGCATAAGACTTATTGTTGCGCTCGACGGTGGTGATGTAGTGGCGCAGGGTGTCGGCGTCGGCCGGCGGATTGCCGCGGGTCAGTGCCCAGTATGTCTTGTGTATCTTGCCGAGGCGCAGCATCTCGTTGAGACGGCTCAGAGCCTTCGATGTCTTGGCGAAGATTACGGCGCCGCCCACCGGGCGGTCGAGACGGTGCACCACTCCGACAAATACATTGCCCGGCTTGGAGTCGCGCTCCTTGATAAAAGCCTTTAGCTCGTCGCAGAGCGGGGTGTCGCCGGTCTTGTCGCCCTGGACTATCTCGCCCGGGAGCTTGTTGATGATGATGAGATGATTGTCTTCGTAGAGTATGCGGTCGGCAAGCATGGATGTCTATAGTAAAGTAATGGGCCGCGCTGTGCGGCGGCCCATTACACGTGATTCAGAGATGATATCTTAGATACCGAGGTCTTTCTTGATGGCCTCGATTTTGGCTGCGGCGTCGCGGTTGCAGCGCTCGTAGTCGTCTTTGGAGGCCATGCGGTCGTGCACCTCGACGTAGAATTTGATTTTGGGCTCGGTACCCGAGGGGCGCACCGACACCTTGGACCCGTCGGCGGTGAAGAATTGCAGCACGTTGCTGGTGGTGGGGAAGTCGAGCTTGGTCACCTTGCCGGTGGTGCAGTCGGTCTCGTTGAGGTCGGCGTAGTCCTTGACGGTCACCACGGGGCTGCCGCCGAGCTGCTTGGGCGGATTCTTGCGGAAGTCCACCATCATCTGGGCGATTTCCTGGGCGCCGGTGCGGCCGGTGCGTACCACAGAGATGCCCTCCTCGTGGGAGTAGCCGTTGGTGAGGTATATGTCGAGGAGCATCTGGTTGAAGTCCAGGCCGCGGTCTTTGGCCCAGGCGCATATCTCAGCCATCAGCGAGATAGCCGATACGGAGTCTTTGTCGCGGCAGAAGTCCTCGGCCAGGAAGCCGTAGCTCTCCTCGCCGCCGCCCAGATAGCGGGCCTTGCCCTCGAGGTCGCGGATTACGCTGGCAATCCACTTGAAGCCGGTGTAGCAGTCGTAGAGCTTGATATTGTTGTTGTCGGCGATGGCCTTGATGGTCTCGGTGGTGACGATGGTCTTCACTACATACTCGTTGCCGGTGAGCTTGCCCAGCTCGCGGTTGCGCAGCATGATGTAGTTGAGCAGTATCATCACTATCTGGTTGCCGTTGATGAGCTGATACTCGCCGGAGTTGTCGCGTATCACACAGCCGATACGGTCGGCGTCGGGATCGGATGCCACCACCAGGTCGGCGTCGACTTCCTTGGCTTTGGCGATGGCCATAGCCATGGCCGAGGGCACCTCGGGGTTGGGCGACACCACGGTGGGGAAGTCACCCGAGGGGATGTCCTGCTCGGGCACGTGGATGATGTTGGTAAAGCCGTAGTTGCGCAGGCTGTCGGGGATGAGCTTCACGCCGGTGCCGTGGATAGGGGTGTAGACAATCTTGAGATCGGCGTGGCGCTTGATCACCTCGGGGTCGAGCGAGAGGGTCTTGATGGCGGCGAGGAAAGCGTCGTCCATCTCCTGGCCGATAATCTCGATCTTGGAGGGGTCGCCCTTGAAGCGGATGGTGGCGACGTCGGTGATGCGGTTTACGTTGTCGATGATGTTGGTGTCGTGGGGCGCGATGATCTGTGCACCGTCGCTCCAGTATGCCTTGTAGCCGTTGTACTCCTTGGGGTTGTGCGAGGCGGTGATGTTGACACCGGCCTGAGCGCCGAGGCGGCGGATGGCAAACGACAGCTCGGGCGTCGGGCGGAAGCTGTCAAAGAGGTATACCTTGATACCGTTGGCCGAGAAGATATCGGCTACGGTCTCGGCAAACTTGCGCGAGTTGTTGCGCACGTCGTGGCCCACCACCACCGATATCTCGGGCAGATCCTTGAATGCCTCGAGCAGATAGTTGGCAAAGCCCTGGGTGGCAGCGCCCACGGTGTATATGTTCATGCGGTTGGAGCCGGCGCCCATGATACCGCGCAGGCCACCGGTGCCAAACTCGAGGTCTTTGTAAAAGCACTCGATGAGCTCGGTCTTGTCGTCGGCGTCGAGCATGGCCTTGACGGCGGCGCGGGTCTCGGCATCGTAGCTGTCGCTGAGCCAGCGCTCGGCCTTCTCGGTGACTTGCTTTATGAGTTCCTGATTGTTTTCCATGTTAGTTACTTTAGTCTTGAGTCTTGGTTAGTATGGCAAAGATAGCTAAAAATCCATAATCGCCAAAATATCGTGTCTGATTCTACTACGCGCGGCGGGTATCAAATGTTGTGGATACCGGCCAATATCCACGCAAAGAGCAGAGCCAGAGGAGCGACGGCCAGCAGCGAGTCGATGCGGTCGAGTATGCCTCCGTGGCCGGGGATGAGGTTGCCGGAGTCCTTGACACCGACAGTGCGCTTGATGAGCGACTCAAAGAGGTCGCCGACAGTCGACGCGCAGCTCACCACGGCGCCGTATACGGCCCAGATGACACACAGCCTTGCCGAGGCGCCGCCGGCGATGAGGGGATAGGCGGCTCCGGCAAGCATACACAGGGCAAATCCGCCCCAGAAGCCCTCCCATGTCTTTTTGGGCGACAGACGCTCGCAGAGCTTGTGACGGCCAAATGTGCGGCCGCTCAGATATGCGCCGGTATCGTTGAGCCATATCATCACAAATGTAGCCAGCACGAAGGCCGTGCCGCCGATCACATATGCAGCGTACAGCATGAGCAGCGGCAGGCAGGTGTAGCCGACGGCAAAGAATGAGTTGACCGTCGAGCGCGCCGGCGACTCGGCGTGCGATGCTACCGCCACACACATGCGCAGCGGTATGTATAGCGGCAGGTATGCCCAGCAGAGCATGAAAGCGCCCTGCATCGTCAGCAGGCCGTAGGCTCCGGTCAGCAGTGACGCGCCGGCGGCGAAATCGACGGCGCGCGCGGCCGTGGTGTAGCGGGCGCGTGAGTCGAGCAGGCGGCCCAGCTCGTTGAGCCCAAGCAAGGCAAACAGCACTGTCAGCCCGAAAAACCACCACTCTCCGGCCACGCAGCAGGTGACGATGAGTGCGATATATACAGCGCCCGAGATGGCGCGCAGCAGCATATTGTTCATATTGTGTCAGTCTTTGAGTTGGAATAATCCTATATTGATGTCGGTCGCGGGAAAGTCAGCCGCAATCTCGCGCAGCTGCCCGCCCTCGAGACGCAGCAGCCGTATGGTACCCGGCTCCGACGATTTGGCCGCCGCCGAGTATGTCTTGAAGTCGGGCAGGCGCGATACGCCGTTGCGCTCGACTATGATATCGCCTACCCGCAGCAGGGGATGGGGCGCATCGTGCTGAGTGCCCATCACAATCATGGCCTCGGCGCCGCGGACGCCGCGAGCCACTTCGGCGTAGAATGCCCGTGCGGCATCGGCATATGCCCCGGTGTCGGGATGATGGCGGGTATAAGCGTCGAGCTGGTCGGTCACAAATTGCAATGCCTCGGCATTTGTCACTGTCGGGGTCATGCCCAGAGCGGCGCGCTCGGAGTTGAGCCGCACCGTGGTGGCAAGATGACTCGCCGCCTTGCATACCTTGCCCCACATCAGATACTGCCCTTCGGAGCCGTCGATGGCATACTTGGCCCTGAAGTCGTCAAACTGCGCGCGCAGCCGGCGCTCCGCTTCCGACAACTCACGTGATACCTCGGCGACCTGGCGCCGCTTGCTCTCGACGCGCTCACGTGCCATCGCGACCTCATGCGCCCCCGCGGCATCCGATACAGCCGGCGTCTCGTCGGCAGCCTGCCCGGCTTCCTCGATGGCATGGTGCAGGTCGTCGAGATACTCCTCATGCTGGCTGTAACTATTTTGGAGCATCTCGGTCAACGCCCGCATCGGCTCGATAGCCTTGTTCATCTTGGTCTGCTCCAGGTCGGCCAGTCGCGCATACTCCTCGGCGCCGAGGTTCTCTCCGGCGGTGGGGTACAGATGCCAGCCGGGCGCGGTCATGCGGTGCGATGCCCAGGCAGCCTGCGGCATATGCGACATAAACTCAAGGTAGCGGTAGTAGAGCACGTTCATGCCGTGGCGCTCGGCCTCGTTGCCTTGGCTGATTGAGGCTCGGCTCGATGTATTGAGCAGCCCCTGCGAGATGGTCTGGCGGCATAGGTCGAGCAGCCCGACGCACTGCTCTGCCTGGCTGTCGACGATAAAACGCAGGCCGTCGATATCGGCGGGGTCGACATCATACAGCCCGAGCAGAAATTTGTCGTAGCTGCTCATGGGGCTGAAGTCGGGATACGATCTGCGCAGCTCCTCGATAGCCGGTGCATAGCGGTCGGCGATGTCGGCCATCATATTGGAGTCGAGCTGAGGCCGCGACATGGCTGCCGAGCGGTCGCGCTGCGCGAGGTAGCTGCCCCAGGTGCGGTAGAAGTTGTCGCATACCTCGCTCATGCGGTGCATCACATCCATTGCCAGTGTGATGCGCGTGCCGGCCTCGGTACACACAGGCTTGGCGAGCTGGCGGAATGCAAGGTATGTCACCATCGCCACGGCCACAATCGCCGCCACCCCGATGCCTCCGATGGTGAGCCACTTGCGCAGCGGGCGACGAGGCTTGCTGAGCAGATAGCCTTTGAGGCGCTCTACGGCCATGTCGAAGTGCTCGGGCGACGATGCCGATATGCCTTGATAGTGAGGCAGCTCGCTCATGTCGTCGGGGAGATTGTCGGGCCAGGTAAAGCCCTTGAGCATCACAGGGATGATGTTTTTGTCTTTGGCCAGGGCGTGGGTGATCTCGCGGCGTACCCAGTCGTCGGGGCTCTGGCAACGGTCGAGCCCGTGCTCGGGGAGTACCAGCACGAAGTCGCGGGCGCTGTCTATCACGTCGATGAGCTGCTCGTTGAATTTACCGGCGTTCATCGACTCAAGGTCGAAAAATACGCGATAACCGGCCGAGCGCAGCTTCTCCACTATGGGCAGGGCCGTCTCGTAGCCGCCGTCGCGGCGGTAGGATACAAATATGTCGTATCGAGGTGCTCGGCTGCTCATGGCGTGGTCAGATAGTGCGGTGGCCGGTGTCTGAGCCTGAGCCCGGGCTGATGCGGGTGGCGCTCTCCTCGACGCGGGCTTTGGCCGGGGTGTCGTCGAGGCGCATGCGCACCTTCACCTGGTCGAAGCCCTGTCCGTACACGCCGTTGACATTGGCCTGCGAGATGAATGCGTCGCGGTCGATGCTCTTAACTATACGGAATATCGTGATAGACTCTATCTTGCGGGCCATCACCAGCAGTATTTTCACTTCCTGCTTGCTGTACCAGCCGATGCCGTTGAGCACGGTGCAGCCGCGGCGCGCCTCGTTGTTGATGGCGTTGGCGATTTCCTGCCACTTGGCCGAGAAGATGATGAATTGTACGGCCTGGCGGTTGGTATTGACCATCAGGTCGGCCATGTATGCGCTCATGAAGAGTACCACATAGCCGTATACCATGGTCTCGATATGGTGGGTCACGAAGTACGACGACGAGATGATGCACAGGTCGACATACATCATGGTGCGTCCGATGGTGACGTTGGTCTTCTTGTTGACCATGGCGGCGATGATGTCGGTGCCGCCCGAGGAGCCGTTGTGTACAAAGGCGATGCCGACGCCGACGCCGGCAAGTATGCCGCCCACCACACAGCTCAGAAACGGCTCAAGGTGTACCAGGTCGCCGCACAGCGGGATGAATATACCCATAGCCAGCGATATGACCGTGGCGCCGAAGATGGTGCCCACTACAAATGAGCGGCCCACGATGGGGTATGCTATGGCCAGCAGCAGCAGGTTGATGCCGTAGTTGCCCACGGCGATAGGCAGCCCGGTGGTGAAGTACAGCAGTGTACTCATACCGGCCACGCCGCCAATCACGACGTCGTGGGGAAGTATGAAGGCTGCAAAGGCGAATGCATACAGCGATACGCCAAAGGTGATGAAGAGATAGTCTTTGGCGGTGCGCCAGAGCGGAATTGAGGGTTTCAGGATAGCCATCTGACGTGTGTGATTATTCCGGCTGATGTATTAAAATATAGGTAGCTGTAAGATGGAAGAGGTGTGCCGCCCGCGGCCTCACGACTCGGCGCGGGGCTTGGCCTTGCGCAGGGTGAAGCGGAAGAGCAGGCCGCCGCCGTCGCGGTTTGATACGCTGATGGTGCCCCCGAGGGCCTCGATGGTATTCTGCACGATGGGCAGGCCCAGGCCGGTACCGCCCTTTTTGCGCGAGCGGCCCGAGTCCTCGCGGAAGAAGCGCTCGAAAAGGTGGGGCAGACTCGACGGCTTCACACCGATGCCATTGTCGTAAAAGGCAAACTGATAGTGGGTATCGTCCTGGCCGGTGAGGATGAGATTGCACTCTGTGCCGCGCGAGTAGTGCACGGCATTTTTGGTGAGGTTGGCTATCACACCGGTGAGCAGGGCGGCATTGCCTATCACGCGGCAATAGGTGGGGATGTCGTAGTTAAACTCCATATTGCCCAGCGAGCCCGATGCCTCAAAGTCGCTCGCACACTGAAATACTATCTCGTGGAAGTCGATGTGCTCGAGGTTGATCATCTGCGCGCCAAATTCCAGCCGGGTAATCGACGAGAGGTCGTTGAGCAGCTGCACGAGCCGCTCGACGTGCTCCGACGCTTTCTGAAGGAAGTGCTGTCGGGCCTCGACGTCCATGTCGGGATTTTCGCGTATGGTGTCGATGTATCCCTTGATGACGCCGATGGGTGTATTCAGCTCGTGGTTGACATTGTTGGTGAGCTCGCGCTTGAGGCGGGTTTTCTCCTCAAGGGCGTGCAGCGCCACATTGTGCTCGCGCTTGATTTTGAGCACAGCGGCGTTGCGCTCGTTGAAGAGCCTCACGAGCTGGCGCGATATATCGCCGAGCTCGTCGTTGGAGAATACCGAAGCCGGCACGAAGTCGGGATCGGAGCCGGCGCGGAGGGCAAAGGTGCGCAGCAGCCCGATGTCGTGGCCGAGCCGCCTCGACAGTATGAAGGCCAGCAGTGTACCCACCGATGCCACTCCTATGAGTATGAAGTATATGGCATAGCTGCCTTTGAGGGCCGTGTTGAGGTCGGAGTCAAAGGGCAACACCGTATATACGATGAGTCGGCGGTCTTTGCTCTTGGCCACACCGTAGTAGAAGTTGTCGGCGCTGGCCTCGTCGGTATCAGTCAGAGGGAGCGTCGATATGCCCTTGCGGCGCAGCTGCTCGGCGTCGGTCAGCACGACCTGCTCACCGATATTATATATGAGAGAGCCGTCGTAGTATGCCGATATGCGTATGCGGTCGTAGAGCGGATTCTCGATGTAATACCGCCCGATGAAGCGCAGGAAGTTGAGCGGGTCGATATCATCGCTGTAAGCGCTGATGATGCGCGCGTTGATGAGGTCGACCTGGCTGCGGATGCGCTCGATGCGGGAGTCGCGTCCGCGGAAGTATAGCCATATGCCTGCCACCGCCACGATAAACCATATGATGGCCACCAGCGGCATGAACAGGCGCCATTGCAGGCTAAAATGTCTCTTTAAACCCATAGCCGAATCCTTGGCGGGTCACGATATTGTTGGAGTATTCGCCGAGTTTCTTGCGCAGGCGGGTGATGTTGGTGTCGATGGTGCGGTTGGTCACCACCACATCGCCGCCCCATACGTTGGATATGATTTCCTGGCGCGAATAGATGCGGTTGCGGTGTGTGAGGAAAAACTCGAGTATCTCAAACTCGGTGCGGGTGAGCTGCAGGGGCTCGCCGTCCATGTAGGAGATTTTCTCGTTGCGGTCGATACGCAGGGTCTTGAATGTGAGGTCTTGCTCGTAGTCGCTCTCGGCAAGGTTGTATGTGGTCTGAGCCTGGGCGGCGGCGCGTCGCAGCACGGCGCGCACGCGGGCAAGCACTTCGCCGATTGAGAAAGGCTTGGTCACGTAGTCGTCGGCGCCGATATTGAGGCCCATCACTTTCTCGTCTTCCTCATTGAGGGCCGAGCAGAATATGATGGGGGTATTCTGTGTGGCAGTGACATTGCGGATGCGCTTGGCAAAGTCAAATCCGCTCATGTCACCCATCATTATGTCGACTATGAAGAGGTCGTACTGCTTGAGGTCCATCTCGAGTGCCTCTTCCGCGCTATAGGCTGTGTCGGCCTCATAGCCCTCTTTCTCAAGGTTGTACTTGAGTATCTCGCATACGGCTTCCTCGTCGTCGATGAGTAATATCTTGGCTTGCATTGTGGCAGTTATGTAGTTAAATTTCGGATTATAAAAGTATAGATTGAAACATTGCAGACAAAGTTAAAATGTGTTAAAGTAACAATTGAAACCAAACTTTAACTCATCTGTAATGTTTGATAGTTATAAAACATATGCACTGTGTTTTCATGGTATTAGATTTAAGGTTAGATGGAATAACGGTCGTCGGGAGGCGGCCGTTTTTTTGTCTGTCAATCATTACCGGCGGCAAAAGTACGTAAAAAAACCGCAAGTGGCAAATCGGCCGCCGCGACCCGCGCCGGGTGTAGATAATTTTTTGGCGGCAGGGTGGGGCATATAGGGATATTGTTTGTATCTTTGGCACATCAAAATCTTCCCTGAGATGTATCGCAAAGGTAAACTTTACTTCCGCTACGGCACGATGGGCTCGGCCAAGACCGCGCTCCTCCTCACTACGGCATACAACTTTGAGGAGCGCCACATGGACTATATGTGTCTTAAGCCGGTCATTGATACACGCGAGAGCAAAAATGTGATACACTCACGTATCGGTATCGAGCGCGAGTGCCGCTGGATTTACGGCTCGACCGACCTCTACGAGATGGCCGTGGACCTGTACCGCAAGGAGCACCGTATAGTCGACTGGTATCTCATCGACGAGGCGCAGTTTCTGACAGCGCGCCAGGTAGACCAGCTCGCCCGCGTGGTCGACGACCTCGGCAGCAATGTCATATGCTACGGCCTGCGCACCGATTTCAAGACAAATCTTTTTGAAGGCTCGCGGCGACTTTTTGAGATAGCCGATACCATCGACGAGATAAAATCGACCTGCAACTGCGGCCACAAGACCATCGTAAACGCCCGCATTGACGCCAACGGCGACTTTGTCGAGGATGGCGCGCAGGTCGAGATCGGCGGCGACGACCGCTACGTGGCCGTGTGCCGCCGCTGCTGGCGCAACAAACATATAGAGCAAAGCTCCCGGGCCGCGCTCCCGCTCAACGACGAAACACTTTTTCCCGTATGATACTCTGCAACCTTTCAGACTCAAAGAAATACGGCGCCATATCGGAGCGCCTCGACATTGCCCTTGCGTGGCTGCGCGACAATGCCGACAATTATCCCGAGGCAGGCACATCCGTAGAGATCGCCCCCGGCGTCACCGTCAAGAGCCAGGCCGTCGCGCTGGTGCCGGCCGACAAGACCGCCCTGGAGGCTCACCGCCGCTTTATCGACATACAGATGCCGCTGAAGACGGGCGAGGCCATCGGCTGGGCCGATGTGCGCGACCTGAAAATTCCGCGCGACGAGTACAATGAATCGAAAGACGTGGCATTCTACGGCGACGCCGCGCAGACCATCGTGCACGTGCGCCCCGGTCAGCTCGCCATACTCTTTCCCGAGGATGCCCATGCACCCAATATCGGACTGGGCAACCACCGCAAGCTGGTGGTGAAGGTGGCGGTGTAAACCATCCGGCGCCGGCGCGCGTTTTACTATCATGAAAAGACGTTTCATACTCCTTACACTCATGCTGGCCGTGTGTGCGGCGGCATTTGCCGCGCGCCCCGGTTTTGCCGACGAGTGCGTGCGCTACAAGGTGCTCTACAAGTGGGGGCTCATCAACAAGCAGGCGGGCCGCGCCACCATATGTATCCGCTCCAAGGGCGACCGTTACCAGATGAGCCTGGTGGCCCGCAGCGAGCCGTGGGCCGACCGCTTCTACACCGTGCGCGACACCCTGGTGGGCGAGGCCACCCACGATGGCTTCAAGCCACTGATATATCAGAAGATGTCGCACGAGGGCAACGACGACAAGCACGATGTCGTGCGCTTTGAGTACCGCGGCGAGACGGTCGTGGGCCACTGCTCGCGGCGTGTCGTCAAGAAAGGCGAGTTGCGCGTCGACCAGAAGCAGGTGCTGGAGTCGGTCGGTCCCACCGTCGACATGCTCTCGTCGTACTACTACATGCGCTCGCTGCCCTTTGAGACCTGGATGCCCGGCTCGCGCTTTCATCTCACCATATTCTCGGGCAAGCGCAAGGAAAAGCTTACATTCCGCTACCACGGCCTCGAAGACGTCAAGGTAGGCGGCCGCGACTATCGCTGCCACCATATCACATTTATCTTTACCGGCGACGGCGGCAAGAAGACCAGCGACGATATGGACGCATGGATTACCGCCGACTCGCGCCGCTTGCCCGTGCAGCTCGAGGGCAAGTTGGCCGTCGGCAAGGTGCGCTGCGAGATAACAGACTGAAATCCCTCGAGCCATGAGCAAGAAAGCTAAAAAGGATACGTGGCTGCGACGGCTCATCGCCCGCGGGATGCGCGTGTACCGCTACGTGACCGGCGGAGTGTGGCACGACCGCCGGCGCTCGGCCGGTGTCACCGTCATCAAGACACTCAATCTGTCGGTACGCTCATTTCTCAACCACGACATACAGTCGCAGGCCTGTGCCATGACATACCGCACCCTGCTGGCCATAGTGCCGGCGTTGGCGCTGATATTTGCCATCGGCCGCGGCTTCGGGCTTCAGAAGTCGCTCACCGACGAGCTCTTTCACATCTTCCCCGCCCAGCGCCAGGCCGTGAGCTATGCCATGAACTTTGTCGACTCCTATCTGAGCCAGTCGTCAGAAGGGGTGTTTGTGGGTGTCGGCATCGTATTTCTGCTGTGGACCATGATATCGCTGCTGGGCAATGTCGAGGACACTTTCAATCTCATATGGGGCCTGAAGCAGGGCCGCTCGCTCGGCCGCAAGCTCACCGACTATACAGCCATGCTGCTCATCCTGCCGGTGATAATGATATGTGCCGGCGGCCTGTCGCTCATGCTCAGCACCACTCTGCAATCGATATTCTCGCTCAGCTTCCTCACCCCGATAGTGACGCTGGTGGTGGAGGGGCTGTCGTGGGTGTTCACGTGGCTGTTTTTCGCCGCGCTGTACATGCTCATCCCGGCCACCAAGGTAAAGCCGCTCAATGCCCTCGTGGCGGGAGTCTTTGCCGGCACGGGCTTCCTGGTGCTGCAATGGGTGTTTGTCACGGGACAGATGTATGTCGCCCGCTACAACGCCATCTACGGCTCCTTCTCTTTCCTGCCTCTGATGCTCATATGGATGCAGCTCACGTGGGTGGTCACGCTGGCCGGAGGTGTGCTGTGCTACTCGTCGCAAAATATATTTCTGTACAATTTCGACCGCGCCATACAGAATATGTCGTCGGGCTACTATTCCAAGGTGGTGCTCGCCGTGTGCACCGTGGCCGTGCAGCGCTTCGTGAGCGGCAAGGGCGCCATAGTCATCACCGACATAGTGCGCCGCTACTCGCTGCCGCCGCGGCTGGTCGGGCTCATGTGCGACAAGCTCGTGAAAGCGCGCCTGCTCTCGGTGGTCGAGGTCGACCCCGCGCGTGACATATGGGGCTATCAGCCCGCTCTCGACCCGGCCGACATCACTGTGGCCGAGGTATTCCGCCGGCTCGATGCCGTGGGCTCGTCGGAGTTTATCCCCGGTTTTGCCGACAATTTCCCGGGTGTCGACGACGCAGTGCGCCGCATCCGCTTCAATGAGACACAACTCACATCAACCATGCTCCTGTCGGAGCTCAAAATAGAATTGAAATGAAAAAAGTAATCGCCACCCTCAACGCGCCCGGCGCCATCGGGCCCTACTCGCAGGCCATCGACACCGGCTCACTCGTATTCTGCTCGGGTCAGATACCCATCAATCCTGCCGACGGCACCATCCCCGGCGGCATCAAGGCCCAGACTCAGCAGGCTATCGCCAATGTGGTGGCTCTGCTCAATGAGGCAGGCCTTACGCTCGACAATGTGGTCAAGACCACCGTCTATCTCGCCGACATGGCCGATTTCCAGGCCATGAACGAGGTGTATGGCGAGTCTTTCGGCGCCCCGTACCCCGCCCGCTCTGCTGTGGCTGTGCGCGAGCTGCCCAAGAAAGTGCTCGTGGAGATTGAAGTGATTGCCGCCCGCTGACCGGTGGGCGCGCCGTTGCTATCCGTCGAGGGGCTTACCAAAAGCTATGGCACCCGGCTGCTCTTCGGCGACCTGACTTTCGGCATAGCCGAGGGCGACAAGATAGGTATCGTGGCCAAAAACGGTACCGGCAAGTCGACCATGCTATCGATACTGGCCGGCCGTGAGGCGCCCGACTCGGGGCGCCTCACGGCACGTGCCGGTCTGCGCGTGGGGTATTTGGCTCAGAAACCCGATATCGATACGTCGCTCACTGTGGGGGCGGCCGCCATGCTGCTGGTGCCGGAGGCTGCCGCCGACGACTCTGTGAGAGTGCGGCTCGAGAGCCTGCTCACCCGCATGGGGCTGGCCGACCTTACTGTATCTGTCGCCACTCTGTCGGGCGGCCAGCGCAAGCGCATCGCCCTGGCGGCGGTGCTTGTGCGCGAGCCCGACCTGCTGCTGCTCGACGAGCCCACCAACCATCTCGACGTCGAGGTGATCGAGTGGCTTGAGGGGCATCTCAAGCGCGCACGCATGGCGCTGCTGATGGTGACCCACGACCGCTACTTCCTCGACCGGGTGTGCAACCGCATCTTTGAGATGGCCGACACCACCCTTTATGCCTACGACGGCAACTATGCCTGCTATCTGCGCCGCCGCGACGAGCGCATACAGGCCATGACGGCCGAGCTGGCCAAGGTGCGCAATACCCTGCGCCGCGAGCAGGAGTGGATGAGCCGCCAGCCGCAGGCCCGCGCCGGTAAGGCGCGCTACCGCATCGACGCATATCACGACCTGCGCCGTCGCGAGCAGGCCGGCATACGGCCCGAGCGCGATGTGGAGCTTGCCGTGCGCTCGTCGTATATAGGATCGAAGATTGCCGAGGCGGTACATGTGTCCAAGGCTTTTGGCGACAAAACCATCCTGCGCGACTTCAACTATACCTTTGCCCGCGGCGAGAAGATCGGTATCGTAGGAGCCAACGGTGTGGGCAAGTCGACATTTATCAAGATGCTGCTGGGTGCGGTGCAGCCCGACTCGGGCCACTGGGATACGGGTACCACACTGCGCTTTGGCTACTACAGCCAGGACGGTATCGACTTCGACAGCTCCAAGCGGGTGATTGATGCCGTGACGGAGATTGCCGAGGAGGTCGATATGGGCACCCACACACTGTCGCCCATGCAGTTTCTCACCCGCTTTCTCTTCACTCCGGCCGACCAGCAGAAGTATATCCACACTCTGAGCGGCGGTGAGATGGCCCGCCTGCATCTTGCCGTGACGCTGATGCGACGCCCCAACTTCCTCATCCTCGACGAGCCTACCAACGATCTCGACATCGTCACTCTCGGCATCCTCGAGGAGTATCTTGCATCGTTTGAGGGATGTGTGGTGGTGGTGAGCCACGACCGCTATTTCCTCGACAATATCGCCGACCACCTCTTCGTGATGGGCGGCGACGGCGAGGTACGCGACTTCCCCGGCACATATATGGAGTATGCCGAGTGGCGCGCAGCCCGCCGCGCCGAGGAGGCTCAGGCCGCCAAGCCTGCCGCAGAGGAGCAGCGCCGCCGTCCCGACACGCAGCGCAAGCCGCGCATGAGCTGGGCCGAGCGCCGCGAGTTTGAGGCGCTGACGGCAGAGATTGAGTCGCTGACGGCCGAGAAGTCGGCCATCGAGGCCCGCTTCAACTCCGGCGAGGTGCTCGACGATGCCGCGGCCCTCTCGGCGCGCTACAGCGAGGTATCGGAGCTGCTCGACTACAAGGAGATGCGCTGGCTCGAGCTGAGCGAGAAAGACTCCTGAGCCGCCGGTATCGCAGTAGTATATGACAAATCAGCGGCGCTCCCCTTATCGGGGGCGCCGCTGATTGTATCGTAGCGGTAAGATTGACCGGCCGATTACTCAGCCTTGCCGGCGCTGCCGAGCACGTTTACAATCTTGTGCTTGTAGAGCTTCTCCATGTTGTCGCGGGCCGGGCCGAGGTACTTGCGGGGGTCAAACTCGGCGGGTTTCTCGTGGAACACGCGACGCACGGCGGCGGTCATGGCCAGGCGGCTGTCGGAGTCGATGTTGATCTTGCAAACGGCGCTCTTGGCAGCCTTGCGGAGCTGCTCCTCGGGGATACCGATGGCGTCGGGGAGCTTGCCGCCAAACATGTTGATGGTGTCGACCTCATCCTGGGGTACCGACGACGAGCCGTGGAGCACGATGGGGAATCCGGGGAGCTTCTCCATCACAGCGTCGAGCACGTCGAAAGCCAGCGGCGGGGGCACGAGCTTGCCCTCCTCATTGCGGGTGCACTGCTCGGGAGTGAACTTGTAAGCGCCGTGCGAGGTGCCGATGGAGATGGCCAGCGAGTCACAGCCGGTGCGCTGCGAAAACTCGATTACCTCCTCGGGGTCGGTGTAGGTGTGGTGGTCAGAGGATACCTCGTCTTCCACGCCGGCGAGCACGCCCAGCTCACCCTCGACGGTCACGTCGTGCTGGTGAGCGTAGTCCACTACCTGCTTGGTGAGGGCTACATTCTCCTCAAAGGGGAGGTGCGAGCCGTCGATCATCACCGACGAGAAGCCGCTGTCGATGCAGCTCTTGCACAGCTCGAA
>CAJUOC010000018.1 GCA_910587925.1 uncultured Muribaculaceae bacterium
AGCGTCGGATTCATAACCCGGAGGTCCCGAGTTCAATTCTCGGTCCCGCTACAAGCTTCGGCAGAAATGCCGGAGCTTTTTTTATGTGCAAAAGTAAGCGCTGCGGGCACCGGGGCAAAGCGCCCGGTGCCCGCAGCTACCCTCGCCGCTCCGCAGCAGCGGAAAGCGACGGTGGCAGGGAGGGTGAATCGCTGTTTACTGAAGTATGTGTTTGCGTCCGTTTATGAGGTAGAGGCCGGCGGGGAGTGTGTCAATGAGGGTGGCGTCGGTGGTGTCGAGGCGCTTGATGCCGCGCATGTCATATACCACGTAGCGCGCGGATGTGTCTACGGCGACGTCCTCTATGCCGGCCGTCGTCTCGATTGTATGGAAGTTTTGCCAGCCGGCGGCCTCGCGGTACATCTGCTCTGAGCCTGCGGGGACAATCAGTCGGGAATCCTCGTATGCCGCGTCGTCAAATGCTGTGGCCGACAGAGTGGGAGGCGTGGTGCGGTAGCAGGCCACATAGTCGGGCTGTATATCGTCAAACGCGCGCGACATTATACTCATGCTCTCGCCGGTGTCGTCGCCGCCCTCGATGACTATCTCCTTTACCGACGCGAGGCCTGCAGAAGCCGACTGCCCGATACTCGATACCGTCTTGGGTATCACGAGGCGCGTGATAGTTGCTTTTGCGGTCACCCGGCTGAATGCTCCTATCTGAATGCCGGTGAGTCCATCCGGTAATGTAAGCGAAGCGATGGGATTGCCGCGGAATGATTGTGATGATATCTTGGTCACGCCGGTAGGGATGGTTATATCGGTGAGTCCGCAGAAGTGGAATGCGCCACTCCCAATTACAGTAAGCGATGCCGGCAGGTCGACATGTGCGAGAGCTTTACAACCCCTGAATGCATTGGCCTCGATTTTGGTCACTTTTGAGCCAAGGGTGACTTTCTTTAGCATCCGGCATTCGCTGAATGCATATCGCGGGATTACGGTGATGCTCTCGGGGAGATTGATTTCTTCGAGTGCAGGGCAGCCGTCCATGAAGTAGCCGGGAATCTCAGTGAAGCCCTCTGCGACAGTGACACGTGTGATGGTCTGCGAGGTGGGGCGTGTGATGGTGATGGAGCCGACGGTGTAGTCGGTGCCGTCGACGGAGAATGTCTTGGGGATGGTGACGTGGGCGGGAGCATCGGCGGCGAACGAGGCTGCGGCGAGGTCGTCGTCGGGACCGGTGAAGTTGATGCCTCCGTAAGTGATGTCGGCGTGAGCGGCGATGGCTGTGAGGCACACCAGTGCG
Source organism: uncultured Muribaculaceae bacterium (assembly GCA_910587925.1). Taxonomy (GTDB): domain Bacteria; phylum Bacteroidota; class Bacteroidia; order Bacteroidales; family Muribaculaceae; genus CAG-873. Next base: position 1,286 of record CAJUOC010000018.1, read on the forward strand.
ATAGACAGTAGATTTCTTTTCATAACGGGTGATATAGTTGCAATATGAGTGGAAATCCGCAAGTATACCCCTGCGGATTTGCAAATATAGATAATAAATCACCCCCCCAATTATTTAACATATATTAGCGATGTTTAACACATTTGTGGTTGTCCGTAACTATTCATCCCAAGGATGTCCATAGCTGATTAGCGCTCATTGTCAGACGGGTTTTAGTCCGCGCAGACTAAATCCCCGTGACGACGAGGCACGCGCCGGCAGAAGCGCGGAGCGCTGACTTTTATGATGCGCAGCGCGATAAGGGTCAGGTCTAACGACCTTTTAGTCCGCGCATGTTTGTAACCTGCGCGCAGCCAAGGTATTTCACCTCGTGATTATGGCTTTGCAAGCCAAAATCACGCTATAGCGCTGGCAGATATGCGGGCTTTCGGTTGCAAACCGAAAGCACCGAGCCAAAATAGTAACGCCTCGGCCGTGCGCAGGTTACAAACCTGCGCGGACTAATGCATCGCATCATGACTAATGCATCATGCATCATGCATTATGCATCAAGCATCATGAATCATGCATCAGTCAGCCGCGGGTGAGGGGGCGGGAGAGGCGGATGCCGGGGCGCACGGGCAGGGTGAAGGCGGCGAAGAGGCCGGCCTGCGGGCTGTCGAAGCTGAAGTGGTAGCGCTCGGCGCCGAAGAAGTCGAGCACGTACATGGCGGCGTTGCTCTCGGCGGGGCGGTCGCGGCCGGCGGTGAGGCGTTCCACTATCTTGACGTCGAAGCCGGCAATCTCGATTGACAGCGAGGCGGCGATGGTGTCGGTGGGCAGCGAGGTGCGCACCAGCACGAGGCGGCCGTCGCGGTCGACGCGAGCCTCAAGGCTCGGCTCGGCCGGTGTGGCTTCGGGGAGCAGGTCGCCCGGAGCGGTGTGGTGGCGGGCGGCGCCGCGGCGCGCGGGCAGGGCGCTGAGGCCGACGATGGCGGCGGCGACCACGGCGGCGATGACGTAAAACTCTACTGACTGAAACCAGGCTGTCACGAGCCGAAGAGATTGAGGAAGCAGCCCGATATGCTCACGTAGATTATCAAGCCGACGATGTCGTTGGAAATCTGTATGAAGGGGCCGGTGGCCAGGGCGGGGTTGATATGGAGCTTCTCCAGGGTGAGGGGCACGACTGTGCCCAGGAGCGATGCAAACATCACCACGGCGAATACCGACACGGCCACCGACAGCGTGACGGCCATCTGCGACGGGAGCACCAGTATATTATATATGAATACCACGGCTGTGAGCACCGAGGCGTTGAGCAGGCCGATGAGTATTTCCTTGCCGAGCTGCGAGGCAAACTTGCGTATGTCGAGGGAGCCGTTGGCCAGGCCCTGCACGACGATGGCCGATGCCTGCACGCCGACGTTACCGCCTGTGCCGCCGATGAGGGGGATGAATAGCGCCAGGGCTGTCACGGCGTGGAGCTGCGACTCAAAGCTGCCGAGGATGCCCGAGGCCAGTATGCCCGAGGCTATGCCGATGAGCAGCCAGGGTATGCGGGCTTTGGTCTGGGCAAAGATGGAGTCGTCGGCGTCGACGTCGCTCGAGATACCCGAGGCGAGCTGATAGTCGCGCTCGCTGGCCTCGCGCACCTGGTCCATGACGTCGTCGACGGTGATGCGGCCGAGCAGGCGGCCGATGGAGTCGACCACGGGCATGGCCACGAGGTCGTATTTCTCGAAGTCGAGCGCCACCTCGTCGATGGGGGTGTCGGCCTTGACGCTGACGGGGTCCTGCTCCATGACGTGCTTGATCTTTGACACCGAGGGGTGGGTGATCATCTTCTTGAGGGGGAAGGTGCCGCGGAGCTTGTAGTCGTTGTCGACGACGTATACGTAGTATATCTCGTCCATCTCCTCGGCCTGGGCGCGCATCTCCTTGATACACTCGGGCATCGACATATTCTCGTTGACGACAATCATCTCGGTGCCCATGAGGCCGCCGGCGGTATCTTCGTCGTACTTGAGCAGGTCGATGATGTCGCCGGCCTGCTCCACGTCGTCGATGTGAGAGAGGATTTCCTCGCGGTCTTCGGCGTCGAGCTGCTGTATGACGTCGACGGCATCGTCGGTGTCGAGGTGCTCGATCTGCTTGGCGATTTCCTCGGTGGGCATACCCTCGAGGAGCTTGAGACGGTCGTCCTCGTCCAGCTCCATGAGCACGTCGGCGGCGGTCTCCTCGTCGAGCAGGCTGTAGAGGTACTCGGCCTCGTGGAGGTCAAGGTCCTGGTACAGGCGGGCGATGTCGGCGGGGTGCATGCGGGCGAGCTCGGCGCGGGCGCGCTCCGAGTCGTCGGCGTGTATTATGCCACGGATTTCCTCGAGATAGTCTGTGGTATACTCTTTCATTGCCTGCGCAGGGATTGGATGAGGTTGGTGAGCTCGACAAACTGCTCTACCGATAGCTGCTCGGGCCGCAGGGCGCCCAGGGGGCTGTCGGCCGGGAAGGTGACACCGGCCGGGAGCAGGGGGCGGGCGGAGTTGCGGATGGTCTTGCGGCGCTGGCCAAAGGTGGTCTTGACCACAGTGCGCATCAGGGCGAAGTCGCAGCCGGGGTCGGTGACGTCGTTGCGTCGCAGGCGTATCACGCCGCTCTTGACCTTTGGCGGCGGGTTGAATACGTGCTCGGGCACGGTGAAGAGGTACTCGCAGGTGTACCACACCTGGAGCAGCACGCTCAGTATGCCGCGCGCCTTGGTGCCGGGGCCGGCGCATATGCGCTCGGCCACCTCGCGCTGGAGCATGCCGCTGCACTCCTCGACGATGTCGCGGCTGTCGAGTACCTTGAAGAATATCTGCGACGAGATGTTGTATGGATAGTTGCCTATGAGGCAGCATCTGGCTCCGCCGGTGAGCGAGGCGATGTCGAGGCGCAGGAAGTCGGCCTCGACGATGCGGTCGGCCGCCAGGCCGGCCACATGGCCCTCGCGCAGATACTCCACGCTCTCGCTGTCGAGCTCGACCACGGTGAGGTCGCGCCCGGCCTCGACGAGAAAGCGGGTGAGCACGCCGGTGCCCGGCCCGACCTCGACCACGGGCAGCCCGGGGCAGTCGGCGACGGTGTCGGCGATGCGGCGGGCGATGCCCAGGTCGGTCAGGAAGTGCTGCCCGAGTGATTTCTTAGGCTTTACCATACGGGAAGGGTGTGTGGGGCGGGGAGATTACTCTTCCTCGCGCATGTTGTGGAATACGTTTTGCACGTCTTCGTCTTCCTCGATCTTGTCGAGGAGCTTGTTGATGGCCTCGCGCTGCTCGGGGGTGACGTCCTTCAGATCGTTGGGGATGCGTACAAATTCCGATGAGATGATCTCGAAGCCGTTTTCCTCCAGGTACTTCTGGATGTTGGAGTAGTCTTCAAATGCGCCGTAGAGGGCAATTTGCTCATTGCCTTCCTCGTCTTGCTCGCCGTCGAGCTCGTCTACACCGCAGTCGATAAGCTCAAGCTCGAGCTCGTCGACGTCGACGCCGTCTTTGGGCTTGATTTTGAAGACGCACTTGTGGTCGAAGAGAAACGACAGCGAGCCCTGGGTGCCCAGCGAGCCGCCGTGCTTGGTGAAGTACGAGCGCACGTTGGCCACGGTGCGGGTGTTGTTGTCGGTGGCGGCCTCTACAAAGATGGCGATGCCGTGGGGGCCATAGCCCTCGTAGCTGATTTCCTTGTAGTCGCCGGCTTCCTTGTCGGTGGCTTTCTTGATGGCGCGCTCTACGGTGTCCTTGGGCATGTTGGCGGCCTTGGCGTTCTGCATCAGGGCGCGCAGGCGGGGGTTGGTGTCGGGGTCGGGACCGCCGGCCTTTGCGGCGATGGTGATTTCCTTGCCTATGCGGGTGAAAGTACGCGACATGTTGCCCCAGCGCTTGAGCTTGCGGGCTTTACGGTATTCAAATGCTCTTCCCATTGGAGTGGTGATGTATAGTAGTTGTTGGTTGGTATCATGGATTGGCGTCAGCGCAGCTCGGCTCCGAGCTCGCGGCGCAGGTTGGCGATTACCTTGGTCATCACGGCGTCGACGGCCTTGTCCTGGAGGGTCTTGTCGTCGTCGCGCAGGGTGATGGCGATGGCATATGACTTCTTGCCCTCGGGCAGGCCCTTGCCCTCGTATACGTCGAAGAGCGATACGTCGCGCAGCAGCTTGCGGTCGCTGCGGCGCACCACCTCCTCGATGCGTGCCATGGTTACGTCGGTGTCGATGAGCAGCGAGAGGTCGCGGCGCACCTCCTGGGTCTTGGGCAGGGGGGCAAATACGGTCTTGCGGCTGCGGGCCATGGCGGCGAGGGTGTCCCAGTCGAGCTCGGCGTAGTATACCTCGCGGCGCAGGTCGGTGAGGCGCATCATGGCGGGCGACACTATGCCCAGCGTGCCCAGGAGCTTACCCGAGCGGGTCTCGATGCGCAGGGCGGCCGAGTAGATGTCGGGCGCGGGCGAGGCGGTCTTGAACACCACCTCTGCCTTGCTCAGGCCGATGCGGGTGAGCACGGTCTCGACGGCGGCGCGCAGGTCGTAGAATGTGGCCTCGCGGGCAGGCTCTATCCACGAGGCGGCGCGCACCCGGCCGGTGAGCCACATGCCCAGGCGGGCCCCCTCGGTGTATGGACGCAGGGGCGCGTCGGCCGCGGGAGCGGAGCCGTCGGTGGAGTAGACGTTGCCAAACTCATACATGGCGAGGTCTTCCGAGCGGCGGTTGATATTGTGGGCGAGGCTCTCCAGGCCGCCGAAGAGCATGGTCTGGCGCATGTAGCAGAGGTCGCGGCTCAGCGGGTTGAGCAGCTCCACGCATCGGGCGGCGGGGTACGACTCGAGGCCCTCGTAGTAGTCGCGGGCGGTGAGGGAGTTGTTGAGTATCTCGTGCCATCCGGCGCCGGTGAGGCAGTCGCTCACCAGGTGGCGCAGGTCGTCGGCGGCGTCGACGTCGGTCTTGTACGAGAGCGATGCGTGGACGGTCTGCGGTATGGCGATATTGTTGTATCCGTAGATGCGGAGGATGTCTTCGATGACGTCGCAGGGGCGGCGCACATCGACGCGGTAGGTCGGTACGGCCAGCTGCATGGTGCCGCCGTCGGCGTCGGTGCGTGCGGTGACGGCGATTTCGAGCGAGTCGAGTATCGAGTCGACCTTGGCCGGGGCGATGGCCTCGCCCAGCAGGCGGGTGATGGCGCCGTAGCTCAGGGCGACGGGGTAGGGGGCCACCGGCTCGGGATAGATGTCGGTGAGGGTGCCGGTGACGCTGCCGCCGGCCAGCTCGAGCACGAGCTTGACGGCCAGGCGCAGGGCGTAGAGAGTGCCGTTGGGGTCGACGCCGCGCTCAAAGCGGAACGATGAGTCGGTCGACAGGCCCTGGCGGCGGGCCGTGCGGCGCACCGATGTGGGGTTGAAGCAGGCGCTCTCCAGGAAGATGTCGGTGGTGGAGTCGGTCACGCCCGAGTCCAGGCCGCCGAATACGCCGGCGATGCACATCGGGGCCTCGGCGTTGCATATCATCAGGTCGTCGGGGTGGAGAGTGCGCTCCACGCCGTCGAGCGTGACAAACTTCTCGCCGGCCGCGGCGCGGCGCACCACTATGCGGTCGCCCTTGATCTTGGCGCGGTCAAAGCAGTGCAGGGGCTGTCCCATGCCGTGCAGTATGTAGTTGGTGATGTCGACCACATTGTTGATGGGGCGCAGACCGATGGCCGTGAGGCGCTCCTTGAGCCAGTCGGGGCTCTCGGCCACCTTCACGCCGCTGATGGTGATACCCGAGTATCGGGTGCAGCCATCGGGAGCGTCGACCTTCACCTCCACGCCGCTGCCCTCGCCCTGCACGGGCACACCGTCCACGTCGGGGCGGGTGAGCGCGGGTGCCGAGTCGGCGTGATGGCAGCGCAGGTATGCGCTCAGGTCGCGGGCCACGCCATAGTGCGATGCCGCGTCGATGCGGTTGGGTGTGAGGTCGACCTCCAGCACAAAGTCGTCGGAGAGGCCGTAGTAGTCGGCAGCGGGGGTGCCCGGCGCCGCGGCGCCCTCGGGCAGCACGATGATGCCGTCGTGAGAGCGGCCCACGCCTATCTCGTCTTCGGCGCATATCATGCCGAAGCTCTCCACGCCGCGTATCTTGGACTTCTTGATCTTGAACTCGCCGCCCTCGGGGTCGTAAAGCACCGTGCCCACCGTGGCGACAATCACAGTCTGGCCGGCGGCCACATTGGGCGCGCCGCACACGATCTGGGTGGCGGCGCCGTCGCCGAGGTCTACCGTGGTGATGTGCAGGTGGTCGCTGTCGGGGTGTTCCACGCAGGTGAGCACCTTGCCCACCACCAGGCCGCGCAGGCCTCCGCGTATCGACTCCACTCGCTCCACACCGCCCGTTTCCAGGCCGATAGATGTCAGCGCGTCGGCCACGGCATCGGCCGGCATTTCGGTGGGAAGATACTCACGGAGCCACTTATATGATATGTTCATCTTGCAGGGTATAAATAATGTGCAAAGGTAAGAAAACTCGCCAAAACCGCCAAGAATAATTTCATACACCGCCCCTGCCGCAAGGGATGATACCCCAAGTATGATAAAAAAACGCTATCTTTGCGCTGCCTGGTGGTCAATATCCCTCATGCGGGCAGATACTTCACTATGATTAAAGACATCAACCGACAAAATGGAACTGTAGCGGGCAACGAGCGCACGCTTGAAGTGCTGCATCGCGATTTTCCTCAATGCTTTACCCCTGAAGGACTGTTTGATATCGGGGTGTTCCGCTCTCTTCTGGACGGGGCTGTCCCGGTGACCCGCGAGGGATACTCACTGCAATTTCTCGGCAAGGGCTATGCCACGCTTGTCGCCTCGACAGATACCACCACGGTGATACGCCCCGACGACGAGCACAACTCCAGGCCCGAAAACCGCGACAGCCGCAATATCTACATTACCGGCGACAACCTTGACGCCCTGAAGCATCTGCGCAACTCCTATGCCGGCGCTGTGAAGTGTATCTACATCGACCCGCCCTACAATACCGGCTCAGACGGTTTTGTATACAACGACCGTTTTGGATACACATCAGTGCAACTGCAGGAGCGGCTCGGCATATCGGCTGAAGAGGCCGGCCGTATACTCGAAATGACGACACGCGGCTCGGCATCACACTCGGCATGGCTCGCCTTCATGTTTCCGCGTCTGCTGCTGGCCCGCGACATGCTGACGCCCGACGGTGTAATCTTCATATCTATCGACGATAACGAGCAGGCCAATCTCAAGCTGCTGTGCGACACTGTCTATGGCGAGGAAAATTTTATCGCGCAGATGGTATGGAAAAGCAAGAGCGGGGGTGCCAACGATACTGCCACCATCGGCACAGACCATGAGTATGTACTTGTATACTCGATGGATGGCTCCAATGTCGTATTCAATAAAGACAAGTATGCAAGGGTCTCCACCCAGTACAACCGCGAGGACGCCCGCGGGCGCTATGCGCTGGACAGGCTCGACAAGCAGAATCTCGGCTACAGTGAAAGTCTTGACTTCCCCATCACCGGCCCTGACGGGCGGACTTATGTCGTGGAGCATAAAGACCCTGCGCAAAAGCATGCGCGCTGGCGATGGAGCAAGAGTACCGTGAGCGAGAGATACGACGAGCTGGTGTTTAAATACCCATACGTCTATACCAAAAACTACGAGAAAGATTGTGGCCTGGTGGCGCGGTCGTTGCTGACCGAAGACCGGTTTGGCCGCACCCGCACGGGCAGCACAGACCTCGGCGCTTTGTTTGACGAGAGGGTATTTGCGTATCCCAAGCCGGTGGCTTTAATCCGGCATCTGATATCGCTGGTCACGTCGGACGACGATATTGTCATGGATTTTTTCAGCGGCTCGGCCACGACGGCTCAAGCGGTGATGCAGCTCAACGCCATGGAAAAGTACGGTCATCGCAGATTTATACTTGTGCAGTGTCCCGAGGAAACCAAACGCGACAGTGAGGCACGCAAGGCCGGATACCATACAATCGATGAAATCGGGCAGGAGCGCATACGCCGGGCGGCAAAGAAGCTCAAAGATGAAGACCCTAAGCACACGGGCGACGTCGGTTTCAAGCACTTCACCCTCGTGGAGCCCGACGACCGTACCTTTGCAATGCTGGAGGAGTTTGACCCCAACGTGGTGATAGGCGCTCATAATATTCTTGACCAATTTGGTCTCGCCACCGTGCTGCGCACATGGGCCGTGCGCGACGGATATGGTCTCGACGCAGAGTTTACGCCGGTTGATCTCTGCGGCTATGTGGCGTATCTTTGCGGGCGGCATCTGTATTTTGTCGAGCCGGGTCTGATCTCGGGCGATGAGGTGAGGTCGATTGTGGCGCTCATAGACCTGTATGGCAGCGAAAAGGATTTCAAGCCCGAAAATGTGGTGCTCTTCGGCTACTCGTTTACCTATACCGAGACCGAGGCTCTGAAGAAAAATCTGCTGCCATTGCGCGACGGTATCAAGAATCTCAGAGTAAACCTTGACATCCGCTATTGACCTATGGAACTGATACTGCAAGGCGACCTGCCGCATCAGATACTCCCGGTCGAGGCTATCGCCAATGTGTTCAGGGGCGTGCCTGCCGAAAGTCAAGGTCTGTATTCCAATCCCGTGTTTGACATCTCCTCGCAGCGTCTGCGCGCCAACATACTGGAGGTGAAATCCGACCCGAGAAACAATCTGCCGCCATCGCAGCGCGGTACGGCGACAGTGGACACTCCGCTGGGTCTTGACGTGCGCATGGAGACAGGGACGGGCAAGACATATGTGTATACCCGTGCAATCTTTGAGCTTCACCGCCGATATGGCATATCGAAATTTATACTCATCGTGCCCACTCTGCCGGTGAAGGCGGGGGCGCAGGCGTTTCTTACCGAGAATTACGTGGGCAGGCACTTTGCCGACACGCTCGGGTATGATGCCCGCATAGAGCTGAGCGTGGTGATGCCCATGAAGGCGAAGAAGGGCAAGCGGTTTTTCCCGTCGTCGGTGCGCTCTTTCGTCGGGAGCAATGCGTCTGACAAGATTCAGGTGCTCCTCGTCAATCAGGGTCTGCTTGCCGGTAGCGCAAAGGTACTGAGCCGCGGCGACTACGACACCGGAGTCTTTGACTTCTTCAGCCCATTCGACGCGCTGCGCTCCACGCGGCCGTTTGTGATAATCGACGAGCCTCATAAGTTTGACAAGTCAAATATCACGTTCAAGACCATAGTGGACCGGCTCGCGCCTCAATGCGTGATACGTTTCGGGGCGACATTCCCCAGGCGCATGTATGGCCGCGGTAAGGGCAGAGTGGAAGTCGACGATTACGCCAATCTGCTGTATGACCTCACGGCCAAAGACGCTTTCGAGCAGAATCTTATCAAGGGTGTGGTGAAGGAGCATCTCGAAATCGCCGGCGCGAGTGAGGAAAAGGTCAAGGTGGTGTCGGTCTCCAAGGGTACGTCTGTCAGGCTCTGCCACACCAAAGGGCGCGACGCTGTCACGCATGAGTTTATGCCCGGCGACTCGCTGGGCCGGCTGTCGCCGTCATTGACCGGTATTACAGTGTCGGAAATCGGGAAAGATCTCATCGCGCTGTCCAATTCTCAGGAAAAGCGGGTCGGGGAGGAGTTTGCAGTCGACACATACAGCGGGTCGTATCAGGAGCAGATGCTTCGGCTCGCGCTCAAGCGGCATTTTGAGACCGAGCGCGAAAACTTCGAGCGTCCGATACGTATCAAGACCCTTGCGCTGTTTTTTATCGACAGTATACAGTCGTTCCGCGGCGATGACGACGGAGGCGGAGCCTGGCTGCGCGATATGTTTGACCGTGTCCTGGCCGAGCAACTCGACTGCGAGCTCTCCCGGCCATGCAGCGGTGAGTATGCCCGGTATCTTGAAGCCACCAAGGCAGATATCGCGGCTGCGCGGGCCGGCTATTTTGCGCAGGATGCCGCCGAAAGTGACGAGTCTGTCGCAAAGGAGGTGGAAGACATCCTACACAATAAGAAAGGCTTGCTCTCCTTTTACGGTGAAGACGGGCGGTGGAATACACGCCGGTTCCTGTTCTCGAAGTGGACACTGCGCGAGGGCTGGGACAATCCCAATGTGTTTACCATAGCCAAGTTGCGCAGCAGCGGCAGCGAAATAAGCAAATTGCAGGAAGTCGGGCGCGGTCTCCGGCTGCCTGTCGACGAGCAGGGCAACCGCATAAGCAACGAGCAGTTTATGCTCAACTATATCATCGATTTCACCGAGAAAGATTTTGCCGCAAGGCTTGTAGCCGAGATCAATGGTCAGCGTCAGGAGCCGCTCACCGCTATACCGCACCCGCTCATACTTTCGGCGGCAGCGCGCCGCGGTTGCCGCGATATGGAGTTGGTGATGGAGCTCTGGGCAAAAGGGTACATTACAGACTCGCTGTGTACAATCAATCAGTCGCGGCTGTTTGACCTATATGCCGATTATCCCGAGCTCAATACCTCCGGCATAGCCGGCACCAAGGTGAAAGACCGCAACGCCAGGCAGGTAAGGGAGGTGAGAATACGGGCTGCACGATATGCCGAGCTGAAGCGGCTTTGGGAAGAGCTCAATCGCAGATACGTCATATTTTTTGAAAAAGAGGTAAACAGGCTTGTCGTCGACGCGTTGCCGGGGATACTTGCCGGCGGGGTATTCTCTGCCCAGGTGATCAACAGCCGCCGCGAGCGCCTGGATGTAAGCGAGGGTACGGCCTCGGTGCTCGAGACGGCGGGTGTGCAGTAGCTCCTGCATGGCAAGCGCATCCCTTACCGCGAATTTCTGCGGCGGGCCAACCGCTCTACTTCCGTTCCGGTGACCGTGCTTCACGATGCTATAGTACGGTACTCAGAGCAGGCAGGGTTTGACAATGATTACATCAACGAGTCATCGCTGACACGGCTTGTAAGTGCGTTTAACGAGTGGCGGGCTGTCAATCTTCAAGGCCGGTTTCATTATCATAAAGTCGCCGGGGGCGTGCCCCGGCCGACAGCGCTAACCTATGCCGACGGTACCCCGAGGGAGGTCGTGGCCCAGGGCGTGGTCGGCGTCCATATGGACAATGGCATTGTATCGGAGAAATTTCTGTACGACTCTATAGTCTATGACTCCCCGCTTGAGCGCGAAAATGTCATAGCCGATATCGATGAGGTGGTGGTCTATGGAAAGATTCCCCGCAGGAGTATATCCATCCCTACTATCGCCGACAGCAGTTATAGCCCTGATTTCATGTACGTGGTCAGGAAAGCCGACGGCGAGCAGGTGCTTAATGTCGTGGTAGAGACAAAGGGCGTGGAAAATGAAGCTCAGCTTCGTGGCAATGAAAACATCAAAATCTCATGTGCCGAGCGCTTTTTTGAGCAGCTTGAGATAGACGGCTACAAAGTGAGCTTCAAAAAGCAGCTCAATAACAAGGCTATGAAGTCCATCATCGACGACCTCCTGAAATAGTACGGATTGAGCTCGACGGCTCTAAAAATTAAGTTAAAAATGCACGGATTCTAATCTTTTGTGCTATCTTTGCAGAGTTTAAACCGCCCTGCACGGCCATGAGAGTAAAAATACACCACGAAGGCACCAATATATTGCTTATACTGATCGCGGTCATCATCGCGGTCAACGTCCCCCTGTGGCTGTGGGTCGACTGTGTGGCCGTGCCTGTCGTGTCGACCGTGCTGTGGGCGGTATTCTTCCTGCTCGTGCTCAACTTCTTCCGCTCTCCGCGGCGCCACTTTGAGGGCGACCCCGCGGGCCTGCTCGTGGCCTCGGCCGACGGCAAGGTGGTGGCGCTCGAGGAGGTGTACGAGGGCGAGTATCTGCACTGCCGCTGCATACAGCTGTCGGTGTTTATGAGCGTGTTTAACGTGCATGCCAACTGGTTTCCGGTCGATGGCGAGGTAATCTTCTCGGCCCATCATCCCGGCCGCTTCATGGCCGCCTATCTGCCCAAGTCGAGCACTGAAAACGAGCGCTCGACAGTGGTGATACGCACTCCGGCCGGCCAGGATATACTCGTGCGCCAGATAGCCGGCGCCATCGCACGCCGCATAGTCACCTACGCCCGCCCCGGTGTGGAGGCAAATATCGAAGACCACATGGGATTTATCAAATTTGGCTCCCGTGTCGACATATACATGCCGCTCGGCTCGGAGCCGCTGGTGAAAATCGGCGACACCACCACCGGCGGTATCACCCCCGTGGCACGGCTTCACCCCGAAATCAATCCCGGGAAATGATAAAGAAACTACTCACCGCGGTGCCCAACGCCATCACCCTGTGCAACCTCCTCTCGGGCTGCGCCGCGACCTTCATGGCTTTCAATCCCGACGTCATCTACGGCTCGCTCACGGGCCTGCAGTGGTGCTGGATATTCATAGGCATGGCCGCCTTCTTTGACTTCTGCGACGGCGCCAGCGCCCGTGCGCTCCACGCTTATTCCGAGATAGGCAAGCAGCTCGACTCGCTCTCCGACCTGGTGAGTTTCGGCGTGGCTCCCGGCATGATGATGCTCAATGTGATGCTCGGCTACTCGCAGCACGAGTGGCTGTGCTTTGCCGCCCTGCTCATACCGGCGATGGGCGCCTACAGGCTTGCCAAGTTTAACGTCGATACACGCCAGGCCACGTCGTTCCGCGGCCTGCCCATACCGGCCAACGCCATCTTCTGGACAGGCGCCTGCGGCTGGATTACCCGCTACACCTATCCCGGCACCGGCGCCATGGTGGTGGTGATAGTGCTGGTATCGTCGCTGATGGTATCGGATATGCCCATGTTCTCGCTGAAGTTTAAAAACTTCGACTGGCACGAGAATTTCCGCCGCTATGTGATGATAGTGGCCACGGCGGCCTTTGTGGCCGTGTGGGGCGTGAGCGGGCTGATGTGGGCCATCCTGCTGTATATCCTCATCTCCGCCGTAGGCAGCAAACGCGTGGCGTGAGCCTGCCGCCGGCACACATCCCTCACCTCATTCTCAGCAATATCTATATGGGTACATTCCTGCTGCTCCTCATCATATTTTTTGTAATCATCCCGCTGGTGCGGGTGGGCTGGCGCGTGTGGCAGTTTCAGAGCCGTGTGCGCCATGTGCAGCGCGAGATGCGCCGCGCGGCCGAGGCCGCAGCCGGCCGCGGGCGTGGCGACGCGGATCCCCGCAGCCCCCGCCGGCGCAAGAAGATCGACCCCACCGTGGGCGAGTACGTGGCATTTGAGGAGGTCGTCGTCACCGACACCACTGCCACCGCAGCTCCCGACACTGTCGCCACTGAGCCGCAGGTCGAGGATGCCGACTGGGAAGACGTAAGATAACCATCTATGCAGTAGTATGCACAATATCAAACATTTACCCCCCCTATTTGGCTGAGCCGTCTTGACGGTAACCCACTTTTTGCCGCGCTCGCGGTATTTCTGCTCATAGCAGGCTTAGGATATCCTTTCTTTGCATCACATTACGGTATCAACTATACCGACGAGCCTTATCAGATATTGCTCGCGCGGTATCCTGCCGAGGCTCCGGCCACTTGGCTTTTTGCCGCACTCAGCCATGTGTGGGGCAGCGTCATGGGCTGGGGTCTGCTCACCATGCGCTACTTTGCCGTCACATGGATACTGATAATGTCGACGGCGGGCGCGCTTTACTTCTACAGTCGCACGCGCCTGCCGCGCGTGTCCATAGCCCTGGCGGGCCTTACAGCGCTGCTGATTGCCGAGAAAACGCCGGCATTCAGCTGGCACGCGTTTACCGACATGATGATTGTCCTGATAATCATCGCCACCCTTTGGGCGCTTGAGCGGCCATCGGCGCGCCGGCTGGCTCTCGTCGGCGTGATGGCTGCGCTGGCGACGCTGGCGCGTATGCCAAATGTGGTGGCGGTGCCTCTGCTCGTGCTCGTCATGTGCATCCGGGGCAGCTACAGCGGCGAGTGGCGCCGCATGTGGGTGCTGACCGGAGTGATGCTCGCTGCGTGCGCAGCCACGTTTGCAGCGGTCGTCACAGCGGTATTCGGCTCGCCGGCGGCATATGTCGCGGCCGTCAAGGGCGCCTTGCCCACCAATCATGCCCCGCTCGAGCTGGTGAGCGTGATATACACCACATTTATCAAGTGGTCGCCATACTGGGCCGTGGTGGCGCTGGGCGCCGTCGGCGCGATGCTCGGCGCCCGCATATGGCCGCGCCCGCGTGCGGCCGTGGCCATCAGCATGGCGGTGGCGGCCTACATCGGTCTTACGCTGGCAGACTATGTTTTTGACTACTACTTCCGGCTCATCAAATACTATCAGCTCGGTATGCTGCTGAGCGCGCTGGCATACATCCTGATAAAAGCCCGTCGTGCCGGCGGCCGCGATGTCCGGCTGCAGGTGTTGGCGATAGTGTTGCTGATGACGGTACCCGTGGCCGGGTCAAATACGGGGCTTATCCGCATCCCCTCCGCGGCGCTGTATCCTGTGGCCGCGGCCGTCGCCCTGCCGTGGCTGTCGCGCCGGGCGTGTATCTATGCGGCGTGTGTGGCGGCCGCCATGCTTGCATATCTGGGCGTGCGCACACTCACAGTGTCGTATGAAGACGCCGGCTCCCTCTTTGCCACACAGACTGTCGGACACCCGCGCCTCGAGGGCCTGCGTACCGAGGAAGAGCGCGCGGCCGATATCAGCGAGCTCATCGCGCTGATGCCCCCGGCCGGCAGCGCAGAGCGGTTTGCCACCGCCTATACCTCGACATATTACGGCTACCTGGCATATTATCTCGCCGACGTGTGGCCCACAATCTGCGCCCACGAGTGGCGGCGCGTGGCCATGCACACAGACTCTGCCCAGGTAGCCGAGTGCATGGACTTTGTGGCGACTGCTCCGCGGCCGCTGCGCGTCATATTCAAGCCCGACGACAGGCTTGCCGGCGACGCCGACCCGCTCCGCCTCGCCCTGGAGGCCGCCTCGCCCGACTCGGTGGCCGTCACGCCCCGCTACCGCGCCTACCTCTACCGCTGAGCGGCCGCGAGGTTGCAAATACCATTTTTTAATGGTACTTTTGTGGCATAAGTAATCATTGAGATGACGGAGCTACAGAAGTATTTGAGCGAGCTGGCGGCCAACAACGACCGTCCGTGGTTTGCAGCGCACCGGGCCGAGTACGACCGGCTGCGCGAGCGGTGGTATGCCGATGTCGACCGTATGCTGGCGGCGGCCTCGGCGTGGGAGCCGTCGATGGCGCGCGTCGACGGGCGCTCGGCGTCGTACCGCATTTATCGCGACACGCGCTTCTCGCCCGACAAGACGCCGTATAAGACCTACTTCTCGGCCCGCACCAATACCGCCCGCGGCGCCCATACGGCCGGCTGGTACATACAGGCCGGCATCACCCGCGCCGAGTGCGGTATATTCGGCGGCATATGGGCGCCCGACGCCGCGCAGCTGCGCAAGCTGCGCCGCGCCATCGTCGACAATATCGAGGAGTTTGAGGAAATCATCCACGATCCGGAGCTGGCGCGGCTCTATCCCGGCTGGTGGGGGCCGACGTTGAAGACCATCCCCAAGGGCTGGCCGCGCGACCACGCCCAGGCTCCGCTGCTGCGCCTGCTCCACTATGGCCGCGAGCATGAGGTCGACCCGGCATTTTTCGGCGACCCGGCCTGGCCCGAGCGCGCCGCCGATATCATGCGTCCGCTCAAGCCGCTCATCGACTTTCTCAACTACTCGCTTACCGAAGAAATATGAAGGGCATCACCGTAGGCTACGACGGCAAGCGCGCCGTCGAGAATATGACCGGCCTGGGCAACTACAGCCGCGTGGTGGTCGGCACCATGAGCGCGCTGTATCCCGACAACCGCTACATACTCATGGCCCCGCGCCTGCGCGACAATCCCCGCCTGGAGCCGCTGCTCATGCGCGGCAACATCGAGGTGCACACCCCCGCCGGCGCCCTGGCGCGCCGCATGGGCGCCGTATGGCGCTCGGCCGGCATGGTGAGCGACATGGCCTCGCTGGGGCTCGACCTTTACCACGGCCTGAGCAACGAGCTGCCGCTCACGGCCGCGATGGCGCCGTGTCCCACCGTGGTCACCATACACGACCTCATATGGCGCCGCTCGCCACGCGACTATGCCGCCATTGACCGCCGGCTCTACGAGCTGAAGTACCGCCGCTCGGCGCGCGCCGCCACCCGCATCATCGCCATATCGGAGTGCACCCGCCGCGACATCGTGAGCGACTGGGGCATCGACCCCGGCAAAATCGACGTGATATACCAGGGCTGCGACCCGATATTCACCCGCCCGGTGACTTACGACGACCGCGAGCGTGTGCACCGCGCCTACTCGCTGCCCGCCCGTTACATCATCACGGTGGGTACCGTGCAGCCCCGCAAAAACCAGCTGCTGGCCGTGCGGGCTCTCGAGGCCCTGCCCGCCGACGTGGAGCTGCTCATCGTGGGCGGCAGCGCCCGCGGATACGGCGAGGAAATCGATCGCTATGCCGCCTCGCGCGGCCTGGCCGGGCGCATACGCCGCCTCAGTGGCATACCCTTTGCCGACCTGCCGGCGCTATATGCGCTGGCCTCGCTGTCGAGCTATACCTCGCGCTACGAGGGCTTCGGCCTGCCGCTGGTGGAGTCGCTCTCGGTGGGCACGCCGGCCATAGCCTGCACCGGCTCGTGTCTGGAGGAGGCCGCCGGAGAGGGCGCCGTCTATGTCGACCCCGACGATGCGGCCGCCTATGCCCGGGCCGCCGGCGCCATCATCGCCCACACACATGTGCGCGACCGCCTCGCCGCCAAGGGGCGGCGGCATGTGTCGCGGTTTACACCCACAGCCCTGGCCGAGCAGACCATGCAGACCTACACCCGGGCAATACTTGATTTCAATCTAAAATGAACAAGACAATACTTATCATCGGCGCCGGCGGATTTATCGGAGGATTCATAGCGGCTGAGGCCCTGCGCCGGGGCTACGACGTGTGGGCCGGTGTGCGCGAGTCGACTTCGCGCCGATACCTCGACGACCCGCGGCTTCACTTCGCCGTATTTGACTACGACGACCCCGAGGCCGTGCGCGCCACCCTGCACGACTGCGCTCCGGCCGCCGGCCGATGGGACTATATCATATGGAACCTCGGCGCCACCAAGTGTGCCCGCTTCAGCGACTTCAACCTCATCAACTTCATGTACCCGCGCACCTTTGTCGAGCTGCTGCGCAGCGAGGACATGGTGCCCGAGCGCTTTCTGTACATGAGCTCGCTGAGCGCCGTCGGTCCCGCCGACGAGCGCGGATATACTCCCATCACCTCGGCCACCGTGCCCGACCCCAATACCCGCTACGGCCTGTCGAAAATCAAGACCGAGACATACCTGGAGACGCTGCCCGACTTCCCCTGGATCATCTTCCGCCCCACCGGCGTCTACGGCCCCCACGAGCAAGACTATCTGATGATGGTCAAGAGCATCGACAGCGGCTGGGACTTCGGGGTGGGCTACCGCCGGCAGCTGCTCACATTCATATATGTCGAGGATCTGGTGACGGCCATGTTTCAGGCACTGGAGTCACCGGCCACCCTGCGCCGCAAGTATATCATCAGCGAAGACCGCGCCTACACCCAGGCGGAGTTTCGCCGGCTGGTGGCGCGGCTGCTGGGCCGGAAACTGGTGGTGCCGGTGCGCCTGCCGCTATGGGCAGTCTACGCCGCGTCGGCCGTCGCCGAGGAGATCGGCCGCGCGCGCCTCAAGGCATCGACCCTCAACCGCGACAAATACAAAATCATGAAGCAGCGCAACTGGTCGTGTGACATCTCCGACGCCCGCCGCGACTTCGGCTTCGCGCCCCGGTTTTCGCTCGAGGAGGGTATGCGGCGCACCGTCGAGGCGTATCTTGAGGCCAAGGCCGCCCGCAAGGCCGCGAAAGGAGGCCGGCGATGAGCGCCGCCCCGCAGGGCGGGCGCGCGCCGGTGTGGTTTGTGCTGCTGCTGGTGGTGCTCTCGCTGCCGCTGTTCAGCTTCATATACTTCATCGGCGCCACCGAGGAGGGCACCACGGCCCGCGCGCTGGCATGGATGTATCCCATCTATGTGGTGATGAGCGCCGTATGCGCCTATATATGCTACCCCGACCGCCGCGAGCTCTCGTGGATACTGGTGGTGTTGCTTGGGGCGAGCGACGCCGGCATGTGGCTGCTCGTGTAGCTTTTTCTTGCATTTCGTCCCGCGATGTATTATCTTAGCGCAAAAGTTTCGACATCATGGTAAATCAGCATAGATACTGCGTAATCATGTGCGGCGGCATCGGCAGCCGCTTCTGGCCCTATAGCCGCACCGACAATCCCAAGCAATTTATCGACTTTCTCGGCACCGGCCGCTCCCTGCTTCAGATGAGCTACGACCGTGTGCTCTCCATAGTGCCGCGCGAAAACGTGATAGTGCTCACCAACGGCCGCTATGCCGAGCGTATCCGCGAGCAGCTGCCCGAGCTTGCCCCCGACCAGATACTCCTCGAGCCCGCCCGGCGTAATACCGCCCCCGCCATCGCCTGGGCCGCCTGGCACATCGCCGAGCGCGACCCCGAGGCATCGCTCATGGTGGCGCCCAGCGACCACCTCATCACCCGCGAGCGGCAGTTTGAGGAGGCCATACTGGCCGGATTTGATTTTGTCGAGCACGGCGACCGCCTGCTCACCCTCGGCATCACACCCACCCGCCCCGAGACAGGCTACGGCTACATACAGGTCGGCCCCGCCGTCGAGGGCGATATCCACAAGGTGAAGACATTTACCGAGAAGCCCAATCTTGAGCTGGCCGAGACATTTGTGCGCACGGGCGAGTTTTTCTGGAACTCCGGCATCTTCCTCTGGCGCGCCTCCTCCATCATCGAGGCCCTGCGCCGCCATGCCCCCGACGTGAGCCGCGTCTTTGAGAGCGGCGAGGGCAGCTATGGCACCCCCGAGGCGGAGGCCGCGTTTATTGAGGCTAATTTCCCCTCCTGCATGGGCATCTCCATCGACTATGCCGTGATGGAGCGCGCCGACAATGTCTTTGTCGAGACAGTGAGCTTTGGCTGGAACGACCTCGGCACCTGGGGCTCGCTCTACGACATCTCGCCCAAAAACCGCGATGGCAACGTCACCCAGGGCTGCCACGTGCTGGCCTACAACTCGCGCGGCAACATCTTTGCCGTGCGCGACCGCGAGCGGCTCATCGTCACCGACAGCCTCCACGACTACATCATCGCCGACTCCGGCGACGTGCTCCTCATCTGTCCCCGTGCCGAGGAGCAGCGCATCCGCCAGATGGTCAACGACGCCAAGGCCGGCTTCGGCGACCGCTACATCTGATTCATGATGCATAATGCATGATGCATAATGCCTCAACCATGCATTAG
The DNA here is from genome assembly GCA_910587925.1 of uncultured Muribaculaceae bacterium. Classification (GTDB taxonomy): domain Bacteria; phylum Bacteroidota; class Bacteroidia; order Bacteroidales; family Muribaculaceae; genus CAG-873. Next base: position 20,673 of record CAJUOC010000018.1, read on the forward strand.
TCTGCGCAGGTTACAAACCTGCGCGGACTAAAATCATGCATCATGCATCATGAATCGTGCATCATGTTAATTATCCATAACGAGCCGACGATGTCGGCTCGTCGTTGTTTAGTCATAAAGGCCATTCCTATGATTCCCGGCCAGAAACCTAAAACCGACCTCTATGACTCCTCAATCTTTCCGCGCCAAGCTCGTCGAGATACAAGACAATCTATATAGCTTTGCCTATATGCTTACTTCCAACCGCGCCGATGCCGAAGACCTGCTCCAGGATACCACTCTCAAGATACTCGACAACGAGGATAAGTACCTCGACAACGTCAATTTCCGCGGATGGGTATTTACCATCATGCGCAATACTTTTATCAACGGATACCGCAAGGCCGTGCGCAACCCCACCACCAACGACACCAGCGACGACCTCTATCTGCTCAGCCTGCCCCGCGGTGCATCGGCAGAGACGCCCGAGGATGCGGTGGGCGCCGTCGAGATTGAGCGTATCATGGCATCTCTGCCCGACGACCTGCGCATACCATTCTCGATGCACGTGGCAGGGTACAAATATATTGAGATTGCGCAGACCACCGGCACCCCGATAGGCACCGTCAAGAGCCGCATCTACTTTGCGCGGCGCCGTCTGCAAGCCTTGCTCAAAGACTACCGCTAAAGACGGTAGAGGTCGGAGGCCTCGAAGCGGGGCAGGGTGTGGAGATATACCGCTCCCGCGGGCAGGTCGGCCGGGCAGTCGCGCACATCGATGCCGCGCGCCGCGAGGGCCGCGGCCACAGTCTCGCGTGCGATGCCGGGGGTATTGTTGTCCTGGCTCAGGTGGCACAGAAATATATGCCGCAGCGCCGGGGTGTGTATCTCGGCCAGGTATGCTGCCGTGGCGGTATTGTCCATATGGCCGCGCTCAGAGCGTATGCGGCTCTTGAGATACTCGGGGTAGCGGCCGGTGGCGAGCATGGCGGCGTCGTAGTTGGCCTCGATCATCAGGTCCGTGGCGCGGCGCATGTAGTAGTCGGCGCGCGGAGTCACCACACCCATGTCGGTGGCCACCACCAGGGTGGTGCGCCCGCAGGTGATGCTGTAGCCGGCATTGTCGGTGCCGTCGTGGCTGGTCTCGAATGGCACCACGGTGAGCGGGCCGAAGCGGTACTCGTGTTCCTTATATATAGGCGCGTGGTAATCCTTGATGCGCCGCGACAGATTGTGGCGCCGCAGCAGGCCCTCGAGCGCGCGCGGCGTGGCGTAGAGGCGCATGTGGGGGTTGCGGCGCAGCAGGGCGTAGGAGTATCGCACGTGGTCGGCGTGGTCGTGGGTGAGCAGTATGCCGTGGATGGTGCTCATGTCGATGCCGCAGCGCAGCAGGCGCTCGGTCACGTAATTGTTGTCGACGCCGCCGTCGACCAGTATGCCGCAGTCGCCGGTGCCCACGTAAGAGCAGTTGCCAGAGCTGCCGCTGCCAAAGCTCATGTACATGAGGCGCGGGGAGCCGGCGGTGCCGGTATATCGCTCGTCGAGCACCATGTCGTCTGATGCCGCGCAGGCGGTGGGTATGTCGGCGGCGTCGTCGCCGGCTCCGGCAGCCACGGCAAAGGGCGTGTCGTCGGGCGCCGGCGCCTCAAAGAGGCTCGGGAGGTCTTCGAGCGGGCGGCTCGAGCGGCGGTTGTATCGGCGCGACATCAGGAGTACAGTAAGAATATGGTGGGACGGCGGGCGTAGTCGTACTGAGTGCGTGCCCACCGCGACAGCGGCGCGGTAACGATGCTCTCGGCCGGGCCGGTGATATCAGATGCCACACAGAGGAGCATATCGCCCGGGAGTGTGCGCGCGAGCTCGGCGATGAGGCGGTTGTTGCGGTACGGAGTCTCGATGAAAATCTGAGTGCGGCGCCGGCGTCGCACCTCGCGCTCCATCTCGCGCATCGCGGCGGTGCGGGCCTGCGAGTCGACCGGCAGATAGCCCAGGAAGGTGAAGCTCTGGCCGTTGAATCCCGATGCCATCAGCGACATCAGTATGCTCGACGGCCCCACCAGCGGCACCACACGGTATCCGCGGCGCTGGGCGGCGGCCACCAGGTCGGCGCCGGGGTCGGCGACAGCCGGGCATCCGGCCTCGCTGATCACGCCCAAGTCGTGGCCGGCCTCCATGGGCGCGAGCAGGCTGTCGATTTCCGAGGCGGGAGTGTGCTCGTTGAGCTCGCGCAGGTCGAGGTCGTCAATCACTATGTCGCGCGACACGGCCCGCAGGAAGCGGCGCGCCGAGCGCAGATTCTCCACCACGAAATGTCGTACACCGGTGAGCAGCTGCAAGTTTGGCGCGGGAAGCACCGTAGCGGGCGGCTCAGTAGACAGAGGTACGGGAAAGAGTAGCAGGCGTGGAGATTCTGATTGGGTCATAGCTACGACAAAATTAGCAAAATTAGGCGTCGGCCACTCACGACAGGCAGTGAAAAGTGCGGTTTTTACATAAATTTTTGCATATTTTAATAAATTGCGTACCTTTGCACCGCGATTCAGGCACAGCGGCCGCCCCGGCCGGGCCTGCTATTAACTTACGAAAAGATACAGTTTCAATCTTTTTTTATCAACACACAACATTCATTATGAAAAAGATTTTTGCAATCGCAGTTATGGCCGTTATGGCCGTCGCTGCTTCCGCTCAGCTCTACGTGGGCGGCTCTCTCGGCGCATGGCGCGATGCCAACAATAAGGAGCTCGACTGCGCAGTGACCCGCATCTCCATCATGCCCGAGGTAGGCTACAACCTCAGCGAGAAATGGGCTGTCGGCACCACCATCGGCTACGAGTACACCCACACCACCGAAGTAAACACCAACATCTTCCAGTTTAACCCCTACGCCCGCTACACCTTCGTGAAGTTTGGCCAGGTATCGCTCTTCTGCGACGGCACCGCCGGCTTCGGTCTCGGCAAGTCGAGCTGGGACGGTGGCGACAGCGACACCGCCTGCACCTGGGTGGTAGGCTTCAAGCCCGGTATCGCCCTCAACCTCAACGAGCACTGCAGCCTGGTGGCTCACTTCGGCCTGCTCGGCTACGAGGGTGCCAACGACGAGGCCAAGGCTTCCGGCTACAGCGACCAGTGGGGTCTCAACTTCTCGGGCAACAACCTCTCCTTCGGCTTCTACTACACTTTCTAAAGAAAGCCCATACGGATATAGCGGCGCCGGCGTGCATCTGCACACCGGCGCTGTTTTTTATATAAAAACGCGCGAAAATCGTCCGAAATTTGCGGGAATTAAAAAAATGCGCTATCTTTGCAGTCGCTTTAGCGCCCTGTCGGCCCATTCGTCTATCGGTTAGGACGCAAGATTTTCATTCTTGAAAGAGCAGTTCGATTCTGCTATGGGCTACCAAATATAAAACTAAACCATCAACTCCGAAATGGCAAATCATAAGTCATCCTTAAAACGTATCCGCCAGACCGAGAGCCGCCGTCTGCGCAACCGTTACTACGCAAAGACTGCCCGTAACGCCGTGCGCTCGCTGCGCAAGCTCACCGACAAGGCTGCCGCCGAGGCCAAGCTCCGCACCGTAGCTGCCATGCTCGACCGCCTCGCTTCCAAGAAGGCTATCTCAAAAAACAAAGCCGCCAACCTCAAGAGCAAGCTCGCTCACCACATAGCCAAGCTCGCCTGATAGACAGGCCGAGCCTCGACGCACAGCGTTGGTTTTTTGAATTTTTGAGAGATTCGGCCCATTCGTCTATCGGTTAGGACGCAAGATTTTCATTCTTGAAAGAGCAGTTCGATTCTGCTATGGGCTACCGCCCCGCCATCCGGCGGGGCTTTTTTATTGACGGTGGCCCCAACTTTTAAGCGCCACGCCGCGTTGTACACAATAAATCCCGCACATACATTACTGACATGAAACCCTACCTTCCCCTGGCAATCCTCGCGACAGCCGCTCTCGCCACCGGCTGCGCCCGCCAATCCGACTCCGGCTCCGCCGCCGGCACCACCGACACCCGCATCGAGCTGAAGACCCTCACCGGCTCATATACATACCGCCTCACCGGCTCTGCCGCCGACTTCATGCGCGACAGCGACATTACCTGCTTTGACTCGGCCGCCATCGTGATGCCCGAGAAGATTGCCGGCCGCGACATCAAGCCCCTGCGCGACAGCATCCTGCGCCTGGCCTTTGACACTATAGCCTCCCCTGCCGACGCCATGCAGGCATACTTCAGGCGCGAGGCTGCCAAGAGCGGATATACCGCCGCGGCCATCCCCGCCTCTGCCGCCGCGGAGGCCTCTGCCGAGGGGCTGCTGCTCGTCGACGGCTCTGTGACAAGCCTCACTCCCGGCTGGCTCACATACTGCGTGACGACAGCCGTCAGTGAGCCCGGCGCCGCCCACGGCCTCACCACCCGCCGCTATCTCAACTACTCCATCACCGACGGCAGCCTCGTCACCCTCGGCACGCTCTTCACCCCCGCCGGCCTGGCCGCGCTGCCCGAGCTGATTGCCAAGCAGGCCCTGCGTATGCGTCCCGTGCTGGGCGACACCTCCATCGATGCCCTGCCCGCCGACGGCAACTTCCTGGTGGCGTCAGACGGCACCATCATCTTTGCCTACCAGCCCTATGAGGTGGCCAGCTACGCCCAGGGCGAGATACGCGTGCCCTTCTACCCCTACCAGCTCAGCGACCTGCTCACCCCCGCCGGCCTGCGCCTCTTCCATCTCGACGGCACCCTCTGACCTATATCAGCCTGCGTAGCAGGCGACAGGCAGCAGGCACGTGCAAGGCGACCGTCTCAGCGCGTGTACAAAAGCCACCATATTGCTGAAGCTGCGTAGCTGCGACACTTCCGAAGAGTCGCAGCTACGCAGCTCAGTTTACATTTAGTCCGCGCAGGTTTGCAACCTGCGCGCTGCCCAGGTATTGCACCTCGCGGTTTTGGCTTTGTAAGTCAAAACCGCGCCGTGGGGCGGACGGTAGTGCGGGCTTTCGGTTGCAAACCGAAAGCACCGAGCCAGAATAGCCCCGCCTCGGCAGGGCGCCGGTTACAAACCTGCGCGGACTAAAATGTCGCAAACCCCGACATCTATTATGTACATCAAGTTGTATGATTGGGGGTGGGACGTCCGCAGGACGTCGATTATTCATAACCCCGTACATCGACCGTCAGGGAGATGTACGGGGTTATGATGTACACGGCCGGGCATCCGCAGGAGGCCGATTTACAGCAGTTACCGAGTAAATCGGCCTCCTGCGGATGCCCCTTTAGAGCGGATATATCCCCCGCACACCTACGCCTTTGGCTACGGTGTACGGGGTTACGAATAATCGGCGTCCGTCGGACGCCTGCGGGTTATATGATTATGCTTCGTCAATAGTAATGTCGGTTTTGTAACATTCTCGGACTATTATAGGGTGTTGCAAAACCTTAGTCTGCGCAGGTTTGAAACTATCCGCTTACGTATAGCCGCGGCTGCCGAAAACGCGTTTTTTTTGTGGAAATGAAGATTTTTCTTGGAAAATTGCCGTTTTGGCATTATCTTTGAGCCGAGAATGATTTTTGCCCGGGGCCGACATCTCCCCGGGTGCTTACGAAAGAATTATAGATTGTAGATTATTGGAGGGCCCTGTCGTGAGATACGGTCCTTTTTTTATGAATATACTCATATAATATAATGAAGACAATCGCTATGATACTGGCCGCGTTGATGCCGGCCACCGCTATGGCCGCCACTCCGCTGTGGATGCGCGACGCCAAGATTTCGCCCGACGGACGCTCCATTGCCTTCTGCTATCGCGGCGACATATACACAGTGCCGGTCGCCGGTGGCAAGGCCACCCGCGTGACCGCCGGGCCGGCTTATGAGGCCACGCCCGTGTGGAGCCCCGACAGCCGCCGGCTGGCGTATGCGTCGGATCTGCACGGCAACTTCGACATCTACGTGGTCGACGCGGCCGGCGGTACTCCCGAGCGCATCACCTTCAACTCCGCCGCCGAGACCCCCGAGGCCTGGACGCCCGACGGCCGCTCTGTGCTCTTCTCGGCATCGATACAAGACCCTGCCGCCAGCGCGCTCTTTCCCTCGGGCCGCATGACCGAGCTGTACAGCGTGCCGGCCGGCGGCGGCGCACCGCGTCAGGTGCTGGGCACCCCGGCGCGCTCGGTGAGCTGGCTGCCGGGCGGCCGGCAATTTCTGTATCAAGATGTCAAGGGATTTGAAGACGAGTGGCGCAAGCACCACACCTCGTCGGTGACCCGCGATGTGTGGCTCTACGACACCGCCACAGGCTCGCATACCAATCTCACCGACCTCCCCGGCGAGGATACCAATCCCGTGGCCGGCGCCGACGGCGAGATGTACTTTCTGAGCGAGCGCGGCGGCCTGCCCGTCAACGTATACCGCGCCGCCATCAAGCCCGGCGCGCAGGCCGAGGCGGTGACATCGTTCAAGACCCACCCGGTGCGCTTCCTGTCGCGCGCCGCCGACGGCCGCCTGGCTTTCACCTGGGACGGCGAGCTCTACACCCTCGCCCCCGGCGCCTCCGCGCCCGCCAAGGTAGCCGTCGACATCACCGTCGACGCCGCCCAGCCGGCCGAGAAGATGCCCGTGCGCTCGGGCGCCCGCGCCGCCGTGCCCTCGCCCGACGGCAAGAGCATCGCCTTTGTATGGCGCGGCGACATATTTGTCACCTCGACCGACTACTCCACCACCCGCCAGATCACCCGCACCGCCGCCGCCGAGGACGAGCCCACCTGGGGCAAGGACTCGCGCACCCTCTACTACAGCTCGGAGCGCGACGGCCGCATCAATATCTACAAGGCCACCATGGAGCGCGACGACGAGCCCGACATGGCCCGCGCCACCCTCATCAAGGAGGAGCCGGTATTCAAGGCCGACAGCCACGAGCGCGGCGTGCCCCGCGTGTCGCCCGACGGCAGCCGGCTCGCCTTCATCCTCGACCGCAATACCCTGGCCGTGCGCGACCTCGACTCGGGCAAGACCCGCAGCCTCACCGACGGCTCGACTTATCAGCAGCGCGACGGCAAGTTTGCATACACATGGTCGCCCGACTCGCGCTGGATAGCCCTGGAGGTGATTGACCGCAAGCACGACCCCTACAGCGACATCGCCCTGCTCGACGTGGCCACCGGCAAGTGGACCAATCTCACCAACTCGGGATACTTCGACGCCCAGCCCGTATGGGTGATGGGCGGCGACGCCATCATGTTTGTCTCGGAGCGCTACGGTATGCGCAATCACGCGTCGTGGGGCTCGATGATGGACGTGATGCTCGTCTTTCTCAATCAGGAGGCGCTCGACCGCTGGCAGCTCGGCGAGGAAGACCTCGCCCTGGTCAAGGAGGCCGAGAAGAAGGCCGCCAAGGAAGACAAGGCCGATGCCAAGGACGGCGGCAAGAAAGACTCCGGCAAAGACGATAAGAAAGACTCCGGCGCCAAGGCCATCAATGTGGAGCTCGACGGCATCACGGAGCGTATCGTGCGCGTGACTCCGCAGTCGGTCGACCTGCACGACGCCTTCCTCAGCTCCGACGGCGAGACCCTCTACTACCTCACCGACGCTCCCGACGGCATGCGCCTGTGGAAATTCAAGCCCCGCGAGGATGAGCACAAGCTCGTCACCACCCTGCCCGGCTCGGCGGCCTTCCACGCCGTCGACGGCGGCAAGACGGCCTTCCTGCTGGGCGGCTCGATGATGAAGAAGCTCGACCCCAAGAGCGACAAGCTCACCAATATCACATACTCGGCCACAGCCACGGTCGACCGCGCTGCAGAGCGCGAGGCCATGTACGACAATATGGCCCGCGAGGTTGCGGCCCGATTCTATGTCGAGGATATGCACGGCGTCGACTGGCCGGCCATGACCGCAGCCTACCGCCGCTTCCTGCCGCATATCTCCAACAATTACGACTATGCCGAGCTGCTGAGCGAGCTGCTGGGAGAGCTCAACGCCTCCCACACCGGCGGCCGGTATGGCGGCGCCGCCACATCGCAGGCCGACCGCACCGCATCGCTCGGCCTGCTCTACGACCTCACCTACACCGGCCCCGGTGTACGCATCGCCGAGGTGGTGGCCGGCGGCCCGATGGACCGCGCGGCCTCCAAGGCCGCTCCGGGCGTGGTGATTGAGAAGCTCGACGGCGAGGAAATCGCCCCCGGCACCGACCTGTCGGCGCTGCTCACCGACCGCGCTGGCCGCCGCACGCTGCTGTCGATGCGCCTGCCCGGCGGCGAGCGTGTCGACGAGGTGGTAAAGCCCGTATCGGCCGGCCGCATGTCGGAGCTGATGTACCGCCGCTGGGTGCGCTCGCGCGCCGCGGCTGTCGACAGCCTCTCGGGCGGTCGCCTGGGATATGTGCATCTTGAGTCGATGGACGACGAGTCGTTCCGTCGCGCATACTCCGACCTGCTGGGCAAGTACAACGACCGCGAGGGCATCGTCATCGACGTGCGCTGGAACGGCGGCGGACGCCTCCACGAAGACATCGAGGTACTCTTCTCCGGCCAGAAGTACTTCACCCAGGAGATACGCGGCACCGAGACCTGCGACATGCCCTCGCGCCGCTGGAACAAGCCTTCCATCATGGTCATGGGCGAGGCCTGCTACTCCAATGCCCACGGCACCCCCTGGGTGTACAGCCACCGCGGGCTGGGCAAGCTCGTCGGTATGCCCGTGCCCGGCACGATGACCTCGGTCAACTGGGTGCGTATGCAAGACCCCACGCTCGTGTACGGCATCCCCGTGATAGGCTACCGTCTGCCCGACGGCTCTTTCCTGGAAAATCAGCAGCTTGAGCCCGACATACGCGTGGCCAACTCGCCCGCCGAGGTCGTGCGCGGCACCGACGCCCAGCTCGCCACCGCCGTCAAGGAGCTGCTCCGACAGATTGACTCGACCCGATGAGCGCGCAGCCTGCCCCCGCCGCCGGCCGCCGCGCCCGCGACATCATCCTCGACACCTCGCGCACGGCAGTGCTGGTGCTGTCGGTGCTGCTCATAGTGTACATATCGTATGACACTTTTGAGAATATCGACTTCCTGGCCAACCGCCGCTACATGACTTTTCAGCTGTGGGTGTGCGTGGGCTTCATCGCCGATTTCTTCATTGAGATGTACTATGCCCCGGCCAAGTGGCGGTATGTGCGCACGCGCTTCCTGTACCTGCTCCTGTCGATACCGTATCTCAATATCCTCGACGCCACGGGTACCGTGCTGAGCTACAACGCTCTGTACTTTGTGCGCTTCATACCCCTGGCGCGCGGCGCCCTGGCCCTGTCGATAGTATTCGGCTACTTCTCCAAAAATGCCATCACCAGCCTGCTCATGTCGTATCTGGTGATGCTGGTGATGGTGGTGTACTTCTGCTCGCTGATATTCTACCAGGCCGAGCACGCCGTGAATCCCCAGGTCGACACGTACTGGACGGCGCTGTGGTGGGCCGGCATGAACATGGGTACCGCCGGCTGCGACGTGAGCCCGATGACGGTCGCCGGCCGTATCGTCGGGGTGGTGCTGCCCATCGCGGGCATGATCATCTTCCCGCTCTTCACGGTGTATCTCACCGACTATGTGAAGCGGCACTCCTCTCGTCAGCAGTGACGCATCAGACGCCGGGCGCTTGAGTCAATCAGGCGCCCGGCGCTACTTTTGTCCCTGCTGCCGGCGCGTCGCCGGCCGACGTAATAAATGACCTATGATTTCATGTATCAATCTCCGGCCCGACTATGAGAGGCCGGGCTATCTTATCCGCATCGATACCCCCGACCGTGTGCTCGCCGGCGGCGGCTGGCGCCCGCGCGCCGAGATGACCGACGCCGCCGGGCGCCGGCTGCTCGCGGTCACCTCGGGCCACACGCTCGGCATCGTATGCGACCGCCGCATCATATCCTCCGTAAGGCTGCCTGCCGAGGCTCTGGCGGTGTTTGTCATCGGCGAGCGCCTGGTGGTGATGACTGCCGCGGGCCGCTCGGTGTATACCCTGTCGGGCGATAAGTTGTCGGCCGATACTGCCGCGGGCGCCGGCGCGATGTCGGCCGGGTGCTCGCTGTATGCGGTCGACTCGCCGTCGATGGCGTGGTATGCGCCGTCGCTCACGCTGTCAAAGGCTTACGGGGGCGCCCGCGAGCTCACCGAGGCCGACCGCCGCAAGGTGGCTGCCCATGCCGCGGCCGTATACCGCGGCCTTGACACCGCCGCCCGTACCGGCGGATATATGTGGCAGCCCGCCGTAGGATACCTGCGCCTGCTGAGGGCCGACGGCTCCACGGCGGGCACTACGCCCCCGGTCGTGCTCACCCATCCAGCGCGCCGCCCCGAGGGTATGTCGCTATCCTTTGACAGCGCCGACACGGCCACCATCGCCGGGGGCTTGCGCGACTTCACGGCATGGCGCGCCGGGGTGTCGCTCCCTGCCATGCCCGGAGCGGGTATCGCCGCGGTCGAGGTGGTGATCTCGCCTCTGCTCCACGCGGCCCGCGCAGATGCCGATGCGGCCATCGTGTCGGGGCTGGGTGTGTCACCTTTCTGCACGGTCACGCTGCCGCCCGGGTCGGCAGCCGAGTACGGCCGGCCCGACATGCAGGCGGCGGTGGCGGCGGTGGCCGCGCGGCTCGACGAGTGCGGCACGGTGGTGGCCACGCTGGCCGGCCCCTTTGACACGGCCCGGCGGGTGGAGATACCCGTCACGCTTCCCGACGATGTCGACGCGGCCAATGCCGCCGTGCGCCGGCTGCTCGTATCCGGGCCGGCCGAGAGCGGCGACGCATCGGTGTCGGCGACGCTGGCCGAGCTGCGCGGCGGCGAGTTTACCGCCACGGCATGTGCCGTCGCCGGCGGCGCCGTGGTGTGGAGCGGGCTGAGTGTGCGCCCGATGGTCGGCACAGGGCCGCAGGCATATGCCGCCGCGACTGCTGATGCCCCGTGGCGCGGGTATGTGTGCGTGCGCTATGCCGACGGCTCCGCCGCTGTCGCCACCGCCTCGGCCTCCACTGCGGCACCCGTGGCGCTCGGCCCCATGCTGTACGTGCCCTCGCCGCGGGCGGTATCGCTTGAAATCGGACTCGACATCACCGGGCGGGGTACATACCGCGATACATTTCCGCTCACGGCGGCAGCCGGCGGCGCCGGCGCAGCCTATGCCTCGCCCGACATGCGTCCGATGTCGCCGACATCCTTGGCGGGATATGCGGTGCCGCAGGCGGTCGCCGCCGCCTCAGAGCTGCCGGGGGTGATTGCCGTGGCATCGTCGGCATCGCCCTTTGCTATCACGGCGGTGGCGCATACGGCCGTCGGGCCGGTGGTGTCGCTGGTGGCCGCGCGCTTCGGACAGTCGGCCTGGGACTTCGGCCGCGCCCGCTTCTATGCCCTCGGCCCGGGCGGCATCCACTCCGTGGCCACCTCCTCGCGCCTCGACAGCATATCGGTGAGCCGCCTGGACAGCCGCCGCGTCGACTGCCCCGCCGCCGAGTCGCCCTATGGTGTGATGGCCGTCGCGGGCACCGACGTGGTATGTATCGCCGGCTCGCGGCTAGAGACCCTATGGACCGGCGCGGCCTGCGCCGGGCTGCTTTTCGATGGCCGCCGCCACGAGCTGTGGTGTCTGTCGCGCGGCTCTGAGTGCACGGTGCTGTGTGGCCGCCGCAAGTGGGAGAAATACAGCACCCGCGTGGGCGCCCTCGACCCGACCTCGGCGCTCTCGGCCCCATCGGGGGCATATGTCGCCACGGCCGATGGCGACATCATCGACATCGCCACACCCGGCCTGCCCGAAGATATGGAAGTGTCACTCGCCGTCGAGCTTCGGCCCTCGGAGAGCCGCGCCGGACGCCAGCTGCCGCAGCGCTCCGTCACCGTCGACATCGAGGGTCGGGTCGACTCGCTCGACGTGAGCCTGAGCCGCTCCCACCACGGACGCCGCTCTCCGGCGCCCGACGTCGGCCTGCGCGTCAGCGGCCGCCTGCGCTCGCCCCTGCGCCTGCCCTGGTATGGCCCTGCCTCGTCCACCGCCGTGCTCACCGTCGCCGGCACTGCCGCTCCCGGCCTCACCATCCGCCGCCTCAAAAAATAGCCTCATTACACCGGAAAGTTCGAAAAAATGTAAAAACCGACATTTTTTCGAACTTTCCGGTGTTTTCGCCGAAGATACGCGCGCCTCGGCAATACTCAAATAAATTTGGTATTGCTCTCGGCTTATGCGTATCTTTGCACTATGATTAGGAATTTGCTTTTTGACCTCGGAGGGGTCATCATGGATATATGCAAGGCCGACTGTGTGGAGGCTTACCGCCGGCTCGGTATGAGCGAGCCGGAGCGTTTTTTCGGCGAGTTTTCGCAGCAAGGGCCGTTTATGCAGCTTGAGGAGGGCGCCATCAGTGTGGAGGAGTTTCACGCCGCTCTGCGTCCGTATCTTCCGGACGGTGTGACCGACGCACAGATTGACGAGGCTTTCTGCCGCTTTCTCACGGGCATACCCGCCCATCGGCTGGGCGCGCTCGAGCAGCTGCGCCGCCGATTCAAGGTATATCTGCTCAGCAATACCAATCAGGTGATGTGGGACAGCCGCATCGCCGCGGAGTTTCGCAAGTGCGGCCGCGAGCGTGAGGATTACTTCGACGGGATGGTGACATCTTTCGAGGCGCGCTCGCTCAAGCCCTCGCCCGAGATATTCCGCTATGCCGAGCGCAAGCTGGGAATCGACCCCGAGGAGACGCTTTTTATCGACGACAGTCGCGCCAATCTCGAGGCTGCCGCCCGTCTGGGATACAATACTGCCCTGGCCGCGCCCGGCACTGAGTTTGCCGACATCATAGCCGCCTATCCGATGCAATGACACCGACGGCCGTCACAGTAGGGACATTCGACGGTGTGCACATGGGCCACCTCCATCTGCTCGGGCGTCTTGAGCGCGAGGCGCGCTCGCGCGGCCTGGAGCCGCTGGCGGTGACCTTTGCCCGCCATCCGCTCTCGACGCTGCGCCCCGGCGCCGAGCCGCCCATGCTGGCGCCTCGCCCGCCGCGTCTGCCTCTGAGGGCGTGTGTGCTCGACTTTGATCGCGATATGGCGGCGATGGACTCGCGCTCGTTCATAGCGATGCTGCGCGAGCGGCTGGGGGCGCGGTTGCTGGTGACGGGCTTCAACAACCGCCTGGGCAGCGACGGCCCGGCCGACGCTGCCCGCTATGCCGCCGAGGGGCGCGCCGAGGGGGTTGAGGTCATCACTGCCGAGCCTCTCACTTTGCCCGGCGGGACAGTGCCCAGCAGCAGCGCCATACGGCGGGCGCTATCCGAGGGCGATACCGTGCTGGCGGCCTCGATGCTCGGCCGCCCGTACAGCCTTGAGGGCGTCACCGCCCCTGGCAAGCAGAACGGCCGCCGTCTGGGGTTTCCCACGCTCAACCTGCACACCGACCCCCGGCGCATGTTGCCAGCCACGGGCGTATACGCCGGCCGGGTACATATCGGCGGTGATACCGATACATACCCGGCGGTGATAAACGTGGGCCCAAATCCCACTCTGGGCGATTCAAATCCCGTGACAGTCGAGGCTCACGCCATCGATGCGGCTCTGCCGCCCGATATGTATGGCGTGGAGGCGACATTCAGCTTTGGCCGCAGGCTGCGCGGCGAGCGCCGCTTCGGCTCGCTCGACGAGCTGCGCGGCGCCATAGCCGCCGATATCGCCGCAGCGAGGGCGGTCAGCGCAGACGGTCGGCGCTCGTGAGCAGCCGGTGGTCACGCTTCATGCCGCGGTAAGCCAGCAGTGCAAAGAGCAGCGCCAGCACCAGCAGGCTCACTCCGCCCAGCAGTACGAGCTCGGCGCCGGGGATACCCACAAACACGATGAATCCGCAGGTGACGATGCTCGCGCACAGCAGCACCATCGCCAGCAGTGTCATGCGCATCTGACGGCGCAGGTCGCGGTACATGAAGATTATCAGAAACATGAGCAGCCCCACTACGATGTTGAGTATGAGCAGTACCGGGGCGTCTTTGACCATCACGGCGCTGACGGCGCTCCCGGTCTCGACCGAGGCGAAGGGCACGAAGCAGAATACGGCCGTGAGTACGGCGGCGATGAGCAGCATAAGGCTCTGAATGCGTTGGATTACCATGTCTATTGATTCTTTATGGTTTCGATGTACAGTATATTTTCTTCAGGTCGGTCGAGCCATCGGGCATCGGCGTCGAGGTCGGCCAGCAGGGCGGCGGTATCTTTGCCTGCGGCAAGCATCGAGAGCTTGTAGAAGTTGAGCGCCTCGGGCACCCGGCCTTGCGCGCGTGCCACATGGCCGGCGTTGAGATAGTCGGAGGGGCGGGCGTCGCGGCCTATCACAAATGCATATGACTCGACGGCCTCGTCGAGCTTGCGGCCCACATACTGCGTCCATGCCAGGCCGCGGCGGGCGTCGACCGACTCGGGGTCGTAGTACACGGCCTTGTGGTACTGGGCCTCGGCCTCGGCCGTGCGGCCGGCCTCGGTCAGGGCATAGGCGTAGTTGAGGGTGGTGTCGAAGTCGTCGGGCAGCGCCTCAGACAGGCGCCGGTAATATGCGACGGCCTTGTCGGGGCGCCCCTTGCGGCGCCATACGGCGGCCAGGCGGCGCAGAGTCCATCGCGAGCCGCCGTCGAGCATCTCGGCCTCTTCGTAGCGGCTGATGGCGCGGTCGACCTCGCCCATCGACTCGTAGCAGAAGCCAATCTTCTGGGCGCGGCCGGCATCGGGCTCGGGGAGTAGCGAGTCGAGCCGCTCGAGCAGGCGGGCGGCCTCGGGCCACAGATGGTGGCGCATCGAAAACTCGCCGGCCACGCGCAGCGTGTCGGTGTCGTCAAACGACTCGGCCAGCGTGGCCACGTCGAAGAGGTTGACTCCGGCCGCAAACGGGTCGAAAAACTCGCCCTTGCGCCTGAAAAGCGTGTGGAAGCGGTATAGATCCTGCACGTATTTGTTGAGGATATTGCGGCGGCGGGCTGCGGGGTCGGCCTTGTCGAGCTCCGATAGCATCTCGCGGGCCTGCTCGCCCTGGAGGCGCATGGCCGTCATGGCCGACTCGCGCTGGGCGGCCGGCATCTGGGCCATCGACAGCGTCACGGAGTACTTGTCGCTGTCGCATAGCATGGGCAAGAGCCGCAGCAGCGAGCCTACGCTGCCGTCGAGGCCGTCGAGCGAGGCCACGTCGGTCTGCTCGTCGTGGTAGGGCATAAACCAGTGGGCTGCCTCGCGGAAAAACGGGAATTGCTTCAAGTGGCTGAAGGCGGCCAGGAATACGTCGCCTCCGTCGGCCTGTATCTCGCTCATCTCTTTGAGTTTGTCGGTGATGCCCTCGCGGTGGAGCAGCTCCTCCCACTCGGGATTGGCCCCGTCGGCTGCCAGTGCCTCGGGGTCGAGGTCGCCGCGGCCTATCTTGTCGCGCAGGTCGCCCTGCAGGCGCATCAGGGTGGGGTACAGCTCGTCGCGCATCTTGGCCGCGAGCCGCTCGGTGTCGCGGGCGCGCAGCAGCTCGACGGCCACTGCCTTGAAATCGGCCTCCCAGCGGTCGCCCTCGCGGGCGGCGGCGAGCATGTCGAGCACGCGGGCGGGCAGTGGACGGCGGCGGAAGCGGAATGTCGCCAGCACAAATCCCGTGAGCGCCCGGAGCGCCACCTCGGCATCGGCGTCGGCCATATATGCGCTTAGCAGCAGCTCAAGCCGCGCCGGCTCGAAGTACTGCATCAGTCCCATCGACAGGGCCGATACGGTCATGGCGGCGCAGGCGGTGCGGGTGCCGGGCCGGGCGAGGAAATCGCCGATGGCCTCGATGTCGGATGCCGACAGGGGGTATGTAGTCCACACGCGGCCAAATATATCGCGCATCAGCTGCTCGGCGCGGGAGCGGCGGCGCGGGTCGGCCACGGTGGTATAGTCTTCGTTGAGCCGGCGCTCCTCGGCGCGGTAGTCGGTGATGAGCGAGGCGATGCTCTCGTCGCGCCGCACGCCCAAGGTGCGGGCAGTGCTGAAGTACAGGTCGGGATTCTCGGCCAGATGGGCGCGGCGTACAAGCTCGTCGGCCAGGGCGCGGGCGTCGGCTCTCAGCTCGCCCAGCAGCCGCTCGCGGCCGGGGTCGGCGACGCCGCGGCCAAAGTAGTCGAGCAGATAGCGGTAATGCTCGGCGAGGCGGTCGACCCGCGCCGTGGCTTCCCACAGCATGAGCCGCTCCGATGTGGCGCGCATCTCGGCCAGGGCGTCGTGGAGCTCGCCGCGGGCGATACGGGCGGCCGTGCGTCGGCCGAAGTCTTTGATTTCGTCGGTTTTCATATGGAGTTTCAACGCAAATACCGTGCCCCCGCCCGGCCAAGACTGTGTTTTTAGCTTTTTTTAACAAGCGCCGACATCACAAAAGTCACCAGTGCCGTATGGCTGCGCGGGCTGTCGGGCGCGGCGGCCGTGTCGATGGTGCTCAGGTCGAAGCCACCCAGGCACGGCCGGGCAAAACACAGGAAAAGGTCGGCGGCCTCGCGGTCGAAATCGCCCGAGGCCACACCCTCGGCCAGCAGGTCGCGCAGCAGGGCGTCTTCCTTCTCGCTCACCAGACGGTGTATGCGCTCTACGCGGCGGGCGTCGAGCTTGAGCCACGACACCAGCGAGCGGTATACCGAGCCGATGGCACGGCCATGCTCGAGGCGCGCCATCAGGAAGCGGCGCAGGCGCTCGTCGACCGGCCCCGGCCCCGAGGCTATCTCGCGCAGCGAGTTGACGAGCTTGTCGCTCTCGCTCTCGACCACGGCATTGTAGATTTCCTTTTTATTTTTGAAGTAAGTGTATATGGTGCGGCGCCCCTTCTCGGAAGCCTCGGCGATATCGCTCATGGTGGTGTTTGCCACGCCCTTGTGTGCAAACAGCTGGCGTGCCACCTCTATCAGTTTCTCGCGGGTTTTCAGTACCATAGCACGCAAAGGTATGAATTTTCCGGCGGCTGCCGTTGAAAAAAATGTTAAACACGCACAGCCATCCGTGTGTTAGCTGTATATTTGGCGATGCTCAAATAAATTTGGCGTTGCTCTCGGCTTTTCGTACTTTTGCGATGTATTGACACACACCCTCTATCCGATGACCCGTCTCAGACACCTGCTCATACTCCTCGCCACCGTGCTGCTGCTCGCGGCATGCTCCACCTCGCGCAAGACCGCCGGCAAAACGGTCGGCACTGCTGCCGCCGATACGGTGTGGCACACCCTGTATGCTCCCGTAAAGATAAACCTTACCTCGCCCATGACGTTTGGCGCCTCGGGCCGCGCCACCATGGTGCGCGACTCGCTCGTGCACATCTCGATGCGCTTTTTCGGCATGGAGGTGGCCGTGGTGCGCGCCACCGCCGACTCGGCCTGGGTGGTCGACCGCTTCCATAAGCTGTACACCGTGGTGCCGATGTCGGCGCTCACGGCCCGCACAGGTCTCACCCTCGGCGCCGTGCAGGATATCATGCTGGGCAAGTCGGGCGTCACCGGCTCGTCGGTGCGCGTCTCCGGCACGGGCGTCGAGCAGACTCCGGCCGGCCGCGTCGCCCCGCAGGTCGATTTCGCCGCCAAGGCCGGCCGCCGCGACGTCGCCGGCACTCTGGTGTGGGATCTGTCAAAGGCCCGCTGGAATACACCTCTCGATGCCGCAGCGCCCTCGCTTGCCGGCTACGAGTACATTGAGCCCGACCGTCTTCCGGCCGCATTGAAAGGTATGTGATGCGGCGTCTACTCTTGCTTGTAATCATCGTGGCCGTGGTTGCCACGGCCGTGTGCGAGGCTGCCGCGCCGCGTAAGCGCTCGTCGCGTGAGGTGCGCCGCGAGCGCCAGCGCACCGAAAAGCAGATTGAGGACGCCCGCCGCCGCCTGCGGCAGAACGACGACGAGACCCGCCGCCAGCTCAACCGCCTCGGCTCGCTCGAGGCCGACATCCGCCTCAAAAACGACACCATATCACGCCTCTCGGCGCGCCTCGACTCCATCGGAGCCGACATCCGCCGCATGGACGACTCAATCGCCCGGCTCACCCGCCGCTCCGAGGCGCTCAAGACCGCCTATGCCGCGGCTCTGCGCGACATACGCACCCGCCGCCAGGGCATGAGCGACATGGCATTTGTATTCTCGGCCGAGACATTCGGCCAGGCATGGCGCCGCGTGCGCTACCTGCGGCAGACCGCCCGCTACAACAGTACCCGCGCCCGTCAGGTACATGAGGCTGCCCTCAGTCTCGCGGCCGCCCGCGACGAGGCCGACTCGCTGCGGAGTCGCCGTGCCGCCGACCTGCGCCGGCTCGAGGCGTCGCGCACGCAGCTCGCCGGCCGCCGCAGCGCTGCCGACGCCCTCGTGAACGACCTGCGCCGTAAAGGTTCCGGTCTTGACCGCGAGCTGCGCCGCCGCCGCGACCAGGCCGCCGCGCTCGACCGTGAGCTCGACCGCGCCATAGAGCGCGAGATGCGCGAGGCCGAGGAGCGCCGCCGCCGCGAGCAGGAGGAAGCCGCCCGCCGCGCCCGCGCCGAGGCCGAAGCCAAGGCAAAAGCAAAAGCAGAAGCCGAGGCCAAGGCTCGCGCTCAGGCCGACGCCCGCGCCAAGGAAAGCGGCGCCAAGCCCGCTCCGGCACCTGCGCCCGCGCCCGCTCCGGCCCCCAAGCCCGCGCACGCTGCCAAGCCCGCTCCGCGCCCCGCCTATGCCTCGACCGCCGAGGCCGACCGCCGGCTCACCGGCTCATTTGCCGCCAACAAGGGCCGCCTGCTATTCCCCGTGGCAGGCCGCTATACCATTACCTCAAACTTCGGCACCAATACCCATCCGGGACTGGCCAAGGTGAAAGTCGACAACCTCGGCATCGACATCGAAGTGCCGCCCGGCACGGGCGCGCGCGCCGTATTCGACGGCACCGTGTCGAGCATCTTCCGCCTCGATGGCTACCACAATATCGTGATACTGCGCCACGGCGAGTACCTCACCGTCTATGGCGGCCTGGGCAGCCTGTCGGTCAAGAAAGGCGACAAAGTGAAAGCCGGCCAGCAGCTTGGCGCCATCCACGTCGACCGCACCGACGACGACCGCACCCGCCTCCATTTCGAAATCCGCCGCGAGAAGCAGAAGCTCAACCCCGTCGAGTGGGTGCGCTGACACCGCCCGCGCCGCCCCAATAGCCCGGCAGCCGAAGCCCCGATAGTCCGCCTCCCCAGGCAGTCCGCGCAGGTTACAAACCTGCGCGGACTACCGGAGAGGATAGCCTGCGCGGACTACCGGGTGACAACCGGGAGTGATGACGTGTCATGCGGCAGCAGAAGCGCGGAGCGCTGACCATTATGAGTAACACGGGGTGAAGCGCAGCGAAACCCCGTGCAGCCCGCGGCCATCCCGGTAAATGGAAGGTCGTTAGACCTGACCCTTATTGCGCTGCGCTTCTTTATGGGTCAGCGCTCCGCGCTTCGGCTGCTGGCCGGCGATGGCAGGTCACGGGGTTTCGCTGCGCAGGGTACAAAGCTGCTCGGTGGCATGACTTGATATATGAAAGCCTGTGGGCTGCGGTGGCGGCACACAGGCTTTCGTATGATTGGACGGTGAGACTTACTTGAGGGTGACGGTGGCGCGGGCGGGGCGCAGGCCGGGGGCGGTGGCGCGCAGGGTGAGGGTGCCGGGCTTGGTGCCGGGGCGCACGATGGCGGTGGCGGCGCCGCTGAAGAGCTTCATGCGCGGCTCTTGGAATGGTAACAGGCAGGTGGGATCGCCATTGGCGGTGGCCTCGAAGGTGCCCTCGCCCTCGACGGTAAATTTCACCATCGGCTCGGCGTCGGGTACGGGATTACCGTCTTTATCTACCACGGTGACTGTGAAGTATACCAGGTCTTGACCGTCGGCAGCGGCGGTGTCGCGGGTGGGAGTCACCACCAGACTGTGCGCTTTGCCCGAGGTGCGCACGGTCTTCTCGGCGGCGGGGCGGCCCTGGGCGTCGTAGGCCACGACGCGCAGCTCGCCCGGCTCGTATACGACGTCGTCCCACATCAGGCGGTAGCGGTGCTGCAGGGTGGAGTCGTTTTTGGCGCGGCGGCCTTGGCTGCGGCCGTTGAGAAACAGCTCTGCCTCGGGGAAGTTGGTGTAGACAAATACGGGGGTGACTTTGCCGCGGCGGTCAGGCCAGTTCCAGTGGGGCAGTATGTGGAGGGTGGTGTCGGTCTCGTTCCACTTGGAGCGGTATAGATAGAAGCGGTCTTTGGGCAGGAATGCCAGATCGACGATGCCGAACAGAGAGCTGTGCGATGGCCACGCGTCTGTGTCGTAGGGCGAGGGCTCGCCGATGTAGTCGAAGCCGGTCCATACAAACTGGCCGAGGTTCCACTCGCGGTCGTCGTCCATGGCAAAGTCGATGTCGGGCGTGTTGCTCCAGAAGCAGGTCTCGTTGTCGTAGCTGTTGCTCTGGTTGCCGGGGTGGAGCTGCACGTTGCGCTCGGGCCACTCGACCGGGAAGAAGTATTTGCCGCGCGACGACACGGTCGAAGCGGTCTCCGAGCCGAGTATCATCTTTTGCGGGAGGCGGGCATAGGCGTCGTCGTAATGCTGAGGCTTGTAGTTGAAGCCGGGGATGTCGAGGGCGGCGGCAAAGCCGTTGTCGAGCACGGCGCCTATCTGATCCATGCCGCAGGTGACGGGGCGTGTGGTGTCGAGGGCGCGCACGCGGTCGCGCAGCATCACCAGCTCCGATACGCCGTCGGGGCCCCACTGGCTGGGCACCTCATTGCCGATGCTCCACATCACCACCGAGGGATTGTTGCGGTAGTGGCGCACCATATTGTCGATGTCGCGGCCGGCCCATTCGGCAAAGATGGAGCCGTAGCCGTTGGCCGATTTGGGGCGGAATCCCCAGTCGTCAAAAGGCTCCACCATGAGCATGATGCCCATCTCGTCGCAAAGCTCGACCAGCTCGGGGGCGGGCATATTGTGGGCGGTGCGCACGGCGTTGGCGCCCATGTCCTTGAGTATCTCGAGCTGGCGGCGCAGTGCAGAGCGGTTGACAGCCGCGCCCAGCGGGCCGAGGTCGTGGTGGTTGCAGACGCCCTTGAATTTGGTGGGCACGCCGTTGAGCAGAAATCCCTTCTCGGGCACATACTCCAGCGAGCGTATGCCGAAGCGGGTATCGTAGCTGTCGACCCGGCGGCCGTCGACGCTGAGGGTGGTGCGGGCGGTGTAGAGCGAGGGCGACTCGGGGCTCCACAGCTCGGGCGCGGGCACGAGGAAATTCTGGGCAAAGTCCTGGCCGTGGGCGTGGTATATGGAGCGGTCGTCGGCCACGCGCCGGCCCTGTGGGTCGAGTATCTCGGTGTAGACGTCGACCTTGGAGCCTTTGGCGGCGCCGTCGATGGTCATGTCGAGATTGACCGAGGCATATTCCTTGGTAATCTTGGGCGTGACCACATGGGTGCCCCATACGGGGATGTGGACGCGGTCGGTATTGACGACGTGCACGTTGCGGTACAGCCCGGCGCCGGGATACCAGCGCGAGGCGCGCTCGTAATTCTCGAGCTGCACGTCGAGGTCGTTGCTGCCGGGGCGGAGCACACCGGCGGGGATGGTCACGTAGAATGAATTGTAGCCGTAGGGCCAGCGGGTGACCTCGCGGCCGTTGACGCTTACGCGGGCGTTGCTCATGGCACCGTCAAACACGAGCGTGACGGCGCGGCCCGCCGTGTCGGGTACCTCAAAGGTGGTGCGGTAGCTGCCTTTGCCTATGAAGGGCAGGCCGCCGGTGCGGCCGGTCTTGACGGTCTCCTCGGTCTCGCCGTTTTGCTCGACGGCGACGGTCTGGAGGTCGTTGGCGCGGTCAAAGGGGCCTGTGATGGCCCAGTCGTGGGGCACGCGCACCTGCTGCCAGCGGGCGTCGGTGACGCCGTCGCCGTGGGTAAACTGCCAGCCCTCGGTGAGGGTGGTGTCGACGCGCTGGGCCGATGCGGCCATCGCCCCGAGGGTGATCAGAGATAGAGTAAGTATGTTTTTCATATGGTGAGGTTGGCGCGGGCGTCGAGCTCGCGCATGGGTATAATTACAAAACATCTTTCCGAGGCTTTTGGATGTGGCAGGGTAAGCCTGGGCGACGAAAAAATCATGCCGCCGTCGATGTCGATGATGTCGATATCGACGCAGCGGTCGCGGTACGAGCCGTCGGGATTGCGGTGAGGCGAGTCGGGAGCGAGCCGGCGCTCGATGGCCTGGGTGACGTCGAGCACGGCCTCGGGCTCGAGCCGGCGACCCAGAGTATCGACGAGTAGACCGCGGTTGAGAAAGGGGTGGGGCGAGTCGTAGCCCTGCGGCTCACTCTCGCAGTAGTCGGAGAGCAACACCCGGCAGGGAGCCAGCCCTGAAGCGACCAAGGCGGCCGCCCGGGCTATGAAGCCGCGGCGGTCGCCTTGGTTTGAACCGATGTTGAGATGTATCCTCATCAGATGGAGGTGCGGGCCACCTCGACTTCCTCGAAGCCTTCGACGAAGTCGCCGACCTTGATGTCGTTGTAGCCGGCGATGGACAGGCCGCAGTCGTAGCCCATGGCGACTTCCTTGGCATCGTCCTTGAATCGCTTGAGCGAGCCGAGCTCGCCGGTGTAGCGCACGATACCGTCGCGGATGAGGCGCACGCGGCAGCCGCGCTTGAGCTTGCCCTCGCGCACGATGGCGCCGGCGATGGTGCCCACCTTGCTGATGTGGTAAGTCTCGAGCACCTCGGCCGAGCCGATGATCTCCTCCTTGATTTCGGGGGCGAGCATACCGGCCATGGCGTCTTTGACCTCCTCGATGGCATTGTATATCACCGAGTAGAGGCGTATCTGGATACCCTTTTGCTCGGCGGCGCGGCGCGCTGCGATGGACGGGCGCACCTGGAAGCCCACGATGATGGTGTGGTCGTCGGCCGACGCCAGTACCACATCGCTCTCCGAAATCTCGCCCACGGCCTTGTGGATCACGTTGACCTGTATCTCCTCGGTCGAGAGCTTGATGAGCGAGTCGCTAAGAGCCTCGATGGAGCCGTCGACGTCGCCCTTGACGATGATGTTGAGCTCGTGGAACGAGCCGATGGCGCGGCGGCGTGCGATTTCCTCCAGAGTGAGGCCCACCTGTGTGCGCAGGCCCTGCTCGCGCTGGAGCTGCTCGCGCTTGGACGCAATCTCGCGTGCCTCCTGCTCGGTCTCCATCACATTGAATGTATCGCCGGCCTGGGGAGCGCCGTTGAGGCCCAGGATGAGGGCCGGAGTGGCGGGGCCTGCCTCCCTGATGCGCTGGTTGCGCTCGTTAAACATCGCCTTGACCTTGCCGAAGTGGTTGCCGGCCAGCACAATGTCGCCCACGCGCAGTGTGCCGTTCTGCACCAGTACGTTGGCCACATATCCGCGGCCCTTGTCGAGGGTCGACTCGATGATGGTGCCGGTGGCGCGGCGGTTGGGGTTGGCCTTGAGGTCGAGCATCTCCGCCTCGAGGAGCACCTTGTCCATAAGCTCCTCCACGCCGATGCCCTTCTTGGCCGAGATGTCTTGCGACTGATACTTGCCGCCCCACTCCTCGACGAGGTAGTTCATGGCGGCCAGCTCCTCCTTGATTTTGTCGGGGTTGGCGTGAGGCTTGTCTATCTTGTTGATGGCAAATACGATGGGCACGCCTGCGGCAGCGGCATGGTTGATGGCCTCGACGGTCTGGGGCATCACATTGTCGTCGGCGGCGACGATGATGATACACAGGTCGGTGACCTTGGCGCCGCGCGCACGCATGGCGGTAAACGCCTCGTGGCCCGGGGTGTCGAGGAATGTGATGTGGCGGCCGTCGGGCAGTGTGACGCTGTACGAGCCGATGTGCTGAGTGATACCGCCGGCCTCGCCTGCGATGACGTTGGCCTTGCGGATATAGTCGAGCAGCGAGGTCTTGCCGTGGTCGACGTGGCCCATGACGGTGACGATGGGCGGGCGTGCCACGAGGTCTTCCTCGGCGTCTTCCTCCTGATGGATGGCGTCGGCCACCTCGGCCGATACGTATTCGGTGGTGAAGCCAAACTCGTCGGCCACGATATTGATGGTCTCGGCGTCGAGGCGCTGGTTGATGGATACCATCACGCCCAGGTTCATGCACGTGGCGATTACCTGGTTGATGGGCACGTTCATCATCACAGCCAGGTCGTTGGCGGTCACAAACTCGGTGAGCTTGAGTATCTTGCTCTCGGCGCTTGCTGCGTCGACAGCCTCGCGCACGCGCTCCGATGCAGCCTCGCGCTTCTCCTTACGCCATTTGGCGCCTTTCTTGAGGCCCTTGTCTTTGGCGGTGAGGCGGGCGAGAGTCTCCTTTACCTGCTTTGATACTTCCTCCTCCGAGAGCTCGGGCGTGGGAGCCGGGCGGCGCTGCTGTCCGCGGCCTCCCTGGCCCTGCTGGCGCTGTCCGCCCTGCTGGGAGCGTCCGCCCCCCTGGCCTTGCTGGCGCTGGCCGCCCTGCTGGCTGCCCTGCTGGTCGCCGGCCTGGCGACCGGCCTTCTCGATGTCGACCTTGGCCTGGCCGCCGATGCGCTTGCGCTTCTTGCGGTCGCCGGCCGCGCCGGCCGCACCTGCGGCGGCGCCCTGTGCTCCGGCGGCGCCTTTGCGGCGCTCGTCTTTGCTTTTCTTTTTGGGGCGGGTGGTCTGGTTGATGGCGCTGAGGTCAATCTTGCCCACGATGTTGAGCGAGAGAGCGGGGCGCGGCGACTCGGGCGCGAATACCTCCGGCTCGGCGGGCTTTGCGGGCTCGGCGGGTTCGGCAGGCTTTGCAGGCTCAGCGGGTTTTGCAGGCTCGGCGGGCTTTGCAGGCTCGGCGGGTTTCACCGGCTCGGCGGGCTTTGCAGGCTCTACGGGTTTTGCAGGCTCGGCGGGTTTCACCGGCTCGGCAGGTTTTGCGGGTTCGGCGGCCTTCACCGGCTCTGCAGGCTTGGCAGGCTCAGCGGGTTTTGCAGGCTCGACGGGCTTTGCAGGCTCGACGGGCTTTGCAGGCTCGGCGGGCTTTGCGGGTTCGGCAGGCTTTGCAGGCTCAGCAGGCTTTGCAGGCTCTGCGGGCTTGCGGATGACGGGGCGGCCCGATGCGTCGAGGTCGAGCTTGCCCAGGATACGCGGGCCGGAGTGCTCGGCGGGCTTTACCGGCTCGGCAGGCTTGGCGGCCTCGGCGGGCTTCTCCGCCTCGGCCTTGGGACGCACGGCGGCGCGACCCTGTGAGAATTGGTCGGAACGGGTTTTCTGCTCGCGGTCGGGCTTGAATTTGCTCACCAGCATATCGGCCACATTCTCGTCGATGCGAGTATTGGGGTTGGGGTCGATGCTGATGCCTTTTTCCTCGAGGAAGCTGATGACGGTGGGCAGTGCCACGTTCAGCTCGCGCGCGAGGGTGCTTATTTTTACTTTCGCCATATAGTGTATTTCCTTATTCTAATTTAGTCTTCAAACTCGGCGCGGAGTATCTCGAGTACATTGTCGACGGTGTCTTCCTCGAGGTCGGCCTTCTCGATTAGCATCTCGCGGGGTGCGTTGAGCACATTCTTGGCGGTGACGCAGCCGATATTCTTGAGGGCGTCGATTACCCACTCGTCGATTTCGTCTTTAAACTCGTCGAGGTAGATGTCTTCCTCGACGGTCTCCTCCTCGGTGTCGCGGTATACGTCGATGATGTAGCCGGTGAGCATCGAGGCGAGTTTGATATTGAGGCCGTTTTTGCCGATTGCGAGCGATACCTCCTCGGGGCGGAGTATCACCTCAGCCTTCTTCTCCTCCTCGTCGATGCGTATGGAGGTGATTTTGGCGGGTGAGAGGGCGCGCTGTATGAAGAGCGACGGATTGGCCGTATAGTTGATTACGTCGATATTCTCGTTGCGGAGCTCGTGCACGATGCCGTGGATACGCGAGCCTTTGACGCCCACGCAGGCGCCTACGGGGTCGATGCGGTCGTCGTAGCTCTCGACGGCGATCTTGGCGCGCTCGCCCGGGATGCGGGCCACGGCGCGTATGTTGATGAGGCCGTCGTGTATCTCGGGTACCTCCAGCTCGAAGAGGCGGCGCAGGAAGGCCTCGTTGGTACGCGACACGATGATCTTGGGATTGTTGTTTTTATTGTCGACGTTGGCGATGACGGCGCGCACGGTCTCGCCCTTGCGGAAGAAGTCGCCGGGGATGCTCTCGCTGCGGGGGAGCAGGAGCTCGTTTTTGTCGTCGTCGAGCAGGAGTGTCTCCTTTGACCATGTCTGGTACACCTCGCCGCTCACGAGCTCGCCCTCGAGCTCCTTGAATTTATTGTAGATGGCTTCCTTCTGCAGGTCGAGAATCTTGCTCTGCAGGGTCTGGCGCAGGGTGAGGATGGCGCGGCGGCCAAATTTCTCAAAGATGATTTCCTTGGTGTGCTCCTCGCCCACCTCGGCCTCGGGGTCGTCGTCGGCGCGGGCATCGCTCAGGGAGATTTCCAGGTTGGGGTCGTTGACCTCGCCGTCGGGCACGACGGTGAGATTCTGGAAAATCTGCACGTCGCCCTTGTCGGGGTTGAGGATGACGTCGAGATTTTCGTCGGTGCCAAACATCTTGGCGAGCACGTTGCGGAACGACTCCTCCAACACGCTTATCATCGTGGTCTTGTCGATATTCTTAAGCTCCTTGAACTCTGCGAATTGCTCGACCATATTTGGTGTTGCCTCTTTCTTTGCCATTTTTGCCTGTAATGTATCTTATTTAAAATTTATAGCGTATGTAACTGACTTGCACTCGGCCGGGGTCAGACGCACCGGCTGCTGCTCCACGACGGGACGCTTGGCGCCCTCTTTCTTTACCTTGACGGGTACCTCGACCACAAACCACCCGGCCTCGGGGCCTACCTCGGCCAGGCGGCCGTGGAGCTTGCGGCCGTCGGCGGTGAGCACGTCGACGTCGTTGCCTACATTTTTGAAGTACTGGCCCGCTACCTTGAAGGGGGCCGTGAGCCCTGCCGAGCCCACCTCGAGCGAGTAGTCCTCGGCCTCGCGGTCAAAGGCGGCCTCTACGGCGCGGGTCACCGCTGCGCAGGTGTCGATGTCGAGGCCGGTGGGTGAGTCGAGCTCGACGACGATGTCGTTGGCCGCGCTCACGCGCACGTCCACAATGAATATGTCGGTGCCGGCGATGGCCTGCCCGATGGTGGATGTCAGTTGGGTCTTGTCTATCATATCGGTCTATACAAAAGGAGGAAGCCCCTCGGGGCTCCCTCCAGCTCTGTGAAGTGCTGCAAAGTTACACAATCCGCGCCCCAAAAGCAAGCGCAGTCGCGCGGCGTGCCGTGATACGATGCAGATTTAAACTATATTTAACAAATATTAACCGTCAAATGCTCCCCGCATACAAGAAATCGCCGGAAAGTCAGGATTTCTGAAACTCGGTGGGCGACATGCCGGTGAGGTGCTTGAAGTACTTGCCAAATGATGATTGGGTGCTGAAGTTGAGCGCATATGCCACCTGCTGGATGTTTTTGCCCGAGAAACGCAGCAGATTCTTGGCCTCCATTATCACGAAATCGTCTATCCACTTGGCGGCCGAGCGCCCGGTGGCTTCCTTGACCAGCAGGGTGAGGTACTTGGCCGAGATGTAGAGCTTGCCGGCGTAAAACGACACTGATCGCTCGTTTACGTGATGGAGCTGAACGAGCTTGAGAAACTCGCGCACGTAGTCGTTGCGGCGGCAGCCGGCGGTACCGGTCTGCTCGCTCTGGCCGATGACCATGCCGTCGATGCGGCTGTGGTGACACTGCACTATCTGGTAAAACATCGCCGCCAGCAGGCTCGATGCGATGCTTTTGCTTATCTGCGGATTGGCCGCGTCGGTGGAGTTGATGTGCAGCAGGTCGAAGTAGCGGGTGAGGGTGTCGGCCTCGCGCTCGGTGAGGTTGAGCACGGGCGACGGCCGCTTGAGCACCGGGGGCAGCATGATGGCCGACATGTTGAGGTTGACGCCCTGCAGAAACTTGGTGTCGAAAAAGAGGCAGAAGGCGTCGATGTCGGCCGGCAGACGCTCGGCCAGCCGGGCCACCGTGCCGGGAAACACGCCCAGCAGCGAGCCGGCGCTCACGGTGTAAGGCTGCAGGTTGAGCTCTATCTCGAAGTCGGAGCCCGACAGCACCAGCATCAGCATCGTGCCCGACATCTTGAGCGGGCGCTCGTCGACGGGCAGGCGGGTGGCCTCGCCGCCGCGGATACGGCTGAATACATACGACTCGTTGATGCTGCTGAAGACCGACGAGAAGTCGCGCAGCCGCTCGGCGCTCTCAAACTCAATTACCTGTTCCATGCTGCAAAAATACGGATATTTCCCAAAACGGCCAAATTTCTATCCGTAATGTAATATGGCGATTGTGGCCATATGGCAAATCGGCAGGTAATATGCAAAAAATGCTTATACTTTATGTGGAATATTCGTAAAAAAGTATAAATTTGCCACAAAATACTATTCCAATCAAAAATACTATTCTAAATATTCTATGAGAAAGATTTACACTGCTATCTGTCTGCTCTCATCTCTGTGCCTGGGCGGCGTGGCTGCGGCTGCGGCCGAGAAGCCCGTGGAGATAGAGTACAGTTTCGACGACGACGCCGACTTTCCGGGCGGCGCCGACCTGCCCGCCGGATGGGCGCAGCAGGGCGCCGCGGGCTTTGTGCGCTCCGACGGCACCTCCCACGGCGCCACCACCCACAGCGGCGACAAGCTTATCATCACCAAGGGCGACGCCCGCTTTGACGAGGTGCTTTACACCCCGATGCTCAATCTCGTGGCCGGCAAGCCCTGCACGCTGGAGTTTTACTACCTGGCGCCGGGCGGCGCCGTAGCTGCCGTGTACAATGTGCATCTGCTGGTGCGCGCCGGTACCGGCCAGAGCGAGGCCGAGCAGACCATCACCATCAAGGAGACCCCGACGGTGGCTACCTCCTCCTGGACCAAGCACAGCTATACATTCACTCCCGAGGCCGACGGCGAGTACTGCTTCTCGCTGGCTCTGAAGCCGTATGCCCCGTCGTTTACGACCAACTGCGGCTACGCGGCCTTTGACTCCTTCATCATCTCTGGTACCGTCAACGAGGGCGGCGCGTCCATCACCTAGGATTTTGAAAACGATGCCGACTATCCCGGCGTGGCCACTTTGCCCACCGGCTGGCTCTCGACGGGCAAGAAGCCCTATGCGCGCCTCACCCCCGCCGACCTCAATATATCGGCGGCCGCGCCCTCGGGCAAGTATGTGGTCGGCGCCATCGGCCCGTCGTGCGACGGCTCCAGCCCGCTCATCACGCCCCTGTTTGACGTGAAAGCCGGCGAGGCTGCATCGGTGGTCTTCAAATACTATGCCGTGGGCGACATCGCCGTCTTTGGCTACGGATTTGACATCTACGCCGCTCCCAAGCAGGACACACCGCTGGCCGAGGCCACCAAAATCGGTACCATCGCCGACGATGTCGACCGCGCCAAGGCCTGGATGACCAGCGACGCATTTACATATACTCCCGAGGCCGACGGCACATGCTGCTTCATCGTGGTGCCGGTCAATGCATACGGCTACAACCCCGGCGGCTCGGCCGCTTTTGACGACTTCGTCTTTACCGGCGTGGAGCCCCACGTCGAGGCCGAGAAGCCCGATGCCCCCAAGCCCGCCGGTCCGGTCGAGGCATTTGAGCTGGAGTATGATTTCGATACCGACGCCGACTTCCCCGGCGGCGCCAATCTTCCCGAGGGCTGGGCACAGCAGGGCACGCCCGGCCTGCTGCGCGCGTCTGCCGCCGGTCGCGGTATCACCAACCACAGCGGCGACTATGTGCTCATCACCAAGGGCGACGCCCGCTTTGACGAGGTGCTCTACACACCGATGCTGAGCCTCGTCGGCGGCAAGCCCTGCACACTGGAGTTTTACTTCATCGCCCCGGGCAACAATGCCGCGTACAATGTGCATATGCTCGTGCGCGCCGGCAAGGGCCAGACCGAGGCCGAGCAGACCATCGCCATCAAGGAGGAGCCTGCCGTGCAGGTACCCGCCTGGACCAAGTATGTCTACTCCTTCACTCCCGAGGCCGACGGCGACTACTGCTTCTCCATCGCCCTGAAGCCTTACATGGCCGGGCTGGAGACCAACTGCGGCCTGGCCGCCTTCGACTCCTTCATCATCTCCGGCACCCGCTACGGCGAGCAGGAGGAGTTTCCCGAGCCCGACCTCGAGCCGAGCGACGACAATCTGGCCGAGTGTCACGAGCTGCCTCTCTCTGAAAACTTCAGCAATCCCGAGCATTACGACGGCTCCTCGATGCTGCCCGCCGGCTGGCGCAGCACCGGCGGCGTGACCTGGGTCACCGCCAATGTCACCGGCCTGGAGGCCGTCGCGGGTACATATTATATGATAGCCGACCACAATACCGAGGCCGAGCGCGACGACAAGGCATACACTCCCTTTGTCAACCTCACCGCCGGCACCGAGTACTCCGTGAGCTACTCGCTCTACATCCAGGGCAACGACTGGAATGCCGACGAGACTCTCTACGTGCCCACACTCACCTTTACCGTCGGCACCGAGCAGGATGCCGCCTTCCACGCCCCGCTGGCCCGCACCTCGGAGCGCACTGCCTCGTGGGTCAAGTGCGAGCATAAGTTCACCCCCAAGGTGAGCGGCGCTTATTGCTTCGGCTTCATGCTCACCGGCCCGGTCAACTCCGGCTGGGTATGTGTCGACGATGTGTGCATCACCGCTCCCGGCCTGGTGGCGCGCGTAGAGCCGGGATTCTCGACCCTGTCGCTCCACTCCGACTTTGTGTCGGGCTCGACTCACCTCTACAAGGGCCAGCCCCTGCAGATGGTCAATTGCTCGGAGCACGCCGAGAGCTACCGCTGGACGATCGACGGCGGCGCGTCGCCTGCCGAGAGCACCGACGAAAATCCGGCTTTCGACATCCCCGCCCCCGGCAAGTACACCGTCACTCTGGAGGCCACCAACTCGCGCGGCACGCGCAAGACCTCGCGCAGCATCGACATCATCATGTCTGACAAGACCACCCGGGCCGACCAGCCCCTGTCGGTCTACAACGACACCCGCGACGAGATGCTCCAGCGCGGTCAGGTACCCGCCCTTGCCGGCGACGACCCCGAGGACTATGTGACCGGCTACACCCACTACTACTTCGACCTGGCACAGCGCTACGACCTGCCCGCCGGCATGACTCTCAAGGCCAAGCAGCTCACGCTGTGGGTGGCCGAGCGCAAGTATCGCAATGTGACCTCCTTCCTCGACGACCAGCGCATCAAGCCCATGACGGTGGCCATCTACGGCTCCAAACCCGACGGCACCATCGACGAGAGCCGCAAGCTGGGCGAGAAGGTATCCACCATCGGCGAGCTGATGGGCTCGGGCGGCCTGGGGGGCACCACCTCCGACCCGCAGACTATCGAGTTTGACTCCCCCATCGAGGTGTCGGGTACCATCTATGTGGCCATGCACTACGACCGCTCGATGGAAGTCGTGCCCCGCGACGCCACTCTCGGCCGCTCGTATATCGCCACCACTGCCGTGCGCCACGCACACCGCCGCTCTACTCTCTATGTCAAGCCTATCGACACCCCTGCGCTGTCGTCGGCCAAGGTGGGCGAGTGGTGCCCGGTCGACGCCATCGACATGCGTCAGAAAGGTCTGGGCGCATACTGGAGCCTGTGGCTGTCGTCGTTTGACCCCGCCGGCATAGAGTCGGCAGCTGTCGACGGCGGCGACTTCACCGCAGTATTTGAGGGCGACAACCTCTACGTGGGCGGTACCCTTCCCGGCGAGACCATCGCCGTGTACACTCTCGGCGGCGCATGCGTGGCCCGCGGTACGGCGCTCGACGGCTCGACCACAGTAGTGGCTGTGCCCGCCCTCGCCCCCGGCATGTACATCGTGCGCGGCGGCGCCGGCTCTGCAAAAGCTATCAAGCACTGATTACATATATGAAATTCCATAGAGCTTTCACACTCATAGCGGCTGCCCTGACGGTCGCCGGCGCCCACGCGGTGCCGGCGCGCCCGGGCGCTGTCGCTCTCACCGCGGCCGACGGCCGCACTGTCACTGCCTCGCTCCACGGCGACGAGTATTGTCACTGGGCCGTCACGGCCGAGGGCGACACACTGCTGCCGGGCGCCGACGGCCGCTGGCGCCCGGCGCGCCGGG
>CAJUOC010000019.1:0-36384 GCA_910587925.1 uncultured Muribaculaceae bacterium
CCTCCGGGCCGCGCCGGCCGACGAGCCGGCACGTCCCTCCGGGCCGCGCCGGCCGACGAGCCGGCACGTCCCTCCGGGCCGCGCCGGCCGTCGATACTCTTTGTCGACGACAACCGCGACCTCACCGACTTCCTGCGCGACGAGTTTGCCGCGCTGTATGACGTGCATATCGCATCCGACGGCGTGGAGGCTCTCGACACGGTGCGCGCCCATCCGGGCGACATCGACCTCATCGTCACCGACCTGATGATGCCCCGCATGGACGGTATCCAGCTCTCCCGCGCCCTCAAGGCCGACCGCGCCCTGGTCGACATTCCGCTCATCATACTCACCGCCAAGCAGGATACCTCGACCATCGTGGAGGGCCTCACGCTGGGCGCCGACGACTATCTCACCAAGCCCTTCAACAACGATGTGCTGCGCCTGAAAATCGCCCGCCTGCTGGCCGCCCGCGGCCGCGGCGCCCGCCGCACCCTCATCGAGCCGACGCCCGAGCCGGTCAAGATCACGCCGCTCGACGAGCAGCTTGTCGAGAAGGCCGTGCGCTATGTCGAGGAAAACATGCAGCGCAGCGACCTCACCGTCGAGGAGATGAGCCGCAGCATGGGTATGAGCCGTGTGCATCTGTACAAGAAGATACTGGCTCTTACGGGCAAGACCCCCATCGAGTTTATACGCGTGCTGCGCCTGAAGCGTGCCGCGCAGTATCTGCGCGAGAGCCAGCTGAGCGTGGCCGAGATTGCCTATAAGCTGGGCTTCAACAATCCCAAGTACTTCAGCAAGTACTTCCGCGAGGAGTATGGCATATCTCCCTCCGACTATCAGATGAAAAATACGCTCTGAAAAAAATAATAATGGGAGGCCGGTCGGCCTCCCATTATTATTTTTTTCAGAGCGTATTCAGAGCACCACCTTGCGGCCGGCGAAGATGTACACGCCGTGGGCCAGCCCCTCGGCCGAGCCGGTGCCGTCGTCGCCGACACTCACGGTGCAGACGGCGCGGCCGTCGATGGCGTGGAGCGGATAGCTGCCCGGAGCCATACCCTCGACGCGGATGTATCCGGCGCCGGTGGTGATGTCGGGAGTCGGTGTCGCGGCGGCCTCGACGATACCGGCCGACGCGCCTGTGACGTTGATGATGTGCACGCGGGAGTTGGTCGACTCGGTGCCGATGTACGACTTGGCCTTGATACGGTACCGGTACTTGCCGTCGACCTGAGGTATGTCTTCAAAGTGGGCGTAGTTGCCGTAGTTGTAGTCTTTGCCGGCCTCGAGAGTGGCGATGCGCTCCCACTGGTTGCGGTCGATGCGGCGCTCCAGTATGTAGCCGGTGCCGGTCTCGCCGTTGTGGTCGTAAAAGCGTATGATGACTTTGCCGCCTGAGAGCTTTGCCGACTTGATAAAGGGCGGGGCTATCTTCCACTTGTGCTCATACTCGACGCTGCCGCGCAGGGCAGGGCGCGACTGGAAGTCGGCAAATACGCGGCCGGCCGGGGTGAGCTCGTCGACACCCTCGGTATTGGCCAGCACTATGCCGCGGGCATCTTCGACCCACGAGTAGAGCGAGTGACGCTCGATGTAGGGGCTGGCGTCGAAGGCGGGAAGTATGCTGCGGAGCCAGTCGCACTGTACTTTGGAGTTGGCCTCGGTGTGGGGGCGGGTCACCTGCTGCTCCTTACCGTCCTTGTCGAGCACGGGGCGGAAGTTGGCGTCGAGTTTGGTGCCGCTTTGGTTGGGCCACGCCTCGCCGGTCCAGTTGGCGCCATTGTTCCACTCGGTGATCCACATGGGGCGTCCGCCGTAGTAGCGTTTGCAGTTGTTCTCGATGTTTTCCACCAGGGAGGCGGCTTGCTGTGAATTCCAGTACATGTGGGTGGCCACGAAGTCGACGCGGAAGTTGAGCGAGTCGGCCATTGCCATGAATTGCTTAAGCCAGTCCTTGCTGATCTGGTCGGGGGCGGGCGAGCCTATGCGCAGGCCGTTTTTAAACATCTCGGGCCACTGCTCCATGGCGCCGAATACCGACATGTTTGACTGGTCGGAGTGGTCGGGCTCGTTGAAGCCGAGCACACACGACACGCCTGTGCGGGTGCCGATATTCTTCCAGCTGTCCCAGCCGGCATTGTGGCGCATGGGCACATACTCGGCGTTGGTCGAGCATTCAGAGCCACCGCCCCAGTCGTAGTACCAGGTGGCGCGGGCCAGGTCGGCGTGGCTGCGGCTGCAAGTGCCTTTCTTGCCGATCCAGTCGATGCGGCACACGCGTATAAACGATGCAAACTCCAGGCCCTGCGGCATGGCCGTGATTTCAAGGTCGCCGTCTTTGGCCATGAACACGCGGGAGTGTCCCGTGCCGTTGGGATTGTTGGCAAAGGTCGCCTGATAGCCGTGGCGCAGGCGGAAAGAGCCGATATGATTGTCAAAGTCGCCGATGCCTTTCTCGGTCAGCCATGATGATTTGCCCAGGCCGGAGTCGGCGCGGTAATACACGTCGATGTCACAATCCATCGACTTGCCGCCGAAAGCCGGCTCCATGTAGATGGTGAGGGGAGCGGCATCGACATCGGCAATGATGGCGCAGCCGCTGCCGTAGCGGGCGATGCGGGCGCGGGCAGGGTCGTATGCGGCGCCGTCGATGGTGATGTACGGGGTGTAGGCGCCGGCATCGGCGGGCATCACGCCCTCAAGACACAGCATGGCGTGGTCGCCGCGCAGGTCTACGGTGGAGTTGGTCATGGGGTTGCGGCCGGTGATGTGCAGCTCGGCGGTGCCGCTCAGGGTGATAGCGAGGTCGGTGGCCTCGGTGATGGTCTTGCTCTGGTCGTCGACGGTCATCGTCGAGCGGTCGGCGGCCATCGCTCCGATGGCAGTGCACAGCAGCGCGGCTGCGCAGATGTAGAGGTTTTTCATGGTAAATAAAGTTGATTGCAGATCTGGGGCGCCTCGGCGCGATGCAAATGTATACAATTTTTTGCAAACATACACAAAAAATGCGCCGCCCCCCGATGGCGGGAGTGCGGCGCCTGTGCGGTGTCATCGCGCTCAGGGGCGGTGTCAGTCCTTGAGGCGGTCGGCGGCGCTGTGTGCCTTGTCGGCAAGAGAGTCGAGCAGCTCGCCGCCCTTCTCGAGAGCCTTGGCGGCCAGGTCGCCGGCCTTGTCTTTGAGAGTGGCGGCCTTCTCGCTCACTGTATCTTTTATCTGGTCGTAACTTGCCGATGCCGAAGCCTTGGCGGCAGCGGCTGTCTCGGCCACGTTTTCCTGAATCGATTTGCCTTCTTCCTGCGCGGCGGTCTTGGCTGCGGCGGCTGATACTTTTGCGGCGGCTGCGGAAACCTCGGCAGCGGCCTTAGCTTTTTCGGTGGGTGTCATAATCAATCTGTTTTAGGGTTTTGAGTATAAACAATAGCTGCCGCATAATGTTTAAATTAAACTTAATCGTATATTTGCTATCAAAAGAAGAAAACACCATACAATATGCAACCGTCTATCCGTAAAATCGCCGTCGCTCTGCTGTGCGGGGCCATGCTCATCCCGGCAGTCGATGCCCAGAACCGCGGCCGTGGCCGCGGCGACCGCCCGACCCACACGCCCACTCAGACACCCGTGCAGCGTCCGACGCAGCGCCCGGGCCAGACCCCTCGCCCGGGCCAGAGCCAACGCCCCGGACAAGGCGGCCAGCAGCGTCCCGGTCAGAATCACGGCCAGCAGCGTCCGGGCCAGGGCAACAACAGCCAACGCCCGGGTCAGAATCACCGCCCTGACCAACGCCCCGGTCAGAATCACCGTCCCGACCAGCGCCCGGGTCAGAACCACCGCCCTGACCAGCGCCCGGGTCAGAATCACCGCCCTGACCAGCGCCCGGGTCAGAATCACCGCCCTGACCACCGTCCGGGTCAGAATCACCGCCCCGACCACCGTCCCGGGCATAATCACCGCCCGCCGGTACATCAGGGTCATCACGGCCCGATGCGGCCCCATATGCTGCCCCCGCGGCCGTTTCACCGCCCCGTGCCGCCTCCCGCATGGCGTCCCGCTCCCGGATGGCGCCCCTTCCGCTCAATCCTGGGCGTGACCCTCGGCTCGGCCCTCAATATCTCGGTAAACATGCTCATCAACAACGGCTATGCCGTGAGCAGCTACGGCAACAATCAGATTTGCCTGACCAATGTGCCCATGCTCGGGCTTATGTGGCCCGATGCCGTGATGTACTACAATGGCGGCGGCTCGCTGTACGGCTCGCAGTTTGTATACTCCACGCCGGGCTACAGCATGAATCAATACAATATGGCCTATACGACCCTCATCAACTCGTATGGCTCGCCCTACACCATACAGAATGTGCAGGGCGGCGGAGTCGAGGCTTCATGGTGGGGCACGGGCGGCCAGTTTATACGCCTGAGCTTCCAGCCCGAGTACTCGACGGGCGGCCAGCTGCGCTACTATACCACCCTAAGTTTCGGTAACTGACACAAGACACATGAACAGATTGCTTGCGGCGACGCTATCACTCATCGCCATCATTATGACCGCACACTCCCAGACGCTCCCGCTGGAGCCTGATTTCGCCTTCCCGCAGACGGTGATTACCGCTGCCGACAAGGTGTACAAGACCTCGACCGGCCTGCCGCGTATGCAGGCCGCCATGCAGATTGCCGTGGCCCGCGCGGCCGTCGACCCCGACTCGGCGTATACGGCGCCCGCGTTTATCGCCGCCACGGCGGTCAGCGAGAAAGACCCCGCGGTGGCCGCCCTGCTGCGGCTCTACGAGGCCCGACTGCTCGCAGGCATATACTCCGACAACAGCTGGCGCTACAATAGTGTGCGCACTCCGCTCACTCCGCTGCCGGCCGACGTCAAGCTGTGGAGCGGCGAGCAGTTCAAGGCCCGCATCCGAGAGCTGACCGACAGCGCCCTGTCGGAGCTGCGCCCGTGGTACGGGCGCCCCATCTCAGGCTATGCCGCGGTGGTGAAAGCCGACGATGCCCAGCGACGGCTGTACCCGTCGCTGCTCGACTTTGCCGCCGCCGCCGCGCAGACCAACCTCAGTCTGGCCGGGCTGCCCTCGGCCGCTCCCGCGCGTATGGCGATGGAGGCCACTCCCGCAGGCTCGCTGCGCCGCGCCGTGTGGCTGGTAAAGACCGAGCCGGGCATGGATGCTCTGGTCAAGGCATACGAGGCTGACCCTCACGGCGACGGAGCCGCATATCTTCTCTTCAACCTCAGCTACGGCGAGAGCAGCCGCACGGTCGATACTCTGCGCGCCTTCCTCAAGACCTATACCGGCGAGCTTGCGCCGATGCTGCGAGGCCGCCTGGCCGAGCTGACACAGCCTACTGTGCAGCTCTATACACCGCAGATTGCCATACCCGGCCGCGAAATCAAGGTGGTCGCCGCCCACAAGTATACCGACAGCATCG
The DNA here is from genome assembly GCA_910587925.1 of uncultured Muribaculaceae bacterium. Taxonomy (GTDB): domain Bacteria; phylum Bacteroidota; class Bacteroidia; order Bacteroidales; family Muribaculaceae; genus CAG-873. The sequence goes on from CAJUOC010000019.1 coordinate 5,418, forward strand.
GCATGGTGGTGTACCGCAAGACCCCGGCTATGGGCGGGCAGAAGGAGAAACTTACCAAGGTATGTACCGTGAGCCTGCCGACCGACTCCATGCGCGAGGGTACCGACACGCTGCGGGTGACTCTCGACAAGCCCGGCTACTACTCGATGATGCCGGTGGTCAATGGCCGCAAAGACAGCTCCCGGTACAATCGCATGGATGTGCTCGTCACCGGCTATGCACCCTTTGTAGTGGAGGGCTCGGGCGACTACGCAGCCGTGGTGGCCGATATTGCCTCGGGCGCTCCGGTGGCCGACGCGCAGGTGGGTTATATCGACCGACGCTCGGGCGACCGCCGCTCTCTGGGCAAGACCGGGCGCGACGGCGACATCCGTTTCGAGATGCCAAAGTCTGACCGCTGGCGCTCGTATCCGCTCACGGTGCGCGTCGGCGGCAGCGAGATGGTGTTTACCGACGTGACAGTATCGTCCTCGTCTTCCGGCCGGGTAGGGCGGGAAAATGCGTACTACAGCGGCAATGTCTACGTCGACCGTCCCATATACCGCCCCGGCCAGCGGGTGGAGTGGAGCGCCACCTTGGTCAAAATCGACCCGGCGACCCGCTCGTCAAGCCTGGCCGCCGGAGTGGAGGTAAACATCGAAGTGACCGATGCCAATCACTCTGAGGTGATCGATATCGACAGCGTCACCGACAGCTACGGCCGTGTATGCGGTTCGTTTGAGATTCCGGCCGACCGTCTTACCGGGGCATACTCCATCGAGGTCAGTGCGCGCGACATCGTCCGAGGCAGTGCCACCACACGATTTATGGTGAGCGACTACAAGGCGCCTGTATTTGAGGTGCGCGAGCTCGTGGCCGACCGCCGCCCCGACGGCTCTGTCGACATCACCGGCCGCGCCGTGACCTACACGGGTATGCCGGTGGCCGATGCCGCGGTGCGTGTGTCTGTAGAGCAGCAGGTGCGCTGGTGGCGCCGCTGGATAGAGAGCGACATCAACTTTAGCAAGGAGCCGTTTGAGGGTGTCACCGATGCCGAGGGCCGCTTCACGGTCAAGGTCGGCGCATCTTTTCTCAATCCTGACTTTGACTACAGGGCTTCGGTCGAGGTGACTTCCATCGCCGCCGAGGTGGCCATGGCCTCCACATACTTCACCACGGGCAAGCCTTACTCGATAGCCATGCGCGAGCTGGACGACAAGCTCTGCACCGACGCGCCCGTGGTGCTGCCGGTTTACGCCTTTGCCGGCGACGGCACGCGCGTGAAGCTGCCGGTGGAGTGGCGCCTTGCCGCCGACACCGATACAGTGACGGGCCGCTCCGAGTTGACACCCGACGGTCTTGCGCTCGACATCGACGATATCACTCCGGGCTATTACAAGCTCAGCATCGTGCCGGCCGACACGACCATGTGCGCGCCGCTCGACATCGACCGCACCCTTACTCTGTACAGCCTGCGGCGCGACGCTCTGCCCTCCGACGCCGCCCTGCTGCTGCCGCGCACCGACTTTGAGTGCGCTCCCGGGGCGTCGGCCGAGGTGACTGTCGGCGTCGGCCGCAGCCGCTATGTATATGCCGTGGAGGCCGGCGAGCACGGCCTGGGACGAGTATACAAGTATCATCTCGATGCCGGTTTCCACAAGCTGTCGCTGCCGATGCCGGCCGGCGCAGAGCAGGTGGAGTACACGCTTATGACGGTGCTCGACGGCCGATGTGCCTATGCCGAGGTCAAGCTCACGGCTCCCGACCCGGTGAAGCTCACCATCGAGGCCGATACCATGCGCGACCGCCTCACGCCCGGCGCGGGCGAGAGCTGGCAGCTGCGCGTGCGCCGCTCCGACGGCCGCGCAGTCGACGCCACCATGCTCGCCACCATGTACAATCATGCCCTCGATGCTCTCTGCGGGCTCGACTGGGTGACGACGCTGCCCCGCTTCAAAAGCTATGTGTCGTCGCGCCTTTACATGCTCATGCCTTATGCGACGTCGGCCGGATTTGCGCTGCCTCTGCGCGGCATACGCCCCGCGCTTGATACCGAGTATCCGCGATTCCTCTATCTGCCGGAGATGTCGGTGCGCTATCTTACCGGCGGCGTGATGCTCAAGAGCCGTGCCATGGCGACCAATGCCGGTGCGGCTCCCGCCCCCGAGGCTGTGGAGGAGTTGGCGGCCGAGATGGAGACCGACGGCTTGTCTGAGATTGACGAGATGACCGAAGGAAGGTCGGCCCAGCCGGCCGACGCCGATGCACCGTCGCTGCGCGACGGCTTCATGGCGCAGGCTTTCTGGATGCCCGATATCAAGGTGGAGCCCGACGGCTCGGCCGTGATAAACTTCCGCGTGCCCGAGGCTATCGCCACCTGGCGCTTCAAGGCCCTGGCCTGGGATACCGACCTGCATACCGCCTCGATTGAGCGCGACATCGTGGCGTCGAAGCCGCTGATGGCGCAAGCCAATACGCCCCGCTTTGTGCGCGACGGCGACCGTGTGCAGATTATCTCCACCGTATACAACAATACCGACTCGGCTCTGGTGGCCGACACCCGTGTGGAGTTTTTCGACCCCGCGACGGGCGCCGTGCTCGCCGATGCCGTCTGCTCGACCGACAGCATCGCTGCCGGCGGTACGGCCCGCGTGGCTGCATGGCTCGACGTGCCTCAGGCCGTATCGATGATAGGCTACCGTGTGGTATCGCGCTCGGGCGCTTACACCGACGGCGAGCAGGTGCCCGTGCCCGTGCTGTCGTCGGGCGCCACTGTGGTCGATACCGAAAACTTTGTGCTCACCGATGCAGAGCCTGTATTCGAGACCCGTATACCCCGCGGACAGTCTGTCGCCGCATTGCAGTATTGTCAGAATCCCGTGTGGGACGTGGTGCGCTCGCTGCCCGATCTGCTCGCAGGCGGCTCGGTCACCTCGTCGCCGGGCGCGGTGCAGATGCTCTACGGCGCGCTCACCGCCCATGGCCTGCGCGACCGCTACGCCGAGCTGCGCCGCGTCGTGGATACGTGGGCGTCCAATCCGGCCGACTCGGCGCTGGTGTCTGACCTCGCCCGCAACGAAGACCTCAAGCTCGCTCTGCTCGCGCAGACTCCGTGGGTACGCGCGGCCGCCTCAAATGCCGAGCGTATGGCGCGCCTCACCTCAGTATTCGACGCCCGCAGCATCAAGACCACGACCGATGCGGCGCTGGCCGCCCTGAAGCGGCTGCGCACCGCCGACGGCGGCTTCCGCTGGGGCTCGTGGAGCGACGACGCCTCGCTCTGGGCCACCATGGAGGTGGCGTGGGGCATAGGACTGCTGCGCCTGCAGGGCGACGCCCCCGACGGCTCCGATGCATACAAGATGGCCCTCGATGCCCTGCACTACTGCGACAGCAAGATAGAGTCCGATACAGGCTATGCCGTGCTGCTGGCCTTCTACCCCGGCTATCGGCCCACGACCGTCCGCGCCCGCGAGGCCGTAAACCGCGGCGTGCAGCAGATGCTCAAGGATTGGCGCGGAGCTTCCACCGCCGCCAAGGCCCGCTATGCCCTGGCCCTCAATGCCCACGGATACAAGGCTGTGGCTGCCGAGGTGATGGAGTCGGTGCGCCAGCACGAGGTGACCGACCGCTACGGTTGCATCACCTTCCCGTCGGTGCACAGTGTCTACGACTACGCCTTCATCCTCAGGGCATTTGCCACCATCTCGCCCCGCGAGGCCGAGCTCGACGGCATACGCCGCGGCCTGGTGATGCGCACCTCGGTGAGCGACGATCTCGGCACCTCGTGCCCCGCCCCGCTCATCGCCGCCATCCTCGCCACCGGCTCGCGGTGGACATCGCTCGACAGCTCCGACGGCGCGACCATTACCGTCGACGGCGCTCCGCTGAGCATCGACGCCGTGCAGTATGCCACCGGCGCCGTGAGCACCCGTCTGCCCGCCGCCGATGCCGGCAAGACACTGCGTGTACAGCGCGGAGCCGCCGGCACCGTGTCTTACGGCTCGCTCACCACCATCTCGACCCGCCCGATGGCCGATGTGTCCTCGGCAGCCTGCCCGCAGCTGTCGATAGGCAAGCGCACGCTGGTGGAGCGCGACGGCGCCTGGGTCGAGACCGACAGCCTGCGCCTGGGCGAGCGGGTGCGCGTGGAGCTCATCCTCTACGCCACCGTCGACCTCGACTATGTGACTATCAACGACGAGCGCGCCGCAACTCTCGAGCCACTGTCGCAGTTGCCCGGATATGGCCGCGACGGCAGCCTGTACTACTACGTCGAGCCCTCTGACTCGCGCACCCGCGTATTCCTCACCCGCATGCCCAAGGGCACGTACCGTGTCACCTACGATATGACCGTGGCCTCGGCCGGTGACTTTGCCTCGGGTCTCGCCACGGCACAGAGCCAGTATGCTCCCGAGGTGGTGGCCCACTCGGCCGGCTGCCGCCTGAGCGTCGCCGCCCGCTGAGCGTTGCCGGGCTTATAAGCATCGTGATACATCATGATTTGGCATGATGTATCACGATGCTTTTTGTAAACTGTCGAAAAATGATTACCTTTGCAGCGGTTTTTCAATATTTTTCACATTTCTTAAGGTATATGAGTCTTACTTCTGTGACTATACCGCGCCCCAAGCTGTGGAAATCGCTGCAGCATTACTCCAAGGAGCGCCTGCGCGCCGACATCATCGCCGGCATCGTGGTCGGCATCGTGGCTTTGCCGCTTGCCATCGCTTTCGGTATCGCATCGGGCGTGAGCCCCACCATCGGCATGGTGACCGCCATCATCGGCGGTTTCATGGTGTCGTTTTTCGGCGGCTGCTCGGTGCAGATAGGCGGCCCGACGGGCGCGTTTATCGTAATCGTATATAATATAATAGCCCAGTATGGCCTCACCGGCCTTGCGGTGGCCACGGCCATGGCGGGCCTGATACTGATACTGATGGGTGTCTTCAGGCTGGGCACGGTCATCAAGTTTATACCGTATCCCATCGTGGTGGGCTTTACCGCCGGTATCGCCCTGACCATCTTCACCACCCAGGTCAATGACTTCCTCGGTCTGGGCCTGCGCGACCTGCCCGGACAGTTTCTGCCCAAGTGGGGTATGCTGCTCACCAATCTCGGCCTCATCGACCCGGTGACGCTGGTGACCGGCCTGGTGTCGCTGCTGGTGATAGTGCTCACTCCGCGCATATCCAAAAAGCTGCCCGGCGCGCTGCTGGCCATCATACTGGTGTCGGCGGCGGCCGCGCTGCTGTCGCATTTCACCGGCTGGTTTCATGTCGAGACCATCGGCGAGCGCTTTGGCGACATGCCCACCGACCTGCCCGTGCCCCACGGTTTCACCCTCAACATGGCCACCATCAACATGCTGCTGCCCTCGGCCTTTACCATCGCTGTGCTCGGCGCCATCGAGAGCCTGCTCTCGGCCACAGTGGCCGACGGTGTGACCGGCTCGCGCACCGACAGCAATACCGAGCTTATCGGCCAGGGCCTGGCCAATCTTACGGTGCCCTTCTTCGGCGGCATCCCCGTGACCGGCGCCATCGCCCGCACCATGACCAACATCACCAACGGCGGCCGCACCCCCGTGGCCGGCATCGTGCACGCGCTGGTGCTGCTGCTCATCTATCTCTTTGCCATGCCTCTGATCAACTATGTGCCCATGGCCTGCCTGGCCGCCGTGCTGATGGTGGTGGCATACAACATGAGCGGCTGGCGCACCGTCGTGGGCATCTTCCATGCCCCCAAGAGCGATATATCGGTATTGGTGGTGACCTTCCTGCTCACTGTGATATTTGACCTCACCATCGCCATCGAGATAGGCCTGCTGCTGGCCGTGGTGCTCTTCCTGCGCCGCGTGATGGAGAATACCGAGATCAAGGCATACTCGGGCCAGCTCGATGTCAACGACGGCGACGACGTGGGCACCCACGAGATGCTCGACGTGGCCCGCGGCGTGAGTGTCTACGAGATCGACGGCCCGTTTTTCTTCGGCATCGCCACAAAATTCGACGAGATGATGCGCAGCACCATGCACACCAAGCCCCGTGTGCGTATCATACGTATGCGCAAGGTGGCATTTGTCGACGCCACGGCTTTGCACAATCTCGAGCTGCTCATACGCTCGTCGCAGAAGGAGGGCATCCACGTGGTGCTGTCGGGCGTGAAGCCGGGCGTGCGCTCGTCGCTCGAGCACGCAGGCATCGACCGCCTCATCGGCGCCGACCACATCTGCGACCACATCACCAAAGCGGTGCTGATGGCCAACCGTATAGCCGAAGCTCCCGAAAAGGTTTAATCCTGCAAGATTTTTTAACAATCGCACAAGTTGCTGATACATAACGCTATATGCTATGGGTATGTTTTACAACATAAAAAAAGTCGAAAAAGGAGTGCAAAAATTTTTGCACTTCGAAAAATTGGCTTAACTTTGTGGCGTTTTTGAAGCATAAACAATTGTTTAATTAAAATCAAAAGAAAAAATGAAAAAGTTAGTTCTTTTACTGGCTGTCGCTTTCAGCGTATCGATGTTCTCCTGCGGCGGTTCTGACAAGAAGGCTGATGCCGACACCACCGCTATGGACACCGTAGTAGCTGTTGAGGAAGTAGCCGTTGTCGTTGACAGCGCCGCTTGCGACAGCGCTGCTGCCGACACCGCTGTAGCCGAGGTAGCTGCCGTTGTAGCTGAATAATCAGTCACAGCATAAACGCCTAAAGAGACTCTCTGCCGAGCAGAGGGCCTCTTCGCTTTTTATATAGGGCCGATATTCGGCGGAAATTGCTATCTTTGCCGTATGGATGATGTAATACGACTGCTGCCCGACTCGGTGGCCAATCAGATTGCCGCGGGCGAGGTGATACAGCGCCCCGCCTCGGTGATAAAGGAGCTGGTGGAAAACTCCATCGACGCCGGTGCCACGTCGGTCCAGATAGTGGTGAAAGACGCCGGGCGCACCCTCATACAGGTCGTCGACAATGGCTCGGGCATGTCGGCTTCCGACGCCCGCATGGCTTTTGAGCGCCACGCCACCAGCAAGATAGCCTCGGCCGACGACCTCTACACCCTCCATACGATGGGATTCCGCGGCGAGGCCCTCCCGTCGGTAGCCGCCGTGGCGCGTATCGAGCTGCGCACCATGCGCAAGGGCGACCCCGTAGGCACCCGGCTATGCATCAGCGAGTCGCGCTTTGAGAGCCAGGAGCCGGTGGCATGTGTGCCCGGTACCAATCTCATGGTGAAAAACCTCTTTTTCCACATGCCGGCGCGCCGCAAGTTTCTCAAGAAAGACTCCGTCGAGCTGAGCCACATCATGCACGAGTTTGAGCGCCTTGCCCTGGTCAATACCGGCGTGGCATTTACCATCGTGCACAACGATGCCACCCTGCATCAGTTTCCGGCCGGCTCGCTCAAGCAGCGCATAGCGGCCCTTTTCGGCAAGAGCGTGGGGGCCAACCTCATACCCGTCGAGACCGAGACATCGGTGGTGCGCATATCGGGATTTACCGGCCTGCCGCAGGCCGCGCGCAAGCGCGGAGTGCCCCAGTTTTTCTTTGTCAACGGGCGCAATATGCGCCATCCATACTTCCACAAGGCAGTGATGGGCTGCTATGCCGAGCTGATACAGGCCGACACGCAGCCGCCGTACTTCATCAACTTTGAGGTCGACCCCGCCACGATAGATGTAAACATACATCCGCAGAAGCACGAGATAAAGTTTGAAAACGAGCAGGCCATCTGGCAGATACTCACCGCGGCCATCAAGCAGGCCCTGGGCCGGGTCAACGCCGCCGGCGCCATCGACTTCGACGCCGATGCCCAGCCCGACATACCCGTCTTCCTGCCCGATGCCTCGCAGCCCATGCCCCAGGATACCCTCGACGAGCATTACGACCCCTTTGCCGAGCGGGGTGGGGGAGGCCACATCGCCGCCGCCCCCCGGCAGCGCGAGGTGCTCATGGCCGAGCGGCGCTCGCGCATCACCGTGCCCCGCGACTGGGACAAGCTCTACGAGAGTTTCACCGCCCGCCGCGATGCCGCCGCCCCGGCCATCGACTTCGATACCCCGGCGGCCGAGTCCGGCACTCCCGCGGCGGCAGATGCCGCTCCGGCAGACGCCCCTGCGGCCGAGGTGGCCGAGTCGGCCCTGCGCGATGCCGATGTGGCGCGCTCGGCCGGCTGCATCGACCTCGACGCGCGCTATATCGTGCTCCCCTCGCGCGAGGGCCTCATGGTGATAGACCGCCACCGCGCCCATGTGCGTGTGCTGTACGACCGCATACTCTCGCGGCTGCAGTCGCAGCCCATGGCCTCGCAGCAGCTCATATTCCCCGAGATGCTCACTCTGCCCGCCTCGCAGAGCGCCATACTTGAGGCAGCCGCCGCCGTGGTGGCCCGCCTGGGCTTCGATGTGGCCTATCTGGGCGACAACACCTGGAATATCACCGGCGCACCGTCGCTGCCCTCGGCCATAGCCCCGGCCGATACCCTGCGGCGCATCGTGGCCGACATCGAGGAGACCGGCGCCGTGCCCGACGACAGCGTGCTCTCGCCCGCCGCCACAGTGCTGGCCCGCGCGGCCGCCCTGCGTGCCGGCGAGCCGCTTACTGCGGCCGAGACAGACGCGCTGGTAGCCGACCTGCTGCGCTCGCCCATGCCCGACTATACCCCCGACGGGCTTCGGGTCATAAGTATCATCACACGCGACCAGGTGTCAAAGCTGTTTATATGATGCGCAAGCTCCTCCTCATCCTCGCCACGGTGGCGGCGGCCTGTGCCGGCGCCGGCGCCCGTCTGTCGGTATCGGCCGCCGATGTCGACGCCCTGCTCTCGCGACTCGACGACTCTCTGGCCGTGGCGCGCCACATCATCGCCCGCCGCCAGGCCGATATCGACCGCCTCACCGACAGTCTGCACGCACGCCCGACCGACGCCGGGCTGCTGCTGCGCATCGCCGACCGCTACACCGCCTTCAACAACGACTCTGCCATGCGCTACCTGCAAGCCGGTATGGTGGCCATGCCCGCCGCCGACGCCCGCGCGCCATTCATCCTGCGGCTGGCCTCGCTGCTGCCGCTGTCGGGATTTACCGAGACGGCGCTCGACCTCTTTGGCGGCGTCGACACCACCCGCCTGAGCGTCGACGACATACGCCTCTATCACGAGGCCGGCCGCCAGATGTACAGCTATATGGCCGCCTTTGCGGCGAGCAATCCCGCTCTGCACCGTCAGCTCAGTTCGCTGGCCGTCGAGCACCAGCGCAGACTGCTCACGCTGCTGCCGCGCGGCTCCGACGAGCATACATTTAATCTGGGCGAGTACTATCTTGAGTCGGGATTCCGCGGCAAAGCCAAGGTCACCCTGGAGCAGGTCAACGACAAGCTGCCCCTCACCAGCAACATGAAAGCCCGTGCCGCCCACCATCTCTCGACGCTGGCCCGCGCCGAGGGCGACTCGCTCGCCTATACATATTACCTGGCCCAGGCGGCGCTCTCCGACGTGTGCGCCGCCACCCGCGAGATGGCCGCACTCCAGGAGCTGGGCCACGCCCTCTACACCCAGGGCGACCTCGACCGCGCCTACTCATACCTCACCGCCGCGCTGGCCGCCGCCGTCGAGTGCGGCGCGCCGCTGCGTATGATAGAGTCGTCGCGCTCGCTGCCCATCATCGAGCAGGCCAAGACCGAGCAGATTGTGGCCAAGCAGCGCATCATCATGCTGGCGCTGGTCATCATGGCCCTGCTGGCCGTGGTGCTGGGAGTGCTCATATACATGCTGAGGCGGGAGATGCGCCATCAGGCCGACCTGCAGCACCATCTGCGCCAGGCCAACCGCATCAAAGACCTCTACATAAGCCAGTTTCTCAACATGTGCTCGGTGTATATGGACAAGCTCAACCAGTTTTGCAAGATTGTCAACCGCAAGATTACCGCCGGCAAGGTCGACGACCTGTACAAGCTCACCAAGTCGGGCAAGTTTGTCGAGGAGCAGAGCCGCGACTTCTACGATGTCTTCGACAGCGCCTTCATCCATCTCTACCCCGACTTTGTCGAGCGCGTCAACGACCTGCTGCGCCCCGAGGCGCGCATCGTGCTTCCCGAGGGCGAGCGACTCAATACCGACCTGCGCATACTCGCCTTCATGCGCCTGGGCATCGACGACAGCTCCCGCATAGCCCAGGTGCTCAACTACTCCCTCAACACCATCTACGCATACCGCAACCGCATCAAGGCCCGCGCCGTGAGCCGCGACACCTTCGAGGCCGACATCATGCGTATCCCCTCGGGTCTCTGACGGCTCACCCGGCCGATTTTATCGAGGCACAGCCGCGCGTCGTGAAGACGCGCGGCTGTGCCTCGATGTGACACTACCCGGTGGCAATTTTTAGCGATTTTTTGTGTTTTATAGCACAAAATGACACTGATATAACATTTCATACCCCTATAGTTAACATATCGTCACCGCCATTAACGTATGATGGCCTAAATATGCCAAAATGCCCGGAGGCTCCCGCGTATATGTGATTAAATTTGCATACCCGTTTGTACGACTGAATAAACCTGAATAATCAATTTTTTATTAACGCAACTAATCAATACCAATGAAAATGCAAAAAGTATTTGCACAGAGCCGCGACAAGCTACTGCGGCGACTGCTCATGGTCGCTTGGTGTGTGGTGCTGTGCTCGGGTATAGCCCACGCGGCGCCGCTTACCGTGACCGGTACTGTGACGTCGGCATCCGACGGCGAGCCCCTCATCGGCGTGTCGGTGATAGTGGTCGGCCAGACCGGCGGCGTCACCACCGACATCGACGGTAACTATTCTATCAAGGCCGACATGGGCGCCGACCTGCAGTTTAGCTATGTGGGCATGACCACCCGTGTCATCAAGGTGACCGCCGCCCGCATGGATGTCGCCCTCCAGGACAATGCCGCCGCCCTCGACGAGGTGGTGGTAGTGGGCTACGGTGTGCAGAAGAAGAAACTCGTGACCGGCGCCACCTCGCAGATCAAAGGCAGCGAGATTGCCGGCCGCAATACCACCGGCGCCGTATCGGCCCTCCAGGGTCAGATGCCCGGCGTGACCATCACATCAAATACCGGCCAGCCCGGCGACGATGCCATGAAGGTCACCATCCGCGGCCTTGGCACCAACGGCTCGGCCACACCTTTATATGTAATAGACGGTGTACCCAGCGACCAGTCGGCCGCCGGCAGCATCAATCCCTCCGACATCGAGAGCATCGACGTGCTCAAAGACGCCGCCTCCGCCGCCATCTACGGCGCGCAGGCCGCCAACGGTGTGGTGCTCATCACCACCAAGAGCGGTAAGGAAGGCCGCACCACCGTCACCTTCGACGGCTACTACGGCTGGCAGACTCTCGCCCGCAAGTCGCCCATGCTCAACGCTCAGCAGTACATGACCATCCTCGACGAGCAGGCCATCAACTCGGGCGCCGCTCCCTACGACTGGGACAGCTACAAGAGCATCTGGCGCTACGACGCCGACGGCAACCGTCTCGGCGTCATCGACACCGACTGGATCGACGAGATGGTACACAACGGCGCAGGCACACAGAATTATACCGTGGGTATCAGCGGCGGCTCGGCCACCAATACCTACGCCGTATCGCTGGGCTACACCAATCAGGAAGGTCTCGTGGGCGGTCCCAAGGTATCCAACTACTCCCGCTACAACTTCCGCGCCAATCTGGAGCAGAAGGCATTCGACGGCATCCTCACCGTGGGCGAGCAGGTGGCCTTCACCTACTCCAAAAACCGCAACGTAGGCACCGGCGGTACCGACGGCGGCTCGATGTACAACAATGCCCTGTACAGCGCATTCGGCACATCGCCCCTCAGCCCCGTGTATGACGCCGACGGCAACTACAACTCCACCTCCAACTCCGACTGGCAGGTCAACGACGGCAACCCCGTCGGCGCCCTGATGAATACCTTCGGCAAGACCAAGAAGGCCGTCTTCACCGGCAACATCTACGCCCAGCTCGAGCCTATCAAGAATCTGCGTATCCGCACCCTGCTCGGCACCCAGTATGGCAACAGCAACTACCGCTCGTTCACACCCATCTACAACTGGACGCCCAACAACAACAATACCGTCACCAAGGTACAGCAGAACTCCTCCAACTGGCTCAACCTCACCTGGACCAACACCATCAGCTACGACTGGAAGATCAAGGAGCACGAGTTCAGCGCGCTGCTCGGTATGGAGGCTTACCGCTCGTCGGGCAGCTATCTCGAGGCCAACAACTCGGCCCTCAAAGACGGCTACGACGACTGGGCACACGCCTGGATCACCAATACCACCGGCACCAGCGAAAACGGCATGTCTATGCAGGGCCGTCCCAACGACGACGAGCGCCGCGTGAGCTACTTCGGCCGTATCGGCTGGAACTGGCAGGAGAAATATATGGTCAACTTCACCCTGCGCAACGACGGCTCGTCGCACTTTGCCCGCGGACACCGCCACGGCTGGTTCCCCTCGGTATCGGCCGGCTGGAACCTCTCCAGCGAGAGCTTCATGGAGCCTACCCAAAACTGGCTCAGCTACTTCAAGCTCCGCGCAAGCTGGGGCCTTGTAGGTAATCAGAATATCCCCAACTACCGCTACCTTGCTCCCATCGAAATCCGCGACGGCAACTACTACTTCGGCCAGTACCTCGGTCCCAACGGCGCATACGACACCGGCTACGCCGGCAACACCGCCACCAACTGGGGCGCATATCCCTCGCGCCTGGGCAACGAGAATCTTACCTGGGAGACCTCTGAGCAGACCGACCTCGGTTTCGACGCCGCCTTCCTGCACAACCGCCTGAACGTCAACTTCGACTTCTACATCAAGACCACCCGCGACTGGCTCGTGCCCGCTCCCGTGCTGGCTACCTTCGGCGCCGAGGCACCCTATATCAACGGTGGCGACGTCAAGAATACCGGCGTCGAGCTCAACCTCAGCTGGAACGATGTCATCGGCCGCGACTTCTCGTACAACGTCGGCTTCAACATCGCCTACAACAAAAACAAGGTCGGCAACATCCCCACCAGCGACGGTATCATCCACGGCCGCACCAACATCATCTACGAAAACCAGAGCCCCGAGGTGTTCCGCGCCGAAAACGGCCACGCCATCGGCTACTTCTGGGGTCTGCAGACTGCCGGTATCTTCCAGAATCAGCAGCAGATCAACGACTGGATTGCCGCCGGCAACGGTGTGCTCCAAGACAATGTGGCCCCCGGCGACGTGATCTTCGTAGACCGCAACCACGACGGCAAGATCGACGACACCGACCGCACCGACCTCGGCAACGGTATGCCCAAGATCAACTACGGCTTCAACATCAACCTGTATTACAAGAATTTCGACCTCGGTGTGATCCTCACCGGCGTGGCCGGCAACAAGATACTCCAGAGCTACACCAACCACAAGACCTGGAGCAACTACACCACCGAAATCCTTGACCGCTGGACCGGCGAGGGTACCTCCAACAAGATACCCCGCGTGACCAACGACTACGTCAACTGGGCCTTCAGCGACCTCTATCTCCACGACGGCGACTACCTGCGTATCAGCAACCTCACCATCGGCTACAATTTCGCTCCCCTGATGAAGCAGAAGTGGTGTTCCAACGCCCGCCTGTACTTCCAGGTGCAGAATCTCTACACCTTTACCAAGTACAACGGCATGGACCCCGAAATCGGCTACGGTACCGACCCCTGGGTGTCGGGCATCGACCTGGGCTTCTATCCTCATCCCCGCACATACATGGTGGGCGTAAACCTTGCTTTCTAATCCGGCAAAGACATCAATCATGAAACTCAATATATCCAAGAAATCCATACTGAAGGCTCTCACCGTGGCGCTCCTTGCAGGCTCCACCGCCTCCTGCGCCGAGAGCTTCCTCGACGTGGAGTCGAAGACGGAGCCCAACAGCAACTCCTACTATGCCAACCAGGCCCAGGCTTGGCGCGCGCTGGTAGGCTGCTACAACGGCTGGCTGATGACCACCACCTCGCCCGGCCCCTACGGCTTCTACCTCACCTCGATAATGATGAGCGACGAGTGCTACGGCGGCGGCGCTTACGGCAACGACTACGACTCTCAGGTAATCGACCGCTTCGATACCCGCTACGACCCCAACAAAAGCTCCATCATGCAGGCCGACTGGAATGCGTACTACGGCGGTATCTACCGCTGCAACATGTACATGCAGAAGTCAGAAGGCATCGCTTTTGAAGACGAAGGTCTCAAGGAGCAGTATGCCGGCGAGTGCCGCGCCCTGCGCGCCATCCTCTACTTCGACGCCGTGCGCCTGTGGGGCAACATCCCCCTGCTGCTGGAGCCGTCGAGCGAGAATCTGCCCCAGGCCGACCCCGCCGACGTGTATGCAGCCATCTTCGACGACCTGCGCTATGCCATCGACAATATCCCTGCCGGAGCCAATAAGGACGTGAACGATTTCGGCCGCGTCACCCGTGCCGCCGCCCAGGGTCTCTTCGCCCGCGCGTACCTCTATTATACCGGCTACTACGGCGCCGAGGCCAAGTACACCGACGGCACCGCCATCGCCGCAGCCGACGTGCTCGCCGAGCTCGAGGACCTCATCGCCAACGGCGGCTACAGCCTCGTGGCCGACTTCAAAGACCTCTGGCCCGCAGCATCGCTCATCCCCGTGGAAGGCTCCACCGGCTGGGCACCCGAGTCGACATATGCCGGCAATGCCAATTCCGAGGTGATACTGTCGCTCAACGTCACCCCGCAGTTCAGCTACAACGACGGCCAGTTCAGCGGCTCCAACCGCTGGCTCGTCAGCCTGGGCATGCGCAATATCACCGCTCCCATGCTCGGCCTCGGCCAGGGCTGGGGTATCGCCCCCGTGTCGCGCGGCTATGTCAACCGCTTCTTTGCCTCCAACGACCTGCGCCGCGCCGCCTCAATCGTTGATTATGAGAAAGACGGTGTGGCCGAGCTTGCCGATTACTCCCGTTTCCCCAACGATGCCAAAGACTTTACCGGCATAGGTGTGCGTAAATACACCCCGATGCAGTTTGGCAACAACACCCCCGCCACCTCGCCCGACGGCACCGCAAACTTTATGGAAAACGGCTCGCAGAATTATGTAGTGCTCCGCCTTGCCGACGTGATGCTCATGGCAGCCGAGCTCGGCTCGCCCAATGCCGCCGACTATCTCCATCAGATACGCTCGCGCGCCGGCCTCGGCGACATCGCCGTCAACAAGCAGAATATCATGGGCGAGCGTGCCCGCGAGCTGGCGTTCGAGGGTATCCGCTACTGGGACCTCATGCGCCAGGGCGTGGAGACCATGGCCGACGCCATCATCGCATCGCAGGAAGATGTGACCGACGGTGGCCAGGCTGCCCGCATCACCTACGACCGCGCCAAGATTATCGAGAAGCAGGGCCTCTGCCAGATACCTTCAGACCAGATTACCCTCTCCCACGGTGTGCTCAAGCAAAATCCCGGCTGGTAATCCGTAATAAATCTTAAAAGGATAATAAACAATATAATAAGGTAAAGAAAGCTGCGTTGACTATAGCAAGACCCCGGCCCGGGCGACACTCTCCGCCCTACCGCACGGCCCGGGCCGAGGGTCGGCTATAAAGCAACAGGCACACATCTCCCGCAATGATGTCGGATTTCTTTACCTCCATAGGGAGAATACATATAATCCTCTATCCTAAATTTAAACCAACCTTATGAAATTTAAGTATTTCTCGGCTATAGCCACGGGACTGGCGCTGATGGGTACGGCAGCCTGCACACCCGACAGCTACGAGCTGCCCGCACAGACCGTGTCGGCCGACGACCTTATCGAGGGCATCGCTTACTCGGTGACTCCCGATGCCGAAAACCCCAATATCATACACTGCCGGGCACTGGTGCCCGAGTCGTACACCGTGCTGTGGGAGACCCCCAACGGCCGGTCGGAAGACCGCGACTACACGCTCGAGCTGGCCTTTGAGGGCGACTACGAGGTGAGCTTCGGCGTAGACACCCGCGCCGGCCTGGTGATGGGCGAGCCTTACAAGTTTACCATCACCACCTTCTGCGGCGACTTTGTCACCGACAAGTGGTGGACGATGCTCACCGGCGGTGTAGGCAACACCAAGACCTGGATTTACGACAACGGCCAGTATGGCTTCAAGGAGGGCGAGCTGAGCTACGGCGACCCCTCGGCCAATCCCGAGATCGGCTTTGGCAAGTTTGAGGAAAACTGGACTCCGAGCCCCGGCGCGCAGTATACCGACGCCGCCATGTGGGAGTCGACCATGACTTTCGGCCTGAGCGGCGGTGCCACCTACGAGTTTTACAACTCGACCACCGGCGTGACCCAGACCGGCAAATTCCAGCTCAACAACAAAGACATGCTCCTCACCTTCATCGATGCCGACATGATGCACTCCGTCGAGCTCCACGACAACCGCGTGGACTGGCGCCGCGCCTCGCAGATCATCGAGATGGACGAGAATCACCTGCGCATCGCTTACCTGCGTATCCCCTGCCGATTTGGCGGCGAGTGGTATGAGGTCATCAACTACGTGAGCAAGGACTACGCCGACAATTACGTGCCCGGCGGCGCCGGGCAGGAGCCCACTGTCGAGCTGCCCGCCGGCTGGCAGGCCGAGCTGACCAATGAGTTCCGCTACGCCACGTGGATTCTCGACGAGGACGTGCCCTTCGACTGGTGTGGCCTCGACGGCAAGCGCCTCAATACCTTTGCCATGGCCTCCGACTATCCCGCCGGCTACCAGCCCGTGTCGTCGCAGTACGAAGACTTCAAGCTCCGCTTCAACCTCGACACCCCCGGCAAGTATCAGGCTGCCGATGTCACCGGCGACTATACCCTCAATGCCGACGGCACCTTGTCGCTGAGCGCCGGTCTGCCCGCGGTATCCATCGCAGGGCCCATTCAGCTCACCACCGCCGACGGCGGCCTGCGTGTGCTCAATATGGTCAGCGACGACCTCGGCCGCGTGAAAGACCTCTGGCTCGGCGTGCCCGAGTACGATGTCACCGGCAAGAAGATAGGCTATATCGGCTATCACTTCCTGGCTACCTACGGCGGCTCCAACGTGAAGACCTACAAGGCATTTGTATACTACCGCGACTGCGACGCATGGTCGTTCTACGGCCCGCTCGGCAATCAGAATATCGCCGAGGGCGCCGACGGCAACTATACCTTCACCGCCACTCTGCCCGCGTCGGGCGCTCCTGAGATCTCGCTCGACTTTGAGAATGTCCTGGCCAAGAATCCCAATTTTGCCGTGACTGTGACCTCGTGCAAGATGAACGGCAAGGATGTGCCCATCAGCGATGCTACTCTCGACCGCAAGACATCGTATGACTCGTTCAACGACACCGACCCCGCTATCGCCACCCTCCACAAGAATACCGCCCGTATCGCCATCGTCAACCCCTACAACGATGCCGATCCCCTCAAGGGCAATGCCGACCTCGCCGCCGGCGGTACCTTCGAGATCTCGGTGAGCGTGAAATTTGACGGCGGCTCCGTAACTTTTGTAAAGCCCGAATAACCTTAAGCCACTCCAAATACAATGAAATATAACAAGATACTGTCTATCGCTCTCGCTGCGTGCGGCCTCCTTGGCTTCACCGCCTGCGACGACGACGACGATGTCAACATCTTCACCGAGCCTATCCTCGAAGAGGTGACCACCGGCTCGGCCGCCACCACGGCCACGACGGCCACCGTGACCGGCAGCGTGCGCGACCTCTCGAGCATGCTCAAAGACCGCTACTCCGTGGGTGTGATATACTCCACCGACCGCGACGCCGTGACCTCCTCGGGTACCCGCGCCTCGGGCGCCCTGGGCGACGACGGCTTTACCGTCACCACTCAGCTCAGCGGCCTGCAGCCCAATGTGACTTACTACTACGCCCAGTATGTGACCCTGCAGGGCAAGTACAGCCAGTATGGCGAGGTACTCGCCATGGTGACTTCCGACGCCAAGGTCAATACCATCGATGCCGCCGACATCACCGCCACCTCGGCCGCTCTCGGCTGCGCGCTCAATAAGGTCGACGATATCCTCGCCGCCGGCGCTGCCCACGGTGTGATCGTCAGCGCCAACCGCTCGCTCCGCCCTGCCGTGCGCCACGAAGTGACCGGCAAGGAGAGCAACTTCAGCGTCACTGTCACCGGCCTTACCCCCGGCCAGGAGTACTACTACGCTCCCTACCTGGATATGAACGGCGAGGAGACCCGCGGCGAGGTGAAGAGCTTCACCACTCTGCGCGGCACTGCCGACGTCCCCGAGAGCGATGAGTATGTCGACATGGGTGTGCGCATGCACTGGGCCAAGTGGAATCTCGGCGCAGCCCGCGAGGCCGACCGCGGCACTCTCTACGGCTACGGCGACATCACCGGTCTCAACCGCTCGCCCGAGCTCAGCGCCTACGCTACCGGCGACATCGCCGGCGGTACATCCGACGTGGCTCTCGCCGCCGGTTGCGGCCAGATGCCCACCACTGCCGACTGGGATGCCCTGCTCGCCATCTGCGACATCACCCCCGACGAAATCGACGGTGTAAAGGGCGCCCGCCTCACCTCGCAGAAAAACGGCAACTCCATCTTCCTGCCCCTGGCAGGCGTGCGCACCGGTGAGGAAATCACCGCCGCCGACGTCAAGGGCGTATATGCAGCCGCCAATGTCGACCCCCGCAATGCCGACTATGTGACTGTCTACACCTTCGACGGCAACAACAGCGGCACCGACCGCGCCCTGCGCTCGGCCGGCGTGAGCATCCGTCCCATCCGTCCGCGTCCCCTCATGGGCCAGCTGCCCTTCGACGCCTCCAAAGTACAGGTGGGCGACCTTGAAAATAAGGGCACCCTGCGTATCGAGCTGTACAATTCCTACGGTCCCACATCGGGCGACCCGGCCATCCTCCCCGAGGAAGTGGAAGCGTCGAGCAATATCGTGATGACATTCTACCTCGGCGGTCTGCCCGACGGCGACACCCACTCCTACACCGCATCGCTCATCTATGTCGACGGCTCGTGGGGCCAGCAGTACTGGGGCGGCGACGCTCTCGCCGACGCCGTAGTGCAGGGCAACGGCACATACCGCGTGTCTGTACCCCTGGGCGGCAAGGCCACCGGCTGCACCATGCTCTTTGTGGAAATCAAGGACATCGCCAAAGACTTTGACCCGAGCACCATCACCGCCGAGGTCAAAGCCCTCCAGGTCGACCTCAACCCCGTGCAGACTGAGATTCCCGTGGATAACTCCAAGACTTTCTGGGGCGGTAAAGACGGCGGTACAGTCGACGGCCGTCTGGAGATATACAATGAATATGGCCCGTCGAAAGACCTCGTAGGCCCGGCCTATGCCGACCTGACCATCCCCGCCGGTACCATGCACATCACCTTTACCGTGAGCGGCGTCACCGGCAATCTCAAGGCCGACGCTCCTGCCGAATTCCCTGCCGCCATCTCCTTTACCGACTCCGACTGGTGGCCCGGCTACTGGGGCGGCTCGGTCGGCGACGGCAAGATCACCGGCGACGGCACATACACCATCCACGCCCCCATCGTGGGCGACGCCGAGGGCGTCTTGGTATGGTGTCTGGAGTTCCCCGGCCTGTATCAGGCCCTCACCGACCCCGACAAGGTGAAAATCAATATCGACAAGGTGCTCGTACCCGCACAGTAATTCACACCTACAGACCGGCGCCGCCCGCGCGGCGCCGGTATACCTAACCTCGAAAACCACAGTACAAGATACAGATGAAAACGATGATAAGTTACCTCTTTGTCGGTCTCGTTGCCACCGCGGCTGCCCTGGGCACCGCTTCGTGCAGCGACGACGAAGAGTGCCCGGCCCTCCCCGCCGACTTCAAGGTGAGCAAGGAAGCCGTAGTATTTCTCAAGTCGGGAGGCGATGAGGTCTTCCACGTAAACGCCGCCGCCACCCCGCAGGTGAGCGCCGACGCCGACTGGCTCACAGCAGCCGTCGCCCGCCATGGCGAGAGCAACACCGTATACGCCGTGACCCTCACCGCCCAGCCCAATACGCTTACCGACGCCCGCACTGCCTCTGTAAAGGTCGCTTTCGGCGGCCAGGAAAAGGTGGTGGCCATCACTCAGGCTCTCAGCGACGGTATCGCCGTGGCTCAGACTGAGTACACCATGCCCTGGGGCGGCGGTATGCTCGACATCGCATACAAGAGCACCGGCGAGATAGCCGTGGACGCTCCCTCGTGGATTACCTTGGTACAGGCCCGCTCGATGGACGACTACACCCTGCGCCTGAGCGTCGAGGCCAATATGGTCGATGCCCGCGAGGGCGAGGTAGTGGTATCGGCCGCGGCCGACCCCGCCACCAAGGTCACCATCACCATCAAGCAGGCCGGATACGACTCGTCGGCCGCCACTATCGGCGAGACCGCCAAGCAGGCTGCCGCCAACATGTATGCCGGCTGGAATCTCGGCAACACTCTCGAGGCTCCCGATGGTGAGACCTCGTGGGGCAACCCCATCACCACCAAGCCCATGATCGACATGGTCAAGAACGCCGGCTTCAACGCCATGCGCCTGCCCACCGCCTGGAGCGCCCATCTGGTGGCCGACGCCGAGCCCTGGACCATCGACCCCGACTGGCTCGCCCGCGTCAAGGAGGTCGTAAACTACGGTATCGCCAACGATATGTATGTAATCCTCAACGACCACTGGGACAATGGCTGGCTCGAGCTCAACTGCAACGCCGAGGCCAAAGACGGTGTCATCAAGAAGGAGAAGGCCATCTGGACTCAGATTGCCAACTACTTTGCAGACTACGGCGAGAAGCTCATCTTTGCCGGCAACAATGAGATGCGCAACAAGCGCGGCAACAATGAAAACTGGGGCGAGCCCAATGCCGAGGAGGCCGATGCCATGAACGCATACAACCAGGCCTTCATCGACGCCGTGCGCGCCACCGGCGGCAACAATGCCCTGCGCAACCTCGTGGTGCAGAGCTGGTGCTGCAACCCCTGGCGCCTGCTCGACAACAGCTTTGTGCTGCCCACCGACCCCGCCACCGACCATCTCATGATTGAGTGCCACTTCTACGACCCGCAGGCATTCACCCACTGGCAGAAAGACCAGACCCTGCCCAACCTCTGGGGCAAGCGCGCCGGCTTTACCACCGACGGCAACTCGCAGGAAGACTACATCGACGACCTCTTCGGCAAGCTCAAGGCCAAGTGGGTCGATGCAGGCTACCCCATCATCCTGGGTGAGTACGGCACCAACTGCCACACCGCCTCCGACCAGACCTTCAAAGACTCCGAGAAGTACTATCTGGAGTATGTCACCAAGGCCGCCAAAGACAATGGTCTCGTGCCTTTCTACTGGGATACCAACGGCCCCGGCGTGGGCTCCTTCGCCATCTTCAGCCGCAATGCCCTGATGGTGGGTCAGACCCACTTCCTGGAGGGCATCATGCAGGGCGCTGCAGCAGGTCAGTATCCTTTCTGATGAGTGCAATCCACCATTGATACGTATTAAGGGTTAAGGCTTGTCCCCTCGCAGGGGCAGACCTTGACCCTTAATCTTACCCTTTTAACTTAACAGCTTCAAAATGTATCTACTCGGATACGACATAGGCAGCAGCTCTGTAAAGGCAGCCCTGGTCGACGCCTCGACCGGCGCCTGCGTGGCTTCTGACTTCTTCCCCCGCACCGAGGCTCCCATCAAGAGCCTTCAGGCCGGATGGGCCGAGCAGGCCCCCGACGCCTGGTGGCAGTATCTGCGCGAGGCTACCGCATCGGTGCTCGCCTCCTCGCGTGTGGCCCCGGCCGACATCGCCGCCATAGGCATCAGCTATCAGATGCACGGCCTGGTGGCCGTCGACCGCGACGGCCGCGTGCTGCGCGACGCCATCATATGGTGTGACTCCCGCGGCGTGCCCTACGGCGAGCGCGCCCTCGCCGACCTGGGCGAGCGGCAGTGTCTCGAGCATCTGCTCAACCGCCCCGGCAACTTCACCGCCACCAAGCTCGCGTGGCTCAAGGAGCACGAGCCCGAGACTTTTGAGCGCATTTACAAGGTGATGCTCCCCGGCGACTACATCGCCTATCGCCTCACCGGCCGCATCGTCACCAATCCCGAGGGGCTCTCGGAGTACATGCTCTGGGATTTCGCCGCCGATGCGCCCGCCACGTTCATGATGGAGTATTTCGGCTATCCGGCCGACATACTGCCCGAGGTGGGCACGACATTCGGCGAGCAGGGCCGCCTCACCGAGGCCGCCGCCCGCGAGCTGGGCCTCGCCCCCGGCACCCCGGTGACTTACCGCGCCGGCGACCAGCCCAACAATGCTCTGAGCCTCAATGTGCTCGAGCCGGGGCAGATAGCTTCCACCGCCGGCACATCCGGCGTGGTATACGGCATCATCGGCTCGGCCGACTACGACCCCATGAGCCGGGTCAACAACTTTGCCCACGTCAACCACACCGCCGCCGCCCCGCGCATCGGCGTGATGACCTGCATCAGCGGCACCGGCATCCTCAACTCGTGGATGAAACGCAATGTGGCCCCCGAGGGCATATCCTACGAAGGCATCAACGACCTTGCCGCCACCGCCCCCGTCGGCTCCCGCGGCCTGTCGATACTCCCCTGGGGCAACGGCGCCGAGCGTGTGCTCCAAAACCGCCCCGACTCCTGCTCGATACACGGCATCAACTTCAATATCACCACCCGCGCCGACATGCTGCGCGCCGCCCAGGAGGGCATCGTGTTTGCCTTCATGTACGGCATCGAGATCATGCAGCAGATGGGCATGAAAGTCGATACCATCCACGCCGGCCGGGCCAATATGTTTCTCTCGCCCATCTTCCGCGAGACGCTGGCCTCGGTGTCGGGCGCCACTATCCGCCTCTACGATACCGACGGGGCTGTCGGCGCGGCCCGCGGCGCAGGCATCGGCGCCGGCATATACGCATCGCCCGCCGAGGCATTTGCATCGCTGCGCGAGGTGGGCACCACGGCTCCCGCGGCCGACACCGCGCCATACCGCGAGGCATATCTCCGCTGGAAATCATATCTCTGACATATCACTCTAAACTATAAATACAAAACAATGGCACAGAAAGAATACTTTCCCGAAATCAAGAAAATAGCCTACGAAGGCCCCGAGAGCTACAATCCCATGGCATTCCGCTACTACGACGCCGAGCGCGTGGTGCTGGGCAAGCCCATGAAGGAGTGGCTTAAGTTTGCCATGGCATGGTGGCACACCCTCTGCGCCGAGGGCGGCGACCAGTTTGGCGGCGGCACCAAGAAATTCCCCTGGAACGAGGCTCCCGACGCCATGGCCGCAGCAAAGCAGCGCGCCGACGCCGGCTTCGAGATCATGCAGAAACTCGGCATCGAGTACTTCTGCTTCCACGACACCGACCTCATCGGCGACCTGGGCGCCGACATCGACGACTATGAGGGCCGCATGAAGGAAATCACCGCATACCTCAAGGAGAAGATGGACGCCACCGGCATCAAGAATCTCTGGGGCACGGCCAACGTATTCGGTCACGCCCGCTACATGAACGGCGCCGCCACCAATCCCGACTTCGACGTGGTGGCCCGCGCAGCCGTGCAGATCAAGAATGCCATCGACGCCACCATCGCCCTGGGCGGTACCAACTATGTATTCTGGGGCGGCCGCGAGGGCTACATGAGCCTCCTGAACACCGACCAGAAGCGCGAGAAGGAGCATCTGGCCATGATGCTCACCAAGGCCCGCGACTATGCCCGCGCCAAGGGCTTCACCGGCACCTTCCTCATCGAGCCCAAGCCCATGGAGCCGTCAAAGCACCAGTACGACGTCGACACCGAGACCGTCATCGGCTTCCTGCGCGCCCACGGCCTCGACAAGGATTTCAAGGTCAACATCGAGGTAAACCACGCCACCCTGGCCGGCCACACCTTTGAGCACGAGCTCGCCGTGGCTGTCGACGCCGGTATGCTCGGCAGCATCGACGCCAACCGCGGCGACTATCAGAATGGCTGGGACACCGACCAATTCCCCATCGACAACTACGAGCTCACCCAGGCCATGATGCAGATCATCCGCAACGGCGGTCTGGGCAACGGCGGCACCAACTTCGACGCCAAGACCCGCCGCAACTCCACCGACCTCGAAGACATCTTCCTGGCCCACATCGCCGGCATGGACGCCATGGCCCGCGCTCTGCTCAGCGCCGCCGATGTGCTCGAGAAGTCGCCCTACAAGCAGATGCTCGCCGACCGCTACGCATCCTTTGACAGCGGCGAAGGCCGCCTCTTCGAGCAGGGCGAGCTGTCGCTGCAAGAGCTTGTCGCCTATGCCAAGAGCCGTCCCGAGCCCGCCCAGACCAGCGGCAAGCAGGAGCTCTACGAGGCCATCGTCAACATGTACGCCTGACACCTGCGCGCGGCATGAAATCCGACTCACAGAGCGTGACACCCGAGCTCGTGGCTGCCCAGCCCGAGCGCGGGTCTCGCGCATATCTATACTCGATAGTGCTGGTCGCCGTGCTCGGCGGCCTGCTCTTTGGCTACGACACTGCCGTGATATCCGGCGCCGAGAAGGGCCTTCAGGCATTTTTTCTCGGCGCGACCGACTTTGTGTATACCGACGTCATCCACGGCATCACCTCGTCGAGCGCCCTTATAGGCTGCATCATCGGCTCGGCTCTGTCGGGCTTCTGCGCCGCCGGTCTCGGCCGCAAGCGCTCGCTCATCGTGGCCGGCGTATTCTTCTTCGTCTCGGCCCTTGGCTCGTATGAGCCGGAGTTTCTGCTCTTTGGCCACGGCGAGCCTTCGCTCGGCCTGCTCTACGCCTTCAATTTCTACCGCGTCATCGGCGGTATAGGCGTGGGCCTTGCCTCGGCCATCTGCCCCATGTATATCGCCGAGGTGGCGCCCAGCTCGATGCGCGGCCGCCTGGTGTCGTGGAATCAGTTTGCCATCATCTTCGGCCAGCTCGTGGTGTACTTTGTCAACTTCCTCATCCTCGGCGAGCACACCCAGCCCATCGTGGAGAAGATAGGCGAGACACTGTATGCCGTGAGCGCCGACAGCGACCCCTGGACCATCGCCACCGGCTGGCGCTACATGTTTGGCTCCGAGGCCATCGTGGCCGGCGCCTTCACGCTGCTGTGTCTGCTCATACCGATGTCGCCCCGCTTCCTGGCCCTCAAGGGCCGCTACGCCCAGGCCCTGCATGTGCTCTCGCGCATCAACGGCCGCGCCAAGGCCATGGAGATACTCGACGACATCCGCAAGGCCGACAGCGTCAAGTCGACCCGCCTCTTCTCCTTCGGAGTGATGGTGATATTTATCGGCGTGATGCTCTCGGTATTCCAGCAGGCGGTGGGTATCAACGCCGTGCTGTACTACGCGCCGCGCATCTTCCAGTCGATGGGCATGGCCAATCCCATGGTGCAGACCGTGGTGATGGGCGTGGTCAACATCACCTTCACCCTCGTGGCCGTATTCACCGTCGAGCGCCTCGGCCGCAAGCCCCTGCTCATATGGGGCTCCATCGGCATGGCCATCGGTGCCTTCGGCGTGGCGGCCGTCAATATCTTTGCCGGCCTGCCTCCGATGGTGGCAGTGGTGTCGATCATGGTCTACTCGGCTTCGTTTATGTTTTCGTGGGGCCCCATCTGCTGGGTGCTCATCGCCGAGATATTTCCCAATACGATACGCTCGGCCGCCGTGGCAGTGGCCGTCGCCTTCCAGTGGATATTCAATTTCATAGTGTCGTCGACCTTCGTGCCGCTGTACAATATGAGTATGCCCGGGATGGGAGATAAATTCGGCCACATGTTTGTGTATCTCATGTACGGAGTCATCTGCGTGGTGGCGGCGTGGTTTGTATCGCGCCTCGTGCCCGAGACCAAGGGCAAGACCCTCGAGGACATGACCGCCCTGTGGGAATCGCGCCGCAAGGGCCGCAGGTAATCAACCTCCGCATCGCTATAGCGCGCGGCACGCTCCATACTCCGGGGCGTGCCGCGCTTGTCTTCACGGGCGGGCGGTCAGTCGTGGTGGTATGGCTCGCCGCGCAGGATGGTCATGGCGCGGTACAGCTGCTCGGCTGTGAGCACCCGCGCCATCTCGTGGGTAAATGTAAGGCGCGACAGCCCCAGTTTCATGTCGGCGCGGTCGTATACGGCCGGTGAGAACCCGTAGGGGCCGCCTATCACAAAGACGAGATTGCGCGCCAGCGTCGATGCCTTGCGGTCGATAAATGAGGCCAGCTCACGCGAGGTCATCTCCCGGCCGCGCTCGTCGAGCAGCACCACCGTGTCGCCCGGAGCCACGCGCCCCAGTATGGCCTCGCCCTCGCGGCGGCGCTGCTCATCCTCAGAGATGCCGCGGGCGCGCACATCGGGCAGGCTCACGGCCTCAAAGGGCATGTAGTGGGGTATGCGCGACGCATACCGCTGCATGAGCTCGCGCAGCGGCGGCTCTTTCATCTCGCCCACAGCGAGCAGCACTATCTTCATAAAAAAGGGATTTTCTTGCGGTTTGAGCCGCAAAGATAGGGGGTAGGGCGGGATATTGCCGTCGGTTAACATTTTTTAATGGTGTGAAATGTTTGCTGTATTTAGCATTTTTATACATTTGTGGCGATTAGATATGCAATAATTCACACACAACTATGAAAACGCTTACACTTTGTGCTGTTTTAGTCTTATTTGCGCCATTTGTGTCAGATGCGGCCGAGCGCATCCTGCCTGCTGGATTTACACCAAGGCACAGCGAGGCTGTCGTATCCAAGACTCTCCCGGCCGCAGCACAGTCGCAGCGGCCGGTACACGCGGCGCCCGCCGCCGCAGCCGATGCCCCCAAGGCCACGCGCGACGACATCCTCGGCGACTATATCTACGATGAGTTTCGCTACACGGCCTCCTTTCAGGGCTGGGATTACATGTACTGCATCCCTCAGATAGTGGCCGGCGACGCCTCCGACGAGGTGATACTCCTCGGCTTCTGGGCCGACTACGACACCTCCGTATACCCGCCTGTGCCCATATCGCAGGTCAAGGCAACCTTTGACTACGAGAGCCAGACCATCAGCATTCCGGCAGGCGCCAGCCTGGGCAAGTACGGAGACTATCCGGCATACATCTACGTGAGCGACTGGGCCACCGACATCATGCAGCCCGACCCGATAGTGCTCCACGTCGATGCCGCCACACGCGCCATCACCTACTACTGCGACCGCACCGACGGCACATGGATGACGCCCGAAAACTGCCTTATCGTCACCAGCGAGGCCGATGCCGTCGGGCAGCACATCACCAAGGGCGTGGACTTTATCGGCGCCATCATCATGAACAAGTACAATACCGTGATGAGCGTGACCAACCGCACCACCGGCGACAGCGGGTACAATCCCATCTACACCGAGAGCCGCTC
Organism: uncultured Muribaculaceae bacterium; assembly: GCA_910587925.1. Lineage (GTDB taxonomy): Bacteria > Bacteroidota > Bacteroidia > Bacteroidales > Muribaculaceae > CAG-873. The sequence continues at coordinate 32,844 of CAJUOC010000019.1, forward strand.
CGACGGCTTTACCGTGTACAATCTCGGCGGCTACGGATACGAGACCGGGCTGACGTTCAGCGTCGATACCGAGGCCGGCACATGCACGGCGCCCGTCACCCTGTGGGGCAAGGATGTGGCCGTGTCTGAGGGCGTCACCTCCGACATATATTTCGCCTCCGTATCGGGCGGCGACATCTCCGGCACCGTCACCAAGACCGACTCGGGCGCGTGGGCGGTAAAGCTCCCGTCGTGGTCGCTCTACGACACGGCCGCCGGCAAGGCTTATATCGAGTTTGCCGACGGAGCGTTTGACATCGAGCTGCCCGACCCGGCCGGTATCACAGGCATCACAGCCGCAGGCGACGGTGCCTCCGCTGCCGTATACTACGACCTCACCGGCCGACGCGTCGACGCGCCCGCCGCCGGCTCGCTGGTCATCGCAGTCGAGGGCGGCAAAGCAAGCAAAGTACTTATCAAATAAAAATACACGTCTTCTATGAATCATTTTACCCGTCTATCGCTTACACTGTCTATCCTCACAGCCGGCATACTCCCGGCTGCCGCCGCCACCTTTACCGCCGGCGGCCTGCAGTACACTACCATCGACGAGGCCACTGTCGCCGTTAAGAAATATGTCGAAGGCTCCGACATAGTGGTGCCATCGACCGTCAGAGACGACGACGGCAACGTGTATACCGTCGTGGCGGTAAATGCCAGCGCCTTTGGCAGCGCCGCCGTCAAGTCGGTATCGTTTCCATCGACAGTCACTTCACTCGACTACTATGCCTTCAACCGCAGCTCGGTCGAGCGCGTCACCTTTGCCGAGGGGCTCGAGAGCATCGGCTACGGCGCATTCTCGATGTGTACGTCGCTCTCAGAGGTAAATCTGCCCGCCTCGCTCAAGGTGCTCGGCGCCGTATGGGAGCTGGCAGGGTGGGGCGGCTCGGCCTTTGCCCAGTGCACCTCGCTTACAAAGATTACGATACCTGCCGGCGTGACCGAGCTGCCGCAGCTCACCTTCCAGGGCTGTACCGCCCTTACGGAGGTGACTCTCAACGAGGGCCTCACCACCATCGGCGAGCGCGTCTTTGAGGAGTGCACGGCCCTCAAGAGCCTGCAGCTCCCCTCCACCGTCACCACCATCGAGCGTGCCGCCTTTATGAAGACCGGCCTGGACAATCCCGTGGTGCCTGCCTCCATCAGGATTATCCCCAACAGCTGCTACCTCTGGTGCGGCGATATGAAGAGCTTCACCATCGAGGAGGGCATAGTCGAGGTGGGCAAGCAGGCATTTGCCGACTGCGCCCTCGAGTCTGTCGAGGTGCCCGCCTCGGTCGAGTGGATACGCACCGATGCCTTCCAGGGCAACGGCAACGTCAAGACCATACGCCTCGGCTCGGGCCTGCGCCGCCTCGGCCACAGCGCCCTGGCCGTATGGGCGCCCTCGATGCAGGCCAATGTGCCGCAGTGGTCGCTTACCGACATATATCTGGAGTCGACCGTGCCCCCGGTGCATGAGCAGAACGACGACCACTTCGACCAGCTCGACGACGATTTCTTCTTCGGCGGCAAGGAGTTTACCGACGAGCTCCGCGAGAAATTTTACAGCGAGGTGAAGCTGCACGTGCCCGACGCGGCTGTCGAGGCCTACCGCAGCGCCGACATCTGGAAAGAGTTTAAGAATATCAACGGCTCCACCGACGCCGTGACCGATATCGTCGCTCCCTGCCCGCTGGCCGTATCGGGCGGTGTGGCCACAGCTCCCGGCCTCATCGAGGTATACAGCGTATCGGGCGTGCGCGTGGCCGCCGGCACCGGCTCTGTCGACCTGGGCGCCATCGGCGGCGGTGTGTACATCGTCAAGGCCGGCGCGGAGACCATCAAGGCTGTGGTGCGCTGAGCCGCTACCCGGCATCAATGCCAAAATGCCGTCCCGGCGCCCGGGCGGCATTTTCTTTTTGCGCATTTACAGCCGATTGCCTACCTTTGTACCATATACGTACAAACTCTAAGACAATGGAAACTCCCGACCAACTCATCGACGACCTGCTCACCCTGGCCTTTGCCGAGGATGTGGGCGACGGCGACGCCACCACTCTCAGCACCATCCCCGCCGAGGCCCGCGGCCGTCAGCAACTGATAGTAAAGGAAGAAGGCATACTGGCCGGTGTCAACATAGCCCGGCGCGTGTTTGAGAAGTTTGACCCCGAGCTGCACATGACCGTGATGATAGGCGACGGCGCCCGCGTAAAGCCCGGCGACGTGGCCTTTGTGGTCGAGGGCCCGGTGCGTTCGCTGCTCCAGACCGAGCGCACCATGCTCAATATCATGCAGCGCATGAGCGGTATCGCCACCACCACCGCCCGCTACCAGGAGCGCCTTGACGGTCTCAAGGCCAAGGTACTCGATACCCGCAAGACTACCCCCGGCATGCGTCTGCTCGAGAAGCAGGCCGTGAAAATCGGCGGCGGTGCCAACCATCGCATCGGCCTCTTCGACATGGTGCTCATCAAAGACAATCACGTCGACTTTGCCGGCGGCATCACCCCCGCCGTCGAGCGAGCCAAGCAATGGTGCCGCGAGCAGGGCAAGGATCTGCGCATTGAGGTCGAGGTACGCAATACTCCCGAAATCGAGGAGGCGCTCGCCGCAGGCGTAGACCGCATCATGCTCGACAACTACACCCCGCAGGATACAGCCGAGGCCGTGCGACTCATCCGCAGCCGCGATGCCAAGGTGGAGATAGAGTCGTCTGGCGGCATCACCATCGACACCCTGCGCGCATATGGCGAGGCCGGCGTCGATTTCATCTCGGTGGGCGCGCTCACACACTCGGTCAAGGGGCTCGACATGAGTTTCAAGGCCGTGCACGACTGAACATACCGCCCCCGCGGCGTGTTTTCATGTAAACACATTACTGACATGAAAACCGCTATCTACTATGCAACATCGGCCGGCACCACGGCCGATATCGCCTCCCGTATAGCCCGCGCTCTCGGCGTGGACGCATCCGATGTATACGACGTGGCCACGGCCGCGCCGTCGACCGTCGCCGGCTACGACCGCCTCATACTTGGCTCGCCCACCTACGGCGCCGGGGAGCTGCCCGGCACGATGGACGACTTCCTGCACGGGCTCGAGGTGCTCGACCTGCGCGGCAAGACCGTCGCTCTCTTCGGCGACGGCGACGAGTCGATGTCTGATACATTCTGCTCCGCAGTGGGCGAGATGTACCGTCGTCTGCGCCCGACCGGCGCCACATTTACCGGCGCCTTCACCTCCGAGCCATACGACTATACCCACTCCGAGGCTGTGGCCGACGGCCCCGACAACCTCGGCCGCGTCGCCTGCGGCCTTCTCATCGACCAAGTCAACCGCCCCGAGCTCACCGACGACCGCATCGCCCGCTGGGTAGCCACCCTTTGATTCCAGCCGCCCACATCGACGCGGCCTGATGTGGGCGCCCGCATCACCTTGTCTGATAATGGCGCCCACATCAACCTTGTTCCCCCGCAGTAGGGGCGCGGCCTGCCGCGCCCGCACCCGCCTGCCGCGCCCG
>CAJUOC010000019.1:36484-50401 GCA_910587925.1 uncultured Muribaculaceae bacterium
CTGCGGGCGCGGCAGGCCGCGCCCCTACGTCGGCGGCTGCGCTTCTGTTGCTTGTGCATTGTCGGATGATTCGCGCGGCCGCATCGGCCTAGTTCCCCCGCAGTAGGGGCGCGGCCTGCCGCGCCCGCACCCGCCTGCCGCGCCCGCCGCCGCCCGCCGCAGAGGTGCAATATGAATATTATCGCCAATGATTCCGTCGGATAATGGTGCGGTGGTGTGAGCGTGTGGTGGCGCGGCTGCGGGCGCGGCAGGCCGCGCCCCTACGTCGGCGGCTGCGCTTCTGTTGCTTGTCCGTTGTCGGATGATTCGCGCGGCCGCATCGGCCTTGTTCCCCCGCAGTAGGGGCGCGGCTTGCCGCGCCCGCCGCCGCCCCCGCCGCAGAGGTGTAATATAAATATTATCGCCAATGATTCCCTCGGATAATGGTGCGGTGGTGTGGGCGCGTGACGGCGGGCGCGTGGGCGTGTGACGGCGGGCGCGGCAGGCCGCGCCCCTACTGATGTCGGATAACACAAGCGCGCCGCCCGGTGGTCGGGCGGCGCGTTTGTGTTGTATCGGAGAGGAGGGGATCAGGCTTCTTCTTTGCTGGAGAGGGCGCGCCAGGCGGCGGCGGCGATGATGGCGCCGACGATGGGGCCGACGAGCATAATCCAGAAGTCGCCCCAGGCGGTGGGGTCAAATACGGCGGGGCCGAAGCTGCGTGCAGGGTTGACGGAGCAGTTGTCGACGGGGATGCCCACGATGTTGACCAGGCCGAGGCCGAGGCCGATGGCTACGCCGGCAAATTTGCCGTAGGCTACCTTGGAGGTGGCGCCGAGCACGATGAGCACGAAGAAGAATGTGAGCAGGCCCTCGGTGAGCAGAGCCATCATGGGGGTGGCGCCGGGCTGGAGCACGTTGGTGGCCAGATAGCTGCCCGATGCGGCTGTGGTGCCGCCGTAGACAAATCCGTCGCCCATCTCGGTGAGGCACCAGAGGAAGCCTGCGCCGATGGTGGCGCCGATGAGCTGCGAGATGATGTAGCCTACGCACTCGCCGCCTTTCATGCGGCCGGAGAGGAATACGGCGATGGATACGGCGGGATTGACATGGCAACCGGAAATGTTGCCTATGCAGTAGCACAGGCAGAGCAGCACGAGGCCAAAGCAGATACCGATGCCGAGGCCTCCGATGGAGGGACCGGCAAGTACGGCGCTGCCACAGGCGAGGATTACGAGAAACATGGTCCCGAGTCCTTCGGCAAGATACTTTTTCATTTGTGAAAATTTAGTTAAAAAGAGTTGTGTTTTTAAAACAACGGGAGCCGTGGAATTGTTCGCTTCCGCGGCTCCCGTCGGTATTTCAAGATAAGGTCTGAGTCGGCATCCCGAGCGTGCTCTTATGCTTTTTCCTTGGGGTCTTGGCTGTAGCCGTATCCGTAGGTATGGGCGCCGGTGTGGTAGTAGTGGCCATACTTGCGGTAGCTGTATGAGTTGGCGCTGATGTCGACGCCGTTGAGCACGATGTAGGGGTCGTCGAGGCGATGGTCTTTGACGGCCTCGTGGAGCACCTTGAGACAGGTCTTGGTGGAGTATCCGGCGCGGGTCACGAAGAGCTGTATGTCGGAGTGCTGCATGATGAGGAAGGAGTCGGAGATGAGGCCGATGGGCGCCGAGTCGATGATGATGTAGTCGAAGTCGTGGCGCAGCTGCTCCATGAGCCGGCGCATGTTGTCGCTGAGCAGGAGCTCGTTGGGGTTGGGCGGGATGGGGCCGGCAGGCATCACGTAGAGGTTGTCGTTTTCCTTGGTGCGGTAGAGCAGCGACTTGATGTCGTTGATCTGCCCGGAGAGGAAGGTGGTGACGCCCTGCTGATTGGCCAGGCCGAAGCGGTGGGCCAGGGCGGGACGGCGTATATCCATGCCCACTACGACTACTTTCTTGCCGGTGAGGGCGTATGTCATGGCCAGGTTGGTGGCGATGAATGTCTTGCCCTCGCCGCTGATCGATGATGTGACGAGTATGACGCGCTTGTCGCCGCCGTTGCGGGTAAAGCCGATGTTGTTGCGCAGCAGGCGGAAGAGCTCGGCGATGGGGGTGGCCACGTTGGAGCCTACCACGATGGGGTTGGTCGACTTGTCGGGGTCCTCGGAAATCTCGCCGAGGATGGGTACGTTGGTGAGGCGCTTGAGCTCTTCCTTATCCTTGAAGATGGGGAAGAGGAGGCGCTTGATGAGGATGACCAGCGCGGGCAGTACCAGGCCGATGATGAGGGCGACCAGATAGATGGTGGCCTTCTTGGGGCTGATGGGGCCTTGGGCGGTGGGGTCGTCGATGAGTCGTGCGGTGGGGGTGGCGAGTGTCTTCTGCAGGGCTATTTCCTCGCGCTTTTGCAGCAGGAAGGTGTAGATGTTGACTTTGACCTGCTGCTCGCGGAATATCTCCTGGAGGCCCTTGTCGATGGGGGGAAGGGCCGAGAGCTGGCCCTGGCTGCGGCCGCCCAGGGCGGCGATGGTGCCGCGGCGCGACTGTACGGCGCTCTTGACCGATGCGACGGTCTGCATGATGCGGCCGCGGTCGCGCTGGAGGTCTTCCTGCATGGTGCGCACGAGGGGGTTGTCGGGGGTCGAGGTCTCCAGCATGCGGTTGAGCTGCGATACTTTGGTATTGTATGCCTCGATGACGCCGTTGAGGGTACCGTCGGTGGTGACGGGAGGCAGCGGGGCATATTCGTCGGCCTTGGCTATGGTGCTCTCGATGGCGCCGATGGTGCGGAGCTCGGCGTCGACCTCGGTGAGCTGGGTCTCGGTGTTCATCTTGGTGGAGAGGTTGGCCGAGAGCTGGGCGTCGAGGTCGGTGATACCGTGGCTCTGACGGTACTCAAGGAGGCGCTGCTCCACGTCGTGCAACTCGTCGTTGATATTGACGAGTCGGTCGAGGATAAATGCCTCGGTCTGTATGGCGGCGCGGTTTTCCTCCAGGATGATCTGGCGGTTGTAGAGGTTGATGAGGGTGTTTATTACATCGACGCCTTCCTGGGGCTGGGGTGTGCGGAAGGTGAAGCGCAGGATGGTGGGTGCGCTGGGCGCATACTGTATGCTCAGCGAGCCGGATATGCGGCCGGCCACCCAGCGGGGATTCATGATGACGCACTTCTGGGTGCCGTCGAAGTCGGTGATGTTGGGCGACTTGTCGACGTGTACGGTGCCGGTCGACAGGGGTATGTCAATTGGCAGGGCGGTGCTCTCAAACTCCTTGCGGTCTTCGACGCCGTTGTAGTAAGTGAGGGCGTCGACCTTGTAAGTGTCGTCGCCGGTCTTGTCGACGGTGACGGTGATGGTCGAGTTGAGGTGCTTGAGCGATACGGAGTCGAGTGTGGCGACAAATGCGTTGCGCTCATACAGAGGTATGTCGCGCAGGTTGCCCTTGCGCCAGTAGGAGTATGACAGGCTGAGCGAGTCGACGATGTCTATCACATTGTTGCGCGACTTGAGTATCTCGATTTCGGTCTGGTCGATGTAGCTCTGGGGCATCGACATCGACATCTCGGGCGACATGGCCACGGCGCGGTTTACGCGCGAGTCCTCGTTGTTGAGATATACCGATGCGTTGACCTCGTACACAGGCACTATCGATGCTATGTAGAAGTATGCGCCTATCAGGAGCACCACGGCGCTGATGGCAAACCACTTCCAGTTGGCCAGATAGTCGAGTATCAGGCCTGTGAGGTCAAACATTTCGCCGGCGGGGCTGTCTTTTTCTTCTTCCTGAAGATCGGTCTTGTCGGTCATGTCAGAGGTTGATGAGGGTTACTACCAGAGCGATGATTGATGACACGCCGCCCACGAGGGTAAATACTGTGGTGACGGCGGGGCTGAGCGTCCATGCGCCGGAAGCCATCGACTTGTTGGGCACGACGTAGATGATGTCGTTCTGCTGGAGATTGAAGTAGGGGGAGAGCAGGAAATTCTTGTCGTGGATGTCGAGGCGGTGCAGCTCGCGGGTGCCGTCGGCATTGGTGCGGTAGAGCAGGATGGTCTCGCGCTCGCCCTTGATGTTGAGGTCGCCGGCCATGGCGATTGCCTCGAAGAAGTTCATGCGCTCGCTGTTGGAGCGGATTACGCCCGGCGAGCCGATGGCGCCCAGGATGGTGACGCGGAAATTCATCAGTCGCACGTCGACAAAGGGTCGCTCGCGGGTAAACTTGGGATAGATGGCGTCGGCCACCTTATCGGCAAGCTGGTTTTTGGTGAGGCCTGCGGCGTGTATCTTGCCGATGATTGGGAATACTATGTCGCCCTCGGTGTCGACGAGGTAATAGTCGGTGGATGTGTCGGTGTTGGAGCTGCCTGTGGTGGTGGTGCGCTGCATGCGGGTGACTGTGCCGTCGGGGGTGACGTACATGCCTTTGTTGAAGGGCGCCACCGAGATGAGGTCGGAGGCGGTCACCTCGATATTGAGGAGGTCTCCGGGCTGGAGCACGGGGTCGGGGACGGCCGGTATTTCGGAGAGTATCTCGGCCGGTATAGTTTCGGCTTCTACTACATAGGGGACTTTCTTGGGCGACGAGCAGCCTGCCAGGATGAGCAGCGCTACGAGGCCTGCGACGTGTGCGATGAGTTTCATGCGCGTGATGAGTGGATGTATTGTTACACAGTTTTGCGGCGCAAAGGTAGTGTAAAAATACGAGATTAGCAAATCCGTATCGCGTGTGTGCGCACGTGTACGCGCAAGAAACTCTTACTTCTTGCGGCGCAGGCGTGTGGCCTGGCGCCGCATGCGCTCGGCGCGGGCCGTGTCGCCGGCGGCTTCGGCCGCATCGGCCAGGGCATCGTAAATCTCGGGCCGCGACGGGTCGGCCTTGCGGGCTTTGGCCAGGTAGCTCTCGGCACGGCTCAGGTCGCCTTGCGACAGATACAGCGACCCGAGCTGGAATGGCGCCTCGCATCTGCCTGGCGCCGAGGAATGGGCCGCGGCGAGGATGTCGGCCGCAGAGTCGGTGTCGCCGGCGGCTATGAGGGCGCGGCTGCGCCCTATGGAGGCGTCGTAGTGGCCGGGGGCGATGCGCAGGGCTTTGGCAAAGTTGGCCAGCGCGGCCTCGGGCTCCCAACCTTCGTCGAGCGATGTGTAGCCCATGGCGGTATACTCGTCGGCCAGCTCGCCCAGGAGGGCTTCCGCGCGGTCGAGACGCCGGCGCAGCTCGGCGGCCTCGGCTCTGGCCTCGGCCAGAGCATACAGCTTGCCCACGGCCATGCGCCGTATGCGAGGCGTATGGGTGAGGTCGTGGAGAGCGGCGGCCCCGGTCATGGCGTCGTATGCCTTGCCGTAGTGGCCGCGGTCAAACTCGATGGCCGCCGTAGTGTACAGCTCGCGGGCACGGGCGATGTCGAGCGCTTTGGCGACGGTGGCCGAGTTGTTGAATCCCGCGGCGAAGCGCCTCACCTCGGGATTGACATATATGTCGGAGGCGCGTACCGGGCCTGCGAGCGTGAGCCCCTCGAGCGATGTGGCGCGGCTCAGGGCCACGTAGCACTGTCCGCCGGCAAAGGCGCCGCGGCCCAGGTCGATGCGCAGGCGGCTGAAGGTGAGTCCCTGGCTCTTGTGGATGGTGAGCGCCCAGGCCAGCCTCACCGGGTACTGCACAAATGTACCCTTGACCTCCTCCTCGACGGTGTGCTCTTTGTCGTTGAATATATAGTGGATATTGCTCCACATCTCGGGCTCTATGGCGTGGATGTCACCGCTCTCGAGGGCGATGGTGAGTCGGTCGGGGGCGATGTCGAGCACCCGGCCCAGGGTGCCGTTGACCCAGCGGCGCTCGATGTCGTTGCGGATAAAGACCACCTGGGCGCCGGCCTTAAGCACCAGCTCGCGCTCGGTGGGAAATGACTGCTCGGGGAAGTCGCCGCTCACCTCGGCCGTGAATGTATGGGCCGGGGAGTCGATGGCGTCGAGGCGGGTCGAGTTGATATGGTCGGCGATGTCGCGGCGGGTGGCGATGGTCATGGCCAGGGCGGAGTCGTCGGCCTCGTCGGCCTCGCATACGCGGGCGTTGATCACGCGGAGGTCGTCGGGGGTAGGCCGGCCGTCGCGCACGCGGTCGAGGATATCGATAAATGCGGTGTCGCTCTGGCGGTATACCTTGCGCAGCTCCACGGCGACCAGCTCGGTCTGGGCAAAGGCGCGGGCGGCGAAGAAGTGCAGGCTGCCGGGGTACTCGCGGCGCAGGATGTCGCGGGCGTCGCCGGTGGTGACCGGCTCGAGCTGGTACACGTCGCCCACCATGAGCAGCTGCTTGCCGCCGAATGGCTCGTGGGGGCGGCGGCTGTAGTGGCGCAGTATCTTGTCGATGAAGTCTATCACATCGGCTCTCACCATCGATATCTCGTCGATGACTATCAGCTCGAGCTCACGCAGCAGCTTGACAAACTGGCGGCTGTACTTCATGCGGCTCTTGAGCCGGCGCTCCGAAAATTCCGCGTCGCCGTCGAGCAGCGGCTTCAGAGGGATGTGAAAAAATGAGTGGAGGGTCTGGCCGCCGGCGTTTACGGCGGCTATGCCTGTCGGGGCGAGCACGACGTGCTTCTTGCGGGTATGCTCGGTGATATACCGCAGGAAGGTGCTCTTGCCGGTGCCGGCGCGCCCGGTCATGAACACCGAGGCGCGGGTGCCCTCGATGAGGTTGAGCACCTGCCGGAATTCGGTATTGTCAAGGTCGAGCGTGTCGGTATCCATATTCGGTATGCAAAGATACTGGTTTTCCGCAAAACTTTAGGCACCGGGGTGCCGTTTTAATGACATGACAGACCGTGTATTGTTTACAGATTATCTTGCGGCGCTCGGTGTGCCGCATACGGCGGCGTATTCGCGCCGCCGCTTCATGACGTATCCACACAAGATGGCGCTTACGGCCGTGGGCGACCTGCTGGCCGAGTATGGCGTGATGCCGGGGCAGTGCGGCGCGTGCGACAGCCCCGACCCGGCGTCGCTGCACGTGCCGGCTGTGGTGGCGCTGCGCGACGGCTCTTTTGCTATTGTAAAGGAGCGCGATGCCGCGGGGCGGATTACGCTGCGCACGCGCGGTGAGGTTGCCTCGGTGCCGGCCGATGACTTTGCCGCGCGTTGGACCGGCGCCGCCGTGTGGGGCGATGTGGCCGAGGGCTCGTCGCCGGCTGAGCCGCATCTGGCGCGGCATCGCTTCGTGCAGACCATGCACACCGCGCAGCAGGTGGCGCTGGCGCTTGGGCTGGCATTTCTGCTGGCGTATTGTTACGTGGCCCACGGACTGTGGCACTCGTGGGCGCAGACGGCGCTCATCGCGGCTTACGGCGCCGGTATATATGTGACTTATCTGCTGGTGCTCAAAGACAATGGCGTGCACAGCGCACAGGCCGAGCGCATGTGCGGCGTGATACAGAAGGGCGGCTGCGGGCGCGTGCTCGACAGCTCGTCGTCGAGGCTGTTCGGGCTGTATCCGTGGTGTGAGATAGGGCTCACGTATTTCTCGGTGAGCCTTGCGGCGCTGCTCGTGTGCCCCGGCTGCACGCCCTGGCTGGCTGCTTTTGCCGTGTGCTGTCTGCCGTATACGGTGTGGAGTGTGGCCTGGCAGCGCTTCAGGATACATGCCTGGTGTACGCTCTGTCTCACCGTGCAGGCGCTCATGTGGATAATCTTTGCGCTGATGCTGCTCGGCGGGCAGTTTGGCAGTCTGTGGCCGGTGCCTGCGCGGGCGGTGGCCCTGGCGGTATGCTATGTGACGGCTTTCCTGCTGCTCCACCACATGGTGCCGCGCCTCAATCTTTACGAGCGGCCTTCTGACTGATTTCAAGCCGCTCGCGCCACAGCGGGGCGATAGGAGCCGAGGTGGATGTGGCCGGGTCAAAGCCCACCATCACCGTGGTGCATATGGCTTTGACGTCGCCTGTCGACGACACGAGCCGCTGCTCGAGCCGCAGCGATTTCTCGCCGATGTGGGCGGTGCCGCTGAGCACGGCTACCTGCTCGTCTAGAAATACGGGGGCGTAGAAATTGCAGTTGGTGTTGACCACCACCAGGGCTATGCCCCGCATGTCGAAGTCGTCGCCCATGACTGCCCGGAAGTAGCCGAGCTTGCCCTGGTCGAAGTACTGCATGATTACGGCATTGTTGACGTGGCCAAAGAGGTCGGCGTCGGCAAATCTCATCTGTATGTCCTGGCGGTGTGCGTAGTCGCACGAGGGAGCGGGTATTTCCATCAGTGTAGTGATATTTTGCGTATTACGGGGCGGCCGATGGTGTCGTTGATGCGCTTGATGAGCGGGTCGAGCATAAAGGCGAGCTCGCTCTTCACGGCTGCCGAGGATATATATACGTGTAGGGTGTCGCCCTCGACATAGCGGCGTGTGGTGACGCGGGTGATCGACGGTCCGAGCAACTGGCTCCAGAGCCACGACGCCTGCTGGCGGTCGTACTCGGGGCGCGCGCCGGGACCGCTGTCGATGATCTCGCCGATGATTTCGCCTACGCTGCGGGCCTCAGTGCGTTTCATGCGGGGCGATGGGGGTGAATGTGCCGCGCTCGACCTGCCACATGCGGTAGTCGCCGCCGATGGCGTCCATTATCTCGTCGAGGTGCTTGCGGTTTGTGTCGGTGATGAATATCTGCCCGAAGTCGTCGCGCGACACCAGCGAGATGATGCGCTCCACGCGCCCGGCGTCGAGCTTGTCAAATATGTCGTCGAGCAGCAGCAGCGGGCGCACGGGCGATGCGTCGGCAAGGAAACGGTACTGCGCAAACCGCAGCGCCACGGTAAATGTCTTGAGCTGGCCCTGCGAGCCGGTGCGCCTCAGCGGCAGGCCGTCGAGGGTGAAGTCGATGTCGTCGCGATGGGGGCCGACGGTGGTGTAGCGCACTGCGGTGTCGCGGCAGCGCGAGTGCTCGAGGGCGTCGGCCAGGGTAGGGTGGTCGCCGCCCGACACGAGCAGCTCCAGCCCAGGCTGCTCGCCGCTGCCCGACAGCTCGGCGTAGCACGGCAGGAAGAGGTCGCCGAGGCGCTCGACAAATCGGGCGCGGGCGCGGCGTATGGCTGAGGCGGCGGCGTCCATGGTGAGCTCTACGGCCTCGTAGAGGGTGCGGTCTGAGAGGCCGTCGCGCAGCATGCGGTTGCGCTGCTCCAGACATTGGTTGTAGCGGATGAGCGCGTCAAGGTAGGCGGGGTCGCCCTGCGATATGATCATGTCGGCAAAGCGGCGGCGCTCCTCCGAGGCGCCCTGCACTATGTCGAGGTCGGCCGGAGCCACCATCACGGCCGGAAACAGCCCGATATGCTGGCTGAGGCGGCGGTATTCTTTGCCGCCGCGCCGCAGGGTCTTGCGCATGCCGGCCCGCAGCCCGGCGGTGATTTCCTCATCGGCGCCGGCGCGCAGATAGTCGGCGCGCACGATGCCGAAGTCCTCGCCGGTGCGTATCAGCAGCGAGTCGGGCACACGGGCGTAGCTCTTGGTGAAGCTCAGGAAGTATATGGCGTCGAGCAGGTTGCTCTTGCCCATGCCGTTGTCGCCCAGCAGGCAGTTGACCTTGGGCGAGAAGTCGAGCGTGGCGCCGGCTATATTCTTGAAATTGGTGAGTGCGAGCGAGCGCAGTATCATTTCTTGTCGGCGTCGCGGAATTTCTGGTCAAAGAAGGCCAGGTGATGGGGTAGGGAGTCGTGCCAGTACTTGCCGGTATGTGCGCCGGGGCGCACGGTGTAGTCGTGGTCGATGCCGGCTTTGTCCAGGGCGCGGTGCAGATTCTCGTTTACCTCGGCAAAGAAGTCGTCTTTGCCGCAGTCAAAGGTGATGTTGAGCTGGCCCGCGCGCAGCGACGGCACCAGGTTTATCACCGTGTGGTCGTCCCAGCGCCGGGCGTTGGCATTCTTGGGGCCGAGCCAGTCTTTCATCTTCCAGTTGTCGGGGAATGGGCGTATGTCGACACCGCCCGACATCGAGCCGGCGTTGCCCCATATGTCGCTGTGGCGCATGGCGAGCCACAGGGCGCCGTGGCCGCCCATGCTCAGCCCGCTTATGGCGCGCTTCGACGCCTGGGGGATGGTGGGGTAGTGCTCGTCGATATAGGGCACGAGTTCGGTGGTGATGTAGCTCTCCATGCGCATGGTCGAGTCGACGGGGCTGTCCCAGTACCAGCTGTCGCGGCCGTGGGGGCATACGATTACGAAGCCATATGTGTCAGCCAGGCGGGTGAGGTCGGGGCGCAGGTATATCCAGCCGAGATGGTCGCCGCTGTAGCCGTTGAGTAGATACACGGTGGGCACGCGCCGGTCGGTGTCGATGGCGCAGTCGGGGGTGATTACGGTCACGTTTTCGGTGCCGGGTACAAGCGGCGACTGAAATTGCAGCAGGTCGACCGTGGCGGCTTGTGCGGCGAGAGTCATCGTCGCGGCGAGGGCTGAGAGGAGGATGTGTTTCATATGGTATGGATTATGCCTGCCGCGGCATCCCGGCCGGGATGCCGCGGCAGGCAGGTTGAGTGAGTGTCAGGGATTGGTGATGGCCGATTTCATGGAGTCGAAAGCGGAGTCGAGAGCATCGGCGTTTTTGCCGCCGGCCTGGGCAAATCCGGGCTGACCGCCGCCGCCGCCCTGGATGGCCTTGGCCGCTGCGCGCACGATGGCAGATGCGTTGAGGCCGGCCTTTACAAGGTCGTCGGTGAGCATCAGGGTGAGCAGGGGCTTGCCGGCGGCGTCGCGGGTGGCGCCGACAAAGGCGGTGTGGGCGGGCGAGGCGGCGCGCACTCCGAAGGCCACGTTCTTCACCACATCGGGCATACGCGTGCCGCGCATCGATACGATGGTGATACCGGCCTCGGTCGTGGCCTGCTCGATGAGCTGGCGGGTCAGAGCAGCCACGCGCTCGTTGAACGCTTCCTCGGCCTGGCGGCGCAGCTCGGCGTTCTCGTCCAGCGCCCGACGCATGGCGCCGAGCACATCGGGGGCGCCGCCCAGCATGGAGGCCACGCCGCGCAGCAGGTCGCTGAGCTCGTCGTAGGCATCCTCGACGGCAGCGCCGGTGATGGCCTCGATGCGGCGCACTCCGGCGGCTATGGAGCTTTCGCTCACGATTTTAATCATGCCGATATTACCGGTATTGTCTACGTGTGTACCGCCGCAGAGCTCCACTGAGTCGCCGTAGCGTATCACGCGCACTTCCTCGCCGTACTTCTCGCCGAAGAGTGCCATCGCTCCCATGGCGCGGGCCTCGGCGATGGGCATGTCGCGGTGCTCGTCGCGGGCGATGGCCTCGCGCACGCGCTTGTTGGCGAGGCGCTCCACCCGGGCCAACTCCTCGGGTGTCACTTTCTGGAAGTGGGAGAAGTCAAAGCGCAGCGACTGCGGGGTCACCAGCGAGCCTTTCTGCTCGACATGCGAGCCCAGCACCTCGCGCAGCGCCTGGTGCAGCAGGTGGGTGGCGGTGTGGTTGCACGATATGGCGCGGCGTATGTCGGCGTCGACTGCGGCGGTGAACGCTGCGGTGGGGTCGGCGGGCAGCTTGGCGCTCAGATGCACGCCCATGCCGTTCTCGCGCTTGGTGTCGTATATCTCGATTACCTCTCCATCGGCAGATGTGAGTGTGCCGCGGTCGCCGCTCTGGCCGCCCATCTCGGCGTAGAAGGGGGTGCGCGAGAGCACTATCTGATAGTATTCGCGGCCTTTCTGCTTCACCTTGCGGTAGCGCAGTATCTCGGTGTCGGCGCTGAGCGTGTCGTAGCCCACAAACTGCTGCTCGCCCTCGCGCAGAGTCACCCAGTCGGTGGCTTCCACCGATGCGGCGGCGCGGGCGCGGTCTTTCTGAGCTTTCATCTCGGCGTCAAATTCGCCCTGGTCGAGCGTCATGCCGCGCTCCTTGAGTATCAGCTCGGTAAGGTCGAGCGGGAAACCGTATGTGTCGTAGAGCACAAAAGCCTCCTTGCCGCTGATTTGAGTCTTGCCCTCGGCCTTGGCCTTGGCGATGGCGGTGTCGAGCATGGCGATGCCGTTGGCCAGAGTGCGCAGGAAGGAGTCCTCCTCCTCTTTGATTACGCGCATGATGAGGTCGCGCTGCGCGGGCAGCTCGGGATATGCCTCGCCCATCGACTCGATGAGTGTGTCGACCAGACGGTACATGAATGCCTGCTTGGCGTCGAGGAAGGTATAGGCGTAGCGCACGGCGCGGCGCAGGATACGGCGTATCACATAGCCGGCCTTGGCGTTGGACGGCAGCTGGGAGTCGGCGATAGAGAAAGCGATGGTGCGCACATGGTCGGCCACCACACGCATTGCCACGTCGACATCGGCGTCCTTGCCATACTCCTTGCCCGAGATTGAGGCGATTTTGCCGATGAGCGGCGTGAATACGTCGGTATCGTAGTTTGATGTCTTGCCCTGGAGAGCCATGCACAGGCGCTCAAAACCCATGCCGGTGTCAATCACCTTGGCGGGCAGCGGCTGCAGCGAGCCGTCGGCAAGACGGTTGTACTGCATGAATACAAGATTCCATATCTCGATTACCTGAGGGTGGTCTTTATTGACCAGCTCGGCGCCTGGCACGGCAGCGCGCTCGGCCTCGGAGCGCAGGTCGATGTGGATTTCCGAGCAAGGGCCGCAGGGGCCGGTATCGCCCATCTCCCAGAAATTGTCGTGCTTGTTGCCGTTGATGATATGGTCGGCCGGCAGATGCTTCTCCCAGATGGCGGCAGCCTCGTCGTCGCGGCCCAGGCCCTCGGCGGGAGAGCCTTCAAATACAGTGGCATACAGGCGGCTCGTGTCCAGCCCGATTACATCCACCAGAAACTCCCATGCCCAGTCGATAGCCTCAGCCTTGAAATAGTCGCCAAACGACCAGTTGCCCAGCATCTCAAACATCGTATGGTGATACGTATCGTGGCCGACCTCCTCAAGGTCATTATGCTTGCCGCTCACGCGCAGACACTTCTGCGAGTCAGCCACACGACGGTATTTTGCCGCCTTATTGCCAAGGATGATATCCTTAAACTGGTTCATGCCGGCGTTGGTAAACATCAGCGTCGGGTCATCCTTGATTACCATAGGGGCCGACGGCACGATATGGTGGCCTTTGCTCTCGAAAAAGTCCTTGAAAGACTTGCGTATTTCTTTGGCGGTAAGCATTTTATATAGATTTATTTTTATTGCGTACAAAAAGTGGTGCAAAATTACGCAAAAACCGCAAAATCTCCAAACGCATTTTCCCTCCACCTTATTATATAGCGAATCCCCATTACAATACATCCCCCTCCGCCGCCGCCAACCCCGCCGCGCCACCCCTCCGCCGCCAATCCCGCCCGCCGCGCCACTCTTCCGCCTGTCCGCCGCGCCACCCCTCCGCCGCCGATACTGTCCGCCGCGCCACCCTTCCGTCGCCGATACAGTCCGCCGCGCCACCCCTCCGCCGCCGATACCGTCCGCCGCGCCACCTTTCCGTCGCCGATACTGTCCGCCGCGCCACCCCTCCGCCGCCAATCCCGCCCACGTGTCGCGCTTACCCCGCTGCTGATGCCGCCCTCCGCGCTCATCTCGCTGGAAGGAAGGGCAAACTATGGCGGGCTAAGGATGAGGAGTAAGCCCGTGGAACGGGCGACAGGCAGTAGGCACGTGCAAGGCGACAGCCGCAGCGCGTGTACTAAATGCGCCCCAAGCGCCGGAGCTGCGTAGCTGCGACACTTCGGCCGTGTCGTGGCTATGCAGCTCTGCTTGCTCTTACCCGGCAGCGACGAGGTGTCATGCGGCAGCCGAAGCGCGGAGCGCTGCCCCTTATGAGTAACACGGGGTGAAGCGAAGCGCAACCCCGTGCAGGCCGCGGCCACTCCGGTAATTGGAAGGTCGTTAGACCTGACCCTTATTGCGCTGTGCATCATTAAGGGTCAGCGCTCCGCGCTTCTGCTGCCGCATGACTCGTCGTCACGGGGTTGC
>CAJUOC010000020.1 GCA_910587925.1 uncultured Muribaculaceae bacterium
CCTTTCCCTCCAAATTTTTTCGGCACTTTTTTATGCTTAAAAACATACTTTTTTCACAGCCAGTCGCTATGTCGCTGATTTTACGGCGGTTGCAAAGTCGTGGTTTTT
Source organism: uncultured Muribaculaceae bacterium (assembly GCA_910587925.1). Classification (GTDB taxonomy): domain Bacteria; phylum Bacteroidota; class Bacteroidia; order Bacteroidales; family Muribaculaceae; genus CAG-873. Next base: position 109 of record CAJUOC010000020.1, read on the forward strand.
TGGCGATTTTTTCGAGATTATCGAGAGTTTCGAGATTTTCGAAAATTTCGACAGTATCGAGAATATCGAGAATTTCGAGAATATCGAGAATTTCGAAAGTCGCCCTACTCTTTATATAATGTACGGGCGTAGTCGCGCCAGCGGTCGATGAGCGACTGCATGTCGGAGGGGATGGGCGCGGTAAAGTCCATCTCGAGCCCGGTGTCGGGATGTCGGAAGCCAAGGGTATGGGCATGAAGGGCCTGGCGGGGGCATGCTTCGAAACAGCCTCTCACAAATGAGCGGTAGGCGCCGTCGGGGCTTCCGCGCAGGATCTGGTCACCGCCGTAGCGGGCGTCGCTGAAGAGCGGATGCCCGATATGGCGCATGTGCGCGCGTATCTGATGGGTACGCCCTGTCTCGAGCACGCAACTCACGAGGGTGACGGGGCCGAAGCTCTCGATGGAGTGATAATGGGTGACGGCGTGCTTGCCGATGGCGCCGTCGGGCGGGAAGACTGCCATGCGCAGGCGATCGCGGGGGTCGCGGTCGATATTGCCTTCGATACGGCCGTCGGCGGGGTCGGGGCGGCCCCATACAAGGGCGATGTATTGCCGACGGGTGGTCTTGGCAAAAAACTGGCGCCCGAGATCGGTCTTGGCGTCGGGGGTCTTTGCCACGACGAGCAGGCCGGATGTATCTTTGTCGATACGGTGCACGAGACCCATGCGGGGGTCGGTGACGTCGTAGTCGGGATTGTCTTTGAAATGCCAGGCCAGGGCATTGACCAGGGTGCCTGAGTAATTGCCGTGGCCCGGGTGCACGACGAGACCTGCCGGCTTGTTGACCACAAGCAGCGTGGAGTCTTCATACACGATGTCGAGTGGTATATCCTGGGCAATAATCTCGAAGTCGTAGCGAGGGCGGTCCATCACAATCTGCACCAGGTCGCGGGGCTTGACGCGGTAGTTTGACTTGACAGCGCGCCCGTTGACGAGGATACAGCCGGCCTCGGCGGCTTGCTGGATGCGGTTGCGCGACGAGCGCTGAAGCCGCTCCACCAGAAACTTGTCGACGCGCAGCAAGGCTTGGCCGGGGTCGGCCTCAAAGCGGAAGTGCTCGTAAAGGTCGCGGCCGTCGGGGCTGTCGACAATGATGACCGGCTGTTGCTCTTGCCCGCTCATTCCTCGCTATAGCTTGAGTAGCCGGCAAGCTCGTCGGCGATGGCATCCTCGGCCGAGAGCGAGTCGGGGTCTGTCAAATCGGGCTCCGGGGCGGTACCAACCTCAAGCACCACGGTGGAATTGACCGCAAGCGTCGAGCCGACACCGAGCGGGCGACCGTCGGCGTGGGCGCCCTCGACCAGATCGGGATACTCCGAGGGCACGCTCACCTGACGTATGGAGCGTATGCCCAAGGCATTGAGATACGACACTGCCTGGCGCACCGATACGCCGGTGACAGGCATGGTAATGGTAACATTTTTGGGCGAGAAAGCAGTGATGACCACATATACCTGGCGACCTTTCTTGACGACCGAGCCGGCCTTGGGCCACGACTCCATGACGGTGCCGGGAGCGGTCGAGGCGTCGTATACCGAGTCGGAAATCTCGATACGAAGGTCATGGGCGGCAAGAAGATTGGCCGCCTCGGCGTATGGCAGACGTCGCACCTGCGGGACCGTGGAGTCGTCGCCGTGATGAGTCCAACTGTCGAGAAACACCAGCGCGAGCCATACGAGCACTGCGGCCGCGACCACCATGAGCAGAATAGTGGAAATGACGGTATGACGCCTGAACCAGGCCAGGAGGGATGTGAATTTACTTGCCATGCCGCAAAGATACAGATTTTTTCGGGGATTCAGACAGGGAGAACGCGCTATTTCAATCGAAGCCGACTACCCGGCGCTGTCGACCCACCCCTCGCCCGCAGCCTCATCGCTGAGCGCCATGAGCACCCGCAACGACGGCGAAGTACGCCTCGACGCGGCATAGACCGTGTCAACCACAAAAAAAATATCGACCATCCACCTCCCAAACTTGCACCACACCAAAAAAAGGCGTACCTTTGCCCGCGACGCCCGGATGGCGGAATCGGTAGACGCGACGGTCTCAAACACCGTTGGGGCAACCCATCCCGGTTCGAGCCCGGGTCCGGGTACAGAAAGAGGCTGTGTCAAAATTCAAGACGCAGCCTCTTTTCTTGTCAACGGTGCCAAGATTCAGATTGGTTGACAAACGGTTGACAATTCTTACATAAAGCAAAATCCAACCACTTGCAAATCAAGTGATTGGATTTATTGGTGGTGACCCCGGAGAGGCTCGAACTCTCGACCCGCTGATTAAGAGTCAGCTGCTCTACCAACTGAGCTACGGAGTCATCTTCTTTGCTTTTGCGCTGCAAAGGTAGGGCGTTTTTTTTGTCTGTGCAAATTTTTGAGCAACTTTTTTCAAAAGTTTTTTGTAACGGGTTAATAATTAAACTCGTCGAACATCACTGTCGAGAGATATTTCTCGGCCCGGTCGGGGAATATCACCACTACGTTGCCGCCGCTGAGGCCCTGTACGACGCGCGTCGCGGCAAGCATGGCGGCGCCTGAGCTCATGCCGGCAAATATACCTTCCTCGCGGATGATGCGGCGGGCCATCTCGATGGCTTCCTCACTGCTCACCATCTCCTGCACATCTATCTTGGCGGGGTCGTAGATGGCGGGGACTATGGCTTCGTCCATATTTTTGAGGCCCTGGATGTAGTGGCCGCGCACGGGATGGGCACACACTACGCGCACGTCGGGATTGAGCGCGCGCATAAACCGTGACACGCCCATGATGGTGCCGGAGGTACCCAGGGCGCACACCAGATAGTCGACGCATCCGCCGGTCTGCTCCCATATCTCGAGGGCGGTCGAGAGGTAGTGGGCCATATAGTTGGCGGCGTTGCTGAATTGGTCGGGCATAAAGTATCGGCCGGGGTTGTCGGCCACGAGGCGGCGGGCCATGCGGATAGCTCCGTCGGTGCCCTCGTCGGCGGGGGTGAGTGTCACCTTGGCGCCGTAGGAGCGGATGATGGTGCGCCGCTCGACCGATACGCCCTCCGACATGACTATCTCGACATCATATCCTTTTACGACGCCGACCATAGCCAGACCGATACCGGTGTTGCCCGACGTGGGCTCGATGATGGTCATGCCGGGGCGGAGCACTCCGCGGCGCTCGGCATCCTCGACCATGCGCAGGGCGATGCGGTCTTTGATGCTGCCGGTGGGGTTGAAGCCCTCGAGCTTGGCGTAGATATTGACTGCCGGATTGGGGTTGAGGCGGTTGATGCGCACCAGAGGTGTGGAACCGATAGTCTCGAGTATATTTTGCTTGACGTTCATGGCTGCAAACTTAATGAAAATATGTTTAAAAACACATAACGATATTTTTTTGTTGAAAAATTTTGCAAACTTACATTTATGGGGTACATTTGCCGCGTCGGCGACTATCCTCGCCACATATCATCTTACTTATTCACATAATCTAATAGAAGCATGAAAAAATTCTACGCTTTTGCGGCTGCTTGCGCTGCCGTGCTCTCCATGAACGCACAGGTATATTTCTGCGGCAGCGGTACCAACCTCGGCTGGGCTCCTGAAGCTCCCCTCGAAGTGACCGCCAAAGACGGCAAGTACACCATGTCTTTCGAGAGCCTCACCGCTCTGAAGATATCCACCACCAAAGGCTCTGCAGAGGGCGACTGGGCCGGCTTCAACGCAGGCGGCTACTACGCCGAGTTTGCCGAGTCGACCGACAAGACCCAGAGCACCGCTCTCGAGCCCAACGCCGACCCCGGCAACATCAACATGCCCTGGGTAGCCGACTGGACCGTGGAGATCCCCGTCGACATGAGCACCATCACCATCACCACCACCACTCCCGCCCCCACCGGCCCCGCTGAAGTATACCTGCGCGGCGACATGACCGGCGAGAACTGGGCAGCCAACCCCGACTACAAGTTTACCTACGCCGACGGCAAGTACACCCTCTCCTGCACCCTGCCTGCCGACCAGGTCTTCAAGATTGCCGACGGCAACTGGGGCACCATCAACTACGGCTACGGCGTAATCAAGAGCAACCAGCTTGGCGAGCCCCTTGAGTTTAACTACAACGGCGACAACACAAGCATGGATGCCGACTTCACCGGCACCATCAGCTTTGACGCTCTCGAGAAGTGGGGCAACGACACCTTCATCGAGGTGACCTTCACCGCCGGTGCCGTCGACGGCATCGCCGAGATTGAGGCCGCCGAGCAGGGCGCCGCCGAGTACTTCAACCTTCAGGGCGTGCGCGTGGCCGAGCCCGCCGCCGGTCTTTACCTGGTGCGTCGCGCCGGCAAGGTAGAGAAAGTCCTCGTGAAGTAATCTACACACTACATATATACGCGCCGCGTCCCCCGCTCGGGGACGCGGCTTTTTTATGCCCGGCCGAACCATTTGCCCCGCCCAATCATTATATCTATAAATCACACACAAAACGACTTACCCCCCACCCTCTCTTTCTGCTACATTATGGAAACCCTCTCCCGATTTCTAATCAAAGCCTCGGCCGCTGTGGCCGCCACACTGCTCGCGGCCATCATCCTGGTACTGGCTATCAACGCCCCGCTCATCACCGGCACAGCCATGCTCACTCTCATGGCCGGCCTGTCGGCAATCTCCCTGTCGGCCCTTTTGCTCGGCAAATACATCAAGACACAGGCAGCAGACACCGTCTGATGTCGGTTTTAACAAATTTTTGCGCGAAAAATTTTGGATTTTTACGCCTTCCGCGTACCTTTGCAAAGAATCGCGCAAATCACTATGATTTGTTTTTAAGTCTACTGCATTAGGAAAGATATTTGAATTTTTAAAGTTAAGGAAATCCCCAAGGGCGCTTCATTGTGAAATGCGGCGCTTTTTTTGTACCCCTGCCCGAGCCGGTCGGGGGGGGATACGGCAGCGGCGCGGACGCGCCCCGATAGCTCCGGGGGAAGCGTCCGCGCCGCGTACACGCGCGTGCGTTGCCTCTATTATTATACGGTGAGGATTTCCTTTTCCTTGGCGCTGAAGAGGTCGTCGATGCGCTTCAGATACTTGTCGTGAAGCTTCTGGGCGGTAGCCTCGGCATCCTTCTCCACGTCTTCAGGCATACCCTGCTTGACGGCCTTTTTCAGCCCGTCGATAGCGTCGCGGCGGGCATTGCGCACCGATACCTTGGCCTGCTCGGCCTCGGCCTTGCACTGCTTCACCAGAGCCTTGCGGCGCTCCTCGGTGAGCGGCGGTATGCTCAGGCGTATCACCTCGCCATTGTTTTCGGGAGTGATACCCACCTCAGAGTTGATGATAGCCTTCTCGATTTCCTTAAACATCGATTTCTCCCAGGGGGTGATGACGATGGTGCGGGCATCGGGCACCGAGATATTGGCCACATTGCTCACAGGGGCCATCGAGCCATAGTAGTCGACGCGCACTGCGTCGAGGATTTTGGCATTGGCCTTGCCGGCACGGATGCGGGCGAGAGTCTCGTCGAGAAATTCCACGGCCATTTCCATTTTTTCCTCGGCCGGGGTGAGGTAAGTCTTGGGGTCTGTCATATTATGGTGATGGTGTATTGAGTATCAGTATACCAGAGTGCCGATAGGATCGCCGCCCACGACACGCTCCAGATTGCCGGGCGTATCCATGTCAAATACCACGATGGGCATGCGGTTTTCCTTGCACAGGGCTGTGGCGGTGAGATCCATCACGCGCAGGCCGCGTGTGTACACCTCGTCGTAGGATATCTCGGTAAACTTGGTGGCGGTGGGATCTTTCTCGGGGTCGGCCGTGTAGATGCCGTCGACGCGTGTGCCCTTGAGCATGACGTCGGCCTCCACCTCGATGGCGCGCAGAGCCGAGCCGGTATCGGTGGTGAAGAAGGGATTGCCCGTGCCGCCGGCTATGATGGCGATGGTACCCGAGCGCAGAGCCTCGATGGCACGCCACTTGCTGTATTGCTCGCCGATGGGAAACATATTGGTGGCCGTGAGCACACGCGCGGGGCGGCCGATACCGTTGAGCGCCGAGCACAGAGCCAGCGAGTTGATCACCGTGGCGAGCATACCCATCTGGTCGCCCATCACACGGTCAAAGCCCTTGGCCGCGCCGCTGAGGCCGCGGAAGATATTGCCGCCGCCGATGACGATGGCCACCTCGACGCCGGCGCCTGCCACCGCATTGATTTGCTCGGCATAGGCCGCGAGACGCGCCCGGTCGATGCCGTATCCCTGCTCGCCCATGAGCGACTCGCCGCTGAGCTTGAGTAGTATTCTGTGATATTTGGTACGCATGATAATGTATTTTTGCAAAGATAGCTACAATTTTAGAAAATACGCTATCGCGGGCGATTTTGTTTTGAGGGATTTTGTTGTACCTTTGTACAAATTCACAGCCACCGATGACTGCCGAGGAATACTGCACAGCCCACTCGTCGGCCGAGCCCGACACCCTGGCCCGGCTCTACCGCCATACCTATCTCACCCGCCTGTACCCGCATATGTGCTGCGAGCCGCTGCAGGGCAGGCTGCTGGTGATGCTCACCCGCATGATAGCGCCCCGCCGCATACTGGAGCTGGGCACGTTCAGCGGCTACTCGACCCTGTGCTTTGCCGAGGGCATGCCCGCAGGCTCAGTGATAGACACGGTGGAAATCGACGACGAGGCCGAGGACGGCCTGCGCGAGCTCTTTGCCGCCTCGCCGCGCGCCGCCGACATACGCCTCCACATCGACGACGCCCTCGACGCCATCCCCGCGCTGGCCTCGCCCGACTCGCCCTGGGACCTCGTGTATATCGACGCCAACAAGCGCCTCTACTGCGACTACTACCGCGCCGTCCGTCCCCACGTAAGGCCCGGCGGATACATCCTGGCCGACAATGTGCTCTGGGGCGGCAAGATGCTCAGCCCCGACGAGGCCCGCGACGCCCAGAGCCGCGGCATAGCCGAGTTCAACGCCATGGTGGCCGCCGACCCCGCCGTCGACAAGGTGATGCTCCCCCTGCGCGACGGCCTCACCCTCATACGCATCAAGCCATGAAGAAAAAGACCATCTGGGACATGCACCGCCTGTCGGCCGAGGAGTTTCGCTCGGCGCCGCACATCCCGCTAACAGTGGTGCTCGACAACGTGCGCTCGCTCAACAATATCGGCTCCATCTTCCGCACCTGCGACGCCTTTGCCGTCGAGCGCATCATACTCTGCGGCATATCGCAGACCCCTCCCTCGCCCGAGATACACAAGACAGCGCTGGGCGCCGAAGACACCGTCGAGTGGACATACTGCGCCGAGACTCTCGACGCCGTGGCCGACCTCCACGCCCGCGGCTACACCGTATGCTGCCTGGAGCAGGTACACGGCTCGGTGGCGCTTGGCGACTTCCGGCCGGAGCCGGGCCGGCGGTACGCATTCGTGGCCGGTCACGAGGTCGACGGCGTGGCGCAGGCCGTGGTCGACGCCTGCGACCTCTGCCTGGAAATCCCCCAGGCCGGCACCAAGCACTCGCTCAACGTGGCCGTATCCTCCGGCATCACCATCTGGCACTTTTTCTCACACCTCGCCCCGCAATGACCCGTATCCCACGCAGCCGCATCGCCGACATGGCCATGCTGGCCCTCACAATCACCGTACTAATAGTATTTTTCATGACACCAGGCCAGAAATCGACAGGCATCATCTACCCGGCGCCGCTGCGCCCCGGCGACAAGATAGCCATCCTCGCCCCGGCGGGCCCCATCGAGCGCGGCGTCGTCGACTCGGCCGCCACCGTGCTGCGCGAGCGCGGCTACCGCGTCGACATCATGCCCCACACCTTTGGCAAGCACGGCCACTTCAGCGGCACCCACGCCGAGCGCCTCGCCGACCTGCGCGCCGCCTTCACCGACCCCGATGTGCGCGCCATACTCTGCGCCCGCGGCGGCTACGGCGTCGTGCACAATCTCGACTCCCTCGCCGCCCTGCCCCTGCGCGACGACCCCAAGTGGGTCATCGGCTTCAGCGACATCTCTGCCCTGCACGCCCTGATGGCATCGCGCGGCATCGCCTCTATCCACTCCTCCATGGCCAAGCAGATTGCCCTGGGCGACGCCCATCCCGACAACCCCACCCTCATGGCCATGCTCGAGGGCACCATGCCCACCTACCGCTGGGCCGCATCGCCACTCGACCACCGCGGCCGCGCAGAGGGCCGGCTCCTGGGCGGCAACCTCGCCGTGATCGCCGACCTCATCGCCACACCCTTCGACATCATCCGCCCGGGCTGCATCCTCTTCATCGAGGATGTGAGCGAGCCTATATACAAGATAGAGCGCATCATGTACCAGCTGCGTCTGAGCGGAGCGCTCGACCACATCCACGGCCTCATCCTGGGCCAGTTTACCGACTACCGCCCCGACGACAATCACGAGTCGATGGAGCTGATGCTCTCCGAGGCGCTCGAGCCATACCGCATACCCATCGCCTTCGGCGCCCCGATAGGCCACGTCGACCACAACATCCCCGTGATGGAGTCGGCCTGGGCCACGCTCGACGTAGGCCCCGACCAGGTGACACTGCGGCTGGAGCGATAACCATTCGGGCACGGTTTTTGTTATAACTAACGTAAAAATATTTATCAGACACAGATATGGAAACAATTCAACCCGGAAAATACGTAGAAATCGGCTACGACCTGTATCAGGTGCGCCCCGACGGCACCGAAGACCTCGTGCATCAGACCGATGCCGAAGACCCCGAGCGCCTCATCATCGGCATGACTCCCGGCCTGGTGGAGCCTCTTGAGAAGGCTCTCATCGGCCTGAAAAAAGGCGACAGCTTCGACGTGGCCGCCACGGCCGATGAGGCATTTGGCCAGCGCTCCGACGAATATGTCATGGAGCTGGAAAAAGAGATATTCAACGTCGACGGCAAGTTTGACGCCGAGATGGTCAAGGTGGGCGAGGTGCTCCCCATGGTCACCGCCGACGGCTTCCAGGTGCAGGGCCGCGTGATGGAGGTCGGTAAAGACACCGTCAAGATGGACTTCAACCACCCGCTGGCCGGCTCGCCCGTGCGATTCCGCGGCACCGTGCTGCTCGTGCGCGACGCCACCCCCGAGGAGCTCAAGCCCGCATGCGGCTGCCACGGCGGCGACTGCGGCGAAGGCTGCTCCGACGGCGCCGACTCCTGCGGCTGCCACGGCGGCGGTTGCTGCCACTAAGCCGATGCTTGATTCATGATTCATGATGCATGATGCATGATGCGACATGATGCATCATGAAACGACATGAAGCAAGCCCCGCACACCGAGCCAAAGGCGCAGGTGTGCGGGGCTTACTCGCATCATGCATCATGCATCATGAATTATGAATCATGCATCGCCCTGGTGGCGCGCAGGAAGAAGTAGAGGAAGAGCGACGCGGCCACGAAGAGGCTCACCGAGAAGCTCAGCACCACGCCATAGGTGCGCAGGCCGGCCGTGAAGCATAGCAGGTATGAGCTGGGCAGGCCGCACACGAGATAGGAAAATGCCGCTATCCACAGCATGGGCTGCACGTGGGCCGTGCCGCGCAGGGCGTTGGCAAAGGTAATCTGTGTGGCGTCGCCAAGCTGATACAGTATCACCGGGAATATGAGCGACGAGGCCAGCGCGACCACTGCGGCATCGTCGCTGAAGATGCCCATAAGCACCCGGCCGCCCAGGGCAAATGTGAGGCTCGACGCAGTCATCAGCACAAGCATGATATGGTAGCCGGCCCACGCGTAGTGACGCATCAGGCCGTGCGCTCCGACCGCGGCCGACGAGGCATTGGCCACCTTCACCGAGATGGCCGCCCCCAGGCTGTAATACACACAGAAGCCCAGCATACCCACGATGATACATATCTGAAAGGCGGCCAGCTCGATATGCCCGAGCCACCCCACCATGATGGCCGTTAGCGAGAAGGCTCCCGTCTCAAACATCATCTGCAGCGACACCGGCATCGAGGTGCGGAAGAGCCGCCGGCGGTCGCCCCGCTGCGAGGGCGTGCGCCGCATACCGTCGCTGTATGCGCGGTAGCGGCGGCTCAGCATAAACACGGCCAGTATGGCGACCGGGCAGAGGATACGCGCCGCCAGACTGCTGAGCCCCGCACCGGTGAGGCCGAGCTCGGGAGCGCCGGCATGGCCGTAGATGAGGCAGTAGTTGCCGGCGATGTTGACCAGGTTGGCACACAGGATTATCCACATGGGCAGGCGGGAATTGTTGATGGCATAGCTCCACTGCGACATCACGTTGAACACCGCCACCGGCAGCATCGAGGCCAGCACGATGAGATAGTACGGGCGTATGAGGGGCAGCAGATGGGCCGGCTGGCCGAGGCGGTCGAGATAGAAATACAGCACCGTCATCACGGCCGACAGCACAAGGGTGTAGAGCACGTTCATCTTCAGCGCCAGGCGCGTCAAGGCGCCTGTGCGGCCGGCGGCGCCGGCGCTGTACAGGGCGCCGGCCAGCGGGGTGAGGCCGTAGGTAAAGCCCATGCAGCCCATCATGACGACGTTGAACACATTGTTGACAAACGATGCCGCCGCCAAGGCATCGGTGCTGTAGTGTCCCACCATGATATTGTCGGCAAAGCCCACAATAATCACACCGACTTGGCTTACCAGTATCGGCAGGCCAAGTCGGATGAGCTCGCGGTATGCTGCGGCGTAGCGACGTATCATATCGATGATGCGTCAGTCACGGCTGGAGCCGAAGAAGCGCAGCAGGTACAGGAAGAGATTGATAAAGTCGAGATAGAGGCTCAGAGCGCCCAGAGTGGCCAGACGGCCTGTCTCGGAGGCGGGCATCATCGAGGCCATCTGCTTGATCTGCTGGGTATCCCAGGCGGTGAGGCCGGTGAAGATTATCACGCCGGCAAAGGAGATGATCCAGTCGAGCGTCGACGAGTGGGCAAAGATATTGACCACCGAGGCGATAATCAGGCCGATGAGAGCCATGAAGAGGATATTGCCTATCTTGGAGAGATCCTGGCCGGTGGTGTAGCCGAAGACACTCATGGCGCCGAATGTACCGGCGGTGATGAAGAATGTCTTGGCGATGGACGCGCCGGTGTACACGATGAAGATGGGCGCCAGCATCAGGCCGTTGACCACGGCAAAGAGGTAGAAGAGCGCCGTGGCGGCCGGCGAGCTGAGCTTGCGCAGGCCCGACGAGATGCCTATCACCAGACCTATCTCGACCAGCATCAGCGCCCACATGGCCCAGCGGTTGGATACCATAAACTGGAGGTAGCCCATCGAGGTGGAGCAGAAGTAGGCGATGAGGCCGGTGACGACGAGCGCCAGGGTCATCTTGATGTATACGAGTTTCATGGCCGAGGCTACGGAGGCGTAGACCGGCTGGGCGTTGCTGTACCCGTTGAACTGAGGAGGATATTGACTCATAATTCTATATTCTGTTTCGGTTTTAGTCGTTGATTCTTACATGCGCTCGGGCACACTGATGCCGAGCAGCCCCATGGCGGCAGCCACGGTGCGTGCGGTCACCTCGGTGAGGGTCAGGCGCAACGAGAGCAGCGCGGGGTCGGTCTCGCGCAGGATGGGGCAGTCGTGGTAAAACTGATTGTACTCCTTCACCAGATCGTAGGCATAGTTGGCGATGAGCGCCGGCGAGAAGGAGCGCCCGGCCTCGGCTACGGTCGAGGGGAAGTCGGCCAGCCGCTGTATGAGCGCTATCTCGCGCTCGCAGGGCACGGCGGCCGAATAGTCGCCGGCGGTGTGGCCGGCCTCGGCGGCGCGGCGCAGCACCGAGCGCATACGGGCGTAGGTATACTGTATGAAGGGGCCCGTGTTGCCGTTGAAGTCAATCGACTCGGCGGGGTTGAACATCATATTCTTGCGCGGATCGACCTTGAGCAGGAAGTACTTGAGCGCGCCCAATCCGACGATTTCGGCCACAGCGTCTTTTTCCTCGTCGGTGAGGCCCTGTATCTTGCCCATCTCGTCGCTCACGCGGCGGGCGTCGGCCACCATCGAGGCCATCAGGTCGTCGGCGTCGACGACCGTGCCCTCGCGGCTCTTCATCTTGCCGGTGGGCAGCTCCACCATACCGTAGGAGAAGTGCACCAGGTCTTTGCCCCAGCTGAAGCCGAGACGGTCGAGCAGCAGCGAGAGCACCTGGAAGTGATAGTTTTGCTCGTTGCCCACCACATATATCATGCGGTCGATGGGATAGTCGTCGTACCGCATCTTGGCGGTGCCGATGTCCTGGGTCATGTATACCGAGGTACCGTCGGCGCGCAGCAGCAGCTTGTGGTCGAGCCCCTCGGCGGTGAGGTCGGCCCATACGGAGCCGTCGTCGCGGCGGTAGAGCAGCCCCTTGTCGAGGCCCTCGAGCACCTTGGCCTTGCCCTCGAGATAGGTCTGCGACTCATAGTAGATTTTGTCGAAGTCTACGCCCATGCGGCGGTAGGTGTCGTCAAATCCGGCGTACACCCAGCCGTTCATGCGCTCCCACAGGGCGCGCACCTCGGGGTCGCCGTCTTCCCAGCGCCGCAGCATCTCGCGGGCCTCAGCCATCAGGGGCGACGCCTCCTTGGCCTGGTCTTCGGTCATACCCTTGTCCATGAGCTCCTTGACCTCGGCCTTGAAATGGCGGTCAAAGTCGACGTAGCAGTCGCCGATGAGATGGTCGCCCTTGACACCGCGGCTCTCGGGAGTGGCGCCGCCGGCCCACTTCTGCCACGCCAGCATCGACTTGCAGATATGTATGCCGCGGTCGTTGACGATATTGGTCTTCACCACACGGTTGCCACACGCGGCGAGAATCTGCGCCAGCGAGTAGCCCAGCAGATTGTTGCGCACATGGCCCAGGTGGAGGGGCTTGTTGGTATTGGGCGACGAGTACTCCACCATCACCAGCGGCGCGTCGGCGCCGGCCTCGGTGAAGCCGTAGGAGGGGTCGGCCGCTATGGCGGCGAGCACACCATTCCAGGCGCGGGGCTCCACCACGATGTTGAGAAAACCCTTGACGGCGTTGAAGCCCTTGACGGCCGGCTCATTGGCCACCAGCCACTCGCCGATGGCGGCTGCCACCTGCTCGGGCGCGCGGCGCGCGGCCTTGACCCAGGGGAACACCACCACAGTGAGGTTGCCCTCAAACTCGCGGCGCGTGGCCTGAAGCACCACCTCGCCCGCAGGGGTATCCACGCCGTAAAGCTCCTTTACCGCGCGCGACACCGCCTCCTGTATGATATTATCTATCGACATATTTATAATAACAAATTTGTATGCAAAGGTACAAAAAACATGCCAATCCCCCAAAAACCGTTTTTTTGGCGGGCAAGGGCGCGGATGCGGCGATTTTTTCGTACCTTTGCAGGCGAAAACTCCTAAAGACGTACATTTCGATATGATAAACCGCATACTCATCCGTATCAAGGTAGTACAGATACTGTATTCATATCTGCTGTCGCGCAACGAATTCCGCATCGACGCCGCCCCCGACAATCCTACCCGCGACCGTCGATTTGCATATGCTGTTTATCTCGACATGCTCCTGCTCATACAGGAGCTCTCGGGCATCCGTACCAATGTAGCCGGCGCCCTGGCTCCCGCCGAGCCCGACCGCAAGCTGGCCACCAACCGCGTGGGCCGCGCCCTGGCGTCAAACGACGCCCTCAAGGCCATCACAGCCCGCGACCGCGCCGACTACGACCTGCTGCGCCCCGTCATGGGCGAGCTTGCCGCCGCCATCACATCATCGGCCGCATACGGCGACTACTCACGCCGCCGCTCGCGCGACCTCGACGAGGACGTGCGCTTCTGGGTGGTGATGCTCGAGACCACCATCCTCAAGAGCCCCGCCCTGACCCAGGCCCTGCGCGCCAACCCCGACTTCTCGCTCACCGGCCTCCACCACGGCATATATGCCGCCGCCGAGACCCTGCGCTCCTACAACGACTCCCGCGCCGCCGTCGAGAAGGCCCGCCGCGACCTGCAAGCCTCGCTCGACAAGGCCCGCGACCTCTACTACGCCCTGCTGGCCCTCATCGTCGACATCACCGACGAGCTCGCATACCGCCAGGAGACCGCCAAGAGCAAATACCTGCCCACATCGGCCGACCTCAACCCCGACACACGCATGGTCGACAACCGCCTGGCCCGATTCCTGGCCGACGAGCCCGAGCTCCAGGCATACCTCAAAGACCATCCCGCCGACTGGGCCGCCGACGCCGGCCTGCTCGGCTCGCTGCTCGACCTCATATTGGCCTCCGACACATACAAGGCTTATATGGAGGCGCCCGCGACCGACTGGGCGGCCGACTGCGAGTTCTGGCGTGACGTGATGCGCCACGTGGTACTGCCGTCCGACGCGCTGGCCGAGGCAATGGAAGCCAAGTCGGTGTACTGGAACGACGACATCAACATCATCGGCACCTTCCTGCTCAAGACACTGCGCCGCCTGGGCCAGTCGCCCGAGGGAGAGGCAGCCGCCGATACATTCCTGCCCCAGTTTAAAGACGAGGAAGACGCCGCCTTCGGCGCCCGCCTCTTCGACTTCGCCGTCAAAGGCCGCGAGCAATACCGCGCCGACATCGACCGCTTCATATCGGCCGACTGGGACCCCGAGCGCCTCGCGTTCATGGATATGGTGATAATGATCACGGCCCTGGCCGAGGTGGTCAACTTCCCCGCCATACCCATCCCGGTGTCGCTCAACGAGTATATCGAGATAGCCAACGCATACTCCACACCCCGCTCCGGAGCCTTCATCAACGGCATCCTCTACTCGGTCATCCGCGAGATGGTCGAGCAGGGCGTGGTGCTCAAGCCATTCGGCACCGCCGCACCCTCGCCCGAGAAAGACAGATAATCCCCTCACCCATACACACATCAACCCCATGCACACACTCACCTTCCTCCCCCTCCAGTCAGCCGCTCCCCAAGGCGGCGGCATGAGCGGCATCATCATGATCGTACTGCTGCTGGTCGTATTCTGGTTTTTCATGATACGCCCCCAGCAGAAGCGCCAGAAAGAGATACGCAAGTTCCGCGAAGCCCTCACCAAGGGCGACAAGGTAGTCACCGCCGGCGGCATCTACGGCCGCATCACCTCGGTGGGCGACAAGACCTTTGACATCGATATCGCCAAGGGCGTCAACATCACCATCGACAAGGGCTCCGTATACCCCTCGGCCGACGAGGCCTCCAAGGACGCCCAGGCCCAGGGCGACCAGTCCAAGTAAGCCAAGCCCGCCGCAATGCGCCTGCCGGGCAAGCAGATATACAGCCGCGTAGTAGCCGCGCTCCAATCAAAGGGCGGCCACAACGCGGCTGTCTTCGCTGCATTTCTCGGCGTCTCGGCCATGCTCTGGTGGGTCATGGCCCTCAACGACGAAGACCAGACCGACGTGCGCCTGCCTCTGCGCATCACCAACGTACCCGACTCGGTCACCATCATATCCACCCCGCCCCCGGCCATAGCGGCCAGCCTGCGCGCCAAAGCCTCGCAGCTGGTCAAGATTTCGCTCGGTCACGCTCCCGCGCTCAAGGTCGACTTCCGCGCATACCGCCAGGGCAATGTGATGCGCCTGACCGACGCCGACATCAAAGCGCTCGTGCGAGGCGCCATCGACGGCTCAGCCGTGTCGGTGGTCACCCCCGACTCGCTGCGCCTGCTCTTCACCACCGCTCCCGGCCGCCCCGTGGCCGTGCGCCTCGACTACAATCTCACCACCGCCCCAAAGGCCACCCCGGCCGGCCGCCCGATACTGTCGCTCGACTCAGTGATGGCATACGCCGCCCCGGGCGCCCACATCGGCCACACGGTATCCACCGAGGAGGTGAGCCTCTCGGGCATAGACCACACCGTGGTACAGCGCGTGAGACTGGCGGCGCCCGCCGGAGTCAGACTCATCCCCGACTCGGTCGACGTCACATTCCCGGTGGAGTCGCTCATCTTCCGCACACTCAAGTATCAGATAGAGGCTTCGGGAGTACCCGCCGGATACCGCCTCATCACCTTCCCCTCGCAGCTCGAAGTATCATACCTGGTGCCGCGCAGCAATTACAAGGCCACCCCGCCCATGCGCCTCATCGTCGACTACCACAGCCTCGACGGAGGCAACGCCCGCATGGCCCGCGTGCGGCTGCATGACGTGCCCGCCGACCTGCGCAACGTACAGCTCTCGGCCGACTCGGTCGAGTACATCATCGAGCGCCTATGACAGCCGCAGTCACAGCCATCACAGGCGGCATCGGCGCCGGCAAGTCGGTCGTGAGCCGCATCCTGCGCGCCATGGGCCATGAAGTCTACGACTCCGACAGCGAGGCCCGCCGCCTGATGGACGCCGACCCCGCCATACACGCCGCCCTCTGCCGCGACATACACCCGGTCGCGGTGGTCGACGGGCGCATCGACCGCCCGCTCATATCATCTGTGGTATTTGCCGACGAGGCCGCCCTGGCCAGGCTCAACTCCATCGTACACAGCCGCGTGACCGCCGACTTCGCAGCGCGCGCAGCCGCCTGCCGCGACGGGCGCATCTTCATCGAGACAGCCATACTCGACACCTGCGCCCCGCTCCACCCCCTCATCGGCGAAATCTGGGAAGTCACCGCCCCCGAGGAGCTGCGCATCGCCCGCGTGCAGAGGCGCAGCGGCCTCAGCGCCGCCCAGGTGCGCTCCCGCATCGACGCCCAGCACACGCCTCCCGCGGCCGCCCTCGCAGCCATCCCGCGCCACGCCATCATCAACGACGGCGCCGCCCCCCTGCTGCCCCAGCTCCACGCCCTCCTCTAAGCCTGCTTCCATATATCTTATTTTATATATCTTATAAGTCAAATAAGACCTATAAATCACATAGCATGTAGTCCGCGCAGGATACAAACCTGCGCGGACTACAGCATAAGCGCGGAGCGCTGACCATTATGAGTAACACGGGGTGAAGCGCAGCGCAACCCCGTGCATCCGCGACAACCCCGGTAAGTGGAAGGTCGTTAGACCTGACCCTTATTGCTCCGCGCCTCATTAAGGGTCAGCGCTCCGCGCTTCTGTAGTCCGCGCAGGTTTGCAACCTGCGCGTAGCCAAGCCATTTCACCTCGGCGTTTTGACTTTGTAAGTCAAAACACCGCCCCGCCATGCTTTGCTTCAGACCGTCCTATCTTACACTCGCGCCCATACAACCGGCAGTAGCGTCTTTTTGGCTTACAAAGCCAAAAAGACGAGGTGTAATACCCAAGTGGCGCGCAGGTTACAAACCTGCGCGGACTAAAGCAGAAGCGCGGAGCGCTTCTACTGTCGACTGTTCGGGCTATGGATTACTTATATGACTTATAAGACTTATAAGACTTAAATCTTATAAGGCTTATTACATCACATCGACATCAGCGGCGGGCGACTGCCTCGACTGCCTCGGCGGCGCGCGCTGCCGCGCCGGCAGGGCCGAGCAGGGCGCGCATCTCGGCGTAGCCGGCGAGCTGCGCGTCGCGCGCATCGCCGTCGCGCAGGATGGCGGCAAGCCGGTCGGCCACGGCCTCGGGTGTGCACATATGCAGCAGCATCTCCGGCACGATGCCACGCCCCACGATGAGGTCGGGCAGCGACACATACTCCACGTGCACCACGCGGTGCATCAGCTCATAGGCAAGCCGCGAGCCGTTGGAGCGGTACATCACCACCTGCGGCACTCCGGCCAGGGCGGCCTCCAGCGTGGCGGTGCCCGATGTGACGAGCGCCGCACGCGAGTGGGCGAGCATCTCGTGGGTGGCTCCGCGCACGACTTGAAATTTGGTGAGGCCCGCGTAGAAGTCCTCATCTATGCCCGGCGCGCCGGCCACAGCGATGGTGTATTGCGGGAAACGCCGCGCCACGGCATCCATCACAGGCAGATTGCAGCGTATCTCTCCGCGACGGCTGCCGGGAAGCAGGGCCAGCAGAGGGCGGTTGGAGCGCAGGCGATGGCGGCGCATCCACTCCTCGCGCGGCTCCACAGCCGCCAGGGCACGGTCGATCTCCTCGACCGACGGATTGCCCACATATACAGCCTCGGAGTAGCCGCGCTCAGCATACCAGGCCGGCTCAAAGGGCAGTATGCACATCATGCGGTCGACCACGCGGCGTATCGACTTGAGCCGCCATGCTTTCCACGCCCACAGCTTGGGCGAGATGTACCAGCACACGGGTATGCCCAGCGAGCGGGCGGTCTTGGCCACCTTGAGATTGAAGCTGGGCAGGTCGACGGGCACGAATACATCGGGCCGCGCCTCGGAGAGAGCGCGCCGCGCGGCGCGCAGGTTGCCCGATATGGTGCCGAGATTGCGCAGCACCTCGCTGAATCCCATGAAGGCCATGCGCGAGTAGTGTACCACCGGGGCGCAGCCGGCGGCCCGGGCCATGGCGTCGCCGCCGAGAAAGGTGAAGCGCGCCTCGGGATCGCGCGCGCGCAGGGCGGCGATGAGCTCGGCGCCGTGCAGGTCGCCGCTGGCCTCGCCCGCTATGAGGAAGTAGTGCATCAGCGTTTGTCTTTGAAGAAATTTACCATAAGCTCGCGGCACTCGTCGGCGAGCACATCCCACACTACCTCGGCGCGCGGGTGGAAGGGCGACGACGAGG
This sequence comes from uncultured Muribaculaceae bacterium, assembly GCA_910587925.1. GTDB lineage: Bacteria > Bacteroidota > Bacteroidia > Bacteroidales > Muribaculaceae > CAG-873. The sequence continues at coordinate 18,724 of CAJUOC010000020.1, forward strand.
TGAGCGTCGAGAATCCGCGCCGCGGGTCGCGCGCCCCTATCACCACTCGCCCGATCTGGCTCCAGCCGATGGCGCCGGCGCACATCAGGCAAGGCTCCAGCGTGACATACAGTGTGGTATCGGCCAGATACTTGGCATCGCGGGCGAGCGCAGCGGCCGTGATGGCCTGCATCTCGGCATGGGCGGTGACATCGCGCAGTGTCTCGGTGAGATTGTGGCCGCGGGCCACCACCCTGCCGCCGGCGACGATGACGGCGCCGACGGGTATCTCGTCCTCAGCGGCGGCGCGGCGCGCCTCGGCAAGGGCCTGGCGCATGTAGTATATGTCGAGCTCGGCTGGTGTCATGGCGCGGGGAGTCAGAAATCAAGGTCGAGATGCAGCCCCTCGCGCGCGGGTATCACCTGACCGGCAAAGGTGGTCGCGGCCTCGGCGGCAAAGGGCTCGTCGGAATCATACGATTTGGAGTAATGCCCCACCACGAGCCTGCGCACACCGGCCAGGGTGGCTATGCGGCCGGCCTCGGCGGCGGTGGAGTGGCCGCGAGGGGCGGCCTTATCGGCGCGGTCGGTGAGGTATGTGGCCTCGTGATAGAGAGTGTCGACACCGGCCACGGCGCGCGCCACGCGCTCGTCGTACATGGTATCGGAGCAATACGCGTAGCTGCACGAGCGGTCGGCCGGGCGCGTCAGCCGGGCATTCTCGATGACACGGCCGTCGGGAGCCACATAGTCCTCGCCCCGGCGCAGGCGCTCCATCCAGGCGTGCGACACGCCGTAGAAACGCACTGCCTCGCCGTCGATATGCCGCGGCTTGGGCTTCTCGTCGAAACGGAATCCCACCGCCGGCACCCGATGGTACAGCGGGAACGTGCTCACCCTGAGGGCGTCGTCGTCGATAATCACTGCCTCGCGCGGCTCTATCACGTCGTACTCGATGTCAAATGAGGTGTCGCGGCACAGCACCGCCATGATCGAGCGCAGCAGCTCGGCACCCTGGCGCAGGCAGTGCACCGTGACGGTGCCGCCGGTATCGTGCAGGGCCATGGTAGACAGCAGCCCGGGCAGGCCCAGAAAGTGGTCGCCGTGGATATGTGAGATGAATATATGGCGCAGACGGCTGAATTGCAGCCGCTGGCGCCGCATCTGCAGCTGTGCGCCCTCGCCGCAGTCGATCATCATCAGACGGCGGCGGTGTGTCACCACCTGGCACGATGGCAGATGGCGCATCGTGGGCGTGGCAGAGCCGCAGCCGAGTATATCCAGAGAGAAGTCCATGAGCGGGGAGAGGGCTGTCGAGGGGTGGCTGTCAGGTGAAGCTCTCGGCCATGCGCACCACAGCCTTGGCCGGGCGCACGTGGCGGTAGAGTATGTCGTATACGGCCTCAAGGATGGGCATATGTACTCCGTAGGCGGCGTTGATGTCGGTGATACACTTGGCCGCATAGTAGCCCTCGGCGGTCTGCTCCATCTCCATACGCGCGGCCGTCACACTGTAGCCCTTGCCTATCATCGAGCCGAAATTGTGATTGCGCGAGAAGCGGGAGTAGGCCGTCACCAGCAGGTCGCCCAGGTATACCGAGTCGCATATCTGGCGCGGACGGGGGTCGACGGCGGCCACAAACCGCTCCATCTCGCGTATGGCATTGGACACCAGCATCGCCGAGAAATTGTCGCCCCGCTTCATGCCGTGGATGATGCCTGCGGCGATGGCATACACATTTTTGAGCACGGCGGCATACTCGATGCCGTCGACATCGGTCGAGGTGATGGTATGGGTATGCTTGCCGGCGAGCAGCGAGGCAAATGCCTCGGCGGTCTCGGGGCGGCGGCAGCCGATGGTGAGATACGACGGGCGGTCGAGCGCCACCTCCTCGGCGTGGCACGGGCCCGATATCACCAGCGCCTTCTCAAGGCTCACACCGAAGCGGTCGGCCATATAGTCGGTGATGAGCATATTGTCGTCGGGCACGATGCCCTTGATGGCGCTCACCACTGTCTTGCCCGATATGTCGGTCGAGAGCTTGTCGATATGCGACTTGAAATAAGGCGAGGGCATCGCCAGCAGGATGATGTCGGCCGAGTCGCACACGGCGTTGATATCCGACGAGAAGTCGATACGCGATGTGTCAAAGGTCACATCGGTCAGATACGCCGGGTTGTGGCCCAGGCGCAGGAAGTCTTCGATGCGGTCGTCGCGCCGCATATACCAGGATATGCGGCTCAGATTGCCCAGCAGCAGCTTTGCCAGGGCCGTGGCCCATGAGCCGCCGCCAAGTACTGCCAGATGTGGAGTGTCTTGCATGCCGGCGCGGAATTAGAGAGCGGCAGCCGCGTCGATCCACACCTGTATCTCGGCCGCGGTGGGGTTTTTCAGGCCCAGCTTGTATTTCTTGTTGATGGCGATGAGCTCCTGCGAGAGCTTGCCGGCCACGGCCCCGGCCAGCGAGGCGGCAGTCAAGCAGCCGGCCTTCTGCACGGCGGGCACCCACTCGGCGGGCACACCCAGGGCGGTGAAAGCCTCCTCCTTGTCGCGGCGCTCCACCTTCTCGGGGCGCATCTGCGGGAAGAGCAGCACCTCCTGGATGGCGGTCTGGCCGGTCATCAGCATCACCAGGCGATCCATGCCGATACCCATGCCCGACGTGGGGGGCATACCGTACTCGAGAGCGCGGATAAAGTCGGCGTCGATGATCATGGCCTCGTCGTCGCCCTTCTCGGCCAGGCGCATCTGCTCGACAAAGCGCTCATACTGGTCGATGGGGTCGTTGAGCTCGCTGTATGCGTTGGCCAGCTCCTTGCCGTTGACCATCAGCTCAAAGCGCTCGGTCAGCTCGGCATTGTCGCGGTGACGCTTGGTCAGCGGCGACATCTCTATGGGATAGTCGGTGATGAAGGTGGGCTGTATGTAACGGTCCTCGCACTTCTCGCCGAAGATTTCGTCGATAATCTTGCCCTTGCCCATCGATGCGTCGACCTCGACGCCCAGCTCGGCGGCCAGCGCGCGCAGCCCGTCCTCGTCGAGTCCGGTGATGTCGCGGCCGGTGTGGTCGAGGATAGCCTGGGCCATGGTCACGCGCGGGAACGGCGCCTTGAACGATATCACGTTGTCGCCCACCTTCACCTCGGTGGTGCCGTTGACATCCAGGCATATTTTCTCGAGCATACGCTCGGTGAAGTCCATCATCCAGTTGTAGTCCTTGTACGCCACATAGATTTCCATGCAGGTAAACTCAGGATTGTGGGTGCGGTCCATGCCCTCGTTGCGGAAATTCTTCGAGAATTCATACACACCGTCAAAGCCGCCCACGATCAGACGCTTCAGATACAGCTCGTCGGCGATACGCAGATACAGCGGTATGTCGAGCGCATTGTGGTGGGTGATGAAAGGGCGGGCGGCCGCGCCGCCGGGTATCGACTGCAGTATGGGCGTCTCGACCTCGATGTAGCCGGCCGAGTTGAAATACTCGCGCATCGACGTGTACACCTTGGTGCGCTTCAGGAAGATATCCTTCACACCCTCGTTGACCACCAGGTCGACATAGCGGCGGCGAAACCGCAGCTCGGGGTCGTCAAAGGAGTCGTATGCCACACCGTCTTTCATCTTCACCACCGGCAGCGGGCGCAGCGACTTGCTCAGCACCGTGAGCGAGGTGGCGTGGATGGAGATTTCGCCCGTCTGGGTGCGGAAGACATGGCCGCACACACCGATGAAGTCGCCGATATCGAGCAGCTTCTTAAATACGGTATTGTACAGCTCCTTGTCCTCGCCCGGACAGATTTCATCGCGTGCGATGTAAATCTGTATGCGGCCGTCGGCATCCTGGAGCTCGGCAAAGGAAGCCTTGCCCATGATGCGGCGCCCCATGATACGGCCGGCCACACACACCTCGCGGGCGGGTGCGTCGTCGGCAAAAGATTCCTTGATTTCGCGGCTGTGGGCGTTTACCGGATATTCGGCCGCCGGATACGGCTCGATGCCCATGTCGCGCAGAGCCTGCAGCGAGTTGCGGCGTATGATTTCCTGTTCGCTAAGTTCGAGAACGTTCATGTCTTTTCTTCAAAAAGGTCAGATGACCACAAAAGTACAAAAATATCCCCACCCCTCCAAATCCACACCACACAGCAGCATAATATTATGCCGCAGAGCGGAGGAGATGGCGGGGGTCAGACGGTGGTGTAGTAGATGGCGGGGCGGAAGAGGCGGATGATGCCGAAGGAGATGGCCGACACGATGAGCAGGGGGAGGAAGAGCACGTTGGCATCGGTCATCTCGGCGGTGAGGAAGAGGGCCATCAGCGGGGCCTGAAGCACGCCCGACATCACTCCGGCCATGCCGCAGAAGGCAAAGCCGGCCACGGGCAGAGGCGAGTCGGGACACAGCAGGCCGGCCACGGTGGCAAAGAGGAAGCCGAGCACGCAGCCGGCGTAGAGCGTGGGGGCGAAGTCGCCGGCCACGCCGCCGCCGCTGTTCGACGCCGAGCAGGCAAATGCCTTGACGGCCAGTATGCCGGCGGCGACCAGGGCGATGGAGCCTCCGGCGGTGGCCGAGGCAAAGAAGCCGTCGGCCGACAGGGCGGCGATATCGCCCTGCAATATGTGGCGCATCAGGCCGTAGCCCTCGCCATACAGGGCGGGAAAAAGGAATAGCAGAGCGGCGAGCACGAGTCCGCTCACGAGATTGCGCACCCATGCACGGGGTATCGACTCGTAAAACTGCTGCATACGGCGCATGATGTAGCCGTAGTAGAGCGAGTACAGCCCGCACACGATGCCGAGCAGCGCCAGCACGGGCAGCAGCCGCGGCTCCATGGGCAGCTCCTGTATGTAGGTGAGGTCGACGGTGAAGCCCGACAGCATGTAGGCGGTCATGGCCGAGGCCACGCAGGCCAGCAGACAGGCGACCACCGACATGGTGGTGAGCTCCATGCGCAGCACTTCGAGCGTGAAGAGGAAGCCGCCGATGGGCGCCTTGAAGATGCCGGCTATACCGGCGCCGGCTCCGCAGCCGAGCAGTATCATGGTGATGTGGGAGTCCATGCGGAAGAGGCGGGCGACATTGCTGCCGATGGCGGCGCCGGTATAGGCGATGGGACCCTCGGAGCCGGCCGAGCCTCCGAAGCCGAGCGTGAGCGAGCTGGCCACGCCGGGGCCGTAGCAGAGGTAGCCTGGCAGGGCGTAGCGCCCGGCTCGCAGGTCGGCGCCGAGCTTGCTCACGCCGTGGGTGAGGTCGGCGCGAAGCACCCGGCGCTGATACCAGCCGCAGAGCATGATGCCGGCGACGGGCACGACGAGGAGCGCCCAATTGGGCCCGGCGGGATCGAAGTGGCGGGTGATACCCTCGCTGATCCAGCCTATCACCCACTTGAGGGCGGCGGCCGCGGCGCCGGCGGCGACGCCCGTAAGCACGGCAAGCACAAATATAAACGGCTGCCCGTCGGAGCATCGGTGCCACCAGTCGCGGAGGCGTCGGAGAGAGGAGGTGGAGGGATTCATCGTTGTTTTACGGCTATGAGCATCGGGTGGCGTGTGTCGGCGCTGCGGTCGGTGAGCAGGCTGAGGTGGTAGGCGGGCGGGAGGCCGACGGTATCGGCGCGGTCGGGAAATACGAGCACGGTGCCGCGGGGAGCCTTGGCGGCCTCGGCGGCGGTGGCGATGCGCTCCATGCGGTCGCCCAGGTAGTAGTTGAGGCAATACGACGGGGCGGCCTCGGGGCGGCCCACGGTGTAAATCTTGCCGGCCGGCCCCGCCAGAGCCGCTACCGTGGCGGCATCATCGCGGGCGCTGAAGCGGTTGAGCGCGGCGGGCATCAGGGCGCCGCCGTAGCAGGTGAGTATACCCCACACGATGAGCACCGCGCCGCCTATATTGCCGCGCGGCATGGCCTGCATGAGCCAGCCGATGGCCACAGCGGCGGGAAGCGCCAGCAGCGGCCACGCCCACCAGCCCGCGGCGCTGAACGAGAATCCGCCCAGCGGCACCCATATCGTAAGCACTGCCACAGCGGGCAAGGCGATGGCGATGATGGCGAGCACGCGGGTAAAGGCGCTGTTGATACGGGTCTCGGCCAGTGTCTCGGCCATCGACGCCACACCGTAGGCCATGAAAGGATATGCGGGCAGCAGATACACCGAACGCTTGCTCGACGGTATGCAGTAGAAGCCGACCACCACCAACACGGCCGTGACGGCCAGCAGCCCGGCGGGCTTGAACGGCCGCTGCATCAGCCGGCGCAGCGCGCCCGATGCCATCAGCACCAGCAGGGTCCAGGGCAGCATCCCGACGATGAAGGTGACAAAGTTGTACCAGAAGGGCTTCTCGTGGCTGCTGTAGCTCATGGTGCCGGTGAGGCGGCCGAAGTTTTCTTCCCATGCCAGCTCGACGAAATGCCGGCCGCCCTCGAGCCAGGCGTAGTAATACCATATGGCGGGCACCACACAGGCGGCAAAGCACAGGGCGGCCATGCGACCCAGGGTCGGGAAAAAGCGGTCGCCGTGAAATACCAGGTACACGCCCGCCACCAGACAGGGCAGGAAGGCGCCTATCGGCCCCTTGGTGAGCACGCCACAGGTGAGCAGCAACGTCGCCACGGCGTAGCGCCAGAAATTGTCGCGGCCGCGGTGCTGACGCACCTCAAAGAGCATGTATATGGCCCCGACCATGCAGGCCGTGAGCACCATGTCGACACGGCAGGCCGTGGCCGCGCGGTAAAACTCCACCGACCCGGCCAGTATCAGCGCCATAAACAGCGCAAACTGCTCGCCGCGTATCTTGCGCACCCAGGCGTAAGACCCCATCACCAGGGCGATGGCGGCCAGAGCCGAGGGCAGGCGCGCGATGTACTCGTTGACCACGCCGCCGTTGAGCAGCCAGGCCAGGGAGGCTATCAGCCAGGCCAGAAAGGGCGGCTTGTACGGGATGTCGCTGCCGCAGCTCACCGGGAGCACCCAGTCGCCGCTTGCGAGCATCGACATGGCCACGACGGCCTCGCGTGGCTCGCCCTTGCTGTAAAAAAGAGTCTCGCCCAGCCAGGGGAGCCACAGCACACACAGTGCCACAAAGAGTACAAATCCCGATGAGAAGTAAATCGCGCGCTTCATAATGTGATGTGATGATGTCGAGTAGGGTATAATGTCAGGTGCGCTCTCAGCACTGGCGCTGAGCCTTGATGAGATACTGGATGAGGGCGTCGTTGGCACACATCAGGTCTTGCAGACGGCGGCGGTAGGCATCCATGTCGGCCACCGGGCGACGGGCGACGCCCGACTCCACCGCGGCCTCGATTACGGCGGGGGCCACCGTTGTGAGCAGGCGCTTGTCAAAGGGCTTGGGCAGTATGCACTCCTCGCCGTAGTGGAGCTCGGTGTAGCCGTATGCCTCGGCCATCTCGGCCGGCACTGGCTCGTGGGCCAGGGCGGCGATGGCCAGGGCGGCGGCCTTTTTCATCTCCTCGTTGATGGCAGTCGCGCCGCAGTCGAGGGCGCCGCGGAAGATGTAGGGGAAGCCGAGCACATTGTTGATCTGATTGGGATAGTCGGAGCGGCCGGTGGCCACGATGATGTCGGGACGCGAGGCGCGGGCGGCGTCGTAGTCAATCTCCGGGTCGGGGTTGGCCAGGGCAAACACCACAGGCCGCGGTGCCATCGTGCGCAGCATCTCCGGAGTGAGCACATTGGCCACCGAGAGACCCACAAACACATCGGCTCCGCGCAGGGCCTCGGCCAGCGTCGTCACATCGGTGCGGTCGGTGGCAAAGTCGCGCTTGTAGCGGTTGATGTCGGTGCGCGAGGCAGATATCACACCGCGGCTGTCACACATCACGATATTTTCGCGGCGGGCGCCGAGCGCCATGTACAGACGGGTGCAGGCCATGGCCGCCGCGCCGGCGCCGTTGACCACTATGCGCGCCTCGGGGAGTGTCTTGCCCTGAAGCTCGAGAGCATTGAGCAGGCCGGCGGCCGAGATGATGGCCGTGCCGTGCTGGTCGTCGTGCATCACCGGGATGTCACACTCGGCCTTGAGGCGCTCCTCTATCTCAAAGCACTCGGGCGCCTTGATATCCTCGAGGTTGATGCCGCCAAAGGTGGGCACCAGCGCGCGCACGGTGTCGACAAAGTGGTCGGTATCGCGCGTGTCCAGCTCAAGGTCAAAGGCGTCAAGACCTGCAAATATCTTAAACAGCAGCGCCTTGCCCTCCATCACAGGCTTGCCCGCCAGCGGGCCGATATTGCCCAGCCCGAGCACGGCGGTACCGTTGGAAATCACCGCCACGAGATTGCCGCGGCAGGTATATTCCCACACAGCGTCGGGATTGTCCTTTATCTCAAGACACGGATAGGCCACGCCGGGCGAGTACGCCAGGGCCAGGTCGCCGGGGGTGTTGTAAGGCTTGGTGGGGACCACCTCGATTTTGCCGGGGATGGGGTATTGATGGTAATGGAGAGCACGCTCCTTGGAAACTTCTGACATAATCAATCGTATTTATACAAAAGTGAACAAGCGGGGAGGCCCGCCGGTTCATCCCTGCAAATATCGCCAAAAATCCCCGCCCCCGCAATACTTGGCCTTACACGGCGCGGAGTCGGTTTGCTTTTTCGGGTGAGTTTTGCTATTTTTGTGCAAAAATAATTGCGCTGATGCCCCGGAATCTCCCGCCCCTCATCGGCATGAACCTCGACGAGCTGCGCCAAGTGGCTGCCGAGGTCGGCCTCAAACCTTTTGCCGCCAAGCAGATGGCCGCGTGGCTCTATGCCCGCCGCGCCACTTCCATCGACGCCATGACCGACCTGTCGAAGGCGGCCCGCGAGCGTCTCGCCCTCTCTTACCGCATAGGCCGCGAGGAGCCGCTGGCCGAGGCGCGCAGCGCCGACGGCACAGCCAAGTATCTCTTCAGCGGCGCCCCGGGCCGCGACATCGAGACGGTGATGATACCCGACCGCGAGCGCGCCACGCTCTGTGTGTCGTCGCAGGCGGGCTGCAAGATGCGCTGCGCTTTCTGCATGACGGGGCGCCAGGGATTCCACGGCAGCCTCTCGGCCGCCCAGATTATCAATCAGGTGCTGTCGGTGCCGGAGTCGGCCGAGCTGACCAACATCGTGTTTATGGGCATGGGCGAGCCGGCCGACAACCTCGACGCCGTGCTCCGCGCCATCGACATCCTCACCGCCCCCTGGGGCCTGGCCTGGAGCCCGCGGCGCATCACCGTGTCGACCGTGGGCATCAGCGAGGCATCGGTGCGCCGCCTGCTCGACTCGACCGACGTGCATCTGGCCCTGAGCATCCACTCGCCCTTTGCCGCCGAGCGCGCGTCGCTAATGCCGGCCGAGCGCGCCCTGCCCTCCGAGCGTCTTATCGGCATCATGCGGGGCGAGGACTTTGCCCACCAGCGCCGCCTCTCGGTGGAGTACATCATGTGGGGCGGGCTCAACGACTCCATGCGCCACGCCGACGCCCTGGCACGCCTGCTGCGAGGCACCGACGCCCGGGTCAACATCATCCCCTTCCACCACATCCCCGACTCAGACCTGCGCCCCTCGCCGCGGCCGGTGATGGAAGCCTTCCGCGACCGGCTCAACTCGGCCGGCATCATCGCCACAATCCGCGCATCGCGGGGTCAGGACATCGACGCCGCATGCGGGCTGCTGGCCGGGCGCAACAATCACGACACTCCCCAATCACCTACCGATACAATATGTCAGACAAGATAAAAGTGGGCATCACCCACGGCGACATCAACGGCGTGGGCTACGAGACCATCCTCAAGGTGCTCGAAGACCCCCGCATCACCGAGCTGTGCACGCCGGTGATATACGGCTCGGCCAAGATAGCCGCCCAGTACCGCAAGAGCCTTGAGCTCCAGACCCCGCAGCTCCACCAGGTGGCGTCGGCGGCCGACGCCAAAGACGACACTTGCTCCATCGTCAATGTAGTGGGCGAGGATGTGCGCGCCGAGCCGGGCGTGGCCTCGGCCGAGGCCGGCAAGGCGGCGCTGGCCGCTCTGGAGGCCGCCGTCACCGACCTGCGCGCCGGCGACATCGACGTGCTGGTCACCGCCCCCATCGACAAAAACAGCATCCAGGGCGAGAGCTTCCGCTTCACCGGCCACACCGAATACCTCGAGGCATCGGCCGGCGAGGGCGCGCGTGCCCTGATGGTGCTCTGCAACGACACCATGCGCGTGGCCCTGCTCAGCACCCACCTCCCGCTGGCCCGCGTGGCCGAGTCGGTCACTCGCGAGGAGATACTTGCCAAGCTGCGCATATTCGACGCATCGCTGCGCCGCGACTTCGGCATACGCGCCCCGCGCATCGCAGTGCTCTCGCTCAACCCCCACGCCGGCGACGGCGGCCTGCTGGGCACGGAGGAGAGCGAGATCATCGCGCCGGCCATCGCCGAGGCCCGCGAGGCCAAGATCATGGCCTTCGGCCCATATGCCGCCGACGGATTTTTCGGCGCCGGCCGATTTGTGAAATTCGACGGCATCCTGGCCATGTACCACGACCAGGGCCTGGCCCCCTTCAAGGCCATGGCCATGGACTCGGGCATCAACTTCACCGCCGGTCTGCCCTTCATACGCACATCGCCCGACCACGGCACCGGCTACGACATCGCCGGCCGCGGCGAGGCATCGCCCGACTCGATGCGCAGCGCCATATACGCCGCCATAGACATCTGCCGCAACCGCCGCGCCCACGACGAGGCGTATCGCTCGCCCCTGCGCCGCCAGTACCACGACAAGGGCAGCGACAATGTGAAACTCGACCTCTCGGGCGACTGACCATGCAGTACGCCATCTTAGCCGCCGGCCGCGGCGAGCGCCTCGGCGCGCCCGCCAAGCCGCTCGTCACCGTGGCGGGCGAGCCTCTCATCGGCCGTCTGCTGCGCCAGATGGGCGCCGCCACCGAGGTGACTGTCATCGCCACCGCGGCCGTCGCCGACTGGCTCGGCGCCTGCGATGCCTACGCCCGCGCCATCGTCGTCGACTCGCCCTCGCCGGTAGCCTCGCTGCGCCGCGCCCTCGACGAGGCGGCGCCCGGGATGCTGGTGGTAGCCACGGCCGACGCCGTATGCTCCGACAGCGCTATGACCGCTTTCATCGCCGAGGCGGCCGCCGCCCCCGACGGGGTGAGCCTCACCGGCGTGACCCGCTACTGCGACGACGAGCGCCCGCTCTACGTACACACCGACCCCGACATGTACGTGGCCGCCCTGGCCGACGAGCCCGACGAGCGCGCCTGCGTCTCGGCCGGCATATACGCATTTGACGTCGACACCGCCCGCCGGGCCATCGCCGAGCCGTCGCTCACCCGCCTGCGCGACTTCCAGCGCCGCCTGCTCGCCACCGGCCCGATGCGCGCCGTCGACCTGGGCCGGGTCTACGACATCGACCGGCCTGCCGACCTCGACGCCGCCAACCGATACTTTGCCTCATGACACGCACATTATTATATATAGCCATACTGGCAGCCACGCTGCTGTCGTGCTCGGGCCGCGCCCGCAGCGCCGACACGCAGGCTCCCGCGGCCGCCGGCGACACTGTGGCCGAGGCCGGCTCGGTATCGGCCGACTCGCTCATGTCGATGGTACGCGCCCAGACCGCGCTCGGGCCGCGCGTGCCCGGCTCGGCAGCCCACGCGGCCTGCGTCGACATGCTTGTCGGGCGCCTCGCCGCCTGCGGAGCCGACACCGTGGAGATACTTGAGAGCGACGCCACCGGCTGGGACGGCAAGCGCCTGCGTGTGCGCAACATCCTGGCCCGCTACGGCGCCGACAGCCCCTCGCGCATACTGCTGCTCGCCCACTACGACACCCGACCCTGGGCCGACCGCGAGGCCGACGCCGCGCGCCGCGACACGCCCATCGACGGCGCCAACGACGGCGCATCTGGCGTGGCCGCCCTCCTGGAGATCGCCCGCAACCTGGCCATACGCCCCGCCGCGGTCGGTGTCGACATCCTGCTCACCGACTGCGAGGACTACGGCGCTCCCGACGGCGAGCCGGGCGGCGAGGACTCCTGGTGTCTCGGCTCGCAGGCATTTGCCGCCGACCTGCCATACACCCCGGCCACCATGCCGCGCTTCGGCATACTGCTCGACATGATCGGCGGCCGCGGCGCACAGTTTCACCGCGAATACTTCTCTGAGCAGGCCGCGCCGGCTGTCAACGACCTCATATGGGGCACGGCACGTCGACTCGGGCTGGGCTCGCGCTTTGTCGATCGCCCGGGCGGCGCCATCACCGACGACCATCTGCCTCTGATACGCGCCGGCATACCCACGGCCGACATCATCGAGTGTGCCTCGGCGCGCACGGGCTCGTTTCCCGCCACCTGGCACACTCTCGACGACAATGCCGCCAATATCGACTCTGCCGCCATGCGCGACGCCACCCGCGTGGTACTCAACGTAATATACAACCAGCATCCATGACTATCGAAGAAAAACAGCAAGAGATAAGCGCCGAGTTTGCCGACATCGAAGACTGGCTCGACCGCTACGCCATGATCATCGACCTGGGCAATCAGCTCCCGCCCATCGACGACTCCCTCAAAACTCCCGACCGCCTCATCGAGGGCTGTCAGAGCCGCGTATGGCTCGACGCCGAGGTCGACGCCGAGGGCAAGGTACGCTACACGGCCGACTCCGACGCCATCATCGTCAAGGGCATCATATCGATGCTCATCACCGTGCTCGACGGCCACACACCCGCCGAAATCCTCGACGCGCGCCTCCACTTTATCGACGACATCGGCCTGGGCGAGCATCTGTCGCCCACCCGCGCCAACGGCCTGCTGGCCATGGTAAAGCAGATGCGTCTATACGCCCTCGCCTTCCGGGCCAGGCAACAGCATTGACAACACACCCTTAAAGCACACCATATGTTTAAAAACCACCCCAAGGGACTCATCCCTGCCGCCCTCAGCAACATGGGCGAGCGCTTCGGCTACTACATCATGAACGCCGTGCTGGTGCTCTTCCTCTGCTCCAAATTCGGTCTGAGCGACGAGACCAGCGGCATCATCTACTCCTGCTTCTACGCCGGCATCTACATCCTCAGCCTCGTAGGCGGCCTCATCGCCGACAAGACCATGAATTACAAGCGTACCATCATACAGGGCCTCGTGATCATGACTCTCGGCTACGGTGTGCTCGCCATACCCATCCTCTCGACGGCCGAAAACCAGGGCTGGCTGCTGCCGCTCACCTGCGCCGCACTCTTCCTCATCGCCTTTGGCAACGGCCTCTTCAAGGGCAACCTCCAGGCCATCGTCGGTCAGCTCTACGACAATCCCCGCTACGCCGCACAGCGCGACTCGGGTTTCCAGATTTTCTATGTGTTTATCAACATCGGCGGCCTCATCGCTCCTTTTGTGGCACCGATGCTGCGCTCGTGGTGGCTCGGAGTGCACGGCCTCACCTACAACGCCGACCTGCCCCGCCTGGCCCATGAATACCTCTCGGTGGGCGGCAACATGAATATGGAGAACGCCAACAATCTCTACGCCCTCATCACACAGGTGGGCGGCGACACGGCCTCCGACATCTCGGCATTCTGCACACAGTATCTCGACGTGTTCAACACCGGCATCCACTACTCCTTCATCGCCTCCATCGCCGCGATGCTCATATCGCTGTGCATCTTCATCGCCTGCAAGGGCGGCCTGCCCAACCCCGGCCGCAAGGAAGCCGTCGCCACTGTCGACTACACCCCCGAGGAGCGCGTGGCCATGGCCCGCGAGATCAAGCAGCGCATGTACGCTCTCTTTGCCGTGCTGGGCATCGCCATCTTCTTCTGGTTTTCGTTCCACCAGAATGGCACCTCGCTCTCGCTCTTTGCCCGCGACTTTGTGCGCACCGACGCCATCGCGCCCGAGATATGGCAGGCGGTCAACCCCTTCTTCGTCATCATCCTCACCCCGATCATCATGCTCATCTTCGGCCGCCTCGCAGCCCGCGGCCGCGAGATTTCCACGCCCCGCAAGATTGGCATCGGCATGGGTATCGCCGGCCTGACCTACCTCTTCCTGATGGTGTACAGCTACACGATGGGCTATCCCTCGGCAGAGGCTTTCAAGGCCATGGACACCACTGCCGCCGAGGCCATGAAGAGCGGCTGGTGGATAATGTTTGTCATCTACTTCTTCCTGACGGTGGCCGAGCTGTTTATCTCGCCGCTGGGCCTGTCGTTTGTATCCAAGGTGGCTCCCAAGCACATGCAGGGCCTCTGCCAGGGCCTGTGGCTCGGCGCCACCGCGCTGGGCAACCTGCTGCTGTGGGTTGGCCCGCTCATGTACAACAAGTGGCCCATCTGGGAGGCATGGGGCGTATTCCTGCTCGTATGCCTTGTATCGATGGTGGTGATGTTTGCCATGGTCAAGTGGCTTGAGCGCGTCACCTCCGACGCTCCCGCCACCGCTCCCGTCGCCGCCAAGGCCGAAGACTCCGACGCTATCTGATAGCGCCACGCCATACATAAGGCGCCCCGGCTTGCCAAGCGGCAGGCCGGGGCGCTGTGTGTATGCAGGTGAGGGTGTCACCAGGGCGTGAGCCGCGCGGGCGTCCGGGCCGGGCGGGCGTGGTGGTCGAGCAGGGCCTCGGCCCGGGCGCGATAGTCGGTGGCGATGCCGGCGGCGCTGTAGGCCGTGTGCAGGGTGAGCCATATGATGGCCTGCGTCGCCAGCTCGCGGGTACCCTCGGGGTCGGCGGCCAGGGGCGAGCCGGCCGCCAGCGGCATGGTGATGAAATCGCTGCCGGTACTGCGGCACCCCATGCCCGCATCGGCCAGCTGCAGACTCACCACTGCGGCCACATCGCATATCACCCGCTGCATAGCCTCGTAATGGTCGCTGTGGAGTATGGCGGGCACCTCGGCGGCCGCGCGGTGGCGCGCGCCGGCCGAGAGCAGCGCCGTATGTGCCTCGATGGCATCGAGCACGGTACGGAATAGTATCCTCACCTCGGTGGCGGCGCCGCTCATATTCCGGCAGGCGTGGCGGCGTGCAGGCGGCGGTTCTCGCGGCGGAGCAACCAGCGCGCGCGGCGCGGGGTGATGTAAAATCGGGGATGCCCCGCCTCACCCGAGCACAGCTCCATGATGAGGTCGTCGGGATCGGCAGAGGGACGGGCGTCGCGCAGGGCGGTGTAGTCGGCGTGGATGTCGAGCCAGCGCCGTGCCTCGGCATCGCCCTCCACCTCGGGGCGACCGTAGCGGTCGATGTGGCGCAGCTGGCGGCGGGCATAGTCGTACTCGATGTAATACGACGGCGCCTCGGCGGCGAGCACCGCCTCCACCACCGCCGACATGTCGGGTATGATGCCGCGCGCGGTCAGCGCGGCCGTATGCCGGCGGCAGCAGCAGATGAAGTCGTGGTCACGGTTAGAGATACTTTCGTTCATTTCAATAAGTGTTGATAGATTTCCATTGCAAATATACAACCATAATTGACAATATCAATTGCATATTTGCAATTTTAATTTCCTTTAACAGTTGATTCCGTCTGCGCCACCTTAGCGTCGCGCTCGCCGATGAAGGCGGTGTACGTATCAAGCAGGTCGGTAAGGGTGAGCGAGGCATTGCGCACCTGGGCCTCATACATGTCGGTGCCGGTGGCGGCCGACACGTTGCGGCCCAGGAAGGCGTCGCTCAGTCCCGAGATATCGCCCAGGAGCTGCATCTGTAGCTGTAGCGCCTGGTAAGCGCCGCTGCCCGAGGTGTTTGTGACGACCTGTGTGGGCATCTCGCCCTGGCCGTCTATAGGCACCACCGAGTCGGGCTGCGACCACAGGCGCGCCACATCGTCGAGCGTGACGCCACGCGGCAGCCGCCTCACCGGGAAGAGCAGCGTACCCTTGGCCGAGGTGGCGAGCATGGTGTCGATGAGCACCACCATGCGGTTGATGGTACGCTGCTGGTCGATGACGTCCTCGACAAAGGAGTGTACCTCGCCGTCGGTAAGCGGATACATCTTCACCACAAAGGGATGGGAGCCGTGGCCATAAGGCGACAGAGCCGAGTAGAGCAGAGTGCCGTCGGGAGCGAGCCAGCGCTGGCGCCACTCAAATGCCATGTGCATACGCCCGCCGCGGCCGCTCACGGCCCGCTCCTCGAGCCGCCATACCTCGATGACCCTGCATCGCCCGGCCGGAGACTCAAAAAAGCCCTCGGCCGCCGGAGTCGCCGCACCCAGCACGGCATCGGGCGCAAAGGCACGGTCGCCGGCCGAGCCGTCGTAGAGCCGCATCAGCTCGCGCGCCCGCGCGGCCGAGCCGCCGCCAAAGCGGTTGACAACCTCGCCCGGCGTCATATCGTGGAGCATACCGGCCAGAGTGATGTCGAGGCCGCGCGGGTCAGTATACGGATTCACAAAAAACCGGCGAGGATTCACATTGTCGACCCACAGGCCGCTGCCGGCGGGGCGACACTCCGAGGTGACGCGCTGCACGGCGCAGCCCGAGATGACAAATTCCTCGAGCATACGGGCGTCCAGCTCGGGCAGGCTGTTGCGCGTGGCCAGGCTGCCGGGGGCGAGATCGTAGGCGGCAGCGTCGGCCATCATGCTGCGGTAGCGGCCCACGACGGCCTTTACCAGCTGGCGTATGAGATTGTTGGTGAGCACGCGGTGGCCGCGGCTGTGCATGAGGTCGCCCTCGCGCACGATGCGCCCCGAGTGGTCGTCGACGGGGTCGCTCCACTGGTCGCCGTAGGTATAGCGCTTGTGGCGGTCGCGGGCGGTGCGGAATGCCGAGGCTCCGCTCCAGGCGCGGTAAGCCTCGGCCAGTGTGTCGATGTCTTTAGTATACATAGTCGATAAGTGACAGGTCGGTAGGGATGGTGCCCAGCAGCGACTCGCTCATGCGGTACAGCTCGGGGCCGGGGTCTACGACGGCCAGCACACAGGCGGCGCGCGGCGCGGCAGGGCAGCATATCAGCGACGTACCGGCCACCACAGCCACCGGCTCGGCCGGCCCGGGCGCGGCATAGCGCGAGGCCATGCGCTCCAGGGCAAGTCCCGCATCTGCCGCTGCGACCGGCACCGCCGGCCTCGCCCAGCCCGCGAGCTGCACCGACACCATGCGACGCCACGCCTCGGGGATTTCCATCGTCGATGTGACAGGGCCGGCTGCGAGCATTTCGGTGACTTCGGCGGTGACATCCTCCGGCACGAGATGGCACAGCGGCCCGTGGTCGAGCGCATCGAGATACCACGCGCGCATGGCGCGCCGCAGCCGGGCGTCGAGGTCGATGCCGTCGGTGCGCTCCACAGTTGCCTCAGTGAGGCTTACGTTGAGACCGAGCGCCTCGCGCCAGGCCTGCAACATCTGCTTTTCAGTGTAAACCATAGGATTGAAAGTTAAGAGGGACGAGTGAAGAGGGACGAGTGAAGAGGGACGAGTGAAGAGGGACGAGTGAAGAGTTAAGAGTGAAGAGTGAAGAGTGAAGAGTGAAGAGAGCGAGGGACAGGGACGGAGGACGAGAGGAGAGCATAATCTGATTCTCGTCCCTCTTAACTCTTCACTCGTCCCTTAAAATCTCGTCCCTCTTAACTCTTCACTCGTCCCTTAAATTCTCGTCCCTCTTAACTCTTCACTCGTCCCTTAAAATCTCGTCCCTCGTCCCTATGAAATTACTTGCCCAGCACGCGCAGGTGGGCGGCGGGATAGCGCAGGGCCAGGCACGATGCCTCGGTGAGCACCACGGCGTCGGTATTGCGGGTGCCGGAGCTGCGCAGGTCGAGCTTCTCCACGCTGAAGGGGATGTGGCAGTACTTGGTCACGAAGTCGGGGTCGAGGATAAAGGCGTCTGACTCGTGGGCACACTGGTCAAACACCTCGGAGTGCAGCACATAGAGCGTGCCGAAGTTGGAGCGTATCTCGCGGAACTGTATGCCCCACTTCACATACGGGTCGCGGCCCATCACCACGCGCGTCACCTGGAGCTTGCCCAGCGCCTCGACAAAGCGCGACCCCGCGAGGAGTATCTTGTGCTTCGAGCCATTGTTGCCCGTAAAGGCGGCAGTGCACAGCTCCACCAGATCGTCCTCGGTGAGATTGGCGATGTCGATGCGGCGGGTATTGCCGGTCTGGTACCATATGCCGCCCGTGAGATATACCCACTCCTTCTTGCGCGGGTCGTAGACCTTGCCGCGGGCGCCGAAGAGGAAATTCTTCTCCATGCCCAGACGCATGTCGATTACCGCGGCCTCCTCCTGGTCGGAGAAGCTCCAGCCCACCTCCTTGTCGGCGATTTTCTGCAAAGTGCTCTGCTCCACCTGCATCTTGAATATCTGGCAATTGTTTGCCGCCTTGCGGGGCAGCGCCTGAAACTGCGGCGTCTGCACATCCAGCTCCGTGGCTGCGCGCCCCATGCGCACCACCTTGGTGCGCACAGGCATGTCGGGCAGCGACGGACACTCCTCATTGTCGAGCGCGGGCGCGCTGTTGACCGGCGCCACCACCAGCTGGCCGCTCTCGGTCACATCGGCCAGATAAGCCACCAGATACTTGGGCGAGTCGGGCGTACCCACATTTATCTCCGGGAAGAGCAGCGTCTCCGAGGGCTCAAATATCTTGGAGTCCTTTACCGCGATGGTGTAGGTGTACAGCCCGTTGCCGCGGTCAGTCGCCACAGCGTCCTTCACGGGAGCCGACAGCTCCGAGGCAGTCTGCTTGGTATCGACCGAGTAATACTCCACGGTCATGGCGCCGCAGCGTCGCGAGCCGCCGCAGCGCGAGAGCTGGTCGATAGGCGTGCTCATGGGGCGGATGCGCACGATGCGCTCGTCGATGGCGTTGCGCAGCAGCTCAGGTGCCGCGATACGGGTTGCCTCGGTGGTGAGGGGAGAGCCGGCCACGTGTTGGCCGCCGGCGGTGCCGTTTACAATCTTTGTCATTTTGATAAGTGATTAGGTTAGAGATTAGAGAGTGAAGTCGTCGGGCCAGAAAGAGCGCCGTCGATGTGAGAGAAAAGCCGGAGCCGAGGCAGCGTCGTCGGGCGCATCGGCCGCCGGTGGAGCGAAAGGCACCGCCGGCTCCTCGGGCGGAGCGGGAGCCGGAGCAGGCACCGGAGCCTCCGGCCTGGGAGCCGCTTCAGCCTGAGCGGGCGCCTCCTCGGCCAGCATCGGGCCGAAGTGGTCGCGCACCGCCTCTGCCAGGGGCGTGCCCTGCGCCAGCGTGGCCAGGAAGTGCGCCGCCTCGGGATTTGCAGCGAGCAGCGCCGCCACGTCGGGTGATTGAGTTGATTGGTCCATAAACATTTGTTTTGATGAATACGCTGCAAAGGTAGCGCGCCCACCCACCCCCACGTAAGCGCCCCGCGTCCCCTCCGCCCCCGCCCGCATCAATTCCGCCCACCGCAATACTCCGTCCACCCCCGATAGCGCGTGCGGTAGCCCCTTCTATAGTGGCGCGCAGGTTACAAACCTGCGCGCCACACAACTATTCCGCCAGCCCTCCCCCCATAGTCCGCGCAGGTTTGTAACCTGCGCGGACTATGGGGGAAGGGCGCACTATGCGCGGACTATCGGGGAGGGCGGGCGCACTATCTAAGCAGGTGGTCGGTATGCTCGCGCGTGTCGGAGACACGCCATTATGGTTAGCCCCGGGTGTAACCCGGGGTATCAGACATCGCTTATCCCGCGCCTCGGAGAGGTGCTGCGGACTCATCGGCTCAACCGCGCTTCTCGCCGACGGATGCGCCGCCTCCCCACCCCACAAAAAAAGGTGTGCCGCGCTGAGCGCGGCACACCCTTGTGGATGCGGTATCTTATGGGGCTGATTAGCCGTTGATACGTACCATGGTGGCGATGAGGTCGAGCACCTTGTTGGAGTAGCCGATCTCGTTGTCGTACCAGGATACTACCTTTACGAAGTTGGGGGTCAGGTATACACCGGCGTTGGCGTCGAAGATGGAGGTGCGGGCATCGCCGAGGAAGTCGCTGCTTACGACAGCATCCTCAGTGTAGCCGAGCACGCCCTTGAGCTCGCCTTCGGCGGCCTCCTTCATGGCGGCGCAGATATCTTCCTTGGTAGCGGGCTTCTCGAGGTTGACGGTCAGGTCAACTACAGATACGTCGAGGGTGGGGACGCGCATCGAGATGCCGGTCAGCTTGCCGTTGAGCTCGGGGATTACCTTGCCCACTGCCTTGGCGGCGCCGGTCGACGAGGGGATGATGTTGCCGGCTGCGGCACGGCCGCCGCGCCAGTCCTTCATCGAGGGACCGTCTACGGTCTTCTGGGTAGCGGTGGTGGAGTGTACGGTGGTCATCAGGCCGGTAACGATACCAAACTTGTCGTGGAGCACCTTGGCGATGGGAGCAAGGCAGTTGGTGGTGCACGATGCGTTCGATACAAACTGGGTGCCCTTGACATAGGTGTCGGCGTTTACACCGCATACAAACATGGGGGTGTCGTCCTTCGAGGGAGCCGACATTACCACGTACTTGGCACCGGCCTCGATGTGAGCCTGAGCCTTCTCCTTGGTCAGGAACAGGCCGGTCGACTCTACTACGTACTCAGCGCCTACCTCGCCCCAGGCGATTTCCTTGGGGTCGCGGCATGCGGTCACACGGATGTGCTTGCCATTGACGATCAGCTCGCTCTTCTCCATGTCGTAGTCTACAGTACCGTCAAACTGGCCGTGCATGGTGTCATACTTCAGCATGTAAGCCATGTAGTCTACGGGCAGCAGGTCGTTGATAGCCACTACTTCGATGTCGTTGCGCTTGGTCGAGGCACGGAACACGAAGCGTCCGATGCGGCCAAAACCATTAATACCGATTTTTGTCATGATGTTAGTTGTATATTTTGGGTTGTTGGATTTTCTGTAAGGATACCCTTGTACCTTTTTATCGGCCACAAATTTACAAACTTTTTTTGATTTGTGGCCACCAATCAAGAAAAAAATCCTTAATCCTCATTAAAGATTTTTTACGGCGCCGCCGGGGGTACCCTGCTATCGGCGACGGGAAAAGACGCTGCGCCCGAAGCAGATGATGCGCAGCACGGCGCCGGCCAGAGTCAGCGCGAGCCAGTCGCGGGGCGCCGTGCCGGGCACAAAGAGAAATGCGGCGCCGGCGGCAAAGAAGATGGCGCTCCAGGCCTCGATACGCTCCCAGCGGCGGGAGCGCAGGTCGGTGGCCGCCGACGGGTTGAACAGTGCCCCGGCCAGACACACGGCCGCGCCGCAGGCATATACCCAGCGGTATGCCGGCGCAGCCTCGAAACTCCCGGCCGCCAGCGGCAGCAGTATCGACACGGCTATGGCCAGCAGGCCCAGGCTTGTGGCCGCCGAGCATATCTCGCGGCGGCGCTGTGGAGAGGTGTTTTTGCTCATTCGATGATAAATACGTCTTCGTTGGGACGGTTCATATTGTATTGCTCCCTTACGACCTGCTCCATCAGCTCGGGGTCGGTCGAGAGGCGGCGGTTGAGGTCGCGGTAGTACTCGAGGGAGTCGCGCTGCACGGCCAGGCACTCGGTGAGGCTGTCGATGGCGCGCTGGTACACCACACGGCGCGAGATGGAGTTCTCGCCGAAAAATATCAGGTACACCACCAGCCCGATGCCCACCAGCGTGGGCACGGCCATGTATCGGCGCAGCCAGGTGCGGCCGGGGCGGTCGCGGCGGGGAGAGTCTGTCATGGTCGGGAATAGTTTCGTTGGCCAAAAATCGCGCTGCCCACCCTCACCATGGTCGAGCCGGCGGCAATCGCCTCCGGGTAGTCGTCGCTCATGCCCATCGAGAGGGTGTCAAATCCGCGCAGATCGGGGCACATCGCCGCGATGCGGGCCTTGAGCGAGGCGCCTGCCTCGAAGTCGGCGCGCACGCGACAGGCGTCGTCGGTATTGGTCGCCATCGCCATCAGCCCGCATATATGGGTGGCGCGCAGGCTCTCGTAGCGGCGGTCGGCAAAGTATGCGAGCAGCTCGTCGGGCGCAAAGCCGGTCTTGGTATCCTCGGCAGCCACATGCACCTGCATGAGCACACGGGTCACCACCCCGGCCTCGGCCGAGAGGCGGTCGACCAGGGCGAGCAGCCGCTCGGAGTCGATGCTCTCTATTAAATATGTGCGGCCGATGAGCTGGCGGGCTTTATTAGTCTGCACATGGCCGATGAAATGCCAGCGGATGTCGGCGGGCAGGGCGGGCTGCTTGGCAAGCAGCTCCTGCACGCGGCTCTCGCCGAAAGCGCGCTGACCGGCGGCATAAGCCTCGGCCACCGCCTCGGCGGGATGAAACTTCGACACCGCCACCAGCTCGACCCCCGCGGGGAGCGTCGAGGCGATGCGGCTCACATTCTCGGCCACCGTGCTCATCAGTCGACCACTTTCATGCGGTAGACATCCATCAGCGGGGTCTCCTGTATCGACACGATGTCGTAGTCGGCCTGGGTACCCTTCATGTACTCCACCAGGGTGTCGTATGCGTTTTTGAAGCCGGAGGCCTGCACCAGTGTCTGCGATATGTGGCGCTTCTCCACGCCGCTTTTCTCGTCGACGGTGATGAAGCCCACCTTGGCCAGGTACCACTTGTCGCCCTCGTCGTTGAAGGCTATCTCGGCTATGCGCGAGCGCTTTACGGCGGCCACGTCAAACTCGCCCGAGATAAACGGGCGCTGCTCCTCGGTGATGCGCGCCTCGGCCTCGGTAAAGCTGAGGGCATCGACCAGGTAAGGCTCGGTCACCTTCTTGGCGGCGCCGTTTTCCTGGAGCTTATCGTATCTTACTTTGCATTCAAACCAGTTTGCCATATATCTTTAATGTATGTGTCGTGGAAAAACAGAGCGCACGTGCGGCGCTCCGCGGCGGCAAAGATACGCAAAAGTCGAGCGCAATGCCAAATTTATTTGAGCATTGCCGAGACGCAGGGAGCTTCGACGAAGTCAAAGGTCCCCCCCCAAAAAATCGCAACCCCGCGCCAACTAATCTCCTCCACGCCCGCTCGGCCGACCACATCGTCACAAAAAGCTATCCTTTATACACGTATTCGTAGCCGAAATGTGTTAAGCAATGGAAAATTTAACGCCAAATGCCTAAATATTTGTGAATTTTATATACCTTTGCAAAAGCTATCTTCAGCCCCGAGCGGGCCGAGGCAGCTCCCGGTACAGATAATTATTTCATTTCAACAATTTTATGTCTAACTAATTCAAGTATGAAAAAGCTGTTTCTACTTCTTGTCGCAGTGCTTTCGATTGGCTTGTGTGCGTCGGCGCAGACGCGTACGGTCACGGGTACTGTACTTGATGCCAAGACCGACGATACCCTCGTCGGAGCTTCGGTATCAGCGGGCAAGGATTTCGGTGCTATCACCGACATCGATGGCAACTTCACCATCACCGTCCCCGCATCAGCCACTCATCTTAAGGTTTCCTATGTAGGTTACGAGACCAAGACCGTAGCCATCGGCAGCGGACATCTCACCATCAAGATGCTGCCCCAGGCCAATGTACTCGACGAGGTAATCGCCGTCGCTTACGGCACCGCCAAGAAATCTGAGTACACCGGCGCCGCCTCGGTCGTCAAGGCCGACCAGCTCGAGGACGCCCTCGTGGCCAACGTGGCCAGCGCCCTGGGCGGTAAAATCTCCGGCGTGCAGACCTACAGCTCCAACGGCCAGCCCGGCTCCGCGCCCACCGTGCGCATCCGCGGCCGCGGTACCATCAACGCATCCGAGTCGCCCCTCTACGTAGTCGACGGTATCCCCTATACCGGCGACGTAGCCAATATCTCCGCCCAGGACATCGAGTCGATGACAGTCCTCAAGGATGCCGCCTCCACCGCCCTCTACGGTGCCCGCGGTGCCAACGGCGTCATCCTCATCACCACCAAGAAGGGTAAGGAAGGCAAGGCTCACGTGACTGTCGACGCACGCTGGGGTGTCAACCACCGCCAGGTGTCGCAGTACGACGTCATCACCAGCCAGCCCCAGTACCTCGAGACCCTCTACCAGGCCATGTACAATACCGCCTACAACCGTCTCGGCAGCGCATCGGCCGCTTACCAGGACGTAAACGCCAACATCTGGCAGCAGGTCGGCGGTTACCAGACCTGGACCATCCCCACCGGCCAGTACGCATTTACCCCCGAGGGTAAGTTCAACCCCAACGCCACCCCCGGCTGGACCAACGGCAAGTACTACTTCCTGGCCGACGACTGGGAAAAGGAAGGTCTCACCGACGGTCTGCGCCAGGAGTACAATATCGCCATCTCCGGCGGCACCGACCGTCTGAGCTACTACCTCTCGGGCACCTACCTCAGCGACGAGGGTATCATCCGCAACTCCCACTTCAAGCGCCTCACCACCCGCGCCAAGGTCGACTACAAGGCATTCGACTGGCTCACCATCGGTACCGACATGAGCTATGTCTACTCCGACACCAGCGCCCCCCGCGACCAGACCAACGCCAACTCCACCTCGAGCGGCAACGTATTCTACTTTGTCAACTCGATGGCCCCCATCTACCCCGTATACGTGCGTGACCCCCAGGGCAACATCATGTACAACCACACCTACGGCGAGCGCATCTACGACTACGGCGGCGGTAACCAGGACTACGGCAACGGCAAAATCGGCGTAGGCCGTACCCCCGAGGGCAACCCCATCTCGGGCCTCATCTACGACAAGAGCTCCTACCTGGCCGACGTGCTCGACGCCAAGTGGTATGCCCGCATCGAGCCCATCAAGGGTCTCGCTTTCACACAGAAAGTCGCCTACTACCTCGACAACACCCGTCAGCACCAGCTCCTCAACGGCGTCTACGGCCAGTTTGTATCGATGGGCGGCCAGGCCGTGCAGGCTCAGATACGCGACCGCGACATCACCCTGCAGAGCCTCCTGACCTACAACCACACCTTCGGCGACATCCACGAGATGGATCTGCTCGCCGCATACGAGTCTGAAGACTACGCCACCGAGCAGGTATTCGCCCAGGGCTCCAACCTCTACCAGCCCGACGTGGTATTTGTTGACAACACCATCGACCAGAAGCTGGGCGGCGGCTCGCGCGCCGAGCTCTCCCACCGCGGCTTCCTCTTCCGCGGCCGTTACACACTGCTCAGCCGCTACTACGTCACCGCATCGGTACGCCGCGACGGCTCCTCGCGCTTTGCTCCCGGCCACCGCTGGGGTACATTCTGGTCGCTCTCCGGCGGCTGGGATATCGCCAAGGAAAAATTCTTCGAGCCCTACCGCTCGACCCTCGACCAGCTGAAGTTCCGCGTATCGTTCGGTCAGAACGGTAACGACGGCATCGGCGGCTCCACCCTCTACATGCCCTGGAGCGACTTCTACACCCTCACCGGTGCCGACGGCGTATTCAGCTCGGGCGTGATGTACCAGAAGGGCAACCGCGACCTCACCTGGGAGACCTCCAACGCCTTCAACATCGGCTTTGACTTCTCGCTCTGGAAAGGCATGCTCGCCGGTAGCGTCGAGTACTACAACCGTCAGACCTCCGACATGCTCTTCAACCTGCCTGTGCCCCCCTCGATGGGCTATCCCTTCAACTCGTATCCCGCCAACCTCGGCTCGATGCGCAACAACGGTGTCGAGCTCGAGCTCAACTACCAGCCCATCAACACCGAGAAGCTCTCCGTCGACGTATTTGCCAACATCACCTTCGGCTTCAACAAAATCCTCTCCCTGCCCAAGGAGATCATGAACGAGAACGGCGAGTGGGTAGCCTCGACCTACCAGCGTATCCGCGAGAACGAGTCGTACTACAACTTCTACCTGCCCCAGTGGGCCGGCGTAGACGTCGAGAACGGTCAGGCTCTCTACTGGGCCAAGTACACCGAGGCCGACAAGCTCAAAAACCCCGACGTAAATGTAGGCGACCGCTACAAGACCGCCGACTGGAGCACCGCCCGCATCACCGGCTCTGAGTACACCGGCAACATCATGCCCCTGGCATACGGCGGCTTCGGCGCATCGGCCAATGCCTACGGCTTCGACTTCTCGATTGCATTCTCATACCAGTTTGGCGGTAAGATGATCGACTACGGCTACCAGAACCTCATGGGCCCCGGTACCAACATCACCGCCTGGCACAAGGACATCCTCAACGCCTGGACTCCCGAAAACCGCTACACCGACGTGCCCGCCCTGTACACCACCGCGCCCACCGAGGTCGACGCCGACGGCAACGAGGTGACCAACGACTACGCCAACGCCCTGAGCGACCGCTTCCTCATCTCCAGCAACTACCTCTCGCTGCAGAATATCACCCTGGGCTACACCGTACCCAAGGAGTGGACCCGCAAGTTTGGCGTCGAGGGCATCCGTATCTACGGCGCTGCTGAGAACGTAGCCGTATGGGCCAAGCGCAAGGGCCTCGACCCCCGTCAGGGCGTAGGCTCGGCCGAAAACTATACTTACTCTCCCATGCGCGCCATCTCGGGCGGCATCCGCGTAAACTTCTAATCTTACCCCCGATTAAGGCTTAAATTCTTATGAAACCCTATATCAAATACATAGCCTTCGCTCTGGGCACCGTCGCAGCCACTGCCTGCGCCGACCTCGACACGGAGTACGAGGGCGATTACATCAGCGCCGACCAAAACGCCGCTGTGCAAGATAAAGCCCCGGAGCAGATTGTGGCCGGTCTGACCTCGATCATGTCGAATTTCTCGACATACCAGACCACATACGAGCAGCACTTCGACTTCGGCTACCCCGCCCTGATGATAGGCTTCGACCTGCAGACCGCCGACTTCTTCGGCGCGCAGAGCGGCTACAACTGGTTTACTTACTGGGAAGCATTCCGCTCGCCCACATCCACAGGCGTGCCAACCACCATGTGCTGGAACACCCTCTACGCACAGATCAAGACCGCCAACGACCAGCTCAAGGTCCTCCCCGAGGAGAGCGACGACACCGCGATGCCCTTCTACCGCGCACAGGCATATGCCACCCGCGCATTTGACTACTGGGTACTCGCGCAGGTATATCAGTTCAACTACAAAAACCACCAGAACGACCCCTGCGTGCCCATCCTCACCGACAAAAACGACACCGAGGTTGAGCGCAACGGCGCTCCCCGCGCCACCGTACAGGCCGTATACGACCAGATCATGAGCGACCTCAACACCGCCATCGATCTCCTCGCATCGACCGACGTGACCCGCGAGCAGGTGATCTCGTCAAAGCCCAAGCGCCTCGTGTCGCTCGCCGTCGCCTACGGCCTGCGCGCCCGCGCCAACCTCAGCATGGGCAAGTACGCCGAGGCTGCCGACGACGCCGCCATGGCCATCAAGCTCCACGGCGAGGCTCCCTACAGCATCGCAGAGGTGTCAAAGCCCGGCTTCAACAACCTCAACGACGCTCCCTGGATGTGGGGTATCGCCATATCGGAAAACGACCGCGTCGTCACCTCCGGTATCGTAAACTTCCCCTCGCAGATGTGCACATTCTTCGACGGCTACGTGAGCGTAGGCGCATGGCGCTTCGCCGCAAAAGACCTCTACGACGCCGTAAACCAGAGCGACGTGCGCAAGGGCTGGTGGCTCGACTCGGCCAAGAAGTCCAAAAACATCTCCGCCGAGCAGGCCGCTTACCTCAAGCCCTTCGCCGAGATGACCGAGACTTACCAGAGCTCGAGCAACGCCGCACTCTTCCCCTACACCAACGTCAAGTACGGCACCTACAACAATGAGCTGCCCGGCATCCTGGCCGTGTGCGACATCCCCCTGATGCGCGTCGAGGAGATGTACCTCATCCAGGCCGAGGGCGAGGCCATGAGCAAGGGCATGAACGTCGGCAAGGAGACCCTCGAGAAGTTTATCCGCGCATACCGCGACCCCAAATACTCCATCTCGCCCCGCACAGCCGAGGACGTACAGGATGAGGTATTCCTCCAGAAGCGCATCGAGCTCTGGGGCGAGGGCCTGATTTTCTTCGACTACATGCGCCTTAACAAGCCCATTGACCGTCGCCGCGCACGCGCTCCCTACTCCTTCACCTTCAACATCCAGCCGGAAGATCCCGTGCTCCTTTACTGCATCCCCAACTCTGAAATCACAGCCAACCGTGCCATCTCCGATGCCGACAACAACCCCAGCGCATCGGCTCCCGTAATGGTCGACTGGGAATAATCCTCAAAATAATTTCAGACAATGAAACTTTTCAAATCCACCATATGGGCAGCCGTAGCCGTGGCAGCCGTAGCCGGCTTCTCGGCCTGCTCCGACGACAACGACTACAACGCCCCGGCAGCGCCCGACGGAATCTACTTCCCCAACGACCTGCCCGCAGAGTTTGAGGTGCAGAATACCGCCACCTCATTCGAGATTGAGATGTATCGTCTGGGCAGCACCGCCGCCAAGACATACACCCTCACCGCAGTCTACGACAGCGACATCCTCACGATTCCCTCGGAAATCACATTCCCCGAGGGCGCCAAGGAGGCCAACCTCACCGTCACATACAACCCCGCCGTGATGGCTCAGGGCAAGGCATTTGAGTTCTCGGTGACCATCGCCGAGAGCGAGGCCAGCCCCGCCGGCAACCGCGTGCTCGAGAGCGCCGTAGTCATCACTCCCCCGTGGAGCGACTGGGCACCCTACAGCATCGACGACCGCGAGCCTTACGGTACATTCAACTACTCCGTAGGCTGGTACTTCCAGGGCTCGCAGCCCTCCATCGAGACCGAGTGGCGCTACAATACCGAAGACAACACCGAGTTTGAGCTCCACCTCCTCAACTGGGGCGAAGGCGAAATCGCCGACGGCCTTACCTTCAACGTCAAGGGCAAAAACGTAGATCTCCCCGCCACCAACACCGGCGTCGACATCGAGTTTACCAACGGCACCTTCCGTCTGTGGGTGATGGACTACAACTCCTACATGCTCTACCGCAACCCCAACGCCGCCACCGACCCCGCCAGCCAGGGTACTTTCGACGCCGAAAAGGGTCTCTTCAGGCTCCGCATGGTATACGCAGTCGACGTCAACGGCGAGATGTACGCCCAGAGCGAAGGCTGGGAAAGCTTCCAGATGGACGGCTACCCCGACTATACCTTCTCCTGCGAGTACCAGGGCCTCACCACCAACGCCGACGCCACCGACTCCTACGCCACATTCATGTCGACCGTAGCCGACGGCATCACCGAGGCACACTTTGCCATCTCCACCACCCGGAGCGTCGACGACCTCATCGCCGGCCTTAAGGCAGGTACCATCGCCGATTACGCCATGCTCAACGCAGGCGAGGAGCAGACATTCACACTGCCCCTGTCCGGCGCCGGCAACTACGTGCTCGCAGGCGTGGCCTTCGACGAAGAGGGCCAGCCCGTCAACCAGCTTTCCTCCGACTTCAGCATCTCCACCGGCATCTCCGAGTGGCGCAAAGTCGGCAAGGCCACCTTCCTTGACGGCTGGATTACCGCAGGCTTCAAGTTTGGCTCAGGCGACAGCGCCCGCGATTACACCAACTTCCCCTGGGAGGTAGAAATGATTGAGAGCATCAAGGAGCCGGGCGTATACGCAATGGTTGCCCCCTACTCCAGCCCCGACTGGGTACTCAACAATGAGGTCAACCGCCCCTCCGGCATATTCACCAAGGTCAATATCATCATCAACTGCACCGACAAAGACTTCGTCGTAGTCAATCCCCAGTACTCCGGCTACACCATGAAAGCCGGCTCGATGAGCGACCAGCCCGATCCTTACGTATACTACGTGGCAAACCTTGCCGCCATCGGAATGGATGAGGAGGGCGCCACCAAAGAGCAGATAATCCAGTCGGGCAACAACGATAAGCTCGTCGGCAACGAAATCCGTATCGCCCACCCGCAGTTCAAGCAGGAAGAAAACGGCGAGTGGTACGGCTGGAAAGACCCCAATACCCACGTAGTGCTCACCTGCGACTTCCTTGAGGCCACCGAAGACCAGAAGGCCGGCTCCAAGAAAGCGCCCGCCCTGCGCGAGGGTCGTGTCACCGGCGTCAACGACTTCGTGACCTACCGTCAGCACCGCCGCATCTTCACCCTGCGCACCGACCTCTAAGCCATCACATAGCTTCACTATATCCCAGCCCCGCGGCCCGTCCGCGGGGCTTTTCTTTTACCGCCCCGCCGAGCCGTTCCACGCACATACCCGATACAGCAATCCCGCACCCGCCCACGTCTTATCAACAGCCCGACAGCCCCACCCCGATAGCCCACAGGTGATCGTCCGCGCAGATTACAAACCTGCGCGGACTATCGGGAGACTATGGGCGCGTGTCGGAGACACGCCATTATGGTTAACCCCAGGCGCAGCCTGGGGGATAGACAAGCTGATAAGTGCGCCTCGGAGAGGTGCTCCATAAGCGATGCAACGCGGCGCAAGCATCTCTCCGAGACGCTTTTATCGACGCAAATGCGCCCCAGGCTACGCCTGGGGTTAACCACAATGGCGTGTCTCCGACACTCGCATCCGCAAAAGTCAGACCGATACCGAACTTGATGTAAATCGGCCTCATGCTGATGCCCCGATACTCCCGCACCGATACTCCGACCCGATACCCCCCCCAAAAAAAAAATAGTCCGCGCAGGTTACAAACTATTACTGGTCGAAAGACGCCAAATAGCTGAATAAAAGCGCGGAGCGCTGACCCTTATGAGTAACACGGGGTGAAGCGCAGCGAA
>CAJUOC010000021.1 GCA_910587925.1 uncultured Muribaculaceae bacterium
GTGGTCAGCTCCGCGCTTCGGTGGCGGGTAGGCGCCGGTCACGGGGTTTCGCTGTGCTTCACCCCGTGTTACTCATAAGGGCCAGCGCTCCGCGCTTCCGGTGCCGGGGCGGTCTCTGCTTATGGTGGCTTTGCAACTCCCTGCTGTAATTACGGCTTATATATTCCGCAACACTCTTGCGTGTGTGAGGTGCTTTTTTGAGATTTATTTGGCGTTGCTCCGGACTTTTTGCTATCTTTGCCATTACCATCAAAGATTATCAGATGCTCGAAATCAGCGAAATTTTCAATGCGGCGGCGGTGCTCGAGGGTGTCGCCCGCAAGACCGATATAATACCCGCTCCGGCGCTCGCGTCGGACTGCAAGCTGTATCTGAAGACGGAAAATCTTCAGCTTACCGGCTCTTTCAAGCTCCGCGGTGCTTACTACAAGATATCGCAGCTCTCCGACGAGGAGAAGGCTCGCGGCGTGATTGCCTGCTCGGCGGGCAACCATGCCCAGGGTGTGGCGCTCGGCGCCACCCACAATGGCATACGCTCTTTGATATGCCTCCCTGCGGGCGCTCCCATCTCTAAGGTGGAGGCTACCAAAGGCTATGGCGCTGAGGTGTGCCTCGTGCCGGGCGTGTACGACGATGCCTACGCTAAGGCGGTGGAGTTGCAGCGCGAGCACGGCTACACGTTTGTCCACCCGTTTGACGATGAGAAGGTCATCGCCGGCCAGGGCACTATCGGCCTGGAGATACTTGAGCAGCTGCCCGATGTGGAGGCTGTGGTGGTGCCCATCGGCGGCGGCGGCCTTATCTCGGGCGTGGCTTTTGCCATCAAGACGCTGCGCCCCGATGTGAAGGTGTACGGCGTGCAGGCCGCGGGCGCTCCCTCGATGGCGCGCTCGCTCGATGAGCACCGCATATGTCATCTCGACAGCGTGAGCACTATCGCCGACGGTATCGCCGTGAAGCAGCCGGGCGAGCATACGTTTGACTACTGTAGCCGCTATGTCGACGAGGTGGTGACGGTGAGCGACGACGAGACGGCCGCCGCCATCCTCGCCCTGATGGAGCGGCAGAAGGTGGTGGCCGAGGGCGCCGGCGCCGTGGCTGTGGCTGCGGTGATGTTTGGCAAGCTCCCTGTGGCGGGCCGCAAGGTAGTGTGTGTGGTGTCGGGCGGCAATATCGACGTGAACACACTCAACCGCGTGATCACCCGCGGCCTGTCGAAGTCGGGCCGCAACCATACTTTCAAAATCGAGCTGCACGACAAGCCCGGCCAGCTCGCCGGTGTGATGAATGTCGTCGCTGCCGAGGGCGGCAATGTCATCTCGGTGACTCACGAGCGTATCAACGCCACCACCGAAATCAACGGCTGCACCATCCGCCTGGAGCTGGAGACCCGCGACGCCGACCATATCGAGCACCTGCGCCGCGCCCTTGCCGACGCCGGATACCACGTACTCAACTGACCCCCACCGACACACATGGAGCATCCCGAAAACGACCGTCAATATGCCGGCCTGAGTGTCAACTCCGGCGTGGCACAGCCCCCGAGTGTAAACCCCTACGCCTCGATGCGCCGCCGCCGCAAGCCTCTGCCCGAGGCGTCGGAGCTGGTCGAGGGCATCTTGCGCGGCGACGTGACCATGCTCTCGCGCGCCGTGACGCTGGTCGAGTCTACCGCGCCCGACCACTATGCGCGCGCGCAGGAGGTCATCGAGAAGTGTCTGCCCCACAGCGGCCGCTCGCGCCGCATCGGCATCACCGGAGTGCCCGGAGCGGGCAAGAGCACCAGTATCGACGTCTTCGGGCTGCATGTGCTGCGCGAGCCGGGCTCGCGGCTGGCCGTGCTGGCCATCGACCCGTCGAGCGAGCGCACCCGCGGCTCCATCCTGGGCGACAAGACCCGCATGGAGCGCTTGGCGGTGCATCCCGACGCCTTTGTGCGTCCCAGCCCCTCGGCCGGCAGCCTGGGCGGCGTGGCGCGCAAGACGCGCGAGACCATCGTGCTGTGTGAGGCCGCGGGATTCAACAATATTTTTGTCGAGACCGTCGGGGTGGGGCAGAGCGAGACCGCCGTGCACTCCATGGTCGACTTCTTCCTGCTGCTCCAGATAGCCGGTGCAGGCGACGAGCTCCAGGGCATCAAGCGCGGCATCATGGAGATGGCCGACGGTATCGTCATCAACAAGGCCGACGGCGACAACATACAGCCGGCGCGTCTGGCGCAGGCGCAGTACCGCAGCGCCCTGCACCTCTTCCCGACGCCTCCCTCGGGCTGGAAGCCCGAGGTGCTCACATACTCGGGCTACTACGAGCTGGGTATCGACGAGGTGTGGGACATGATAGACCGCTACTTCGCATTTATAAAAGACAACGGATTTTTTGAGCGCCAGCGCCGCGACCAGGCCCGATTCTGGATGTACGAGACCATCGACGAGCAGCTTAAAGCGCATTTTTACAACGACCCCGACATCGCCGCCACCCTGGCCCGCTACGACAGCGAGGTGCAGGAAAACCGGCGCAGCTCGTTTACGGCCGCCCGCGACGTGCTCGAGCGCTACTTCTCTTCACGCAGATGATACGACACATAATATTCATAGCCGCGATGGCGCTGGTCGCCATCGTATTGTCGGCCGCCAAGCCCGCCGCGCTCGAGTTTGAGAGCCGCGAGTACGACTTCGGCACCATATCGGAGAGCCACGACCCCGTCAGCCACGAGTACCGCTTTGTAAACACCCTCGACGAGCCGGTGGCCGTGCTCTCGGTGAGCACCGGCTGCGGCTGCACCCGCCCGCAGTATCCCATCGAGCCGGTAAAGGCCGGAGGCAAGGGCGTCATCAAGATTACCTTCCTGCCCCGGGGCCAGCGCGGCGAGATAAGCAAGACCATCAGAGTGCGCTACCGCGCCGCCACCGCCCGCCGCAGCGCCACGGTAAATCTGCGGCTGCAGGGCTCGGTGGTGCCCGACGCGAAGTGATACGTATATATACCTAACGTGGAGATGCCTCACGGCGTCTCCACGTTAGATAATAAACCAATCATTATCACATTTCTTGCAATGGAAAAAGTAATTTTGCTATGTACTATTGAAACGTCGTGCGAGGCAAAAAGTTCGGCGCAGGAAATAAAAATTTAGCGGTTAACGGTAATTAACGTGCTTGTGCTACTAAATAGCACATCTTGCGCGTTACCTTTGTACCATCAACCAAGCGAGACAACAAAACACCACACACCATATGACAGCAAAGAAAGTCACCAAGGAGCCGCTCGACCCCGCAGCCGCCCGCCGCGAGGCCCTGGCCGCCGCCCTTGGCAAGATTGAGAAAGACTACGGCCGCGGCGCCGTAATGCGCCTTGGCGACGAGGCCATCGAAGATGTAGAGGTAATCCCCACCGGCTCGGTGGGCCTCGACTACGCCCTGGGCGTGGGCGGCTATCCCCGCGGACGCATCATCGAGATATTCGGCCCCGAGTCGTCGGGTAAGACCACCCTGGCCATCCACGCCATCGCCGAGGCACAGAAGCGCGGCGGCATCGCGGCCATCATCGACGCCGAGCATGCCTTTGACCGCTTTTACGCCCAGTCGCTCGGCGTGGACATCGACAATCTGCTCATGGCCCAGCCCGACAATGGCGAGCAGGCCCTCGAGATAGCCGAGCAGCTCATCCGCTCCAGCGCCATCGACCTGCTCGTGGTCGACTCCGTGGCCGCTCTCACCCCCAAGGGCGAGATCGAGGGCGATATGGGCGACCGCAACGTAGGTCTCCAGGCCCGCCTAATGTCGCAGGCCATGCGCAAGCTCACCGGCATCATCTCCCGCACCAATACCTGCTGCATCTTCATCAACCAGCTCCGCGAGAAGATCGGCGTGATGTTTGGCCCCAGCGAGACCACCACCGGCGGCAACGCCCTCAAATTCTACGCCTCGGTGCGTGTCGACATCCGCTCCCGCTCGCAGATCAAAGACGGCGACGACGTGCTCGGCCGCCAGGCAGTGGTCAAGATTGTGAAAAACAAGGTGGCGCCCCCGTTCCGCCGCGCCGAGTTCGACATCATGTTTGGCGAGGGTATCTCCCGCTCGGGCGAAATCATCGACCTCGGCGTCGACCTGGGTATCATCAAGAAGAGCGGCTCGTGGTTCAGCTACAACGACGCCAAGCTCGCCCAGGGCCGCGACGCAGCCAAGCGTACCCTTACCGACAATCCCGAGCTCGCCGATGAGATAGCAGCCAAGATACTCGAGATGCTCAAGAGCGGCGTCAAGCCCGCCGGCAAGCCTGCCAAGGGCGGCAAGGCATCGAAAGATACCTCTGCCACCGCCTCTGCCCCCGCCGCAGAGCCGGCAGCCGACTTCGACACCGACCTCGGCGACGACCCCTTCTCCATCGAGGAAGACCTCTGATGACCATAGACGGCGACGACATCTACGGGCGTACCCTCCCCCTGGCCGGCCCGGCCATGATGCAGCGCCTCCGCGACTGCCGCGTAATGGTGGCAGGCGTCGGAGGCGTCGGCTCGTGGGCCGTCGAGGCCCTGGTGCGCACCGGCGTGGGCCACATCACCATCGTCGACAACGATACTGTGGCGCCCACCAATATCAACCGCCAGCTCCCCGCCACCACACTCACCGTCGGCCGCCCCAAAGTCGAGGTGATGGCCGAGCGGATGCTGGCCATCAACCCCGACCTCGACATCGAGGCCCGCTGCGACGTATACACCCCCGAAAACGCCGACTCCTACGACCTCGACCGATACGACTACATCCTCGACGCCATCGACACCCTGCGCTGCAAGGCCGAGCTGATACAGCGCGCCGCGGCCTCCCGCGCCGTGCTATTCAGCTCGATGGGCGCCGCCCGCAAGGTACACTCCGCGGCCATAGCCACCGCGGCGTTTGACCGCGTGCAGGGCTGTCCGCTGGCCCGCGCCCTGCGCCAGCGGTTTCGCCGCCAGGGCACGATGCCCCGGCGCAGATTCATGTGCGTCTACAGCCCCGAGGTGGCCGACCACCGCACCGACCCCTCCCTCACCGCCGGCACCGACGCCTGGAGCGACACCCGCGCCTCGGTCAACGGCACCCTTTGCCACACCACCGCCATCTTCGGCTTCACACTGGCCGGGCTGGTGGTCGAGCACATCTACGACACCACACCACAGCCATGAAAAGCCGACTCTACACCCGCACCGGCGACGACGGCACCACCTCGCTCATAGGCGGCCGCGCGCCCAAACACAGCCTCCGCCTCGAGGCATACGGCACCGTCGACGAGCTCAACTCCTGGCTCGGCCTGCTCGCCGCAGAGCCGGGACTCGACCCCGCCCGCCGCGATATGCTGCTCAGCATCCAGAATACCCTCTTTGACATCGGCGCGTCGCTGGCCACCGCGCCCGACAGCCCCTGGCCTGCCGCGCCACTGCGCGACAGCGCCGTCGCCGCCCTCGAGCGCCATATCGACGACATCGACGCCGCGTTGCCCGAGCTGCGCGCATTCATCCTCCCCGGCGGCAGTCCCGCCGCCGCCCGCGCCAACGTCGCCCGCACCGTCGCCCGCCGCGCCGAGCGCCACATCACCGCCCTCGCCGCCGAGGCCCCCGTCGACCCCGCCATCATGCGGTATATCAACCGCCTGAGCGATCTCCTCTTTGCCTTCGGCCGAGAGCTCAATCTCAAACACGGCCACGACGAAATCTTCTGGCAGCAAAACGGCTGAAGTCCCACATATCATCCACGATAGTCCGCGCAGGTTACCTTATAGCCTGCGCAGGTTGATAGTCCGCGCAGGTTTGCAACCTGCGCGGACTATCGTGCCGGGGGCGGACTATTGCCGGGCGCTGCGGGTGCTGCAATGCCATCGCAGGTGATGGGTGGCAGCGCCGCCCCGTTTGTTGTTAGCCGTAAGATTCATCTTGCGGTGATGTGTGGTGATAGATGAGCATCCCGGGGGATGCCGCTTCGGGGCAAGAGCGGTTATCTCAATAGCGTATTGCGGCATCCCCTTGGGATGCTCTTGTGTGGGCCAACAGCATCCGACGGATAAATCCGTCGGCTAACATCAAGTGAGAGCCGCTTTGCGGCTCTGCGATAGCGACATCAACGCGGACTATAAGGGGGCAGGGCGCCGGTTGCTGCATGGATTGTGGGCAGTGAGTGGAGTGCCGGAGGCACGATATTGTGGTTAACCCCGGGCGCAGCCCGGGGTAGGGCAGCCTCCCGCCGACGTTGCGCCTCGGAGAGGTGCTTGGCAAAGGGAGCAGTAGGGCACAAGCGTCTCTCCGAGACGCATTTACATCATGGCACTCATACCCCGGGCTGCGCCCGGGGGTAACCACAATTGCGTGTCTCCGACACGCGCTGATAGTCCGCGCAGGTTTGTAACCTGCGCGTTGCCAGGGTATTACACTTCGGTGTTTTGACTTTGTAAGTCAAAACATCGCCCAAACATATGGTATTCGACGTATAGGTCATTCGAGATGTATAAGTGCCATCGCTGCCCGTGGCGACGTTTTGACTTACAAAGTCAAAACGCCGAGGTGTAATACCTTTGAGCGCGCAGGTTACAAACCTGCGCGGACTATTAGGGCTGCGCGGACTATGCGGACTATTAGGGCTGCGCGGACTATGCGGACTATTAGGGCTGCGCGGACTATTAGGGCTGCGCGGACTGTTGCGGCAGACGGCGTCGGGCTACGGGATCATGCAATCAGAGCCTGGCTGACCCGAGGGTCGGACAGGCTCTGATTGCGTATTATCACGGATTATCGGAGGGTGAAGGTGGCGCTCTTGAGATTGTCGGAGGAGGGGCCTACGAGGACTTCAAACTCGCCGGGCTCGGCTACGTGCCGCAGGTCGGAGTCGTAGAATTCAAGCATCCCGGGGGTGATGGTGAATGTCACGCGGCGTGACTCTCCGGGCTTGAGCGTGAAGCGCTCGAAGCCTTTGAGCTCCTTGACGGGTGGTGCGGTCGAGCGCACGATATCGTGGATGTAAAGCTGGGCAATCTCGTCGGCTTCCATGCGGCCGGTGTTGGTGACGGTGAATGTCACATCGATGCTGCCGTCGGCGTCCATTTCCCCGGCCGAGAGCACGGGGTCGGAGTAGTCGAAGGTGGTGTAGCTCAGGCCGTAGCCGAAGGGGTACAGCGGGTGGTTGGGAATCTCGAAGTAATTGCTGGCATAGCGGGCGTATCGACCGACGTCCTCGCGCATGGGGCGGCCGGTGGTGAGGTGGTTGTAGTAGACGGGAATCTGGCCCTCGTTGTAGGGAATCGACATGGTGAGTTTGCCCGAGGGCGAGGTGTCGCCGAATACCACGTCGGCGATGGCGTCGGCTGCTTCCGAGCCGCCAAACCATACGTTCATGATGGCCGGGATGGTCTCGCTCTCGCGGGTCATCACGGTGGGGCGTCCCGAGAAGTTGAGCAGCACGACAGGCTTGCCGGTGGCGGCCAGTGCATTGAGGAGGGTCATCTGCACGTCGGGAAGGCCCAGCCGGCTGCGGCTGCTGCCCTCGCCCGAGTGCTGGCCGCCCTCGCCCAGTGCGGCTACGATGATGTCGGCCTTGGCGGCCACCTCAAGTGCCTCGTGGAGCATCTCCTCGTCGCTGCGGCTGTCGCGGATAGCCATGCCGTCGGCAGTGGCGCCTTCTTCCTGGTGGGGGTCGGCCACGATGTTGCTGCCCTTGGCGTAAAGTATCTCGGCCTTGCCGTCGAGCGCCTCCTCAAAAGCCCTGAGTACAGACTTGAAGCCGCTGATGTCGGCGCCTACGGCCCAGGTGCCGGCCATGTTGGTGCCTGCATCGGCGAGCGGGCCGATAAGGGCTATCTTGCCTTTCTTTGCGAGCGGCAGCAGCGAATTGTCGTTTTTGAGCAGTACGAAGCTCTTGCGGGCCATGTCGCGCGCGGCCTCGCGGTGAGGCAGGGTGTATATCTCGGTCGCCTCCTTGGCCACATCGTTGTATTTATACGGGTCGTGAAACAGCCCGAGCCGATACTTTGCGTCGAGCACGCGGTACACGGCGCGGTCGATGTCGGCCATGGTGATGTCGCCCTTATCCAGAGCGGTCTTGAGGTGGTCGAGCAGCAGGTGCGACACCATGTCCATGTCGGTGCCGGCCTTAAAGGCGCTGACAGCGTTGGTGTAGTCGTCGCCAAATCCGTGTACCTGCATCTCGCCGA
This sequence comes from uncultured Muribaculaceae bacterium, assembly GCA_910587925.1. Taxonomy (GTDB): domain Bacteria; phylum Bacteroidota; class Bacteroidia; order Bacteroidales; family Muribaculaceae; genus CAG-873. The sequence goes on from CAJUOC010000021.1 coordinate 8,170, forward strand.
TTGAATTGTAGTCGGTGACGACGAAGCCGTCAAATCCCCAGCTGTCGCGCAGCAGGTCGGTAAGCAGCCACTTGTTGGCCGTGGCGTGCTTGCCCTCGACCAGGTTGAAGGAGCTCATCACCGAGCCGACGCCGGCATCGACGGCGGCGCGGTAGGGGGCGAGGTACTCGTTGAACATGCGGTGTCGGCTCATATCCACCGTATTGTAGTCGCGGCCGCCGTCGGGCGCGCCGTAGAGCGCAAAGTGTTTCACGCACGCCATCACATTGTCGGGGGCCGAGAAGTCGCCCTGGTATCCTCTGACCATGGCACCGGCCACTTGCGAGCCGAGATAGGGGTCTTCGCCGGCGCCCTCGGCGACGCGTCCCCAGCGCGGGTCGCGGGAGATGTCGACCATGGGGCTGTATACCCAGTTGATGCCGCCGGCGGCAGCCTCGCGGGCGGCGATGCGGGCCGAGTTTTCGATGCCGGGCATGTCCCAGGTGCAGGAGAGGGCCAGAGGTATGGGGAAGGTCGTCTGGTAGCCGTGTATCACGTCCATGCCCACCAGCAGAGGTATGCCCAGGCGGCTGTCCTCGACGGCCCGCCGCTGCAGGTCGAGAATCTTGGCGGCGCCTTTTACATTGAACACGCCGCCGACGAGGCCGCGGCTGATGAGGTTGGCGGCATCATTGTCGGTGGGAGTGCCGGTGATGATGTCGCCGTATGCGGGGAGATTGAGCTGGCCGATTTTCTCGTCGAGAGTCATCTTGGCCATCAGCTCTGTGAGATACATGTGCTTGTCGGTGTCGGCGGTGGCCTTTTTCCACTCCCGGCCGAGTGTGCCCAGAGGGCGGGGAGCGACGCCGGCCTTGGTGATTTTCACGGGGCATATGTTGCCCTTGGAGTCAAATTCCATGCGGTCGATGGCGATCTCGCGGTGATTGCCGTCTTTGTCGCCCGCGGGGTGCATGTGGTATACGATGTAATACTCGTCGGTGCCGGGGATGTTGATTACCGAGTGATGGCCGGCGCCGGTGCCGAGCTTGCCGTCGGCCTCGAGGATGCGGCCTTTTGATTTGAACGGGCCGAACGGGGAGTCGGAGATGGCGTAATTTACGTAGTAATTGTCCTTGGTCCAGTTGCCCTCGCTCCACATGAAGTAGTACTTGCCGGCGCGCTTGAACATAAACGGCCCCTCGGTATAGTCGTCGGGGGTGACCTCGCGAAACATCTTGCCGTCGGGCAGCGGTACGAGCGACTTGAAGTCGTCGGCCAGCGCCACCAGGATGCAGTGTCCCCAGCCGCCGTAGTACATGTAATAGCGGCCGTCGTCGTCGCGGAATACAAACTGGTCGATGGGCTGGGCGCCGGTGCGTCCGGGCTTGTCGGAGGGCAGCAGGCGCTCGTATACGATATCGTTGATGAGCGGCCGGCCGATGAGATCTTTGTAAGGACCCTCGGGGCGGTCGGCCACGGCCACGCCGATGCCTCCCACCTCGCCGGGGTAGACGTCGTTGGCCGAGAAAAAGAGGTAATACTTGCCGTCTTTTTCGATCGAGGCCGGTGCCCACATGGCGCTGGTGGCCCACTTCACATCGTCGGATGATATGATGCGGGGATGCTTGACCCAGGTCCGGAGGTCTTTAGAAGAGAACGCGTCCATGTATGTCTGCTCCTCAAAGGGGAGCGACGATGTGGGGAATATCCAGTATGTATCGCCGTAGACGACGGCCTCGGGGTCGGCGTACCAGCCTTTGAACACGGGATTGGCGGCGCCGGCAACCGCCGCAGCCGCAATCGCCATAAAAAGCGAAAGGAAAAATCTCATGGTATAGTAGTTTAACGTTAGAAACGGTGACTGTCCGGCTCCGGTCGTGGCCGTATTTTCAATGTCGAAATTACAAAAAAAAAATGCAGCAGGCGGCAGAGGTCCCTATAATATAAATGCCGTCGGGCGATAGATAAGATGTAACGCCGTAGCCCTCAGTAAAGTGGTATTTTTTAGTAAAATAGAAAATTAAGGTCGGCAGCCCGGAGATGAAAAGAAGTAAGGCCGAAATGGCCGTCGGGCGCCCGACTTTCCGGCTGTGATACTTTGCAAAACAGCAGATAAGGACTATCTTTGTGAGTGGAAATTGCAAAGTGCACCCCGAAAACACGTGTGAGAAGTCGTATTTCATGTCTTGACAGAAAATATATTTTCAAGCTCTATAACTATTCATATTGATGAGAAGCGCCTGTCTGAAAAACTTTGTTGCCTTGGCTGTATCGATTTTCGTAACTTGCTGGGGGGGCTATGTTATGCCTATAGCTCGTCGGTAGATTCGATATTGAGAGTACTCGATAATGAAATTTCGATAGCCGATACCAAATATTGCAGGCAGAAGGACCGGCGCATAAGCGACCTGCGCAGGTCGGTCGCCTCGGCGTCGGATGTCCACAAAAAATTTGATGTCTACCGCTCTCTCTACAATGAGTACCTCACCTATCAATACGACTCCGCCTACCATTACGTGCGCGAGATGGAAAGCCTGGCCCTGCAGACCGGCGACGACCTTATGAGACTGCGCGCGCGTGCCGCACTCATCACATGCTTCTCGCGGGTGGGATTTTTCAAGGAGGGCACCGAGTCGCTCAACGACCTCAACCCGAGTCTGATGCCTCTCGACGAGCAGATTGAGTTTTATTTCTCGGCGGCGTCGCTTCTGCAGAATATGGAATCCTTTGCCGGCTCCGACGCCGACCTGTCGGTCGAGTACCGCAAGATGCGCAGTGTGTTTTACGACAGCATCATCGCCATCGCCGGAGTAAATACATACGACTACGACCTGGCCCGGCTCGAGAAGCAGCGGCTCGACAATTTCTCCGACGCCAAGGCATTTGAGATGAGCAAGCGCCTGGTGAGGAACTACGACCTCACCGACACCCAGAAGGCCAAGATATACTCCACGATAGGCCGTACATACGCCGCCCAAAATGAGACAGACTCGGCCATATACAGCTTTGCCAAGTCGGCCATATGTGACCTGCGGGCCTCGGTAAAGGAGACCACCTCGGCCCGCAACCTGGCCGAGCTGATGCTCGAGTGCGGCGACATAGAGCGGGCGAGCCGCTACATAAACCTTGCCTCGAAAGACGCCAAGACATACAACTCGCGCATCAGGCCCCTGGAGATAAATCCGCTGATGATGGCCATCAATGCCGTGCACCATCACAAGATGGCCACCCAGCGGCTGATACTGATAGTGCTGGTGCTGACCTTCAGCGTGATGTTTTTCATAGTATTCAGACTGCTGCTCAAGCTCAGGGGCAAGAATCTCAGCCTCACCGACAAGCAAAAGGAGATATTGAGCAAAAACACCGAGCTGGAGCTGGCCAACGAGAATCTGGTCGATATGAACGTCAAGCTCAAGGAGACCGCCGAAATCAAAGACCAGTACATCATCGAGTCGCTGCTGGGCATGACCAACTTTGCCAACGAGGTGGCCGACAAGACCCACAAGGCGCTCAACAAGCTCAACGGCAAGAAGTACGGCGAGGTGGCATCGCTGCTCGAGGATATCGGCCCTCATGAGACCTTCGTGCGGGCCTATGCCAGCTTCGACTCGGCATTCCTGCGCCTGTTTCCCAATTTTATCGACGAGCTCAACAGACTGCTGGCGCCCGACGCCCGTATCACCATCAACGACGGTCATCTTACAAACGAGATACGCATATTCGCCTTGATGAGAGTAGGCTTCTCCACCACGGCCGAGATAGCCAAATATCTCGGTCTGTCGGTCAACACGGTCTACGTCTACAAGGCAAAAATCAAGTCGAAAGCCATCATCGACAAGGCCGAGTTTGAGGCCCGGATAATGTCGATACCCAAGCCCTGAACGGGGCCGCCGCCACACCCATTGCCCCCGCCGCCGGCGGGGGTATTTGCTGATAAACGGGGCTGTGTAAGGGTCGGAAAAAGGCCGTCGGGACTTAAGCAGAATCTTAATTTCGTCGGCTTCTGCGGCAGGCATGTCCCTGTCTTATAGACGATTGGTATCTTAATCGTCTTAAATCAAAATTATCGTTAAAAAATGGCCTGCAAAATCATATAATTTTGCAATCAGAGGCCCCGGCACTCATCTGTACAGACCGAAGTCGCCGACCGCTGCCATGAAATAACACCACACAAACGATACCATCGCAAACACCGGTCACGAAAGACGCGCATCGTGATTTGCAGCGTGCCCGACGACTATTGCTGAAAAGAAATAAACCAATACATATCATTCATGAAAAAACGTATACACACGCTACTTTCGGTCGTAATGATAATGATGGCTGTATTTGCGTTGCCTCTTGACTCCTTCGGAGCCGGGTCGGCAGCCGATATCACCGTCACCGGCACCGTAGTAGACGAAAATGACGAGCCCGCAATCGGCGTATCAGTCGCAACGGTCGGCACGGGCAATGCCGTGGTGACCGACATCGACGGCAATTACAGCATCAAGGCCCCGTCAGACGGCAAGCTGCGCTTCAGCTACGTCGGCTATCAGACCACAGAGGTCGCAGTCAACGGCCAGACCAAAATCGACGTGAAACTCAAAGAAGAGTCGACCATGCTCGAGGCAGTGGTGGTCGTGGGCTACGGCACCATGAAGCGCAAGGAAATGACCTCCGCCATAAGCCACGTGTCGGCCGAAGACCTCAATAAGGTGGCCACCACCGACGCGGCCATGCTCCTGCAGGGCAAGGTGTCGTCGCTCACTATCGACAACAGCAATGTGGGCGACCCCAACCAGTCGGCATCCATGCAGATACGCGGCGTGTCGTCGCGCTCGGCCGGCCTGGGCCCCCTGGTGGTGGTCGACGGTGTGCCCGGCTGCGACATGAACACCATCAACCCCAATGACATCGAGAGCATCGACGTGCTCAAAGACGGCGCCGCATCGGCCATCTACGGTACCCGCGGCTCCAACGGTGTGATACTCGTATCGCTCAAGAAAGGCGCGCGCGACAATCAGGTGCATGTGACATACAACGGTGCCCTCACCGTGATGAAAATCAAGAAAGAGCTCGACTTCCTCTCGCCCGACGAGTGGCGCCGGCTCAAATGTGTCTCCGACCCCTCGCTCGACTTCGGCGGCAACGACGACTGGTACGAGGCTGTGACCCAGACCGCCCTGCAGCATATGCACACTCTCACCCTGAGCGGCGGCGGACGCGACGCCAACTTCCGCGTGTCGGCCGACTACCGCAGCGCCGACGGTGTGATACGCACCACCAACCGCGAGGAGCTGGGCGCGCGCCTCTCGGCCAACCTCACCACTCTGAGCGGCCTGCTCTTTTTCAGCGCCAATGTGGCGCCCCGCGTCATCAAGACCCGCAATCCCGGCCAGGGACTCGTGACCAGCGCCCTGCACATCAATCCCACAGTGCCCATCTACGACAGCTCCTCGGCCAACGGCTACTTCAACCTGCCTCCCGGCACCGGCTTCAGCAACTATGTCGAGGAGATGAACGTGCCCTCGCGCCAGAACGAGCAGAAAACATTCTCCTGGGACGGCACCGCCGGCATCGACTTCTTCTCCTTTATCAAGAAGCCCGACCCCAACTGGCTCCTCAAGACCCAGGTGATGGTGGCCCAGCGCCACTGGAACGGCGACACCGGCTACTACGAGCCCTCGACCATGAGCAGCCAGGTCAATGCCGGCCGCACCGGCTATGCCTCCCGTGGATTTACCAAAGGACATGAAGACAATCTGGAGTGGATCACCAATTTCTCGGCCAATATCCGCGACGAGCACCACTTCCGCCTGATGGCCGGCTACTCATACAACTACGGCAGCGCCGAAGGCATGAGCGCCGAAAACAGCGACTTCGACAACGACGGCCTGACATTCAACAATATCGGCCAGGGCAGCCAGGCCGCCGAGCAGGGCAAGGTAAACATGAGCTCATACAAGTACGACCACAAGCTCATCGGCTTCCTGGCCCGTATCAACTACGACTACAAAGAGCGCTATCTGCTGACAGCCAGCGTGCGCCACGAAGGCTCCTCGCGATTTGGCAAAAACCACAAGTGGGGCACATTCCCGGCCGTGTCGCTGGGCTGGCGCATCAGCAGCGAGAGCTTCATGCGCGACATCACCTGGCTCGACGACCTGAAAATCCGCTGGGACTACGGCGAGACCGGCAACCAGGAATTCAACAACTACCAGTCGCTGGCCACCTACAGCTCTTACGGATGGTACAGCTTCAACGGCCAGAACTTCCACTGCTGGGGCCCCTCGCGCAACCCCAACCCCAACCTGCGCTGGGAGAAGGCCAAGAATATGAACGTCGGCATCGACTTCTCTGTGCTCGACGGCCTCATCACCGGCTCGCTCAACTATTACCACCGCAGCCAGCAAGATCTGCTCGGCAACTACGACACCCCCGTGCCGCCAAACCTCTTCCCCACCATCTACACCAATGTGGGCACCATGCTCAACTCCGGCTTTGAGTTTGACATCCACGTCAACCCCATCCGCACCCGCGACTTCACCTGGACCTTCAGCGTGCTCGGCGCCACCAACAACAATAAGTTTACCAACTTCTCCAACAACGTCTACACCGGCCAGAGCTACTATCCCATGATGTCGATGGCCAATCCCTCCAACCCCGGCTACCTGCAGCGTATCGAGGAAGGCCGCCGCGTGGGCTCCTTCTTCACCTACCGCTTTGCCGGATTCAGCGACGACGGCAACTGGCTCGTGTACAACAAAGACGGCGAGGTAATCCCCGTGGGCGAGGGCACCGAAGACGACAAGACCTACACCGGCAACGGCCTGCCCAAGTTTACCGGCTCGATGACCCACAATTTCACCTGGAAGCAGTTTGACCTGTCGTTCACGCTGCGCGGTGCCGCCGGATTCCAGCTCTTCAACACCCAGGACTTCTACTTTGGCAACCAGAATCTGTCGGGCAACGTACTGCGCCGCGCCTACACCAAGAATGCCAAACTCACCAAGGGCCTCAACGTGCTCAGCGACTACTATATCGAGGATGGCGACTACCTGAAGATCGACAATATCACAGTGGGCTACACGCAGAAACTGCATACCAAATTCCTGCCGAGCTTCCGAGTATACGGCAGCTTCAACAATCTGCACACCTTCACCAAATTCTCGGGCGTCGACCCCTCGACCTTCCCGACCAACGGCCTGACACCCGGCGCGTGGAACTGGGGTGTATACTACCCGTCGGTATTCAACTTCAACTTTGGCGTACAGCTCAATTTCTAAAAAGTGAGATCCATGAAAGTATCAAAATACATAGCGATGGTCGGAATCGCGGCTGTCACCGCCGCCGGATTCTCATCCTGCACAGACCTCGACGAGACGGTATATGACCAGATTACCGGCGAAAACTTCTACAATAAGAAAGACGATGTGATACACGCCGTATTCCGCCCCTTCGAGCACATCTACTGGTCGCACTGGCAGATAATGGAGCATGAGGAGCTCCCCGGCGACCAAATCATCACCTGCTACCGCCACGACTGGTGGCAAGACGGCAACAAATGGGTGCTGTATCACCGCCATCAGATGGACGATATCAACCAGAACAGCCCCGACCGCGGCGAGTGGACCTCAGAGTGGTCTTACATCTACCAGGGTATATCGCAGGCCAATTTTGCCATCAGCGAGCTCAACCGCCTCGACCCCGATAAATTCAACTTCTCCGCCCAGGAGTGGGACGCCCTGCGCGGCCAGCTCTATGCCATACGCGCCTACTGCTACCAGCGCCTCTTCAACGCCTACCGCAACATCGTGATCCAGACCGAGTACAAGTCGGCCGAAGACCTCTCCGTCGAGGAGCAGACCCAGGTGGAGCCCGCCGCGGCATTTGAGTGGATTGAGCGAGAGCTGTACAATTGCCTGGAGCTGCTGCCCGTAAAGCAGGGCAACGGCGGCAACGGCATCATGCAGGGCCAGTTTACCAAAGGCGCCGCCGCCGCGCTGCTCGTGCGTCACTATCTCAACGCCGAGGCATGGATCGGAGTGCCGATGTGGGACAAGTGCAGCGCCATGTGCGACCGCATCATGAGCGGCGAGTTTGGCCACTACGAGATTGACTCCGACTGGTATGGACCCTACGACTGGGACAACGAGACCTCGCCCGAGGTGATATTTGCCTTCCCCGGCTCCTTTGCCACCACATCGTGGGTATACAACAATGCCCGCGCCACCATATACGGCCGCTCGCTGCCCTATGGCTGCCAGAATTATCTCGGCATACAGAAAGACGGCTCGCGCAACCCCCGCTACTGCATCTCTCCCAGCTACGACAACAGCAACCCCCGCAGCCCGCTGCAATACAAGCTCGGCTGCGTGTCGCAGAAGTTTGAGAAGTACAGCACCCTCTCGCCCGACGCCCGCTGGAAACAGTACCGCAACACCTCCAATAATACCCGCGAGGGCATGATGTTTCTCGAGGGATATATTCCCGACCCCAATACCGCCTCGGGCCACGCCGCCTCGCCCAATGGCTACGACGTGTATCTGCGCGACCAGATAGGCATGTTTACCTCCGGCGCGCCCACCGGCACCATCACCAGCCCCTCGCAGGCAGAGTCGCGTCTTGAAAACGGCGATTTCAACTCGGGCCTCTTCGTGATGAAATATCCCTGGTATCCCTACGACGGCGGCGCCTTCAAGGAGTCTGACTATGTGGTGCTGCGCTACGCCGAGATAGTATACTCAAAGGCCGAGTGCCTGCTGCGCGACGGCGACAGCCGTAAAGCCGGCGAGCTGCTCAACAGTGTGCGCAAGCGCAATTACCTCGCCAAAGGTCTTGTGGCCTCGGTGGCCTACAAGGGCAGCGACAGCGGCCTGGTAGATCTCGACCTCGACGAGATGCTCGACGAGTGGGGCCGCGAATTTCTCTTCGAGGCTCGCCGCCGCACAGACCTCATACGCTTCGGACGCTTCCAGGACGCATGGTGGGACAAGCCCGCCGACGCCGACAAGCACTACGAGATATTCCCGCTGTCGTCGAGCCAGATGGCCCAGAATCCTTATCTGGTGCAGAATCCCGGCTATCCCACGGTGCGATAAGACTGTGACAGCAGCTTGATTACTAATAAAATAAACGTAATTATACACATGCGACTAATACAATATTGCCTCCGGGGAGCCATGGCCATCGCCGTAGCGGCAGGCCTGAGCTGCTGCGCCGAGGACTATGACGGCCAGCTTGAGATTCCCGGCGAGTCAAATAAGATAGATATCATCGCTCCCGAGTACTCGATGCTCTACGAAGTGATACGTGTCGGCAACAAAAATGTAGCGTCGGGCACCGACATGACCATCGACTATGGCGACGGCACGGTCGAGACGGTCAAGAGCGGCCTCTACGGCTACCACCGCTATACCCGCCCCGGCAACTATGTCATCAAGGTGTCGGCGCCCACATACGAGGCGTCGCAGGCCGGCATCGAGGTGGGCGAGGCGCTGGGTCTGAACGAGCGCACCAAGATTTTTGCCGACCCCGACAATAAGAAAATCCTCATCGTGGCACATCGCGCCCACACATCCAACAAGAATGTCGCCGAAAACTCGCTGGCCGCCATCGACGATGCCATCGCCGCTCATGCCGACGTGATCGAGACCGACGTGGTGGCCACCAGCGACGGTGTGCTCTGCATCAGCCACGACGGCTCGGAGCTCGACGAGGACGGCAACCGTGTCTACATCGGCTCGACACCCTGGGCCGTGGTCAAGAATATCCGCCTGCGCGACCGCGAGGGCAATCTCACCGACCAGACCATCCCTTCATTTGAAGACTTCCTGCGCCACGGCCGCGGCCGCATCTATTTCACCATCGACAAGATGGACAATGTGCCCGACCGCTACGAGGCTTACCGTATCGTCGAGAAGCTGGGCATGACGCAGGGCGTCTTTTTCTACGGCGACAAGTGTGTGCCCTCGGTGTGGGACTTCAATGTACTGGCCCACGGCGGCAAATGGCTCGGCACCCCCGGCGACTACGCCGGGCAGAATCTCTGGGAGCATTACTGCCAGGCATCCTACTGGCCCGGCGGCGGCAACGATGTGGCGTCGGCTTTCAGCGCCGGGCTCCCCGTCTTTGTCAATATGCTCCATGTGCTGACGCCTTCCATACCCGAGTATGAAATCGACGAAGACCAGGTCGACGAGCTGCTGCGCCGCTTCCCCCGCGTGTCGTACATACAGACCGACTGCCCCGCCGAGCTCGACGCTTACCTGCGCCACCTGGGACGTCGCTAAGTCTCACATCCTCATACCCATCAAGACCACACATATGAAATTTCTCAATAATACAATCAAGATAATGCTCCTGTCGGTCGCCTGCTGCTTTGCTTCGTGCAGCGACGACAACGACGGCAAGCTGGCTCCGTGGATGACGCTCACCAATGAGATGGGCAATGTATTTCCCTCGGAGATTGAGACCGACTTCCTCGGAGGCGAGTTTATCATGACCGTCTCGAGCAACACCGAGTGGACCATGACCAGCGATGCCGACTGGATAAAAATCGAGCCGGCCGCCCGCCTGGGCTGTGTCACCGGTAAGATTGTCGTGACTGCCAGCGACGTCACTTCGCCCCGCGAGGCTGTGGTGACGCTGCACTCGGCCGAGCCCTCGCTGCGCGACTATGTAATACGGTTCAAGCAGGGCGCCACACCGTCGTATGTGCTCATCGACGACTACCACATCCTCCCCGAGGCCTGCGGCGACGCCACCGGCTCCGACTGGGACAATGCCATGGGCCCCGACCAGCTCGCCGAGATGCTCACCAACGCCTTCGACACCAAGGGCCGCACCATCACCCTGGGTGAGGGCACATTCAAGCTCCCGGTCAACCTGGTCATCAACAAGCAGATCGACATCATCAAGGGCGCCGGCCGCGACAAGACCATCCTCATGGTCGACGGCCTTCCCGGCGCAGTGTCGCAGATGTTCCATATCCGGAGCGGAGCCAACATCTCCATCGAGAGCCTTACCCTCGACGGCAGCTACACCTCGACCTCGGCCCGCGGCTACCTGCGCGCCTTCCAGATCAACGCCGACGGTGCTTCGGAGCTCCATGTCACCGATTGCGACGTGCGCAACTTCAATGTGACCGGAGCCGATGATTATGTCAACGGCCGCGGCGCCATCATGCAATTCTCGGGCGCCGGCAAGACCTACTTCCGCGACGTGCACTTCAGCAACTGCTGCTCCATCTCCAACGGCAACATCGCCAATACCGCCGAGCCCGAAAACAGCTTTGTATTCTGCGACGGCTGCTCGTTTACCGGCCTGCGTATCAACGGCGACTGGGGTGTGATATTCCACAGCGACAGCCCCGTGATGCTCAACAACTGCACCTTTGCCGACAACGTGTCGACCAAGGGCGGCGCATACCCGCTCAACATCATGTGCGATATGCTCATGGTCAACTCCACCATGTATGAGCCCGCCGGCTCGACCAACCGCGCCTCGCTGCGTATCGCCAACGTGGGCAAGGCCGGCGTGGCAAAGATTGCCAACAGCCTCTTCCTCTCGCCCGACGGCGTGCCCGGCATCGTGCTCGACGAGAACAGCCCCGCCGAGTCGCTCGGCCACAACGTGTGGGGCGCCGTCAGCGGCATCAACCTCATGACCCTCGCCGGCACCGAGACCACCGTACAGGGCGATTGCGGCGCCGCGTTTGATGCAGCCGCCGGCCTGGTCGACTGGACCGTGCCCGCGCAGGTCACCACCTTTGCCAAGGTGGCCGACATCTCCGCCGCCATCCCTGCCTACAACTCCAACAAGCACAGCGGCGTGGGCGAGGAGTTTGGCCGCTGGCTCGCCGGCAACGAAGGCAAAGACGCCAAGGGAGCCGACCGCCCGGCCGACCGCATGACTCCGGGTGCCATCCAATACTAATCTCCCAGCCATAACCATCGAAACTTTCAACAGCATGAAAAAACTGATATTGACAATAGCCGTCGGAGCCGCCATGACCTCCTGCTCCTCCTATATGGACGAGGAGCCGGTGGTGGCCGGCATCCCCGACGAGATCAAGATAGAGGTGTCTGTGGCTGATGCAGCCTCGCGCGCCGGATATACCTCGGCCAATCTCGACAAGATTGACCTGGTAATCTTCAACAACGTCAACCCCGACTTCAGCTACAGCGCCGTGTGCAGCAAGGTGGGCATGTCGTGGATGGCCGACAAGAGCATGGCCTGGGACCAGGCCCGCAGCACCGTGAGCGTGGCTGCGGTGGCTCCCTCGCGCGGGCTGTCGTCGCTCTCGACGCTCAGCATCAGCGTGCCGGCATTCTACGGCGCGGAGAGCGATGTCAAAAATGCCGACTTCCTGCTGATGCGCAGGGATATCGACCCCAAGGCCGACCTTACCGCCGACGGCAAGCTCCCCATCTCGCTGAGCCATATGCTCTCCAAGTTTACCATCGACTTTGGTGGCGCCGAGGTGTCGAGTGTCAAGGTCGAGGGCACCGTACTGACCGGAAAGTGCAACCTGCGCCGTGAGCCTGCCACCGTCGAGGTGAGCGACGACATGCCCCTGGCCATCGCGCCCTTCAAGACGGCCCGGGGCACCTATGAGTGCATGATCGTGCCCCAGACTGCCGCTAAACTCACCGTCACCTTCCGTGCCGGCGGGCATAAATACCGCTGGACTCCCTCGGGCGAGGTCACTTTTGCCCCCAACACCGCCTACACCCTCCCTCTCTCGGTATCTGCGGTCGGCGAGGCCAAGGGGCAGATGAGAAAAGCGAGATATTAACACCGCCTAAAGACTGAATTAAGATGAAAGCATACAGATACATGTTAGCTATCGCCGCCGCGGCATCCCTGGCCGCGTGCAGCGATGACAAAAATGAGCCCGGGGTCTCCGACGAGACCTTCACCACGGTGGTGGTCAACGCCGAGGTAGGGCGAGGCTCCTTCTACTCGCGTGCAGCCGTGACCGGTGATGGCGAGGCTCAGCGCTACTTCACCCCGGGCGACGTGATCGGGGTGAGCGACGGCGCCGCCACCGACAGCTACTCATACGATGGCAAGGAGTGGAGCGCGGCCGCGCAGGGCTTCACCTGGGGCGAGTACAGCGTCAATTTCAAGGCCTGGTATCCCGTCTCGGCAAGCTACAGCTCATTCACTCTGCCGGCCGACCAGTCGACCCCGGCCAAGCTCCAGGCCGCCGACTATATGACGGCGGCCCGCACCGTGGATGCCTGCCCGGCCGGCGGTGTGCTCCTGCTCGACTTCGACCGCCATATGTCGCGCGTGATGCTGCGCATCAGCGGTATCGACCCTGAAAACGGCGAGGTGGAGACAGTCGCCGTGCAGTCGGGCAGCAGCAAGGTGCCCGCCGATGGCGTCGCCACCTCTGTCGCCGCCTATGACGCAGGCGAGGGCCTGTATGTGGCCCTGACAGTGCCCGGCGAGGGCGATGACTCGGCTCCCTTCATCACCATCACCACCTCTGCCGGCAAGACCTTCCACATCGACGGAATCCCTGCCACCGAGGCTGCCAAGAGCTACAGCTACGACCTGTATATAGGCAAGAGCACCCTCACCCTGGGCCGCCCCGCCGTGGAAGACTGGACCACAGGCGCCACTCTCGACGGCGTGCTGGCCGATGTGACCGACGAGACCGACCCCGGCTTCTTTGTCACTCCCGCAGGCAAGGGCGACAAGTCAGGCTCCACCTGGGAAAATGCGATGGACCTCAAGACCTTCCGCGACAAAATCCACCGTCCCGTGGCCGCCGAGGTCAACGACATGACATTCTACCTGGCCGAGGGCGACTACGACATGTTCAGCGACTATCGCGGCGAGACCACCATCGGCGACGCCTCCAAGACCCCGCTCAACATGGCCATCAAGGGTGGATACGATGCCTCGCTCACCGGCACCGACGTGTCTAAGCGCGACCTCGACAATCATCCCACCCGCTTTATCCGCAGCGCGGCGGCTCCCACCTGGAAGACAAAATTCTTCTGGGTCGGCGACAAGGCCAACGTGACCTTCGACGGCATCGACTTCGAGGGCGGCTACGACGGCTCGCAGCGCGGCAACCTGCTCTGCATCCATTCCAGCAACATCTCGCTCACCGTCAACAACTGCCGCTTCAACGGCTTCTCACACGAGGGCGAGGGCGCGGCCATCTATGCCGAGGGCACACGCCTCAAACTCTCCAACTCCACCATCACCAACTGTGTGTGCGAGCAGGGCGCTGTGGCATCGCGCAACGGAGCCGGCTACAATATGCTCAACAATGTGGTGTTCCACGACAACTCGTCCTATGGCAAGTGGGGTGTGCATCTCAATTCCAAGCACCCCGTGATGATGAACAATGTCACCATGTACGGCGACCGCTACATCGGCAGCGCCGCCGACAACTCATCGCCCATAATCAACGCCAACGGCAACGCATTCTTCTCGGCCAACTCCACATTCTACTCCACCATCCATCAGACCCGGCGCCACGACGGCATCATACGTCTGTCGCTCGCCGGCGGTGAGTCGATTTTCATCAATAATGTGTTTGGCTCATCCGACCCCGACGATGTGTCGCTCTTCGACGGCGACGGCCACCGCACCACCTCGGCCGGCTACAATGTGTATATGCACGTATCGCCCGCCATCACCATGGGCGCCACCGATCTGGCCCTGTCGGCCTTCCCCGCTCCCGCCGAAGTGGACGGCACACTGAGCTTCGAGACATTTGCCATGCCGTCCTACGCCACCCTGAGCGACATCACCGCCGCCTGCTCCCGCTCGAAGTCGGGCGACTTCCCCACGCTCGGCGCCGAGTTTGCCGACTGGGTCGGCGACGACTTCGCAGTCGATGCCCGCGGCGTCAAGCGCAATACCTCCCGGATGCACCCCGGAGCCTTCGACCCCGCGCTCAATCATTGATTACATGACCGATACACAATTCTAAGGTATAAGATTACAGCCTCACGTCGCCGGGCGCCGCACAGGCGCGGCGCCCGGCAGACAGGCAAATTATCAAGAAAACCAACACACTATCATTTATTTAATCTATCATTTATGAGAAAGACCTTACTCAGCATGACAGCTCTCCTGTTTGGTGCTTTCGCCGCCAGTGCCGACATCT
The DNA here is from genome assembly GCA_910587925.1 of uncultured Muribaculaceae bacterium. Taxonomy (GTDB): domain Bacteria; phylum Bacteroidota; class Bacteroidia; order Bacteroidales; family Muribaculaceae; genus CAG-873. Next base: position 23,270 of record CAJUOC010000021.1, read on the forward strand.
ACGTCACTGTCGATGGAGCAGGCAACGGCGACGGTACGTCATGGACTAATGCCAAAAACGCCGCAGACCTGCGCGCTCTCCTCGAAAATCCTGCCGCTCTCAACGACCAGACCATCTATCTCGGCAGCGGTGAGTATGTGCTGGTGGGCGAGGCCGACGGCCGCATCAAAATCAACGGCGACGGCTCCTCGATGTTTGCCATCCAGGGCGCTACCACCGGCGAGCCCACCGTGCTCCGCGTGAAGAAGACATACGGCCAGTGGAATCCCCGCTGGCAGATGCTTGAGATCACCGCCACCGGCATCACCTTCAACGACATCGTTTTCCACGGCACAAACACCGACAATGCCGACGAAGACGCCACCAAGCTCATCCAGGCAAAAGCCGCCGACCTTACATTCAACAACTGTGAGATCCGCTACTTCTACGACAAAAACAGCGAGGGCCTCATCATCGCCGACGAAAACGAGATGGGCGCATCATTCTTCCGCTTCAGCCACTGCTATTTCCACCACAACGTATCCAAGCAGGGCCTTATCTCCTGCAAAGGCGACAAGGAGAATACCGCATACCTCAACGCCGTGCGTATGGAAAACAATGCCACCCTCGGCGACTGGGGCTCGGAAATCAACTGGCGCAAGAATCTCTTCATGACCAACTGCTCGCTGAGCGGCAACTCGGCCGTGACCTGGAGCAAGGCGTCGCCGATGATCAATGCCACCGGCACCCCCGTCATCGTCAACTGCAGCTTCTACAATACCAACAACCAGGCCTCGCAGGGCACAGTCCGCACCCAGCGCGGTCTGGCCATGAACAATATCATCTTCTCCTCCTGCGGCAAGCAGTCGTTTGAGGTGGCCGACAACCAGCCCAACATCCGCGCCCTCTACAATGTGTACCGCGGCGCCAGCGACCGCTTCAGCGACGGCGGCAACAACCAGAATGTCGACGCCAAGACTCTGATGGCGCCCGTCGCCGGTGTGCTCGACGTCAAGAGCGCCCTCACCGTGGCTGCCAAGCCCTCGCTCGACGCCATCCGCGAGGAAATCAAGAAAATCAGCGGCGGCGACCTCTTCCTCGCCTGGCTCGGCGACGACCTGACCAAGGACGCCCTCGGCAACGCCCGCGACGCACAGGCCGTGACTCCCGGCGCGCGCCAGAATATCTCCGGCGATATCCTCACCAAGGGTGCCGAGGTATATGTGGCCCCCGAGCAGCAGGGCACCGGCGACGGCTCCAGCTTTGCCAACGCCATCGGCGCCGGTGAGTTCTACGCCCGCCTCCACGAGACCAACTCGAGCCTGGCCGGCAAGACCTTCAAGCTCTGCGGCGGCATCTTCCGCTTCCCCTACCGCGTGTATCTCCATGCCGACGGCGACTTCACCATCGAGGGCGGCTACGGCGACGACGGAGCCTCGGTAATCCTGTGCGACTACAATTACAACGGCGAAGCCGAGATGATATCGATGGAGAAGGCCTCGCAGGAGGAGAATCCTGTGGTGACCCTGCGCAATCTCACCTTCGACGGCAACCGCAACAAGTGGATCGGCGGCACCACCAAGTGTCTCAACATCTCCTCCGTGCAGCCCGTAATCGAGAATTGCCGCTTCACCGGCTGGTGCTTTGGCAACGGCACCGCCGCCATCGAGACCGGCCCCGAGATGACCCTCAGGGGCGTGACCATCGACAACTGCTACGGCCAGCGCGCCATCCGCACCAACTGGGGCGGTGAAAACCGCATGTTTGCCGACGGCGTGACCATCACAGACTGCCGCTTCGGCTCCGACTGGGCCGCAGCTATCTCGCTCAAGAGCCAGGGCTATATCAACAATGCCCTCATCCACAACAATATCTTCCAGGGCAAGGGCGACGGCACCGGCTATGGCATCAACGCCGACAACAATCTCTTCGTGGCCAACTCCACCATCGACGGCACCCTCACCGAGGAAGGTCAGGACGGCACCAACTTCCGCGTGATGCGTGCCGCCGGCGAAGGTTACACCGGCAAGATCATCAACTCGGTATATCTCCACCTGGGCGACGCTCTGGCCGACAACTGCGCCTCCGACGGCTACAATGTATCGACCGTCAAGGGCGACCACGAGACCGACGTGGAGCTTCCCTCGGATTGCTTCATGGCCGAGTCTTACAAGCCCGCCGTTGACTTCAACACCGTCAAGGCTACACGCGCAGCCATCGAGGCCTCGGCCAAGGCTGTCGGCACCAAGGGCAATGACTTTGTGGCCTGGCTCGGCGACGGTATCGCCAAGGATATCGCCGGTACCGACCGCTCGGCCGATGGTTTCCACCCCGGCGCATATGAGTATGCTCCTGTCGACGGCGTGGCCGGCGTGCAAGTAGAGGGTGCACTTCCGGTGGCCTACTACGACCTCAAGGGCATCCGCCTCACTGAGCCTGTCAAGGGTATCAACATCGTGAAGATGAGCGACGGCAGCGCACGCAAGCTCATCGTCAAGTAATCCATTTCACTGCATCAGATGTAACCTCGGCTCCGGCCGGGGTTACATACTTTTCGCTCTCTCCGCCCTATATATGTCAACGTATATGTCAATCTCGATGAAAAATATAAGTATATTGATAGCGGTGGTGCTCCTGCCGCTGTGTGCCCGGGCTATAAGGATTTCATCGGGCCCGTATCTGCAGAATGTCACAGACAATGCCGCCTCGATAGTGTGGCGCACCGACAAGCCCGCCACTGCGTGGGTGGAGGTGGCCCCCGACGACGGCACCGACTTCTATGCCTGCTCGCGTCCGAGATATTACTCGCTCAACATCGGACGCGCGGTCATCGACACTCTGCATACCGTCACGCTCGAGGGACTCTCGCCCGACACCCGATACCGCTATCGTATCTTCTCTGAGGAGGTGCTCGACCGGGTGCCCTGGCATATAAACTACGGCGGCATCGCCGCCTCTGACATATGGCAGCACAAGCCGCTGACGTTCCGCACTCTCAATCCCGCGGGCGACTCGGTGCATTTCAAGGTGGTAAATGATATCCACGCCGATGGCGAGACCCTGGCCGACCTGGTCAAGGGCATTACTCCCGACAATACCGATTTCGTGATATACAACGGCGACATGGTGTCGTGGATGCGCACCGAGCAGCAGATATTTGATGATTTCATCAATCTGAGCTGCGACAAGTTTGCCAAGGAAGTGCCTTTTTTCATGGTGCGCGGCAATCACGAGACCCGCGGCGAGTGGTGCACGGAGTACATGCGCTACTTCCCGACTCCCACCGGGATGCCTTACTATACCTTCCGCGACGGACCCGTATTTTTTGTGGTGCTCGACAGCGGCGAGGACAAGCCCGACGACGATATCGAGTACTCGCGCACCTCGTATTTCGACGACTACCGCACCCGCCAGGCCAAGTGGCTCGAGGGGGTGATTGCGAGCGAGGAGTTCAAGTCGGCTCCCTACAAGGTGGTGGTCGTGCACATGCCTCCGGTGATAGCCGAGTGGCACGGTATCATCGACGCCAAAAATAAATTTCTGCCGCTGCTCAACGGGGCCGGCGTCGACCTGATGCTTGCCGGGCATTTCCATCAGTTTATCTACACCGGAGCAGGCGAGAAAGAGCCCGATTTCCCCATCATCATCAATTCCAACAAGGATGTACTCGACATCAATGCCGACGGCAACCGCATCAAAGTCGATGTGGTAGACCGCGCCGGCAAGACTCTCCACACATACACTTATCCCGGGAAGAAATGACGATGATAAAAGCATCGCGGCTGATACTGCTGGCGGCTGCTCTGCTTGCGGCGCAGCCACAGGTGTGCTGTGCGCAGGCCTGCACCGAGGCTCAGTCGCCCTCCCGGGAGGTGCTTGCCGACAAGATGCTGTCGACGACCAATCACCGCCGCTATCCCGAGTCGACGGCCGCCGTGGCTGAGGCTCCCGAGGGCTATGTGCCCTTCCATATCAGTACATACGCCCGCCATGGCTCGCGTTTCCTGCTCAAGCGCGACGATTATGCCGATGCGCTCGCGCCGCTCTGCCGGGCCGGGCAGGCCGGAGTACTCACGCCGGCAGGCCGCCGGGTCAAGCGCTGCATCGAGGCTGTCCTTGCCAAGGCCGACGAGGGCCGGTACGGTGAGCTGACCGCTGTGGGGCGCAGCCAGCACCGCGGCATCGCCCGCCGTATGTATGCCCGCTTCCCCGAGGTATTTGCCGACTCGGCCTCGGTCGACGCCCGCTCGACAAATGTGCTGCGGTGTGTCATGTCGATGATGGCGCAGTGTCTGGAGCTGCAGTCGCTCAACCCCGCGCTCCGTATCACACATGATGCCAGCGAGGCCGATATGCGATATCTCAACGACATCGCGGGCGCCGACTCACTGCATGCCCGGTATCACGGGATGCGGCGGGCAGAGAAGGAGCGCCGCATCGGCCGGCTCGACCCGGCCAGGGTCATGGCCACCCTTTACGACAGTCCCGCCTGGATAAGTGAAAATATCACCGACCCCTGCCGGGATTATTACAACCTCTTTTACGTGGCATCAAACATGCAGAGCCACGAAGACAGCGGCCTCGACTTCATGTGGCTGTTCACGCCCGAGGAGTGCCGCGACCTGTGGCAGGTCAACAATGTCGACTGGTATCTCCACTCGGGCAGCACACCGCTTACCGCCCGCCGGATGCCCTTCCAGCAGCAGAGCCTTCTGGCAGAGCTTATCGCCGACGGCGACCGCGCGGCCGCATCGCGCCGCCACACGGCATCGCTGCGTTTTGGTCACGAGAGCATCGTGCTCCCCACGGTGGTGCTGCTCGATATCGACGGTTTCGGCTACGACTCAGACGATTTAGACTCGGTATCGGAGCACTGGGGATGTCATCGCGCCTTCCCTATGGCCGCCAACCTGCAGATGGTATTTTATGAAAACACGGCCGACCCGGGCGCCGACGTGCTCGTGCGCCTGCTGCTCAATGAGCAAGACGCCCGTCTGCCGCTCAACCCTGTATCTCCGTCGTTTTACCGATGGGCCGACTTCTCGGCTTTCTATAAAGAAAAACTCAACTTGCAATGAAAAAACACGCGCTATTACTATTGTCGTCATCTCTTGCCGTCGCTACGGCGTCGGCTGTGGAGGTAAGCTCGCCGTCGGGCACAGTCCGGGCCGATTTCAATGTCGAAAACGGAGTGCCGGTCTACTCGGTATCATATAAGGGCGAGAAGGTGGTATTACCCTCGAGGATGGGTCTGAGGCTCGTCGGCGCCGACGACCTTACCGACGGCTTTGAGCTGCTCGGTACCGACACCTCCGCCTTCGACGAGACCTGGCAGCCGGTGTGGGGCGAAAGCAGCCACATCCGCAATCACTACAATGAGCTGACCGCGCGCCTGTCGCAGCCCGCCACCGGCCGGCGCATGGATGTCAAATTCCGCGTCTACGACGACGGTGTCGGCTTCCGCTATGAATTCCCGCAGGAGGGCCGCCTCAACTATTTTGTGATCGAGGACGAGCGCACCGAGTTTGCCATGCCCGGCGACATCACGGCCTGGTGGATTACCGGCGACTACGACACTCAGGAATATGAATACAATCAGAGCCGCCTCTCCGAGATTCGCGCCATCAACTCCAATGGCGTGGAGGGCAATCTCTCGCAGACACAGTTCTCGCCCACCGGGGTGCAGACCTCGCTTCAGCTCAAGACCGACGAGGGTATATACCTCAATATCCATGAGGCGGCGCTTGTCGACTACTCGTGTCTGCACCTCGAGCTCGACGACAAAAACTTTGTATTCACATCGTGGCTCACCCCCGACGCGCAAGGCAACAAGGGTCACCTTCAGACTCCCTGCACCTCTCCGTGGCGCACGCTCATCATGAGCGATGACGCCCGCGACATCCTCGCATCCAATCTGGTACTCAATCTCAATGAGCCTTGCCGCTACGACGATACCTCGTGGATAAAGCCCGTGAAATATATCGGCGTATGGTGGGAAATGATAGGCCACGACAAGCCCTGGGCCTATACCTACGACCTGCCCTCGGTAAAGCTCGACCGTGTCGACTACTCCAATCTGAAACCCAACGGGGTGCATCCCGCCAACAATGACAACGTGAAGCGGTATATCGACTTTGCCGCGGCCCACGGTTTCGACCAGGTGCTGGTCGAGGGCTGGAATATCGGCTGGGAAGACTGGTCGGGCAATAAGAAAGATTATGTCTTTGACTTCCAGACCCCGTATCCCGACTTCGATATCGCCATGCTCAACGACTACGCCCACTCAAAGGGTGTGCGCCTGATGATGCATCATGAGACGTCGTCGTCGGTGCGCAACTACGAGCGCCACATGGAGGCCGCCTATCGCCTGATGGACAAGTATGGCTACAACTCGGTCAAGAGCGGCTACGTGGGCGATATACTCCCGCGCGGCGAGCACCACTACGGCCAGTGGATGTGCAATCACTACCTCTACGCCCTCACCGAAGCCGCCAAGCACAAAATCATGGTGAATGCCCACGAGGCTGTGCATCCGACCGGCCTTTGCCGCACATATCCCAACCTCATCGGCAACGAGAGCGCCCGCGGCACGGAGTATGAGTCGTTTGTGGGCAACTCCACCTCGCACACCTGCATCCTGCCCTTCACCCGCCTGCAGGGCGGCCCCATGGACTATACTCCGGGTATATTTGAAAATGACCTGAGTAAATTCAACCCCGCCAAGACCTCACACGTCAACACCACCATCTGCCGCCAGCTGGCTCTGTACGTGACGATGTACTCGCCGCTGCAGATGGCCGCCGATGTGCCCGAGGTATACGAGCGGTTTATGGATGCATTCCAGTTTATCAAGGATGTGGCGGTCGACTGGGACAAGTCGGTATACCTCGAGGCGGAGCCTGCCGCATACATCACCGCCGCCCGCAAGGCCAAGGGCAGCGACGAGTGGTATCTGGGCGCCATCTCGGCCGATGCCCGCAAGAGCAAGCTCAAGCTCGACTTCCTCGACCCGACCATCACCTATGAGGCCACCATCTATGCCGACGCTCCCGACGCCCACTATCTGACCAACCCGCAGGCATATAAGATCTCCAAAAAGAAAGTGACCTCGAAAAGCGACCTGAGCCTCAATATCGCCCCCGGCGGCGGATGTGCCGTGTCGTTCAAACCCGTAGTGAGATGACACTGCGATTAACCTTTCTGGACGTGAAATGAGAAAGACAGACTGTCTGCTGATTGCGGCGCTCGCCCTATCTGTGCCGCTGTGTGCCCGGGCTGCCGATGAGGCCGGCAAGGTGATACGCATCGCCACCGACGCCACCGACCTGGTGCTCACCGTGGGTGACAACGGGCGCCTCTATCAGTCGTATCTCGGCCCGAAGCTGCTCGACGAGGCCGATCTCGGCAAGCTGCCGTGGATACGCCGCGGCAGCGGCACGCCGGTACCCAATCAAGGTTGGGAGGTATACTCCACCTCGGGCAACGAAGATTATTTCGAGCCGGCCCTCGGCATCACCCATGCCGATGGCAATCCCTCGACATATCTCTACTATGCCGGCTCGCGTCAGGAGCCTGTCGACGGTGGTACCATGACCACCGTCAACCTCCGCGACGACAAGTATCCGCTCGACGTCACTCTCTACTATGTGGCTTATCCCAAGGAGAATGTCATCAAGACCTGGACCGACATAAGCCATCGCGAGAAGAAGCCGGTGAGGCTCTCGCAGTATGCCTCGGCTATGCTCTATTTCGACGAGCCGGAGTATTATCTCACCGAGTTTGCCGGCGACTGGGCGCGCGAGGCGCAGATGACCGGCCAGCCTTTGCGGTTTGGCAAGAAGGTGGTCGATACAAAGCTCGGCAGCCGGGCGGCATGGTTTGTCAGCCCGCTCTTTGAGGTCGGGCTCGACGGCCCGGCCCGTGAAGACACGGGCCGCGTGCTCATGGGCACTCTGGGCTGGACGGGCAATTTCCGCTTCACCTTTGAGGTCGACAATATGGGCTATCTCCGCGTCATCCCGGGGATAAACCCATATGCCTCGGTATACGAGCTCAAGAGCGGCGACACTTTCACCACTCCCGAGTTTATCTTCACCCTGAGCGACCGCGGCACCGGCCAAGGCAGCCGCGACCTGCACGACTGGGCACGCCGGTACTCGGTAAAAGACGGCGGGGCCGACCGCCTTACTCTGCTCAACAACTGGGAGAATACCTACTTCCGCTTTGACCAGCCGCTGCTCGCATCGCTGATGAAGGATGCCCGCTCGCTGGGCGTGGATATGTTTCTGCTCGACGACGGATGGTTTGGCAACAAGCACCCGCGCAACGACGACCGTGCCGGCCTGGGCGACTGGGAGCCAAACCGCGTGAAACTCCCCGGCGGTATCAAGGCATTGACCGATGCCGCGCGCGATGCCGGTGTAAAATTCGGCCTGTGGATTGAGCCCGAGATGGTGAGCCCGCGCAGCGAGCTCTTTGAGAAGCATCCCGACTGGGCCATACGCCAGCCCAACCGCGATACCTACTATTCACGCAATCAGCTCGTGCTCGATATGAGCAATCCCGAGGTGCAGGATTACGTTTTTGGCGTGATCGACGGGATTCTAACCGAAAACCCCGGCGTGGCTTACTTCAAGTGGGACTGCAACAGCCCCATCACCAATATTTACTCGCCCTATCTCAAAGACCGGCAGGGCAATATGTATGTCGACCACGTGCGCGGCGTATACAATGTGATGGAGCGCGTCAGCGCGAAGTATCCCCGGGTGCCCATGATGCTCTGCTCGAGCGGAGGCGCACGCTGCGATTATGAGGCGCTGAAGCACTTCACCGAGTTTTGGTGCAGCGACAATACCGACCCCCTGGAGCGGGTATACATACAGTGGGGCTTCTCCCACTTCTTCCCCGCAAAGGCCATGGCCTCGCATGTCACGAGCTGGAACAAGAGCGCGAGCATCAAATTCCGCACCGACGTGGCCTCGATGTGCCGGCTCGGCTTCGACATCGGCCTGCAGGAGCTGGATGAGCGCGAGCTCGAGTTCTGCCGGCAGGCCGTGGCCAATTGGAAGCGTCTGCAGCCCGCCATCATGGACGGCACCCAGTATCGCCTCGTATCTCCCTATGAGAGCAATCATGCCGTGGTGGAATACGTCGACAGCGACCGTCGGAAGGGGGTGGTATTTGCCTACAACCTCGCTCCGCGTTTCCGCGACCCGGTGCGTCGGGTAAAGCTCCGCGGCCTCGACCCTGCCGCCGGATACCGCGTCGCCGAGATCAACCTCATGCCCGGCGCCAAGCCATCGCTGGCCGAGCATGGCGCCACCTGCAGCGGCGACTACCTCATGAAGGTGGGCCTCGACCTGCTCAAAGCCGACCCCGCCACCAGCACCGTCGTCGAGCTCACCGCCCTTTGAGTTGATATGTAGGTTGTTGCGCTGTGGATGTTGCAAAACAACGCACGTATGCTGGGTGAAGCCTGCGTAGCAGGCGGCAGGCAGTAGGCACGTGCGAGGCGATAGCCGCGGCGCGTGTTTAATGGGCAAATCTATGTAAACTGAGCTGCGTAGCTGCGACACTTCGACTGTGTCGCAGCTACGCAGCTCCGGCATTGAGGGCAGCGCTAAGCACACGCGCTGCGGCTATCGCCTCGCACGTGCCTACTGCCTGCCGCCCGCTCCGCGGGCGTGGTCATCGCATCTCTGTAGGGTGCAGGTCTTGCAACACCCGCTCCGTCTTGGAAGTCAGTCTCCGGCCAGTGCGAGCTGATAGAGGGCGTCGTCGAGATAGCGGCCAAATTTATAGCCGACGGCGGTGAGGGTGCCGGCGTGGATGAAGCCGTGGCGGCGGTGGAGCCGCTCGCAGGCGGTGTTGCCGGCGGTGATGCACGATACCAGGGTATGCGCCCCGGCGGCGCGACACTGCTCCACAAGGGTGCCGAGCAGAGCAGAGCCTGTGCCGCGTCCGCAGGCGTCGTGGCTCAGGTAGATGGTGACTTCCCAGGTGCGGCCATACACGGGGTCGGGCTGCCACAGGTGGGCATAGCAGTAGCCGTCGACGCGGCCGTCGGTCTCGCTGATGAGAAACGGGAAGGGCGAGCCGAGACGCAGGTCGCTGATTTTACGGGCCATGTCGTCGGCCGACAGCTCACGCTCAGAGAAGATGACTGTGCTGGTGCGCACGTAGTGGTTGAATATCGCAGCCATAGCCGCTGCGTCTGATATATTACCGGGTCTTATCATGAGGTCTTAAAAAATATCCCGGACGCGCGTGGCGGCGCGTCCGGGTATGGTGTCTTGGGGTGAGCGAGATCAGAAGTCGGAGGGGCTCCAGGACTCACGCCAGGGTATGGTGATGCTCTCGCCGCTGAAGTCGATGGGCAGCCATATGTAGCGCGAGTCGGCCAGGTCGGTCTTTTTCCAGCGGTCAAACATGGCGATGTACAGGCCGTCCTTGCCTTGCACGGGCAGCACATAAGTGCTCTGGCCGTAGAACGTCTTGTCGGCCTCGGGGCCTGTGCACGGCTCGCCGATGGTGGTCCAGGGGCCCATCACCGAGTCGGCCACGGCAAGCTCGGCCTTGTTGGGGTCCCACGCGGTGCAGCCCGACGAGAGCATGTAGTACTTGCCGTCGCGCTTGAATACCGCGGGAGCCTCGCGCGACATGCCGATGAAGTTGCGGGTAAAGCGGCCGGTGGGGCGCAGGTAGTCGTCGGTGAGCTCGTTGATATAGAGGGTCTGATTGTTTTCCGACGAGGCAAACTGGTAAGCCTTGCCGTCGTCGTCGACAAAGACAGTCTGGTCGCGGCTCATGGCCTCGTTGGGGCGGAAGCTGCCCAGGTAGGTATAGGGGCCGGTGGGGGAGTCGGCCACGGCCACTCCGGCGCAGGCCTTGCTATAGTCGGCGCTCTCGGCGTGAAACCACATCACAAATTTGCCGGTCTTGGCATTGTATACCACTTTGGGCCGCTCACACACCTTGCTGGGGTGCAGGTCGTGGTCGGGGTCGTCTTTGACGGCGGGCAGCACGATGCCCTCAAACGTCCAGGTAGTGAGGTCGGGCGACGAGTAGCAGCTCACGCCGGTGACATCGGTGCGGTAAGCCTCCCAGGTGGCCCAGTCGGGCAGCACGGTCTCGCCGGTCTTGTACTCGCCGTACCAGTAATATTTCCCATCGTGGTAGAGCATGCCGCCGCCGTGGGCGTTGATGGGATTGCCGTCGGTGTCGAGCCACACAGTACCCTGCTCGATGGCGGCGGGGGCGTCGGCGGCGATGGCCTGGCCGCAGCAGATTACGGCCGACGCGATGGCGCAAAGTAGTTTTTTCATGAAGTGATAAATTGTAGTTATAAATTTACCTCAAATATACGAAAAAAATGTGGATTACGGCCCCTGCGGCGGCCTAAAAAAAAGAGCGGCGGCCGCGACAAAATATTTTGCCAAAAAAATTGTTGATATTAGTACTAAACACTATCTTTGCGCCACTTTTGCAAGATACACAGAAACCTAAACACTATATCCATCATGTATTGGACACTTGAACTGGCCTCCAAGCTCGAAGACGCACCCTGGCCCGCCACCAAAGACGAGCTCCTCGACTACGCAATGCGCTCCGGCGCCCCCCTCGAAGTCATCGAGAACCTCCAGGAAATCGAAGACGAGGGCGACACCTACGAATCCATCGAAGACATCTGGCCCGACTACCCCTCCAAAGAAGACTTCCTCTTCAACGAAGACGAGTACTAAGCCGCTCCAAAAATGAGATAATCAGTCGGACAAACAATGCTTGATTTGTTTGTCCGATTGATTTTTCGTATTTTATTCCGACATATATATTTCAATAGCTCTTAGAGTACAGTATTCAACTTAAACATTTATAATAAAACGACATTTGAAATGGAACTTTCTAAAATTGCGATTGTATTATTCTCGTTGGGCTTGGCAGTGGTTTCTTGTGGCTCAAAGAGCGCTTCGGCCCGGGGACAGGCAGCGGAGGATTCTGTCGCCGTATCTGCTGATATTGCTGCTGAAGGCAATGCGCAGCTGGATATGGATATCATCCGTCAATTCTACATGAAAAGCGTGTTTGGCGGTGACCAGGAGTTTGCCGTGGCCAATGCCACGCCTAAGTTTATTGACGAATTGCGCGATGCAAATGACTTTGACGACGGCGGTTTAGCACTGTGGCTTATGCGCTCGGAGGCTCAGGATGGAGATGATATACAAGTCGTAAAATCGGTCGCACCCGATGGTGACGGATGGTACACGGTCGATATTAACGATATGGGCAATGAGCTGACCGTGCATGTGTTTATGGTCGATAATAAAATCGCCGACTTCGTGAAATGACCCCCGCCGCCGGCAGACAAGGCATACTTTTATCTCCGCAAGCTTGCCCGGAGCAATGTGCCAAACGATTTTGTCATGCGTGTATCATGGCGAGTCATGCTGTGGAGCCCGCGCCGGCTTGAAGTTGCCCGAAAGATAGCCGGGACAATCAACAGAGATATCCTTGGTATTGATGGAAATCCCGAAGTAGAGAGATTGAAAGTCAAGGATTTCGGCTTCTTATGAGGCTGTCGGCCATCATGATGGTGAGTAAAAGCCCCTGTATATGATTGCAGGGCCGCCGCATCGGCGTATATGTATCTGAGATATGAGCGACCGGCGAGCTGAGCAGCTCGCCGGTCGTTTTTTTTTATCGGGCAAGGGCGCGGGCGAGGGCGGCCAGGGCGGGGTGGTCGGAGGTGTGGAGGCGGGCGTGGAGGGTCACGGTCGGGGAGGCGATGGTGATGTCTTTCATGCGGGTGAGGGAGTCTGACATCAGGCGGGCGGCCACGGGTGCCCATGTGCCGTTTTCAATCAGGCCGACTGTGCGGCCGCAGAGCCGCTTGGACTCGATGTGGTGGAGGAAGTCGCTCATGGCGGGCAGCAGACCGCCGTCGTAGGTCACCGAGCACAGGGCCATACGGCTGAGGCGGAAGGCCTCGGCGACGGCATACGACACGTGGTGGCGGCAGAGGTCGATGAGGGTCACCTCGCCTGCCCCCTCGGCCTCGAGCATGGCGCCGAGACGGCGGGCAGCCTCGGCGGTGCCTCCGTATATCGAGGCGTAGGCCACGAGCACGCCCTCGCGCTCGGGCTCGTAGCGGCTCCATTTGTCGTAGAGTGTCCAGTAGTGGGCCAGATTGTCGGTGAGCACGGGGCCGTGGAGCGGGGCGATGGCGCGGAAAGGCAGTCCGGTGAGCTTTTTCATCACCGCCTGCACGCTGGCGCCGAAGCGGCCCACGATGTTGGTGTAGTAGCGTCGGGCCTCGCTGTCCCAGGCGTCGCCCGTGGGACCCGACGACATGGCGAATGTGCCGAAAGCGTCGGCCGAGAACAGCACGCCGTCGCTCTCGTCGAGGGTCATCATCACCTCGGGCCAGTGTACCATCGGTGCGGTGATGAACCGCAGCGACGTGCGCCCCAGGCAGAGCGTGTCGCCGTCGGCGACTGTCTGTATGCGGTCGTCGAAGTCGGTGTCTTCAAAGTACAGCCGCAGCATCGTCGCGGCCTTGGCCGTGCACACAAGTTTCATCTCCGGGTATCGTGCCATCAGCAGATTGATGGAGCCGGAGTGGTCGGGCTCCATGTGCTGCACTATCAGATAGTCGGGTCGGCCGTCGCTGCCCAGCGCGCTGCCGATGGCGCTCAGCCAGTCGCCGCAGCGCCGCACATCGACGGCGTCGATGATGGCGCGGCGCTCGTCGTCGATAAGGTAAGAATTGTATGAGATGCCGCCGGGGATCGGGTACTGGCCTTCGAACAGGTCGAGATTGTCGTCTTCGGCGCCGATATATCTGATATTGGGAGCGACTGACTGCATGATGTGATACCTATGGATTATAAATTTCTGCAAAGGTAGCTATAGTTTGCGAAAAAATCCAACCTTTTGTCTCCGCTCCGCCTTGCGCCGTCTTGTTTAGACGGTGTGGCGCGTTGGGCCAATGGCGTAGCGATGCATGGCTGTATAATGCGACAGAGGGTGCTCACGAGCGCCCTCTGTCGATATGTCGGCTTACCGGGGTATACTTATTTACCGTATCACGACTTTGCGGGTGGCGGGGCCTTGGCGGAGGATGTAGATGCCGCGGGAGGGGGTGGCGACGCGGCGGCCCTGGAGGTCGTAGTACTCGGCGGGGGCGTCGGCGGGGTCGGGCGCCGGGGCGCTGATGCCGGCGGGGTCGTCGAGCAGGCGGATGTTGTCGAGGGCCAGGTCCATGCCGGCGGCCGATATGCCGTGGAAGCCGATGCGCACGTTGGACCGGCGGGCGTAGCGGGCCAGGCTGAAGGTGTACTCGGTCCAGCGGGTGTCGGCGGTGTACTGGTAGAGGTCGGCGCCTGCCAGGGGCTCAAACGGGCCGCCGTCGGCCGAGACTTCGACGAGCATGTGGTCGTCGAAGTGCATGTCGTCGCCAAAGTCGGCGTGGTAGAAGTGGAAGCGCAGGGCGGGGGCGTCGGCGTCTTCAAAGGTGAGCACGGGTGTCACCACGCGGGCTTCGGCTCCGGCGGCCACTCCGGTGAAGCCTCGGAAGATGAGCATGCCGGCGCCTGTGTAGGGGCCGGTGCCGGGGGCGGTGGTGACGATGCCGACTTCCCAGGCGCCGCCCAGGGCGAGCGACTGCATGGTCCAGGGGGCTGTCGCGGGATTGCCGTCGGCAAAGGTCTCTTCAAAGGGGAGGCGATATGCCGGGCCGGTGTGTATGCCTGCGGCGGCCGAGCGCGCGCCCTCGCCGGCGGCGCTCACGGCGCTGACGTAGTAGTAAGTCATGGCCTGGCGGGTGAGGTCGAGGGTGGCGTCGCGCCAGGAGATGGCACTCAGGCCTGTGGCGATCTGCTCGGGGGTGCCGTCGGTGTCGCGGTACACGTTGTATGTAAGGCCTGCGGGGTCGAGGTCGAGTCCGTTGAGTCCTTTGACGGGGGCGGTCCAGCTCACCACCGGGTAGCCGTCGTCGCCGGGGCCGGCCTCGACGTCGCCGGGCGCCTGCGGATAGTCGTCGCCGTAGAAGGCGGTGACGTAGGCGGGCAGGCTCTCGCCCGGGTCGCCCACGGCTACGATGCGGTATGTGTTGATACCGGCGGCGGGCGCGGGGTCGAGATATGTGTATGCCTTGCCGGGTGTGGCGGGCGCTATGCTGTGGAGGGGCTCGACGGCGCCCCCGCGGTAGATGTCGATACTGCGGAGCGAGGCCGGGCCGGAGCCGTCGGCGCTCGTGGCGGGGGCGTCGAAGGCAATCTTTATACCTGTGCCGTCGACCGTGGCCGATGCGCCCGATACGGGTGCCGGACTGCCCGCGGCCTGCTCGGCGGGCAGGTCAAACATGCAGAGCGCCTCCAGCGCGGGCAGGGTGCAGAGCGCTGCGGCGCGGCCGGTGGCGATGTCGACGCGGTAGAGGTCGGTGCCGGTGGCCGAGGGCGTGAGCCAGTAGAGGCGGCCGTCGACGCGGCTGAAGGCGGATGTCTGGAAATATGCCGCGCCGCCCGACGAGAGCATCGTCACCCCGGTGTCGCCTATCTTGACGGCGCCGCCGGTGAGGCGGTTGACGGTGTACAGGGCGCCGGTGCCGTCGCTCTGCATCAGTATGCCGTAGAGGTTGCCGCCCAGGTCTGCGGCCAGGGTGTAGAAGGGCAGGGTCTCGACGGCGGCGGTGACCGTGCCCGTGGCGGGGTCGATGGTCACCAGGGCGTCGGTCATGGCCGATATGCCGTAGAGGGCGCCGGTCGTGGGATCGTGGGTGATGTCCATGCACACGGCATTGGCGGTGGTCTGCGGCTTGGTCCACTTGACGGCGCGGGCGGCGACGTCGATGCAGCGCCAGTCGACGGCGGTGATGCCGCCCGTCGAGTTGGTCGTGAAAGCGCAGTAGTAGAAGTCGCCGCCGATGGCGGTGCCGGCGTATCCCGAGGCATAGTCGATGTCCATCACATCGGTGAGCGTGGCCGAGTAGCCCACTGTAAAGGAGCTGAGTTTCATGCCGGCGTCGGCGGCCGTGACGGCATGAAATCCGGCGCGGGCAGCGGCGGCGGCCTGTGCCTCGGCGCGGGCGGGTGCCGCGAGCGGGGCCTCGGCGCGCGAGGCCGGCGCAGGCCGCGCCCCGGGCTTGAGCGAGCCCGGGACGCCGGCTGCGGCGGTGAGGGTGGCGGCGGCCATCACGATGGCCGGCAGGAGATGCTTCATAGCGCTACTTTTGTGACAGAACTGCCGCGGCGCATGATGTACACGCCGCCGGCGGCGGGAGCGTCTACGCGTATGCCCTGGAGATTGAAGTACTCGGCGGGGGCGTCAGGGGCTGCGCCGATGGCGTCGATGCCTGAGTATGAGATCTCGACCTCGTTGCTGGCGGTGGATTCCTCGCCGTCGTATACGGCGGTGACGGTGTAGCGGGCGGTGCCGTCGGCGGGAGTGTGCTCGTATGCACACTCGGCCACGGGCGTGGCGGTGAGGCGCTCGCCGTTGCAGTACACGTGGTAGCCGTCGGGCGTGAGGTCGGGGATGGCGCGCTGGTAGGTCACGTCGTCGAGCATGAGCATGTATCCGCCCTGGGAGATGTGGCGCAGGGCAAAGTAGCGGCCGCCGGCGGGCACGGTGAAGTCAATCTCGGTCCAGTCGCGGGGCACGGCATAGGCGGCCTCGCTGCCGGGGCAGGGGAGGAAGTCGTCGGCATCGGTGGGGCGGGCGGTGGTAGCGTAGTAGCCGAGCACATACTCGGGATAGGAGTCGGGGTTGACGCAGCGCACCCACATCTTGACGGTCTGCGCGTATCCGCTCAGCGCGGGGAATACGAGCCAGTCGTTGGAGGCCACGTCGCCCGAGGCCGATGTCGCCTGGGGGAATACCACCATATTGCTGCCGCTGCGGGGAGTCCACAGGTCGAGCTCCTCGGGGTCGATGTCGGTAAGGGCAGGGGTCATGATCTGGCAAGCCATCTTCTCGCCGGCGTTGGGGTAGGTGAGACCGGTGACGGGCACGGTGATCTTGCCGTCGAGGTCGTAGGAGGTGAAGTCGCCGAAGGTATCGATGGCAAAGGGCGTGTAAGCCTCGAAATTGTCGCTCTCGACCAGAGTCTCGGCCGGCAGATAAGCGGCCTTGCTCCAGGAGAGTCTCACCTTGCCCTCGGCATCTGCGGCGCGCAGGTCGTCGACGGCCGGGCGCAGGGCGGCGGTGATGGCCACGGTGGCCGGGGCGGCGTCGTTGTTGGTCATATCCTGGTCTTTGGCATAGACGGCCTTGGCGGTGAATGTCGCCTCGGGCTGCTCGTCGCCGGCGGCCGGGGAGTAGTCAAATCGCACGATGGCAGTCTTGCCCGGGGCGATGGCCTCGCCGGTGGCCGATGCCACCTTGGCGCCGTCTTTGTACAGCTCGGCGGTATAGTCGGCCACGGTGTATGCGCCGCGGTTTTTCACGGCCACGCTCATGGCGGCGTCCTCACCGATGCGCACACGCGCCGGAGTGGAGAAGGTCACCAGCGCCAGGTCGTGGGCGGTGCGCTCCTCGATGCGTATATTGTCGATGTATACCGGAGTGCCCACGCCGTGGCCCACCAGAGCCACCTGCACGCGGGCCTTGCCGGCAAAGGCAAAGAGAGGCACCTCGCAGAGCTCCCAGTCGCAGGCGGTGCCGTAGCGGTGAAACTCGCCCTCGGCCGGGGCGAAGTCGCCGTTGTCGCTGCGGGCGGCCACGGTGATGTAGTCGTCGTTGCGGCCGTTTTGGGTGGCCGGGTCGAGAGTGTTCCACTTCTCGCGGAAGATGTAAAATGTGAGCACGGGATTTTCCATGCCGCTGAAGTCGATGGCGGGGAAGATGAGGCGGCTCTCGCAGTAGTTGGTCCACTGGCCGGTGGGCACAAACTGCAGCATACCCTGGTCGGTATCCTGCGATGCGATGGTCACCACGGTGCCCTCGGGATTGTCGTCGGTGGCGTCGATGGCCATGCTCTTGGATGAGATAAGCTCCCACGAGGGCTCGCGGGTGGCGTCGGCGGCGTTTTTGACCGTCTCGTACATCCAGGGCGATGTGGTGTAGGTCTTGGCGGCAAACGACTCTGCGAAGGGCAGCGCGAGCTGGGCGCCCATGTTGAATGTCGGGGTCGAGGCCGACTCGCCGTAGGAGAAGTTGGAGTTGAGCGGCACCACGCGGTACGATACATTGGCCTGCTCGGCGGGGTCGAGGCTCTCGTCGGTATACGATGTGGCGGTGATGCCGCGGGCCAGCAGCGCCTCCTTGCCGCCGTTGACAGTGCGGTATACATAGTATTTCATCGCGGCGGAGTTGACATATCCGCCGTGCTGGCCCGTGACGGGCGCTTTCCATGTGAGGGCGGGAGTGTCGCCGTAGGTCACATGCAGGTCGGTCACGGCCGTGGGGTCGTCCTCGCCCACCCATACGTCGGCGCGCACGGCCACGCTCTCGCCGCCGTCGTTTACGGCCTTGGCCATGTAGTACGTCGAGCCGTTGTAGGCGTATTCGTCGGTATAGGAGTCAGATGTGCCCGGGGCCATGGGGCCGCTGGTGTAAAACTCGGCCGAGCTCTTCTCCTTGTACAGCTTGACGGTGACATTGCCGGTGAGGTCGTTGCCCTCGGCGTCCTTGGTGGGCGCGGTGAAGCTTAGGGTGACCTTGCGGGCGCCGGAGGGGTCGGGCGTGGCGGTAAACTCAGTCGGCCCGGCCGGGGCGGTGGCCTTTGAGAGCGCCTTCATGCTGAATTTTGTAAACTGTATCTTGGTGGCGCCCGTGCTGGGGTAGGTCATGGTCATGTGCACACCCACGCGCAGCTCGCCGCTCGCGGTGGCCGTAAACGTCACGGTCTTGTCTTTGCCGCGGTCGGCCCACACCCATGTGTCGATGGTCTGCACCGGGGCCGGAGTGTCGACTCCCGACACCAGCTCGAGCGATACGGTGCCTTCCTCGCCGGTGTAGCGGTTGATGCGGTATGTGATCTCGTACTGGGTGCCGGCCGAGATGGCAAATGCGGGCGAGATGACCCAGTCGTCGGCCGGAGTCTGACCCTGCGCCGAGGTGAGGCTGTACCACCACGACAGGTTTTTCCAGCACCACTTCAGATTGTCGAAGTTGTCGCCGTTGCCGTCGCCGTCGACGGCGGTCCAGGTGGTGCGGTTGGTCGATGTGAAACTGATTTCATATGGCAGCTCCTCGGTCTGCGCCGGGGCCTGTGGCGCGGCAACAGCCGCAGCCAGCGCCATGCAAAGTACTGTGTAAAGTTTTCTCATTGCTTGATTTTATAGATTTGATTGTCGTTGTCGCGTACTATGTATATCTGTCCCGGGGCGGGGTGTGCCACGGGTATTCCTTGCAGATTGTAATAGACGGCCGGGGCGGCGGCCGCTGCCGCCGGAGCGTCGATGCCGGCCGCCGCGCCGAGCTGCACGTGGCGCGGCTCCGATGTGCCCGAGGCATAGCCGCGGGCGGCGACGGTGAAGGCATACTCCGCGTCGGGCGCGAGCGCCTCGAAGCGGCGGGATGTGCCCGGCTCGTCGAGCCGTGCCAGCGGGGTGAGCGTAAGCAGCCCGACCTCCTGGCGCACTGTGATATGGTGGAGCACCACGCTGCGGCGGCGGTCGACGCCCAGTGTGATGGCCGTGGCGTCGGTAGCCGGGATGTCGATGGCGTAGTCGGAGGGCGACGCAGCCGGCGGATATATCTCAATCAGCTCGTCGCCGGCATATATCCTGAGGGCCGCCGAGCCGCCCGGGGCCTGCGAGGCACGTATCACCAGCGTGGCGCCGCGGCCGAGGTCGAGCGGCGGCGTGGAGAGCCGCGACTCCTCCTCGCCGCCAAGGGTGAGTGACGACTGCCCCGCGGCGACATCGCCCTCGGCCGTCCAGCCCTCGGGCAGGCTGCCGCCCATGGCTACGTCGATCGTCGCGGCGTCGGCCACGGTCGAGCGCCCGACCGAGTGGAGCACCAGCGAGTAGCCGTCGGTGGCATGGGCCGCCGCCTCCCAGCGGGCGGTGAAGCCCATGGCCGTGACATCGGTTGCCGGCAGTGTCTGTATGGCCGGGGCGGCGGTCGTGCCGCCCATGTAGTCAAATACTATCACCCCGTCGCGCTCGGCGATGGCTGTGACGGGGCGGCCGGTGGCGGCGCCGCTCCACGAGCGCATCGAGGGCGAGGTGGCGTCGGTAAAGTCGGTGCGCATCTGTCGGCCGGGAAACGGCGTGTCCTGGCTCGACTTGCTGCCGTCGTTGCCCGATGCCTTCTCGATTTCGAGACACTGATGGGCGGCCGAGACATTGACGGCATTGTAGTCGAGGCTCCAGGCCTCGGCGCACGATATGGTCTTGAGCTCGTCGCCGATGGTGACGCTGATGTATGCGCCGCTGCGGCGGTCGACGTGCCAGGCCAGCATACCGTGTGAGGGCAGATAGCGGTCGTAGCCGGTGAGCTGGCGGTTTTCGAGGATGAAAAACTCGTCGGGGTCGGCTGTCGGGATGCGCACGGCCCGCCCCGCCTCGCCCTGGAGCGCCGGCAGCTCCACCCGCTGCGGAGCGGTGATGTCGACCGGCTCCTCCCAGCCAAGCAGCCACCGCTCCACGGCGGTGTATCCGGCCGGCACGGCGCCGCAGTTGCGCGTCGCGGGCAGATACGAGCCCGAGGCCATGATGTCCCATTTGTCGGGATGATTGGCCGAGCCGTCGAGGGCATAGTTTACGTCGTAGGTGTCGGGCAGGCCCAGGATGTGGCCAAACTCGTGGCAGAACGTGCCGATGGCGGCCACGTCGCGGCCCGTCGAGCCGTACAGCTCGGCGCAGCAGCCGTAGCTGTTGAGCACGAGGCCGTCGAATGTGCGGTCGGCTTCGGCGACGCCGTACTCGTCCATATGCGCGGCGTGGGGCCATATCCACGACGATTTGTTGCCGGCGAAATTCTCGCCGTATCCTGCGTAGAAAAAGTAGAGATTGTCGATCTGCCCGTCGCCGTCGAGGTCGTAGCGGGTAAAGTCAATCTCGTCGTCGAGCGCCCGGCACAGCTCCATTGCCAGCTCGTAGACACGGCTGTCGTCGCCGGCGGCATCGTTTTCGCCGTAATATGTCGCCGGCCGCGATGCTCTCACCGGGCCGTATACATCAAAAGTCGGGTCAAACAGCCCGCGTGACTGCGCCCGGAAGTAGTCGGCCGCGCAGCCGATATGCTCACGGCGGTCAAAGCCCTCCAGGTTGAGCATCTCGTCGACCTCGCGGCGTATGTCTGTCGTCACAAACGGCACGTCGGGGAAGTCGACCAGCACCACCAGCGAGCGCACGTTGCCGGTGCGCGGAAAAGCCGGGCGGCTCGCCTCGCGCATTGCCTTGCGGGCCCGGGGGCGCCGCGCCGTCGCCTGCGCCGGTTGCGTCGTCGGGCGCCAGTATCCGTCGTCGTCGAGGGCCATGGCCCGGCCGTCGGAGTCGACAGTGACGTGGGCATACTCGTCGCCGAGCAGCCGCAGCGTCACTGTCGAGCCGTCGGGGTTTACCACCGTGCGTGAGCCGGGGTGGGCGGGTACGGCCGATGCCGTGCCCGCAGCCATGATTATATAGTATATAGATAGAAATCGTGTAAGTACTTTCATGTGTGGAATAGACGTGTGCTGCAAAAATAGTAAAAATAATGGTAAATTGTCATAAAAATCTGAGAGAATCGAAATTTTCCGAGTATGCCGCAAACCCTGTCATCCGCTACGTACATAAAGTCGCATGGCCGCAGGAATGGACGTCCGCAGGACGTCGATTATTCATAACCCCGTACACCGTAGCCGTAGGCGCAGGTGTGCGGGGCATATAGTACACACGGCCGGGCATCCGCAGTCTACCCCGCACATCTCCCTGACGGTCGATGTACGGGGTTACGAATAATCGGCGTCCTTGCGGACGCCCGTGGGTTATAAGGTTATGCTCAGTAAATCATAAAGTTGGCGTTGCAACGACCACTTTGCGGCTGCGCGCTGCGGCCGTGCCCTGCGGGAGTATGCTCAAGTTTAACAAAGTTTAACAGGGGGGGGTGAATTATTTAGTACTTTTGACAAGTAAAAATGCAAGTATTACGACATGTCGATATGTCTGTATTACAGCACATTCCTTAAACTGTATTCTACCAATCATCAACACAATATCTCAGCAGGCTTATGAAAAAATTATTACTTACATTGCTATGTCTGATAGGTCTCGGCTTATCGGCTTCAGCAAAAGAGACGTCATACACAATTGAGTTTGTGTCCGGCACCGGTGTCAGTAACGGTACCTCCGTAAGTACGAAGTCCGATATTATAAAGACGGGTCAATATTATGTGGCTTCGGCGACAGCGAAACAGCTGTATGTCACAAATTCTGATTACGGTGTGAGAATATCTTCAAATAAAAATGCCGGGTCTTGTACGCTTACTCTGTCTGATGACGGTAAAGTCGTGCCCACTAAAATGGTAGTAAATACCGCAGTCGCCGATGCCAATGGAGCACTGACCGTGAATGGAAAATCTCTGACGTACTCCAATTCTGCAAAGCCGAGCGGGGCGCCTAATTTCGAAGAAATCACGGTAGCCGGGATTTCGACGACCGAGACTCTCTCAAAAATCGAATTTACCGGAACCGGCGGTAAGCGAGTATGGATTAAATCCGTGACCGTCTATTATGATGATGGATTGGGCGGCGCAGATCCCGAGCCGGGTGTGGCCGCTGATTATAAGCCGGTGTTTGAGCCTGTGTCTTTGACCGTTGGCGCCACTCACGACATCGCCGTGAAGAGCGACAATGCCACCGACAACGCTCCCGCTCTGACATATACCGTAGCCGAGGGCACAGATGTAATATCGATTGCCGGCAACACCATCACCGCGCTTGCCGCGGGTACTGCCAAGGTAAACGTCGCCTGGAGCGAAGTGGCCGAAACATGGACTGCCGGCAGCGCTACCTTTGACGTGACTGTAACCTCCGGCGAGACTCCCGTGGAGCCTGAGCCCGACGGCGATGTAGTGTACCAACTCGTCAAGAGCACCGACGACCTCGTGGCCGGCGACAAATACGTCATCGCACACCATACACAGTCTGTATCGCAGACCATGAGCAATGCACCTCTTGTAAGCAATAAAGCGGCGAGTGTCGACGTGACCATTGCCGACGGATTCCTTGCCCCCGCCGAGACTACTCTCGTCTTTGAACTTGGAGGCGCTACAGGAGCGTGGACTATGAAGACTGTAAATTATCAGGGTACAGACGGCTATCTGAAGTATTCCAATGGCTCCAAGACCGATATCTCTTATGCCACTGCCGCCACAGAGTATACAATTACAGTCAGCGCCAGCGGCAATTTCAAGATGACACCTGCGGCTAAAGGCTCGGGTACAGTGCGTTACATAGGTTACAATTTAGATAAATTTGGTGCTTACGCCTCGTCGTATACAACAGGCATACAGCTTTACCGTCGCATCGTGGTGAAGCACGAGGTGGAGGATTACGCGCCGGTGTTTGACAAGGTGCAGCTCACTGTAGGCGGCACGCAGAGCATCGCTGTGAAGAGCGACAACGCCTCGGCCCTTAAGCCCGCTCCCGCCATCTCATACGCTGTCGACGGTGATACTGATGTCGTCGCGCTTGACGGCGCCGGCGTCAAGGCCGCCAAGGTCGGCACGGCCACCGTCAAGGCATCGTGGGATGCCGTCGAGGGTAAGTGGCGCGCCGGCAGCGCCGACATCGACGTCGCTGTGGCTGCCGCTGTATATCAGCCCAAGTTTGACGCCATCGCGCTCGCCGTGGGCGACGAGGCCGCGCTCGCTGTCGCTTCTGACAATGCTACGGCCGACATGCCCGCTCCCGCCGTCACTTACTCGGCCGAGAGCGATGTAGTCACCGTAGCCGACGGCAAGGTGACGGCTGTCAAGGCCGGTGAGGCCACCGTGAAGGCCTCGTGGGCCGCCGGCGACATATGGGCCGCAGGCGAGGCTGAAATCGCCGTGACCGTGAGCCGCAAGCAGGCTACCCTGGCGTGGTCGGTCGACAAGGTGAGCGTGAAGATTGGCGAGCAGCTCGAGCAGCCCGTGCTCACCGTCGAGCCGGCCGATGCAGCCGCCGGCGTGCAGTATGCGTCGAGCAACGAGGCCGTGGCCACCATCGACGCCACCGGCACAGTGACCGTCAAGGCATACGGTACCACGCAGATTACCGCCACTATGGTGAGCGACATTTACGAAGCCGAGCCTGCGACGTACAAGCTGAGCGTGCTCGACCCCTCGCAGATGGAAGTTACATTTGACTTCTCGGTAAAAGACCCCTACGACGGTCTTACCTCGACAGGTGGCGGCAATCAGCTCCGCGACGAGTTGACCGTATACGAAAACGGTATCGGCATCACTCTGAGCGACGGATACAAGTCGCACAACGACGGCAGCTATACTCTGCGCGTATACAAGGGGGGCAAGCTCAAAGTCTCGGCCCCCGCCGGCTATGAGCTGGCCGGAGTATCGTTTGTCACCGTATCCGGCTCCGAGGCATCGGCTCCCGCAGTCGACTGCGGCGAGGTGTCGGGCAATATCGACTGGACTATTTCGGCTCCCGACTGGACTGAGGAAGTCACCTTCACCATGGACGCCAAGCTCTTTGCATCCGGCGTCATCGTCAAGCTCCGCGAGCTGCCCGAGGCCGCCGAGCCCGGACTCGAGTATACCTGGGTGGGCAATATCATCACCGTAAACTTCACCGCCGTACATCCCTCGCATACGCTCTACTACCGCACCCGCCCGCGTGCTGCCGCCGCTATGCGCGCCCCTGCCGCCGACACCGAGGGCTGGACAGCCACCGAGGCGCCCCTCCACCTCCACAGCCATGAGATAGACCTCACGAGCGACTACGAGCCATACATCATCGAGGCCAAGGCCGTAGACCGTCAGGGTCGCGAGTCGGTGGCGGTGCCCTTTGAGGTGCGCACCCCCGGCGAGTTTACCGGCATCGAAGACGTGGCCGCCGACGCGGCCGACGCCGAGTACTTCGACCTGCGCGGCGTGCGCCTGCCCGCCGCACCCGCCCGCGGCATCTACCTGCGCCGCCAGGCCGGCAAAGTCACCCGCCACATCGCCCGCTGACCCTCCCCGCCCGCAACACAGAAGCCCGGCCCCACGGCCGGGCTTCTGCGTTGATACCGCCTTTGGCTGCGGCTCAAGCCTGCGGAGCGTGTATAGTCCGCGCAGGTTTGTAACCTGCGCGCTGCTAAGGTATTACACTTCGGCTTTTTGACTTTGTAAGTCAAAAAGCCGCCGAGGGCGCATCGAAATCGTCGGTGAGCATGAGCGACAGCGAAGTTTCGACTTACAAAGTCGAAACTTCGAGGTGTAATAGTTTGGTGGCGCGCAGGTTACAAACCTGCGCGGACTAAGGACTAAAGCGCGGAGCGCTGACCCTTATGAGTAACACGGGGTGGAGCGCAGCGCAACCCCGTGCAACACGGCCTCCCGGTAAGTGGAAGGTCGTTAGACCTGACCCTTATCGCGCTACGCCTCATTAAGGGTCAGCGCTCCGCGCTTCCGGGAGCAGTCGGGGGGCTGTCACGGGGTTGCGCTGCGCTCCACCCCGTGTTACTCATAAGGGTCAGCGCTCCGCGCTTCCGGGAGCGGTCGGGGGGGCTGTCACGGGGTTACGCTGCGCTCCACCCCGTGTTACTCGTAAGGGTCAGCGCTCCGCGCTTCCGGGTGCGGGAGCGTATTGCCGGTCTCGGGCTTCTGCGTTGATACCGCTTGGCGGTGGCTAAAGCCCGCGGAGCGGGCGACAGGCAGTAGGCACGTGCAAGGCGATAGCCGCAGCGCGTGTATATAGCCGGAGCCATCGCGTGAGCTGCGTAGCTGCGACCCGTCGGAAGTGTCGCAGCTACGCAGCTCAGCTTGGATATACACATATCTACACGCGCTGCGGCTATCGCCTTGCACGTGCCTACTGCCTGTCGCCTGCTCCGC
>CAJUOC010000022.1 GCA_910587925.1 uncultured Muribaculaceae bacterium
ATCACTCAAAGAGTGACGCGCCTACGTATTCACATTTATTTTTAAACAAGCTCTATAAGGTAAACGAAATATTCTGCTCTCTCCAGGGCGAGGGATACCACACGGGCACTGCCGCCGTATTTGTACGTCTGAGCGGATGCAACCTGCGGTGTCACTTCTGCGACACCGACCACTCCGCCGCCACGCCCATGACCGCCGCCGAGATAGCGGCCGAGGCATCGCGCCACACCGCCCGCCACCTGGTGCTCACCGGCGGCGAGCCGTCGCTGCAGGCCGACGACGCCCTCATCGACGCCCTCCACGGGGCCGGCTTCTACGTGCAGGTCGAGACCAACGGCACCCGCCCGCTCCCGCAGGCCGTCGACTGGATTACCTGCTCGCCCAAAGACGCCCCGGTGGTGCTCGGGCGCATCGACGAGCTCAAGGTGGTATACGAGGGGCAAGATGTCGAGGCCGTCGCCGACTCGCTCCCGGCGGCGCGCGCCCTCTTCCTGCAGCCCTGCTCGTGTACCAACACCGCCGAGGTCGTGGCATACATCCTCGACCATCCCCGCTGGCGCCTGTCGCTGCAGACCCACAAACTCATCGACATACAGTGATGATACGCCGCCTGACGCTCCTTGTCATCGCATGGCTGGCCGCGTGGGCCGCGGCTGCGGCCGCGCCTTCCGACACCACCGTGTCGATAGTCAACGTATATCCCGGACGCATATTCTACGAGCTGGAGGGTCACTCGGCCCTGCGCATCACCATGCCCGGCACCGATGTGGCCGTGAGCTGGGGACAGTTTGACTTCAATACCGACGACTTCCTGTACCGCTTTGTCAAGGGTGAGACCGACTACTGCGTGGCGCTAATCCCCTGGGACCGCTTTGTGGACGCCTACGCCCGCGACGGCCGCCGCATCGTGGAGCGCCGGCTCGACTTCGATGCCGCGCAGCGCCACCGCCTGCTGACCCTTGTGGCCGACAACCTCCGACCCGAGAATGTCGTGTACCGCTACAATTATGTCAAGGACAACTGCGCCACACGCCCCCTGCGCCTGGTCGAGCTTGCCGCCGGCGATACCCTGAGGCTGGCTCCGTCGGCCGCCGAGGCATGGTCGTCGGCGTGGCCTGTGACATACCGCAATGTCATGCGCCATTTCCACCGCAACTATCCCTGGTATCAGCTCGGCATCGACCTGTGTCTTGGCAGCGGCATCGACTATCAGCTCGACCGGCGCGAGACCACCTTTGCCCCTGCGCTGCTCGACGGCCAGATAGAGAGCGCCACCGCCGCCGGCCGGCGTATCGTCAGCGACAGCATCGTATGGGTCGACACGGCGCCCGACGCCGCCGTGGAGGCGCCCACCCCGTGGTATCTCACGCCCGCGGCCGTATTTGCGCTGGTGCTGGCCGCGATGGCCGTCCTTACCGTGCGCGACCTGCGACGCAGGCGCGTCACCCGATGGGCCGACGCCGTGCTCTACGGCATATTCGGCCTGGCCGGGCTGCTGCTCACATTTCTCATATTCATATCGGTACACGAGGCCACATCGCCCAACTGGCTCTACCTGTGGCTCAACCCGCTGTGTCTGCTGGTGCCGGCCCTGCTGTGGAGCCGCCGCGGGCGGCGCGTGCTGACAGGCTACCATGCCCTCAACCTGCTGATGCTCGCAGTGATGACCCTCGGCTGGCCCTGGCTGCCGCAGTCGACAAACCCCGCCCTGTGGCTGCTCGTCGCCGCCGACGCCCTGCGCTCAGCCTCCTACATCGCCGTCACTCGCCGCCGCCCTGCTGCCGCAGATACTCCTCGGCGGTAAGCGCGAGCTCGCGGTACCAGTCGGCGCCAAAGCGGGCAGTGAGCGGCCCCTCGAGAAACTGATACGCCCGCAGCCCCTTGCGCCGCCCCAGCACCTCGGCACACTTGCATATCTTCCAGCGGTGGAGGTTGACGGCCGTAAAGGTGGGGTACTGCGTGATACGCACAGGATAGAGATGGCACGACACCGGCTTCAGAAAGTCGATGCGGCCCTCGCGGCAGGCTTTCTCGATGGCGCAGAGGCACACTCCGCCGGGGCCGTAGGTCGTGAATACACAGTTGCCGCCGTCGACTATCGAGGTGACCAGGTCGCCCTCCTCATCGACATACGCCACACCCTGCTCGTCGATGACGCGCAGCGCCGCCGGCGACAGGTCGTCGCGCACCGCAGGCAGCACCTCCTCCAGCCGCCGGCGCTCCTCCTCGGTGATGGGCGCGCCCGCGTCGCCCTCGATGCAGCACTCGCCGCGGCAGGTATCCAGGTCGCAGCAGAAATATCGCTCGAGCAAGTCGAGGCTCACCAGTGTATCTTGTATTTGCAGCATGTCGATTTCTTCGGTTTCGGTGGTCATTGTTGGGTGGATATTAGACGTACTCCTATGAGGCGGTCGGTGCGGTCGAGCGGGCCGCGGGTGTATACCTTGACGAGATACTCGTTGGCGGTCTGATACTTGTCGCCCTCGATGATGGCGGTCGAGCCCGAGCTCTGCCCGGGGCGGGCGGTGAGATACTGATAGTTGTAAGCGCCCTGCTTGAGCAGCATCACCTTCTCGTAGCGGCCCGTGGCGCGGTTGAAGGTCATGAGCGACTCGGGCGAGAAGCGGCGGCTCACCAGGTCGCCGTCGATAAATATCGATGTGCCGATCAGCTCGGGATAGTCGAGCGAGAAGTGCACCACGGCATAGTCGGCCTCGGTGTCGCTGCGGTCTGAATTGTACTCGCGCACCTTGAAGCGCCCGTGCTGGGTCTGGTCGTAGAGATAGCTCTCGCCGGCGCGCGAGCCGTCGGTCGCCAGGGTGAAGTGGTAGTAGGGCGCGCGGTACTCGATATCCTCCACGCCGAGTCCGGGATAGTGGATGGATGATATCTCGAAACGGCGGTACTCATTGCCCGCATCAAAAATCAGCGGAGCCTGATGCTCGTACACAGCCACCGGCCCCGACATGCGCAGCGGATGTCGCAGGGCGCGCTCCGAGTCGGCGCGGCCGTTCTGACTCACCATCACGGTGAGGTCGTTGAAGGGGTCGGCGACGCTCGCGCGCTCGGTATCGACCTTTACGGCCAGCTGCTGGTGGGCGGCATTGTAGTCGACATCGGTGCGGGTGGTGGCCTCTATGGCTATGGGAGCCGACTGCTCGCTCACCATCACCCGCGCCTGCACGAGCACCGTATCGGGGTCGTCCTCGCGGTATACCTGTATGAGATAGTTGCCCGAGAGCGTGGGGCGTATATCGTCGTTGGGAAAGTCCAGCTCGTAGTGCACATAGTGGGTGGTGGTGCCGCGCGAGTAGTCGTATCGCTCGATGGCCGACTCATTGAAGCCGTCGAGATACTCGCTCTCGGCCAGTACCGAGGGCCGCCAGTCGGCATCGCAGCGCACCACGCGGTAGCGCAGATACTCGCGGTCGTCGGCCAGGTGGTCAAACGCCACCGTGAGCTGCTCGGGCGTGCCGAGCGTCACATACGGCACGGCAAATATGTCGCCTCGGGCCGTGACCTGAAGTGTGCGGAAGCGCTCGTCCATCGACCCGGTCATGGTATCGTCGATGGCGGCGGCGCCGATTGCCGCCGCGAGCGCGAGCAGTAGTATGGCCGCGCGCTTCATCGCCAGTCGACGGGAGATTGCCCTCGGGCGGTGAGATACTCGTTGGCGCGGGAGAAGTGCCGGTTGCCAAAGAATCCGCGGTGGGCCGACAGCGGCGACGGATGCGGCGACGTAAGCACCAGATGGCGCGAGCGGTCGATAGCGTCGCCCTTGCGTATCGCATACGAGCCCCACAGCATGAATACCAGCCCGTCGCGCCCGGCCGACAAAGCCCTTACGGCAGCGTCGGTAAGCCGCTCCCAGCCACGGCCTGCGTGGGATGCGGCGCGGTGAGCCTCGACAGTGAGGGTCGAGTTGAGCAGCAGCACACCCTGGCGCGCCCATCGACTGAGGTCGCCGTCGACAGGCGGGTCGATGCCCAGGTCGGAGCCGACCTCACGGAAGATATTGCGCAGCGACGGAGGCAGCGGCGTGGGAGGCGCCACCGAGAAGCAGAGCCCGTTGGCCTGCCCCGGCTCATGGTAGGGATCCTGGCCGATGATGACCACCTTCACGCGGTCAAAGGGGCAGGCGTCAAACGCCGCGAATATGCGGCCGGCAGGCGGATACACAGCTCCGGCCGCATAAGCGCCGCGCACAAATGCGGCAAGCTCCGCAAAATACGGGCTGCTCCACTCCGAGGCGAGCGCCTCGCGCCAGGTCGGGTCGATTTTGACTTCCATGCGGTTGATTTTTTTTGCAAAATTAGCAAAAAAGCATTACTTTTGCAGCTCCACAGGGGCAAAAACCTGTGCCCGTAGTTCAATGGATAGAATTTCGGATTCCGGTTCCGACGATTAGGGTTCGACTCCCTACGGGCATACAAAGTACCGCTCCCGGCAGATGCCGGGAGCGGTACTTTGTATGCCCGTAGGGGCGGCGTGCGGTCAGAAGCCCGTCGCCAGCGTCAGGCCGAAGTGACCGTCTTTGTCGTAGATACCTTTGGCTTTCTTCCCCATCGGCACCTTATAGTAGAAACCAATGCTGATCACGTCGCCAAGGCAGACCATCAGCCCCGGCTTGAAACTCGGGATAAACTCACCGGTCTTTGCCTTAATCTCCTGCTTATCACCATTATTGTCAAATTTTGACTTCCCTGCCACAGTAAGTCCGAAGTCGAAACCCACATGGGGCGACAGTCCAAGCCGCACTTTACCTATAGGCAGATTAAAGCGATAACCAAACCTCACCGGGAGATATATCAGATGCAGGTCAGAGTCTGAACTTACCCGATAGTAAGGTCTGCTTTCGTAATGATTCCAGCTGCGCGTGAGCCACTCGTAGCCCAAGCCGACAGACGCAAATGCGCCGTCAAACCGCTCTTTTACCCAGTAAGTGCCGCCAAGACTGAAAGACAGCGTACCGTGGGATGAGTTTTTCACGCCCTCGACTTTTTCAAGGAAGCCGTAATTCATCTCAAACAGCATACCCCAGCCCGGGCCAGACTCGCCCGTTTCCGCTTCCCCGGCCGGCTCGGCGGGCTCGGCGGGCATCGGCGCAGGCTGCTCGGCGCCCGGAGCTGTGGCCGGGGCCGCAGCCGGCTCGGGTATATTGAGTTTGAGCCCTACATAGAAGAGGCTGTCGGCACCGGGATTAGCCTCAATCAGCTGCTGTGTGGTGATATTGTATGTACCGGCTATCGACCGGAGCGTCTCGCCGCGCCGCACGACATGCACGGCCGCCGACATGGCACAAGCCGATACGACGAGGATTGCAAGTGTCAGGAATATTCGTTTCATGATATCGGTTAAAGTTGGATTACAAGGATATTGGACAGGCTCCAGAAGGCGGTGACATCGTCTATCACGAGCGTCTTGCCATCGCCGGTATCCTGCCAGTGATAACTGCCGGCTGGGGCAGTCGACAGCAGCTTGGGATTGCGGGCGCCGAGAGGCACTTGCCCGAGCTGACGTATATCCACGCTCCGACACTTCGACTTGTCGATGCCTGCCGCATTAAACGCCCCCTTCTTGAACAGATTGCCCTTGGTGAGCGCTCCGGCCTGTTGCAGCTGTTTTTTGGTGCCGATGAGCACATAAGCCTCGTTCATCATATCCGACTGTGTAGTCACGGCCTCGGCCAGCGCGGCATTCTGCTCGGTCGCCTGCCGCAGCTCCTCGCTGAGCGAGCCGACCTGACGGGTAAGCTCTCTGATGTTGCGGTTGCGGTCTTTCAACTCGGCCATGAGTTGGGCGAGTTTTGACTCTTTTTCCTCAAGCTGCTGAGTGAGATACAGCACAGTGTTTGAGATACCGGAGCCACCGGGTGCACCGCCCGTATTGGCCAGCGAGTCGGTGAGCTGACGTATGCGCTCACGCTGCCGGCTTATAAGCTCGGCAAGCAACTCCAGCCGCTCGCGCACCTCGCTCCGCGAGTAAGCCCTATTGGTCTCCGGGTCGACGACTGGCAGCAGCAGATGCTCGTGCACTACGATAGAGTCTAGACAACTCGCCACAGAGTCGAAGTAGCCCGACATCCTGTCAATCTGCATCTCCCGCTCATCGGCAAGCGACGCCAGCGAGTCGCGCTGCCGCTCAAACTCGGCCGTCGGGGCGGCATCGCCGCCGCATGCCGTCGCCGCCACTGCCAATACCATACAGCACAGTGGCGCTCTCTGTAAATGTGATATTTTCATTGTGATGATCTATGCACGCATACCATCCTGGCGCCACCTCGACAAGGGGGCGACCTGCGGTATGCGTTGCAAAGATAGCTATTGCAGCGACACGGCAAAACACCTGTATCCCAATCGGATACAGCCATTCACCGGCTATCTTGCGGGAAACGGACGCCGAGGTCACTCGGCGTCGAGGAGCACCTCGAGAGCGCGGAGGCGACGGCGGAAGGTGTCGATGCGGGCGGCCTGAGGCTCGGTGATGCCGCGGGAGTCGCAGCCGCAGTCGCGGCAGTAGGTGCGGTCGCCGTCGTTGACGTGGCCGCGGGGGCAGATGTACTTGACCGAGGTGCCGAGCAGGCCGCGACGCTCCTCGCGGTATCCCATCTCGGGCAAAGCGTCGAGCTCGTCGGCGAGGGCGCGCATACCGTCGAGCATGTCGGCGTCGTATACCGAGCTGTATGCGTCGATGGCCTCGAGGGCAAAGCCGGAGTGACCCGAGCGCAGCAGCCGCAGTATCTCGACGGGGTCGAAAAGCTCCTGGGAGCGGATGAGCCGCAGGCCTGCATCGGGCAGCATGTCGGGACGCGAGTACACGGTGGCGGCGGCATAGCCCCGCGGCACCGCCCGCAGGTACTGCGGGAAGTACTCGATGGCGGCGGTGTGCAGAGGCTCGCGGTCGTCGTCGGGCAGGTCGAGGGCGGTGAGGTACTTGAGATACAGGGCCGGGCCGAGGCCGGTCATGGCGTTGGCGATGATATACTGCCAGTTGGTGGGCGTGGGGAATATGTCGGGGCGGTCTATCACCTCGAGATAGCGCTGGCGCAGCTCCTCGGCGCGCAGCTGCTCCGATGTGACCTCTGCGGCGGGTCGGGGGGTATCGTCGGCCGCGGTCATCGCACGCGTATGATTTCGTCCTCGGTGATGACGTAGTGGACAGGCACATCGAAGTCGTCGGGCTCGATGTCGTCGCACAGCTGGCACGCATATGCCACTCCGATGGTGGTGGCCCGTGTGCCGCGCAGCAGGCGGTCGTAGTAGCCTTTGCCGCGGCCGATGCGGTTGCCGCGGCGGTCGTATGCGACGCCGGGCACCACCACCAGGTCGATGTCGGCCATATCGGCGGTGTCGTCGCCGTCGGGCTCCTCGATATTGAAGGCGCCCAGATGCAGGCGCGAGCGGTCGTAGGGCAGTATCTCGAGATTGAGACCATTGACCCGCGGCAGGAAAAAGCGCTTGCGTCCGGCCCAGCGGTCGATAAAGCCGCGGGTCGAGAGCTCGTCGGGCAGGGAGTGGTACATGAGCACTCGCTCGGCCATCATGAAGGCGGCGGTGCGCTCCAGGGCTGCAAACACGCGGTCGGCGGCCTCGGCGCGCTCGGCTGCGCTGAGCAGACTCTTGCGCGCCTTGACGCGCATACGTATGGTATCCTTATTCATGTCGGGTATCCTCCTCGGGTTGCTGCGGCACCACTTGGGCGGCTGCGCCCGAGCGTATCTGCCGCACGGCCTCGCGCACCACCGGGTCGGTGTCGTTGATTATCTCATAATATGCGTTCATACCCAGTATATCGCCGGCTATGAGCGCTTTCAGCTGATTAACAATCAGCCCGGCCGAAATGTTTATGTAGTACCAGCGGGCGGGGATGCCGTTGGACACGGCGTAGTGTATAAACGAGCTGAGCAGCACGTCGCGCCCCGGGAGCAGCCGCAGCAGCTCCTCGACGTCGCGCGCCTGCGAGAGCTGGGCGCGGTTGAGGTCGGCGTACTCGTATGCAAACTTTTGGAGCAGACCGGCAT
This sequence comes from uncultured Muribaculaceae bacterium, assembly GCA_910587925.1. Classification (GTDB taxonomy): domain Bacteria; phylum Bacteroidota; class Bacteroidia; order Bacteroidales; family Muribaculaceae; genus CAG-873. Next base: position 8,021 of record CAJUOC010000022.1, read on the forward strand.
TTGACACGGCGATGTAATATGAGCTGTAGCCGGTGGTGTCGGAGGGCACGAAGACGTCGGGCATGATGCCGCCGCCGCCGTATACCTTGCGGCCGCCTACGGTGCTGAATACCTTGTCGGCGTCAAACTTCACGCTGTCGGCGCTGAAAATCTCGCCATTGGCGTAGCGGTCAAAGATTTCGGAGTCGTAGCTGTCGTTGTTGCCGCGGGTGTAGTCTTTCTGTATGCAGCGCCCGGCGGGGGTGTAGTATCGCTGCACGGTGAGGCGCAGCTGCGAGGAGTCGGGCAGCGATATCTGGCGCTGTACCAGCCCCTTGCCAAATGAGCGGCGGCCGATGATGAGGCCGCGGTCGTTGTCTTGCACGGCGCCGGCGACTATCTCCGAGGAGCTGGCCGAAAACTCGTCGATGAGCACCGTGAGCGGGGCGTCGGCAAAGATGCCGGTGCCGTCGGCGAGCCAGTTGGTATTCTCTACCTCGCGGCGACCCTTGGTCTGCACGATGGCGCGGTACGGCTCGAGAAACTCGTTGGCGATGAGTATGGCCTGGTCGAGCATACCGCCGGTATTGCCCCGCAGGTCGAGCACGTAGCTGCGGGCGCCCTTGGCGCGCAGTGAGTTGAGCGCCTGCAGAAACTCGGCATACGTATTCTGCGCAAACTTGCCCAGCCGCACGTATCCGATGTCGCCGTCGAGCATATACTGCGCGTTGACCGAGCGCGAGGGTATCTCGCCTCGCTCTATCTCAAACTTGAGGGGCCGCGCGGCGCCGGTGCGGCGCACTGTGAGCTCGACCTTGGAGCCTTTCTCGCCGCGCAGGGTCGATAGCACATCCTCGTTGGTGATGGAGCGGCCTGTCATGGGACGGCCGTCGACGGCCACGATGCGGTCGCCGGCCTGCATACCGACGCGCTCCGCCGGCCCGCCGGCCACTATCTCGACCACACAGATGGTGTCGGCCATGAGCTGAAACTGTATGCCGACGCCGTAAAACGAGCTTTCCAGGTCGCGGTTGACGCGGTCGAGGTCGCTGCGGGCGATATACACCGAGTGCGGGTCGAGATTGCGCAGCATCTCGGGGATAGTCATCTCGATGAGGCTGTCGACTTCGATGGCCTCGACATACTCGTCGCCCACGATTTCGTAGATTTTCTGCAGCTTGGCCTGGCCGGGAGTGGCTTTGTCGCCGCCGGCGAGCAGAAATCCGGCCCACAGGCCGGCCACGATCGCCGCCGCCAGCATCAGCGGCAGCCATATGTATATGCGTGATGATTTCTTCATATCTTGTCGTCGTCGATGAGCACACACTCCACACCGGCCCGCCGCAGCAGGTCGACGCCGTCGGTGATGCGGTACAGCTCGCTGAACACTACCCGCCGTATGCCGGCCTGGATGATGAGCTTGGCACACTCGACGCATGGCGAGGCGGTGACATAAAGCGTGGAGCCCTCGCTGGAGTTGTTGCTGCGGGCTACCTTGGTGATGGCGTTGGCCTCGGCATGTAGCACATAGGGCTTGGTGACGCCGCCCTCGTCTTCACATACGTTTTCAAATCCGGCGGGGGTACCGTTGTAGCCGTCGGAGATTATCATCTTGCCCTTGACGATGAGGGCGCCCACCTTGCGGCGGCGGCAGTATGAGTTTTCGGCCCAGATAGCTGCCATGCGCAGATAGCGGCGGTCGAGTATTTCCTGTTTGTTATCCATCGGGATATGTTTGTATACACAAAAGTACGCAAAAAGAATGGTACGCGGGGCAAAAAGCACAAAAAAATAGCCGCTCCCCTTATCAGGGAGCGGCTTGTGGGCGCTGAGGGATTCGAACCCCCGACCCTCTGCTTGTAAGGCAGACGCTCTGAACCAGCTGAGCTAAGCGCCCTTTCGGTGTCTCGCGGTGTCGTTGTTTCCGTTTGACGATGCAAAGGTACGCACTTTTTTTAAACCTGCAAATTTTTCCGACATTTTTTTCAAAAAAAATCTATCTTTTTCCGATTCTGCACCGCTACACATTATTATATATAACCAAGACACATCGAATTATATATAACCAAGACACACCGACACCCACATCTCACGGACGCACGGGCAGCCGAAGGATTTGTTTCGGGGAATCTGCGGCGACGGTTACGGATTGTTAGATTTTTTGCTTACTTTTGTGGTGATTTATCACTATGGACTTTTCATTCGATATCCCGCCGCTGGCCATCGGCCTCTTTGAGGCAAGCATACTGGCCACCATCATAGCCCTGTCGCTGTTTCTTACGCGCATATTGCCGCTGCATCGCCGCCGCCGCGCCGACAAGGCGGCCGCCGCTGCAGCCGACCCCGACGCCGCCGACTCCTGCGGCGCGAGCATCATCGTATACTCCAACGACCAGGCCGAGGAGCTTGCCGCCCTGCTGCCCTCGCTTCTGTCGCAGCGGTATGCTCCGGGCTATGAGGTAATCGTGGTCAACGAGGGCGACTCGCCGCGCGTGCGCGCAGCCGTCGAGTCCCTGCAGATGCAGCACTCCAACCTCTACCTCACCTACACCCCCGACGGAGCGCGCAATCTGTCGCGCAAAAAGCTCGCCATCACCCTGGGCATAAAAGCCGCCCGATACCCGGTGGTGGTGCTCACCTCGGCCGGCGCTATGGTCGGCTCCGACCGCTGGCTCGGACGCATGATGCGCCACTTCTCCGACGGCGGTCATGTCGAGCTGGTGCTCGGCATCGCTGTGGCCGATACCGACGAAGACTCGGCGCTGTGGAAGCGCATCCGCTCCTTCGACCTGGCTGTCGACACGGCCGCATGGGTCACCGACGCCATCGCCGGCCGCCCCTGGCGCGGCGTGGAGTACAATCTCGCATACCGCCGCGACACTTTTTTCCGCAACAAGGGTTTTTCCAGCCAGCTCAACCTGCGCCATGGCGACGACGACATCTTCGTGTCGGAAATCGCCACCCCGGCCAATACGGCCGTCGAGCTCAGCGACGAGTCGGTGGTGACAGTGCCGGGCGTCAATACCCTGCGCGCCCAGCGCGACCGCAATGTGCAGCGCCGCTTCACGCGCCGCTTCATACGCCGGCGCCCGCGGCTTGCCGGCGCCGCCGGCTGGTGGCTCTACCTTGCGGCCGGAGTGCTGCCGGCGGTGGCTGTGGCGATGCAGCCGGCCAACGGCCTGATGTGGCTCTGCGCTGCCGTATGCCTCACCTGCTGGTATCTGGCCGCCCTGGTATGGCGCAATGCCATCACCGCCATGCGCGGCAGGCGCCTGCTGCTCTCGCTGCCGTTTATCGCCGCCATGCGCCCCCTGCGCAAACTCACCGGCGCCGCCATGGCGCGAGTCGCCCACGGCAAACGATATACCTGGGAATGACCCCACCCCACCGACAATCTTACCCTTACACACAATCTCACAACCCTATAACCTGAAAATATGTCACGCCAGACCTTTGACAATCTCGACCTCAGCATCCTGCGACATCTCTCGACCAACGCCCGCAAGCCATATCTCGAAATCGCCCGCGAGTGCGGCGTGAGCGGCGCCGCCATACACCAGCGCATACAGCGCCTCACCGCCAACGGCGTGCTCCGCGGAGCCGAGTCGATGGTCGACCCCGCCGCGCTGGGCTATGAGACCTGCGCCTATGTGGGCATCTTTCTGCGCGACCCGTCGCAGTTTGGCAGCGTCGTCGAGGCCCTGCAGGCCATACCCGAGATAGTGGAGTGCCACTTCACCACCGGCCAGTACGACATCTTTGTCAAGCTCTACGCCCGCAACAACGACCATCTCCTCCACCTCCTCCAAAATCAGATACAGGCCCTCGGCCTGGCCCGCACCGAGACCCTCATCTCGTTCAAGCAGGTATTCCGCCGCCAGATACCCGTCGAGCAGCCCTGAGCCTGTTAACAATTTTTAACATCCTCCGTGTAATTCTGCGCCGCCCGGAGCGTCTAATGGGTAAAATCATTCTCTCATCACAGACATCATGACACTCCGACGTCTTCTTATCCTTCACCTGGCGGCAGCCACAGCCTGCGCCGCGCAGGCATACTCGGTGAAAGCACGCGCCACAGACCCCTCGGGAGAGGGCATCATATACGCCACCTACCGCGTGTACCCCGACAGCATCGACACACCGTTGCACTCCAACACCACCGACGACTCGGGCCGGCTCTCGCAGCAGCTCGCAGCCCCGGGGCGCTACCGCCTCGCCCTGAGCTATGTGGGTATGCGCGACACCACCGTCGCCTTTGAGGTCGACCGCCGCAGCCCCGACGCCCGGCTGGGCGACATCGTGCTGCACGAGGCGGCCGAGATGCTCGAGGGCGTGACCGTCACCGCGCAGCGCCCGCTGGTGGTCAAGGAGATAGACCGCATCGGATACGATGTAAAGGCCGACCCGGCAGCCAAGACATCGAGCGTGCGAGACATACTGCGCAAGGTGCCGATGCTGAGCGTGCAGCCCGACGGCACCATACTGGTCAACGGCTCGTCAAACTTCAAAATCTACAAGAACGGCCGCCCCAACAACTCCATGAGCCGCAATGCCAAAGACCTCTTTGCCGCCATGCCGGCATCCATGATCAAGAAAATCGAGGTCATCACCGAGCCGGGTGCCGAGTACGACGCCGAGGGCACCACTGCAATACTCAACATCGTCACCGACTCCGAAAGCGTCGTAAAGGGCCTGATGGGCACGGCGTCGGTCGACTGGCGCACCGGCTCCGACCTGCCCGGCGGCAATCTCTGGCTGTCGGGGCAGCTCGACAAGGTGACCGTATCGGCTTACGGCGGCATGAGCGGCATGAGCGGCCGCTCGATGCGCCAGCGCTCTGAAAACGTCACCACCTTCCCGGCCACCGGCGCCTCGCGCCGCGAGAGCACCGGGGCAAATTACCACGGCGACATCGAGTTTTTCGGCTTCGAGGGGTCATACGAGCCTGACTCGCTCAACCTCTTCACCGCCGAGATGTCGGGATACAGCTACAGCCTGTTGCCCCGCTACAATCTGGGGCATATCGAGAATCTCGACAATGCCGGCGCCATCACCGGCGCATATGACTGGAGCATGGCCCAGAGCCACAACAATTACTTTGACATCGACGCAAACTTCAATTACCAGCGCCTCACCCGCCACAAAGGCGAGCGATACACACTGTCGTACATGGTGAGCACCACCCGCCAGCACAATGCCGGACACACCGACTACTCCGGCATCACCGGCGACGCGTCCATGCCGTACACAACCATCGACTACACATCGCGCCAGCACTTCATCGAGCACACCTTCCAGGCCGACTGGACCCGCCCGCTCGACATCCACACCCTCAATGCCGGAGCCAAATGGATCATCCGCCGCAACCACACCATAGGCTCGCGCCTGTACGAAGACTGGCAAGACACACATACCGACTTCCGCCACATCACCGACATCGGCGCCGTCTACGCCCAGTACGGCGTGCGGCTCGGCCGTGTGGGGCTGCGCGCCGGCCTGCGCTACGAGTATTCGCGGCTCAAGGCCGACTACCCCGACGGCTCAGGCACACCCTTTGCCACATCGCTCCACGACCTGGTGCCCTCGGCAGCGCTGTCGTGGCAGATAGCCGACCCCTCGTCGCTCACCCTCAACTACTCGTCGTCGATCTCACGTCCCGGCATATCGTATCTCAACCCCGTGCACGAGATCACCCCCACCTCGGTAAGCTACGGCAACCCCGACCTCGAGAGCTCGCGCCGCCAGTCGGTCAAGCTCCAGTACATGTACATCGGCAGCAAACTCAACTTCAACGTCGGCGCCGACTACGCCTTTGTCAACAACGGCATATCGCCCGTAAACTTCATCACCGACGGCGACATCATCAACAGCACCTACGCCAACGTCGGACGCACCCGCAACGTATCTCTCTCGGCCTTCGTGCAGTGGAGCCCCGGCTCCAAGACCCGCCTGATGGTCAATGCCTCGGCCAACTACGCCCACAACACCCAGGAGGGCCTCACCCTGAGCCGCTGGACGCCCAACTTCTACGGCAGCGTCACCCAGCAGCTCCCCTGGCGCCTGTCTGTCGAGGCAATGCTGTGGTACGGCGCCGGCGGGCTCAACGGCGTGTACGGCTACCAGCGCGCACGATTCTCGCAAAACTCATACCACTCATTTGCGCTCAGTCGCGGTTTCCTGCGCGAAGACCGGCTCAACGTGCGCCTGTCGCTCGACAATATCTTCGGCTCGCGCGAGCGTGTATACGAGAGTGTGGTGGTCAACGGCGACTACCGCAGCACCTCGCGCAACTACCAGAATCACGGCCGCCAACTGCGCATGTCGGTGAGCTACCGCTTCGGCTCGATGCGCGCCCAGGTCAAGAAAGTCGGCGCCTCCATCAAAAACGAAGACCTCGTGGGCCGCAAAATGTAGCCGGCCCGGCCTGCTATTCGGAGGAAAATTTGTACTTTTGCCGGGAAATGCGAGCAATCAATGAAGATTTTTTCCTCTGACCAGATAAACGCCATCACCCGCCGCACCCTGCAGGAGCAGGGCATCAGCAGCCTGCAACTCGCCGACACCGTCGGCGAGAGCCTTGCCTGCGAGCTCATAGCGGCCGTACAGCCCGGCCACGACATCGTGGTATTTGCCGGCCCGGGCGCCTGCGGCGTATACGCCCTGTGCGCGGCGCGGCACCTGCGCCGCCAGGGATACCGCCCCAGGGTATACCTCTTCAACATCGGTGGCAACAAAGTCACCGCCGACTGCGCCACCGCCCGCGACCGGCTGCGCGAGGAGTGTGGCGACGAGGCCATCCACGAGGTGGTCGAGATGCAGTTTTCGATGCCCGACCTGTCGGGGCAGGTGACTGTCGTCGACGGTATCTTCGGCTCGGAGCGCACCACCCCGCTGGGCGGCGGCTACCAGAGCATCGTGAGATACATCAACGAGTCGGGCGCCCGCATCATCGCCATCGACGTGCCATCGGGACTGCTGGCCGACTCCACCGACACCCTCATCACCCGCAACATCATCCACGCCTCGCTCACGCTGGCCATAGGCATGCCCCGGGTGGGATTTTTCATGCGCGAGAATGCCGAGGTACTCGGCTCGTGGCGCGTGGTGCCGGTCGACTACAGCGCGGCTGCCGTCGACGCCACCCCCTGGCGGTTCAGACTCATCGAGCGCGCCGACGTGCGCCGTCTCATACGCCCCCGCGACCCCTTCGCATCAAAAGCCGACTGCGGCCACGCCATACTCTTTGCCGGCTCATACGGCATGATGGGCGCGGCAGTGCTCGCCGCCCGCGGCGCCCTGCGCGGCGGCGCCGGCAAAGTCACCGTGCACTCGCCCAAGTGCGGCTACTTCGTGATGCAGACCTCAGTGCCCTGCGCCCTCTACGAGCCCGACGCCGGCGATGTGTGCCTCACCGACATCGAGCTGACACGCGACTACCAGGCAGTGGCCATCGGCCCCGGCATCGGCACCACCGACCGCACCATCGACGCCCTCGACCGCTTCCTCAAGATAGCCAACGCCAACTCCCGCCCGCTCGTGCTCGACGCCGACGCCCTGGGCTGCATGGCCATACGCCCCGCCATGCTCGACCACGTGCCCGTAATGTCGGTGCTCACGCCCCACGCAGGCGAGTTTGACCGCCTCTTCGGCAAGCAACCCACATCATATGCCCGCCTGCTGCGCGCCCTCGACATAGCCCGCTCGCGCCATATCATCATCGTGCTCAAGGGCCGCTTCACAGCCATAGTGCGCCCCGACGGCAAAGTTTACTTCAACCCCACCGGCTCCCCCGCCCTGGCGACCGGCGGCACCGGCGACGTGCTCACCGGCCTGCTCGCCGCCTTCATAGCCCAGGGTATGCGCCCCGAGCTCGCCGCCGTCGCCGCCCCGTACATCCACGGGCTCGCAGGCGAGCTCGCCGCCGCCCAGATGGGCGTATACAGCGTCACCGCATCGGATGTGGCCGACTATATCGGCCGAGCCATCAAATCCCTTACCGAATGAAGACCATCCTCCTCACAGCCGCCGCAGCCATACTCGCCGCCGGCGCCGCCACCGCACAGACCACCCAGCGCTTCACCGCCTCAAAAGCATCGGAGTACGGCATCGTGTACTCGCTGCCCGTCACCGAGCTCGACATCACCATCGAGGCCGAGCTCACCGAGCGACGCCCGGGCGAGTTTTTCAACTACGCCCGCCGCCACCTCGGCATCACCGACGCCATACGCTCCACCGGCCGCTCGGCCCGCATCAAGAGCGTCACCATCACCCCCCGCGGCGTGGCCGACCCCGACTCGCGCTGGCTGGCGCAATTCAAGGCCGGCACCGCCCCCTACCTCATCCTCGACCCCTCAGGCGTGCCTCTGGCCCTCAATACCGAGAGCACAGCCACCGTCGACACCCCCGCCCTGCCCGAGGCCAAGCCCGCCGGCCCCACCATCCTCGAGACCGAGGCCGCCCGCCAGGCCATGACCCAGGACATGATACGCAGCTCATCGACATCAAAGCGCGCCGAGCTGGCCGCACAGCGCATCTTCGAGCTGCGCGACACCCGCTCGGAGCTCCTCTCCGGCCAGGCCGAGAATCCGCCAGCCGACGGCCGCGCCATGCAGCTCGTGCTCGACAACCTCGCCCGCCAGGAAGAAGCGCTCACAGCCATGTTTGCCGGCACCGAGTCGACATCCACCGTCGTGAGCACCATTGCCCTGCGCCCCGACTCGCTCGGGCTGGCCGACGAAGTGATAGCCCGCCTCTCGGCCGTCGACGGCATCCTCGAGCCCGACAATCTCGCCGGCGCCCCCGTCACCGTATCTGTCGACATCCTCGAGCAAGGCCGTCTGCCCCTCAACGAGAAAGGCGAGCCCAAGCGCTTTCCCAAAGGCGGCGTGGCATACAACATCCCCGGCCGCGCCCTGGTCACCGTCAGCTACGACGGCGCCGAAGTGGCCCGCGCCGAGGTGAGCCTCGCCCAGCTCGGCGTGACCTTCGGCCTCGACCCAGCCCTCTTCACCGACAAGAAAGCCCCCTCGCGCCTCCAGCTCGACCCCGCCACCGGCGCCATCCTCCTCTTCGGCCCCGCCGACTGACCGGGCAAACGCCAACCAACTGTACGGTCGCCACCTGTGGCGACCGCCGCAACGAACCGCTTGCATATATCACAAATTATAGCTTAATTTGCACATCATATCGCCCGCAGAAGCCCTATGGGACCAGTGGGCGGGAAAAATCTCCGGAGCAACGGCTCCGGCCATACACATAATAAAAGCGTTTATCGACGCTGATTCTTGACCATCTGAAATTCTCGCAAAATTTCTAATCTCTGTCAAGGGTCGGGCAACGGTAGATGCCCGTGGATATGTATTATCTGTCCGGCATCCGTATATACGGATTTCGCCGGACGTAAGATAACATATATAAGCGTGGGCTTCTGCGTTGCCGTCCTACAGAGATTGGCAATGCGAGAAGCCACAGATGGCAGGACGGCAAGATACAGATTCCTACGCTTTTCCTGTATCAATACCCGACGCCAAGGAGAGGAACCTGCGGCTCATACATGATGATGTCGCTCAGAAAACTTTTCCTACGACTCAACGACCGTTGCCGCCGCATCAAGGTGGTGAGAGCCGACGACAGCGCCCTCGCCGAAGACACCCTGCTGCATCTGGCGTTCACCTCGCCATTTGAGGCAGACATACTGTGGGACAGCCGCAATGTGGTATGGCGCACATCCATCGCCGGGATGACCTGCGTGGTGAAGACATTCTGCGGCGGAGTCGGCAAGAGCCTGATATACTCTGTAAAGCGCTCCAAGGCGCGCCGCTCCTTTGCCCACGCCGTCGAGCTCATCCGACGCGGAATCGACACACCCCGCCCGCTTGGATTTGTCGAGGTGCGCGGCCTGTGCAACATGCTTTCCCACTCTTGCTACGCAAGCACATATACTCCGTATATCGCCCTGACCGACGCAATCGGGCAGTATGGCGACAGTGTCGTCGACGCCTTTGCCGCATTTGTCGCGCGCCTGCACCGGAGAGGTATAAAACACGACGACCTCAACGGGTCCAACGTACGCGTGGGCAAAGACGCCGCCGGCAGATTCACATTCTCTCTCATAGACCTCAACCGCATGAAGATATATCCCGCAGGCCACGCCCTCGGCCGACGGGAAGCGCTCGACAATGTATGCCGGTTTACATACGACACCGATATATTCCGCCGCTTCGCCGCATCCTATATACAGGCCACAGGCCGCCGGGCAAGCGAGGCCGACGACCTGATTGAGTACAAGCAAAAGGCAGACAAGCGCTTCTGGCGCCGCAAACGGTACATGCACGCCCTGGGCCGGCTCCTGGGCATTAAAAAAAATGCGCGATGACGGGCAACGTAAGTGTGGTGGTATCCACCTACAATCGGCCCGACGCCCTGGAGCTGTGCCTGCGGTCGCTGATGTACCAGAGCCGCCTCCCCGACGAGATAATCGTCGGGGACGACGGCTCACGACCCGACACGGCCGAGGTCATCGACCGACTGCGCGCCCTTGCCCCGATACCGCTCGTGCACGTATGGCAAGAAGACCGCGGCTTCCGACTGGCGGCCATCCGCAACAAGGCCGTGATGGCATCGTCGGGGCAATATATCATACAGATTGACGGCGACATCATAGCCCACCCGCGCTTTGTCGAAGACCATATGCACTTTGCCCGGCCGGGATATTTCCTGCGTGGCGGGCGCGCGCTCCTGGGCCCCGCGCTTACAGCAGAGCTGTGCCGCGACAGAGTCCCGCGCCCCGTACACATATGGACACCCGGCATATCCAAAGCCACCAATACGCTGCGCATACCACCACTGGCGCGGTACCTCGCCCCGCGATACCGCCCCTCGGCTTATGTACTGGGCTGCAACATGTCGTTTCATAAATCCGACTTCCTGGCCGTAAACGGCTACGACGAACATTTCGAGGGATGGGGCGGCGAGGACTCCGACTTTTTCAGACGCCTGCGTCTCAACGGCGTAAGACATCTCAGGCTGAAATTCGCCGCCATCGCATACCATCTTTACCACGACGAGGCCTCCCGACACAATCAGGCCCACAACGACCTGTACAGCACCCGCCCGCACCCCGACATATACTGCGCCGACGGCGCCGATAAATACTCCATCGCCGGCGATACTTGCCCGGCGGGAGACCACATACCGAAAGCGCGGAGCGCTGGCCCTTAATGATGCGCAGCGCAATAAGGGTCAGGTCTAACGACCTTCACGTACCGCGGGGGCGCGGGTTGCACGGGGTTGCGCTTCGCTCCACCCCGTGTTACTCATAAGGGTCAGCGCTCCGCGCTTCTGCTGCCGCATGAGTCGTCGTCATAGCGGGCTGGTTGGTTTGCAGCACCCTCGATATCAATTGGAGCCACGGTCATGTCATGTATGCGGGCGCGGCCGGCAGAATGACCGGCGGGGTTGTGTAATTGGTAAAAAAATCTTAATTTTGCGGCGTTATGCCGACTATTCCACATTTCCGCCGCTCGTGTGCCCGCATATTGCTGAGCCTCGGCATGGCTGCTGCCGCTGCCTTGCCGGTCGGCGCGCAGGAGCAATTCACCCGCGGCATCGAGTCTATCTCGTTTGTACCCAAGGGACAGTGGATTACCGGCGTGAGCGTCAGCTACTCGCAGTCGAAGCAAGACAATTACCAGTTTCTGGTGGTCGAGCGCCTGTCGGGCGACACATACAGTTTCAAGGTAAGCCCGATGCTGATGTATGCCTTCCACGACAATCTCGCCGCCGGCGGCCGCGTGGCATACCAGCGCACGCGCACACGCCTCGACCGCGCCGACATCGTGCTGGGCGCCGACACCGAGTATGGCGTCGACAATCTCTACTCCATAAGCCACAGCTACTACGGCATGGCGGCCTTCCGCCAATATCTTTCGCTGGGACGCACCACCCGCTTTGGACTCTTCAACGAAGTGCAGCTCCAGGTGGGCGGTGGCCAGTCAAAAATCTGCTCAGGCTCGGGCGCCGACCTCACCGGCACGTATGAGCGCGACTTCGACCTCAATGTGGGCATCGCGCCGGGCCTGATAGTGTTTCTGAGCAACTACTCGGCCCTGGAGGTCAACGTAGGCGTGCTCGGCTTCCACTACAACAAGACCCGCTCCGTGTCTGACCAGATATATGTGGCCAAGCGCGACTACTCGCGTGCCAATTTCAAAATCAATCTATTCTCCATCACCTTCGGGGTGGCATTCTACATATGATACGCCGTCTGCTCACAGCCATAGTCATCGCCGGCGCATCGCTGGCCGCCGCGGCCGACGAGCCGGAGCCCCGCGTGGTGCGCAAGTCGGAGGCGCCCGACCGCCCCGAGCAGCACGAGATGGTGATCGTGGGCAACGATACCGTGCCCCTGACCATGAAGGAACGCAACTTCGGCCGATACGACCGAGGGCTGTTCAACTATCTCTTCATCCCCCGGGGCAAGTGGGGCTTCGGCCTGACGGCATCTTACGGCGAGCTGAATACCGAGGATGTGCAGGTGCTCTCGCTGCTGAGCAATCTCGACCTCAGCGGCAAGATGTATTCCATCAAGCCTTTCATATCGTACTTTATCAAAAACAATCAGTCGGTGGGTCTGCGCTTCAACTACACCCGCGGCCAGGCCGACCTGGGCGGGCTGTCGGTCGACTTCGACGAAGACCTCGCCTTCACCCTGAGCGACATCAGCTACTACAGCCAGTCGTACTCGGTATCGGCATTTTACCGCAACTATATCGGCATCAATCGCAGCAAGCGCTTCGGCGTGTTCAATGAAGTCGACGTCACGGTCGGCTCAGGTACATCGCGCTTCAAGCGTCTGTACGACGGCGTGCCCCGCGACACCCGCACCGTCATCACCCAGGGCAGCATCAACTTCAGCCCGGGAGTATGTGTGTTCATACAGGAGTATGTGGCCTTCAACGTGTCGTTTGGCGTGTTTGGCCTCAACTTCCGCCGCGAGCACCAGCTCACCGACGGCACCGACGAGGGCACCCGCTTTACATCCGGCGCCAACTTCCGCTTCAACCTCTTCAATATCAACCTCGGCATGATGGTAGTGATATGACGACTCACCCGCGACTCACCCCACTGCTCACGGCTGCAATCGCCGCCATCGCCGCGCTGGCAAGCGGATGTATCAAAAACGACATCCCTTACCCGCGCATACAGGCGTGCATACGCACCTTTGAGGCGCAGGGCACCATCGGCCCGGCCGCCATCGACTCGGCCGCCCGCACCGTGTCCATCGCGCTCGACGAGGCCACCGACCCCGCCGCAGTGCGCATTTACACCTATACACTCACTCCGGGCTCAGAAGTAGTGGGTGGCTCCATAGCCCCCGGAGCCGCCGTCGACCTCACCTCCCCGCTGAGCGTGACACTGCACCTGTATCAAGACTGGGAGTGGACACTGAGCGCCACACAGGCCATCGAGCGGTACTTCACCATCGACGGCCAGGTGGGCACATCGACCATCGACGTGCCCGGCCGGCGCGTGGTGGCGTACCTGGCCAAGTCTATGCAGCTCGGCGCCGTGCGCGTCACATCGATGAAGCTCGGCCCCGCAGGCTCCACGGTCACACCCGACCTCTGCGCCGAGGGCCTTACGGTCGACTTTACCCACCCGGTAGAGGTGCAGGTATCGGCCTGGGGACGCGATGAGACATGGACCATCTACGTCGAGCAGGCCGACGCCACCGTCACCACCGTAAGCGCCGACGCCTGGACCAACGTAGCCTGGGTATACGGCCAGGCCGAGGCCGGGCGCGACAACGGCATCGAGTACCGCCTCGCCGGCACCGACGCCTGGACCCGCGTGCCTCAGGCCGACATCACTGCCACCGGCGGCTCGTTCCACGCCCGCATAGCCCACCTGCAGGCCGCCACCGCCTACCAGGCCCGCGCATACTCTGGCGACGACACCGGCGCCATACTCGACTTCACCACCGGCACCGAGCTGCAGATACCCAACGCATCGCTCGACGACTGGTGGCTCGACGGCAAGGTATGGTGTCCCTGGGCCGAAGGCTCCGAGCCATACTGGGACACCGGCAACAAAGGCGCCACCACCATCGGCAGCTCCAACTCCGTACCCACCGACGACACATCGACCGGCACCGGCCGCGCCGCCAAGCTCCAGACGGTATTTGCCGGCATCGGCCCGCTGGGCAAGCTCGCCGCGGGCAACCTCTTCGTGGGCCGCTACGTGCGCACCGACGGCACCAACGGCGTGCTCAGCTTTGGCCGACCCTTTGCCGAGCGCCCCACCCGTCTGCGCGGATACCTGCGCTACACCACCGCCCCCATCAGCCACACCTCGGCCGGATTTGAGCAGCTCGCCGGCCGCCCCGACACTTGTATCGTATGGTGTGCGCTCATCGACCAGGACGAGCCATTCGAGATACGCACCAATCCCCGCAACCGCCAGCTCTTTGACCCCGAGGGCCCATACGTGGTGGCATACGGCAAGGTGGAGTATGGCCGCGACGTGGCCACATACACCCCATTTGACATCGAGCTGCAATATACCTCCACATCGCGCGTGCCCCGATACATACTCATCACCGCCTCGGCCAGCAAATACGGCGACTATTTCACCGGTGGAGTGGGCGCTGTGCTCTATATCGACGACCTAAGCCTCGGATATGACTATTAGGGCACGATACGGTTACGTTGCAGTTACGCACTTGCCGCTTGCCGCGGATATGTATAAATTTGTGATACAAAACACACATATCCATGGTTGAAAAGACGATTGAAATATCCGGAGTGAATCTTCACTACCGCCGCTCAGGCACGGGCTCCCAGGCCATCATACTCATGCACGGCTGGGGCTGCGACCTCAATGCGCTGAGCCTCTTCGAGAGGGTCGGCGCCGAGCACCACACCGTGTACAATCTCGACCTGCCGGGCTTCGGTAAATCATCGGAGCCTTCCACAGCGTGGGGCGTCGAGGAGTACACCGTCATGCTGGAGGCTTTCGTGGCTGCCATGGGCATACAGAATCCCATACTGCTCGGGCACAGCTTCGGCGGCCGCGTGGCCATACTCTACGCCTCGCGCAATCCCGTACAGCGGCTGGTGCTGGTCGACGCCGCCGGTGTGCGCCCCCGCCGCTCGCTCAAATACTACGCCAAGGTATATTCATTCAAGCTCGCCAAGCGTATATACCCCTTCATGGTAGGCCGCGAGAAGGCCGAGCGCAAGATAGCCGACATGCGCTCGCGCCGAGGCTCGTATGACTACAACAACTGCTCTCCCATGATGCGCAGCGTGATGGTGAACGTGGTCAACAGCGACCTGCGCCACGTGATGCCCCTCATCAAGGCCCCCACCCTGCTGCTGTGGGGCGAGGAAGACACCGCCACCCCCATGCGCGACGCACGCATAATGAAAAAACTCATCCCCGACGCCGGGCTGGTGACATTCCCCGGCGCCGGCCACTTCAGCTTCGTCGACAATCCCTACCAGAGCGCCGCCACCGTGCGCCGATTCATTCACCCCGACCTCTGACACTGCCAAGATGCTCATCACCCTCACCGCCATAGCCGCTGCCCTCGCTGCAGCCCTCTACTGTATGGAACTGAAACGCGACCTGATGATGTTTCAGCAAAACTCATACCGCCTCGAGCGCTACCGCCGCTGGCTCGGCGCCTCGGGCGACACCACGTCACTGTGGCGGCTGAGCGGGCTGGTAGTATTCTTTGCCACACTGTCGACTCTGTCGCGGCCCATGGGAGCGACGGTACTCACGGCCGCGTTTGCCGCGGCAAGCATCGTGCGCCTGGCGCGCGCCCGCTACAAGAAGCCGCTGGTATGGACCGCCCGCGCCCGCCGCATATACACCGTCGGCACAGCGCTGGCCGCCGTCGTGGCCGCAGCCGCGGTATTCATCGCCCGACACGACTCCCCGGCCGAAGTCTTGCAGACCACCATGATCACCCTGCTGGGCTGCTACTGCGGCTCCCATCTGCTCATCGCCGCCGCGGCCGTAGCACTCGGCCCGGTCGAGAGCGCCATCAACCGCCGCTACTACCGCCAGGCCGCCGACATACTGCGCTCGATGCCCGACCTGCGCATCATCGGCATCACCGGCAGCTACGGCAAGACCAGCACCAAGCATTACCTCCACCGCATACTCTCCGAGCGATACGACACCCTCATGACCCCGGGCAGCTACAATACCACCCTGGGCGTGATACGCACCGTGCGCGAGTATCTCAAGCCATACAATGAAGTCTTCATCGTCGAGATGGGCGCCAAAAACCGCGGCGACATCCGCGAGATATGCGACCTGGTACACCCGTCGATGGGCATCATCACCGCCGTAGGGCCTCAGCATCTGGAGTCGTTCGGCTCCATCGAGGCAGTGCAGGCCACCAAGTTTGAGCTCGCCGACGCCCTGCCCGCCGACGGCCTCGCCGTGGTCAACGACGACTTCCCCCACATAGCCGACCGCCCCGTCGCCAACACCCGCTGCGCCCGCTACAGCTGCACCGGCGCCCCCGGCGCCGACTACCGCGCCACCGACATACGCTACTCAGCCTCCGGCACCACATTTACCGTCACCGGCCCCGACGGCTGGACTCTGCCCCTTGCCACCCGCCTCATGGGCGAGTGCAACGTGAGCGACCTGCTCGCCGCCGCCGTCACAGCCCACGCTCTCGGCGTGCCCGACACATCCATCCGCGCGACCGTCGCCGCCATCGAGCCGGTCGAGCACCGCCTCTCGGTAAAGACCACTCCCGGCGGCATCACCATACTCGACGACGCCTTCAACTCCAATCCCGTCGGCTCACGCATGGCTCTGGAGGTGCTCGGCCAGTTTACCGGCGGGCGCCGCATCGTCATCACCCCCGGCATGATAGAGCTCGGCAGCGAGCAATACGAGCGCAACCGCGACCTGGGCCGCGCCATCGACGCCAACGCCGACATCGCCATCATCGTGGGCGAGTACAACCGCGAGGCCATCCTGGCCGGCATAGCCGACGGCGGCCGCATCCCCGCCGCCCAGGTACACACCGCCGCCACCTTTGCCGACGCCCAGCGCCTGCTCACATCGTTTGCCGCCAAAGGCGACACCGTACTTTACGAAAACGACCTCCCCGATACATTCAAATAATCATAGCACTCCCGCAATGAAAACCGTAATAGGCGTATTCTTCGGCGGACGCTCCACCGAGCACGAGATCTCGGTGATATCCGCCAACCAGGCCATCAACGCATTCAACCCCGACCGCTACGAGATAATCCCCATATACATGTCGAAAGACGGCCGCTGGTACACCGGCCGCGAGCTCCTCACCCTGTCGGCATACCGCAATATACCCGCCCTGCTGGCCAAGTGCCGCGAGGTGTACATGCGCCCCGTATACGGCGACTTCAACCTCTACGCCGCAAAGAAGCCCCTCTTTGGCAGCGACGTGGTGGCCCGCCTCGACCTGGCCATGCCCGTGCTCCACGGCACCAACGTCGAGGACGGCCGCTTTGAGGGCGTGCTCGAGACCATCGGCATCCCCTACGCCGGCTGTAACACCCTGGCCTCGGCCAACGGTATGGACAAAATCACCATGAAGATGATACTCCGCGCCGACGGCATCCCCGTGGTCGATTACGTGTGGATGACCGACCGCCAGTGGCTCACCGAGCGCGACACCATCATCGCCCGCGTCGAGAGCGAGCTCGGCTACCCCGTCATCGTAAAGCCTGCCGACCTCGGCTCCAGCATCGGCATCGGCGCCGCCCACGACCGCGCCGCCCTCATCGAGCGCATCGACCAGGCCGCCCGATTCTCGCGCCGCATCATCGTCGAGCACATGGTCACCGCCCTGCGCGAGATCAACTGCTCCGTACTGGGCGACGCCGACGAGTACGAGACCTCAGTGCTCGAGGAGCCCATCAAAGCCGACGAGATCCTCTCCTACGGCGACAAGTACATGGCCGGCGGTATGCACGCCGCCCAGAAGCGCATCCCCGCCGAGCTGCCCGACGACCTCGCCGCCGAGTGCCGCCGCCTGGCCGGCGAGACATTCCGCGTGCTGGGCTGCCACGGCGTATCGCGCGTCGACCTCATCATCGACGACGACACCCGCCGCGTATACGTCAACGAAATCAACACCATCCCCGGCTCGCTCTCCTACTACCTGTGGGAAGCCGGCGGCCTCACATTCGAGGCACTGATGGACCGCCTCGTCAAGCTCGCCCTCAAGCGCCGCCGCGCCGAGGAGCAGAAGACCCTCACCTTCGACGCCAACATCTTCGCCATGGGCGGTGGCGTCAAAGGCGGCATCAAGAAGTAACCGTCCGCGCGGCCGCGGCCGCAAGCAAACTGTCCGCACAGCCTACACACCTGCGCGGACTCAATCAGACAGTCCGCGCAGCCCCTCTGATAGTACGCGCAGGTTTGTAACCTGCGCGCTGCCAAGGTATTGCACTTCGTAGTTTGACTTTGTAAGTCAAAATTACGCCGCTGCCGCGATGATACCGCTGCCGGCGCTTGCATGATGACTTAGGCGTGTCGACTTCGGAGGCCAGATGCCCGGGCGGTGTTTTGACTTACAAAGTCAAAACACCGAGGTGTAATACCCTGGCAACGCGCAGGTTACAAACCTGCGCGGACTATACGAACTATCGGGTTACAAACCTGCGCGAACTATCGGGGGGGACTGTGCGGACTATTGCTATGGGTGCGTCGGCGCGTGTCGGAGACACGTCTTTGTGGTCAACCCCAGGCGCAGCCTGGGGTACTTCGATGCTCATAAATGCGTCTCGGAGAGATGATTATGCTATAACGCCCTTTACCAAGCACCTCTCCGAGGCGCAACGTTGACGCGTACTGCCATACCTCGGGTTGCACCCGAGGTTAACCACAATATCGTGCCTCCGGCACTCTCATTGTTGCCGCATATCTCACACTTCGCTATCGATGGATATGTGGCGTCGTCCGCGCGGCCGCGACCGCAAGCAAACTGTCCGTACAGCCTACACGCCTGCGTGGAGTCAATCAGATAGTCCGCATAGTCCACCCCGACAGTCCGCGCAGCCCCCCCGACAGTCCGCGCTGGTTTGTAACCTGCGCGATGCTAAGGTATTGCACTTCGTAGTTTTGACTTTGTAAGTCAAAATTACGCCGCTGCCGTGATGATACCGCTGCCGGCGCTTGCATGATGACTTAGGCGTGGTCGACTTCGGAGGCCAGATGCCCAGGCGGCGTTTTGACTTACAAAGTCAAAACACCGAGGTGTAATACCCTGGCAATGCGCAGGTTACAAACCTGCGCGGACTATACGGACTATCGGATTACAGACCTGCGCGGACTATCGTGGGGACAGTGCGGACTATTGCTATAGGTGCGTATGCGCGTGTCGGAGACACGTCTTTGTGGTCAACCCCAGGCGCAGCCTGGGGTACTTCGATGCTCATAAATGCGTCTCGGAGAGATGATTATGCTATAACGCCCTTTACCAAGCACCTCTCCGAGGCGCAACGTTGACGCGTACTGCCATACCTCGGGTTGCACCCGAGGTTAACCACAATATCGTGCCTCCGGCACTCTCATTGTTGCCGCATATCTCACACTTCGTTATCGATGGATATGTGACGTCGGCCACGCGGCCGCGGCCGCAAGCAAACTGTCCGTACAGCCTACACGCCTGCGCGTACTCAATCAGAAAATCCGCGCTGACCCTACGACAGTCCGCGCAGGTTTGTAACCTGCGCGCTGCTAAGGTATTGCACTTCGTAGTTTTGACTTTGTAAGTCAAAACTACGCCGCTCCCGCGATGATACCGCTGCCGGCGCTTGCATGATGACTTAGGCGTGTCGACTTCGGAGGCCAGATGCCCGGGCGGTGTTTTGACTTACAAAGTCAAAACACCGAGGTGTAATACCCTGGCAACGCGCAGGTTACAAACCTGCGCGGACTATCGTTGGAGGGGGCTGCGTGAACTATCGTAGGGACTCGCAGACTATCGCTATGGGTGCGACGGCGCGGACTATCGTGGGGACTCGCAGACTATCGCTATGGGTGCGACGGCGCGGACTATCGTGGGGACTGCGACGACTATCAGGACTATAGGCGACTATCAGGACTATCACAAGGACGGCGGCGACTATGGAGCGGGGTGCTGCAAACGACACAAGCCCGAAACTGAGGTTTCGGGCTTGTGTTGTGTCGGAGGGGGCGGGATTACTTGTGGTCGGCACACCAGCGGGCGGCGGCGGCGAAGGCGGCCAGCCAGGGGGTGCACTCGTCGTTGCGGCGGTTGCGGGGATAGAAGCCGCACTGCCAGGGGAAGATGGCGCGCTCCAGGTGGGGCATCATGGCCAGGTGACGGCCATCTGCCGAGCAGATGCCGGCGACGGCACCGGTGGAGCCGTTGGGGTTGCCGGGATATGCCTTGTAGCTGTAACGCACGGCCACGTTGTAGTCTTTCAGGGCACCGGGGAGCTTGAAGCGTCCTTCGCCGTGGGCCACCCAGATGCCGAGCTTCATGCCCTTGAGGGGCTTGAGCATGATGGAGGGCGACTCGGGCACGGTGAGACCGAGGAAGGCCGACTCAAACTTGTGGGAGACGTTGTGAAGCATCTCGACGGGCTTGGCGTCGGGAGCTGCGCTCTTGATGATGCCCAGCTCCATCATGAGCTGGCAGCCGTTGCAGATACCGAGGCTCATGGTGTCGGGACGGTCGTAGAATCGGCGCAGGGTCGAGCGGGCGGTATCGTTCCACACAAATCCGCTGGCCCAGCCCTTGGCGGAGCCGAGCACGTCGGAGTTGGAGAAGCCACCGCAGAACACTATCATCTGCACATCGTCGAGGGTCTCGCGGCCGCTCATCAGGTCGGTCATATGCACGTCTTTGACGTCGAAGCCTGCCAGGTAGAGCGAGTATGCCATCTCGCGGTCGCCGTTGACGCCTTTCTCGCGGATGATGGCGGCGCGCACGCCGGTGCGCTCGGGACGGTCGGCCTTGAGGCCGAGCGCTGCCAGGGAGCCGTCAAAGGCGGCGGGGATGGCATAGCGCAGCGGCTGGCGCTTGTAGTTGTCGTAGCGCTCGGCGGCACATGCGTCGCCGCTCTGGAGGCAGTCGAGCATGTAGCTGGGGCGGTACCACACATCGCGCAGGTAATCGACGCCGAGCAGGCGCTCGGTGCCGCCATGGGTCACCATGAGCACACGCTCCTCGGCGGGGGTGGCGATGGGGAAGTACTTCACGCCGGCCCGGTCGAGCAGCTGCTCTACCGATGCCTTGGCGCTGTCGGCCACCTGGACGACGATGGCGGGATTCTCGGCAAAGAGTATCTTCATGAGGTCGGTCTCGCCGTATGCCTCGAAGCCGTCGGTATACATCTTCAGGCCGCCGCGGGTGTTGGCAAAGAGCATCTCGAGCAGAGTCACCACCAGACCGCCGGCGCTGACGTCGTGCATGGCCAGGAGCTTGCGGCGGCGTACCAGGGCCTGCACGGCCTCAAATGCGGCGGCAAAGCGGGCTGAGTCGCGCACTGTGGGCACGTCGCTGCCCACCTTGCTCAGGGTCTGGGCAAGAGCGGAGCCGCCCAGGCGCAGCTCGTCGCTGCTCAGGTCGATATAGTAGAGGGTCGAGGCGGCGGTATTGACCAGCACGGGGCTTACCGTGCGGCGGATGTCGCTCACGGGGCCGGCGGCGGAGATTATCACCGTGCCGGGCGAGAGCACCTGCTGACCGTCGGGGTATTTCTGGGTCATCGACAGCGAGTCTTTGCCGGTGGGGATATTTATACCTAAGTCGCGGGCAAAGCGCGAGCAAGCCTCTACGGCGCGGTAGAGGGCGGCGTCTTCGCCCTCGTTGCGGCAGGGCCACATCCAGTTGGCGCTCAGCGATATGCTGCGCAGGCCCTTGTCGAGGCGGGCGCCGGCGATATTGGTGAGGGCCTCGGCGATGGCGAGCACCGAGCCGGCGGCGGAGTCGGCGAGGGCGGCCTGGGGAGCGTGGCCTATCGAAGTGGCGATACCGGCGCGGCCGCGGTAGTCGAGGGCCACCACACCGCAGTCGCTCAGCGGGAGCTGGAGCTCGCCCTGGCACTGCTGGCGGGCGATACGGCCGGTGACGGAGCGGTCGACCTTATTGGTGAGCCAGTCCTTACATGCCACGGCCTCGAGCGAGAGTACATCGTGGAGATACTGCTCCAGGCAGTCGTCGCATACGACCGGCTCGTCGAAATGGCGCTCGACGGTGTGGTCTTCCATGACGGTGCGGGGCGAGGAGCCAAACATGTCGGTCATGGCCAGGTCGATGGGACGCGTACCGTCGGCGGCGCTGAATGTGAAGCGGCGGTCGCCGGTGGTCTCGCCCACGACGTACATCGGGGCGCGCTCGCGCTGGGCGATGCGCTCCACCATGGGGATGCGGTCGGCGTCGATCACAAATCCCATGCGCTCCTGGCTCTCGTTGCCGACGATTTCCTTGGCGCTGAGAGTGGGGTCGCCCACGGGCAGGGCGGTGATGTCGATATGTCCGCCGGTCTCCTCGACCAGCTCGCTCAGGGCATTGAGGTGGCCGCCGGCGCCGTGGTCGTGTATGCTTACGATGGGATTCTCGGGAGCCTCGGCCAGAGCGCGTATCACGTTGGCCACGCGCTTCTGCATCTCGGGATTGGCGCGCTGCACGGCGTTGAGCTCGATGGCATTGGCATACGAGCCGGTGTCGACCGAGCTTACGGCGCCGCCGCCCATGCCGATGCGGTAGTTGTCGCCGCCGGCCACGACGACCTTCTGCCCGGGCTTGGGATGGCCCTTCTGCGCGTCGCGGGCTGCGGCGAAACCTACGCCGCCGGCGAGCATGATTACTTTGTCGTAGCCGTGGGTGCGGCCGTGCTCGGCGTGCTCAAATGTGAGCAGCGAGCCGCAGATGAGGGGCTGGCCAAACTTATTGCCGAAGTCGCTGGCGCCGTTTGATGCCTTGATGAGTATCTCGGCCGGTGTCTGGTAGAGCCACACGCGGGGGTTGAGGGCAAGCTCCCACTTCTGCTCGGGGGTGAGGCGGGGATATGATGTCATGTACACGGCGGTGCCGGCGATGGGGAGCGACGCGCGGCCGCCGCCGAGGCGGTCGCGTATCTCGCCGCCGGTGCCGGTGGCGGCGCCGTTGAAGGGCTCGACAGTGGTGGGGAAGTTGTGAGTCTCGGCCTTGAGCGAGATGACCGAGCGTATGGGGCGCTCCTCAAAGTAGTCGGGGCGGTCGGGGTTGACCGGGGCAAACTGCTCAATCTGCGGGCCGCGCACAAAGGCCACGTTGTCGCGGTATGCCGACACCAGGCCGTTGGGGTTTTCCTTTGAAGTCTGCTTGATGAGGCCGAAGAGGGTCGAGGGCTTCTCCTCGCCGTCGATTACAAAAGTGCCGTTGAAGATTTTGTGGCGGCAGTGCTCGGAGTTGACCTGCGAGAAGCCGAATACCTCGCTGTCGGTGAGCGGACGGCCAAGGCGCTCGCTCAGCTCGGTGAGATAGCGCTCCTCATCGGGCGACAGTGCCAGGCCCTCGGCCTGGTTGTAGGCGTGGATGTCGGCGATATGCACCACCGGGGCGGGCTTGCCGATACGCTCAAACTCCGCTGCCGACAGCCGCGGATACACACGCTGGAGCATGGGGTCGTATGCAGGCTCGACGCCCTGGGCGACGCGCTCAAACTGCTCTATACGCACTATGCCGTCGAGGCCCATATTCTGGGTGATCTCCACGGCATTGGTGCTCCAGGGGGTAATCATCTCCTTGCGGGGGCCGATGAATGGGCCGGCCATCGAGGCCGCTTTCAGCGGGGTGGCGCCGTGCAGCAGCCAGCCGAGCCGCTCGTTGTCTGTACTTGTGAGTGGGCGGGCCGACTGTACGAGGTACACAGTGTCTTTGCCCTTCTTGAAGAAAGTGATCATGACCAAGTGTTGGTTTATGCCACAAAGATACGAAAAAGTAGTGAAACGGCAAGACGACCGCGAGGCCATAGTCTCGCGGTCGTCCCGGGGGTGAATTTTTCTACAGATGTGTTACTTTACCAGCACCTTGGTCACCTCGGAGCCACAGCGGCGGATGTATACGCCGGGGGCGAGGGGCTCTGCGAGGCGCACGCCGCGCAGGTCGTAGTACTCGGCGGGGGCGTCGGCGCCGGAGGTCTCGACGTCTTCGATGCCGGTGAGCTGGCCGGTACCGAGGGCGTAGCTCACGGGAGCCTCGGTGCGGCGGAGCTTGAGCTGATAGCCGGAGTAGAGGTCGGCGGCGGCAGCGCGGCGCTGCGGGGCACGCGAGCCGGCCACCTCGGGCACCGACACGGGATTGACGAGCACGGGGAAGATGAAGTATACCTTGCCCGACACGTTGACCTTGTCGCCGGGGCTCCAGTCAAAGGCATCGGTGAGCACTACGGGCACGCTCTTGACATCCTCGCCGGCGGGCGAGAGCTCCGAGGCCCATGCGTCGAGAGTCTCGACGGCTTTGGCGCTCAGGTGGGCGTGGTCGGCGAGCACTGAGTGTGAGGCATGGAGTATCTCGGCGCGCGAGCCGGGAGCCGAGGTGCGGTCAGAGGCCAGCTCGAAGTCGAGGTAGCGCACGAAGTCGGCCTCGCGGGTCGACTCGTCGACCGATATGGGCAGGGTGGCAAATACGCCGTAGGAGGCACGGTTGTCGACGGGACCCATCACAAAGCAGGCGTCGGTGACCTCGCCTACAGCGGGCACGGGCAGAGTGGCGTCGCCGGTGGTGGTGCGGCCGATAAACTTGGAGTGGAAGCGCACCTTGTATCTATCCTCGCTGTCGAGGCCGTGGCTGTAGGTATAGAGGGCACGCATACCGATGTTTGTCTCGGAGAAGGCGTTGATACCGTTCATGGTCACGTCGAAGGTATTGTCGTCGGTGCGGAGATAACCGCCCACCACGTAGGGTGTGCCCGAGGGCTCGCCGTCGCAGAAGAACTGATACTCGATGGTGTAATGGTGGGTACCGGCCTCCGAACCTTCGCCCAGGTCCTTGATATCGTTGTGATGGGCGGCCTGCACGGTGAGGCGGGTGTTGACCAGATTGGCGCGGGTGTATGCCACATCGCCGTTGGCTGCGGCTGCCAGAGGCTGCTCCACCTCGCCCATTGCGGCGAGCTGCTCCGGGGTGATGTCGACGGCGTTGACCACGCGTTCGGAGCTCTTTGCCTGGGGGTTGGGCTCAAAAGCGAGCATGGTGGCCGACTGGCAGTCGGGGTCGAGGTCGACGATGAGGTATGCCTCATTGGTATTGTCGGTGACGGGGATAAACCAGTTGAACTGATTGCTGTTGTTGACCGGGTACGACTTGTCGCGCAGCACGTGCATGGAGTTGTTTGCGCCGTCGTTGGCGATGTATGGCGTGAGATTGCCATCGGTGGTAGCCGGATGAGCGGTATCAAAGCCGATGATACCGTAGTTGAATGTGGCCCAGGCGCGCTTCTCGCTGATGGCGCCGCCCGACTCACCCGAGCGCACCCACCAGTCGTAGGGCTTGAGCCACGACATCTTGAAGAGAATGCCGGGGATATCGCTGCCATCCTGGCCCTTGCTGGATGCGGGATTGGAGTTGCGCACCACGTGGAGGTATGCCACGTTCATCTCGGTCTGGGCCGACTTTATATCGGGGCTTGTGAGACCCTTCCACTCGTTGAAGCCCTCGAGACCCTGGCCGATGAAGTAGTAGTACTCCTTGTCGGTCCACTTCTCTTCCTTATATTGCTCGAAGGTGAGGTAAGACTGTGTGGCCTTGCCCTGGTTGTCGATACCGGTGGCGCTGGTCACATTGTCGGCAAAGTACATGTACTTGAGCCAGTTGTCGCTGTCCCAGCTGAGGTTGCCGTTGTCCTTGACCTCCATGCCGCAGCAGTATGCCTGATTGTAGTCGCCCGAGCCGGTGTTGGCGGGGAAATAGAATATCACGTCTTTTACCCACGCGAGCTCCTGATCGGTGAGGGTGTAGCTCCAAAGGTCGTGGTCGTCGCGCATGTACTCGACACCGTCGACCTTGACCGATACCTTTACCATATCGCGTACATTGTAAGTATTGGCATTGGTAATCTCGTTGCCGTCGATGTGGCCGGTATGTACATTGTCGAGCAGTATCACCTTGGGCTGATACTCCTTTGAGGTCTTGCCTTTGCCCTTGGTCTGGCGGTCGGCGCCGAAGTCCATATAGAGGGTATTGTATACCTGCGGAGCCTCTGCGTCGAAGGCATACGAGGTCAGTAGGTCGGTCTTGTAGTAATTCTTGCCGTTTTCAGATTTATCGAAAGCGCCGAGCACATAGAGCGCATTATCGGTGAAGTCGAGGCCCACAGTCTGGAACTCGGCGTCGTTGTTGTTGAATATAACATTCTTAGGTGTCCAGGCAGGTGCGTCGAAGGTATACTCGTATACCGGCTTACCCTTGTAATACTTGGTCGACAATTTGGCAGGTTGACCCGGCCAGCCTGCGATGTAGGTGGAAGCGCCATCCCACACATAAGCATAGACCTCGATCCAGTCGGATGTCGCGCCGGTGAAGTATACGGTGTAGGTCTTACCGGGGACGACGGGAACGTCGGTCTTCTTGCTCCGGATGGAGAATTTACCTGTAGTGGGATTAAATACCACAGTGCCCTCGCCTTCATACGCAGCGGCAAGGCTCATGTTTTTTTCGCCGGAGGTCTGATTCGGGGTGATATCATAGGCTTCATCTACCACCATTTCCTTTTCGATTGTCGACCAAGTATTCTCAGCCGTCCAGCCTGCATCGGAAATCTTAAACTCCGCTGCGGGGAAGCCTTGGGTAAACTCATAGATATAGCTGCCGTCGCCTTTCGGGGTCATCTTGTGGGCTGTGCCCCAGTTGTCGCCGGCCCACGCGGTGTATTTCGCGAAATCCCCGCGGATGTAGTAGTCCTGCGCGGAGGCGCTCAGGCCGAGGAATGCAAGGACACACGCCAGCAGCACCGGCATAGTGTACAGTCTTTTCATAAGTAAGAATGGATTGAATTAGATTTAAGTAAGTATGTCTATGATGTGCACACGGCAGGCTCGCCGTCTGACTTTTGAATCACGGGGCAAATATATAAAAAAAGGGGGTTGGGTTTACCCCCCCCCATGTTAAAACTTGTTAAATCATGATGCAACATGATGCGTCATCATGCCGCAATCACGTCGCCGCCTGATGCCGTGCTGCGGTGATGTGTGAGTAGGCGCGGCGGGCTATCACGCGGTATGCCACCAATGCGAGCAGGCCGGTAAGCGCCCAGCTCACCGGGTATATGGTCATGAGCGAGGCAAAGGTATAGCCGGTGGCAAAGAGTATGTGCACCCAGGCGATGCGCAGCAGACACGAGCCGAAGATGGTGATGATCATCGGGGTCATGGAGTAGCCCAGGCCACGCATTGCTGCGCCCGAAATCTCGTAGCTCGACGCGATAAACTGAAAGGCCAGCACATGCTCTACGCGTATGCAGCCAAATGGCAACACTGCGGCGTCGGCGGTAAATATCCCCACAAAGGCCGGGGCAAGGGCGGCGATACCGAGATTGGCCACAAGCGACGACACCAGGGCCATCGCCATGCCGCAGACAAAGATGCGCCGGCAGCGCGCGATGTCGCCGGCGCCGTAATTCTGCGCGGTGAATGCCACGACGGCCTGGTTTGCCGCCACGATGAGGAAGTAGCAGTACATCTCGTAGTTGACGGCCGCGGCCGAGCCTGCCACGGCGTCGGAGCCGAGGCGGTTGACCGCTGTCTGCACAAACACATTGGAGATGGAAAAGAGCATACCCTGCACGCCGGCGGGCACGCCGATGCGCAGCTCGCGCATGAGCTCGCGGCGGTGAAAGCTCAGGTCGCGCGGCTTCACGCGGTACGGGTCGTCCTCGCCGACGAGATACCATATCATCAGGGCGGCATTGACACCGTTGGCAATCACTGTGGCCCAGGCCACGCCGTCGACATCCATGCCGCAGCCCAGCACAAAGACCAGGTTGAGCGCCACATTGACCAGCCCGCCGGCCACCAGGGCATAGAAGGGGCGGCGCGTGTCGCCCTTGCTGCGCAGGATGGCCGAGCCGAAATTGTATATCATCATGAAGGGCATACCCATGAAAAATATGCCCAGATACTCGGTCGAGAGGTCGATGACGTCGGCCGGCGTCTGCATCATCTCCAGCAGCGGGCGCGCCACCATACTGCCGACGACGGCAAGCAGCACGCCGCTCACGACGGCGACGGCCATGGCCGTGCGGCAGGCGCGGCGCACGGCATCGGTATCGCGGCGGCCGATAGCGTTGGCGATGACCACGTTGGCGCCCACCGAGATACCTATGAAGAGGTTTACGATGAGGCTTATAATCATACCGTTGGACCCGACGGCGGCCAAGGCCTGCTTGGTACACCACCGGCCCACGACGGCCACGTCGACCGAGTTGAACGACTGCTGGAGCACTCCGCTGGCGAGCAGCGGCAGCGCAAACACGATCATATTGCGGAGCACCGGGCCCCGCTGCATCTCAACGCTTCTCACGGCGATGCTTCAGGGCCCGGCTCAGGCAAGGAGCGAGGCGAGGTCGGCGGCGGCCACGGTCTGCTGCTCGCCGGCTGTCATATCCTTGAGTGTGACGGTACCGTCGGCAAGCTCTTTGTCGCCGATGATGGCCACGTAGGGGATGCCGGCATTGTTGGCATAGTTCATCTGGCGCTTGAGCTTGACGGCGTCGGGATATATCTCGCAGCTGATGCCGGCGGCGCGCAGGGTCTTGACCAGAGCGAGGGCGGCGGCCGACTCGGCCGGGCCGAGATTGGCCATCATCACCCGCGATGTGGCGCCGAGGCCGGCGGGGAAGAGCGCCAGGCCGGTCATCACGTCGTAGATACGGTCGGCGCCAAAGGATATGCCCACGCCGCTCACGCCGGGCATACCGAATACGCCGGTGAGATTGTCGTAGCGGCCGCCGCCGGTGATGGAGCCGATGGCATAGTCGAGGGCTTTGACCTCGATGATGGTGCCGGTGTAGTAGTTGAGGCCGCGGGCGAGCGACACATCGAGGTCGAGCTCGGCGTCGAGGCCCAGCGCCAGCGAGGGAGCGACCACAGCGCGCAGCTCAGCCACGCCTGCCGAGCCGGTCTCGCTGGAGGCGAGCAGGCTCTCGAGGCGGTCGAGGCGCTCGGCGGTGGTGCCGCTGATGGCCAGGATGGGCTGCAGGGCTGCAATCGACTCGGCCGAGAGGCCGCGGTCGACAAGCTCCTCATTGACCTTGTCGATGCCGATCTTGTCGATTTTGTCGATGGCGACGGTGATGTCTATCATCTTGTCGGGGGCGCCGATCAGCTCGGCGATGCCGGCCAGCACCTTGCGGTTGTTGAGCTTGATGGCGATGCGGATGCCCAGGCGGCGGAATACCTCGTCGATGAGCTGGAGCAGCTCTACCTCGCTCAGGAGCGAGTCGGAGCCGATGACGTCGGCGTCGCACTGGTAAAACTCGCGGTAGCGTCCCTTCTGGGGACGGTCGGCGCGCCACACTGGCTGTATCTGGAAGCGGCGGAAGGGAAACTGTATGTCGGCGCGGTGCTGCACCACATAGCGCGCAAAGGGCACGGTGAGGTCGTAGCGCAGGCCCTTCTCGGCCAGGTAGGGGGTGAGGCGGTTTACGGCGGTCTCGTCGAAGAGCGACGGAGCGACGCCGGCGAGGTAATTGCCCGAGTTGAGTATCTTGAAGAGGAGCTTGTCGCCCTCCTCGCCGTACTTGCCCATCAGGGTGGAGAGATTTTCCATGGCGGGCGTCTCGATCTGGGCGAAGCCGTAGAGGCGGAATACCTCGCGGATGGTGTCGAATATATAGTTGCGGCGGGCCATCTCGGCGGGCGAGAAGTCGCGCGTACCTTTGGGTATCGAAGGCTTTTGCATGTCAATACGCTATAGAGAATGATTATTCGGGCTGCTGTATCTCGGCCTCGGCCACTTCTTTCTTGTCTTTGATATTGGGGTCTTCGAGTCCGTAGTGGTTGCGGGCGTTGAGCACTTTGAGCCATATGCCGAAGAGAAGCGCCAGCACACCCAGCGACGCAAAGAGCAGCATGGGAGCGGTATAATTGTATTTCATCGGGTCGGTGACTCCGGGGTTGCTGGCCTGGAGCACATAGCCGATGAGTATGGGGAAGAGGGCCAGGCCGATATTCTGCACCCAGAAGATGAGCGAGTATGCCGAGCCCAGGTAGCGGCTGTCCATGATCTTGGGCACCGAGGGCCACAGCGAGGCGGGCACCAGCGAGAAGGAGATGCCCAGGATGATGATGGCGGTGAAGGCCAGAGCCGTGCTCTGGTATACGGGGAGCACGAGGGCAAATGTCAGATGGCAGGCAATCATCAGTATGGCGCCGGCGATGAGCATCGACGCGCCCTTGCCGTAGCGGTCGAGGCAGTAGCCGAGCACGGGGGTGAGGGCGGCTGCGCCGATGGGAAACCAGCGGAAGATGTCGGCGGCGGCCTCGGCGCTCATGTCGAGGTTGCACTGGAGCATGTTGGTGGCGTAGCGCTGGAAGGGGAAGATGGCCGAGTAGTAGAGCACACACAGCATGGCTATCACCCAGAAGAGTTTGCTCGACAGTATCTTGGCGACGTCGCTCACCTTAAACTCCTCGTCGTCGCCCGAGGCGGCGGAGGCTATCTTGTCGGCGGCAATCTCGCGGTCGAGGCGCGCGTCCATAAAGGTAAACACGATATAGCATATCAGGCCGATGAGCAGCAGGGCCGTGCAGAATGCCACGGGGATGACCACCGTGCGGTCGTCGGCGCCCATCCAGTCGGCCAGGCGCGGCGACAGCGAGAATATCGCGAAAACGCCCACACGCGCAAGAGCCATCTCCAGGCCCATCGCCAAAGCCATTTCGTGGCCCTCAAACCACTTTGCGAGCGTCTTTGACACCGTGATGCCGGCCATCTCGCAGCCGCAGCCGAATATCATGAAGCCGAAGGCGGCCAGCTTGGCGCTGCCGGGCATGGCGGTCCACCACGACGACAGCCACTGGTCAAAGGCCGTGCCGGCAAACCAGTCGCTGATGGCATACAGCTTGATGCAGGCGCCCACAAACATCACCGACGCCGACAGCACGCCCGTAAAGCGCACGCCCATCTTGTCGAGGATGATACCGGCGATGATGAGGAAGCCGAATACGTTGAGTATATACTCGGCGCCGGCATAGTAGCCGAATGCCTCGGGTGCCCAGCCGCGCTGGGTCTGCACCAGCTCCTGCAGCGGCGACATCACGTCGACAAACATGTATGCGAAAAACATCATCAGCGCCACCAGTATGAGCGCCGTCCACCGCGCCCAAGCCTTGTCGCTGAGCAGCTGTCTTACTTTATCTTCCATCAATTCTGTGTAAATGATTAGAGTGTCGGTTGAAGTCGCAAAATTACTACATAAATTCAAGTTTCGCAAACCAAAAATATTGTCGTACATTTGCACCATGACTCACAGGCCATATACATTTGACCGCGTGGTGAGGCTGATCATCACGTGTGTGCTCGCCGCAGCGGCCATCTGGCTCATCGGGCGGCTGCGCGGCGTGCTGCTGCCGTTTCTGGTGGCTTGGCTGGCCGCATACATGCTGGAGCCGTTTGTGCAGTACAACCGCCGCCTGCTGCGGGTGCGGGGCCGTCTCATCCCCGTATTTGTCACTCTGATGGAGACTGTGCTCGTATTCATCACACTGTGCATCATATTTGTACCGTCGATTATCGACGAGACAAACCGTGTGGCCGAGCTCATCGCGCGATATGCCGACGCCGGCTCGTCGATACCATTCATCCCCGCCGCAGTGCACGACCTGCTGCGCAGCTACATCGACTTCGGCTCCATCGCCAGCATGATCACCGACCAAGACCTGCAGACCGTCATCGAGGCGTCGCGCGAGCTGGTCACAGGCGGCATCGACCTCATCATGGGCGTGGTCGGGTGGTTTTGCTCGCTGCTCTACCTCATCTTCATCATGCTCGACTACGAGCGGCTGCTGCGCGGTATGCGCCGGCTCGTGCCGCCGCGCCAGCGCCCGCTGGTATATCGCCTGGCCACCGACATCAAGCACAGCATGAACCACTACTTCCGCGGCCAGGCGCTCGTGGCGTTTATCGTGGGCATACTCTTTGCGGTGGGATTTGTCATCGTCGGGCTGCCGCTGGCGGTGGTGCTCGGCCTCTTCATCGGGCTGCTCAATATGGTGCCATATCTCCAGCTGGTGTCCATCATCCCCACCACCCTGCTCTGCCTGGTATACAGCGCCGGCAGCGGAGGCGGGGCATCGTTCTGGGAGATGTGGTGGGCCTGCATGGCCGTGTACGTGGTGGTGCAGTGTATCCAGGACCTGGTGCTGACCCCAAAAATCATGGGACGCGCCATGGGACTCAATCCCGCCGTGATACTGCTGTCGCTCTCGGTCTGGGGCACTCTGCTCGGCTTCATCGGTCTCATCATCGCCCTGCCGCTCACCACGTTGCTCCTGTCGTACTACAATGATTTTCTCGCCCGCAGCGAGCAGCCCGACGGCCGGCATTAACAATTATTAAGCAACATCGGCGGCGATTTTCCGTTGAGCTATCACGCACATGTCGCAAAAAAGTCGTAACTTTGTGCGTTTTAGCACCAATTCGGTTTTCTACCAAGCATGAGACAATTAAAAATCACCAAATCAATCACCAACCGCGAAAGCGCCTCTCTCGACAAGTACCTCCAGGAAATCGGCCGCGAGGAACTCATATCTGTGGAGGAAGAGGTAGAGCTCGCCCAGCGCATCAAGCAGGGCGACCAGGTGGCTCTCGAGAAGCTCACCCGCGCCAACCTCCGCTTTGTGGTATCGGTGGCCAAGCAATATCAGAATCAAGGACTTTCGCTCCCCGACCTTATCAACGAGGGCAACCTCGGCCTCATCAAGGCCGCGCGGAAGTTTGACGAGACCCGTGGTTTTAAGTTTATCTCCTACGCCGTTTGGTGGATACGCCAGTCTATCCTCCAGGCTCTGGCCGAGCAGTCGCGCATCGTGCGCCTGCCCCTCAACCAGGTAGGCTCGCTCAACAAAATCAGCAAGGCCCTGTCGAAATTTGAGCAGGAAAACGAGCGCCGCCCCTCGCCCGAGGAGCTCGCCGAGACTCTCGACGTGCCTGTAGAGAAGATTGCCGACACCCTCAAGGTATCGGGCCGCCACATCAGCGTCGACGCCCCCTTTGTCGAGGGCGAGGACAACAGCCTGCTCGACGTGCTCACCAACGAAGACTCGCCCATGGCCGACGCCTCGCTCAACCAGGAGTCGCTCTCCAACGAGGTCGAGCGCGCCCTGCGCCAGCTCCACGAGCGCGAGCGCGAGATACTCAAGCTGTTCTTCGGCATCGGATGCCAGGAGATGACTCTCGAGGAAATCGGCGCAAAATTTGAGCTCACGCGCGAGCGCGTGCGTCAGATTAAGGAAAAAGCCATCCGCCGCCTCAAGGGCCAGAAGAGCAAGCTCCTCAAGGCATACCTGGGCCAGTAATCAGCGCCGCTCACCGCGTAAACCGCCGCCAGCCGCCGCTACCGTGCTGCACCGCATCACATCGCTCGCCGAGCCGGGACTCGAGCCATACGCCTCTCTGACCGAGGCGCAGATGCGCTCGCGCCTCGACCCGGCGCGTGCCATATTTGTGGCCGAGAGCCCCAAGGTGATACGCGTGGCGCTCGCCTGCGGCCTGCAGCCGGTGTCGCTGCTGTGTGAGGAGCGCCACATCGACGGCGACGCCGCCGACATCATCGCCGCCTGCCCCGACATACCCGTATACACCGGCGACCGCGACACCCTGGCCGCCCTCACCGGCTACACACTCACCCGCGGCGTGCTCTGCGCCATGCGCCGCCCCGCGCCCGACCTCCCGGCGAGCCTTATGGCCGACGCACGCCTCGTGGCCGTAATCGACGGCGTGACCGACACCACCAATATCGGCGCCATATTCCGCTCGGCCGCAGCGCTCGGAGTCGACGCCGTGGCGCTCACCCCGACATCGTGCGACCCGCTCAACCGCCGCTCGGTGCGCGTGTCGATGGGCACGGTATTCCAGGTGCCCTGGTGCTACGTCGACGCCGGCCTCGACGACCTGCGCCGCCTCGGCTTCAAGATCGCCGCCATGGCCCTGAGCGACGACTCCATACCGCTCGACGACCCCGCGCTCGCCGCCGAGCCGCGCCTCGCCGTGACTCTGGGCACCGAGGGCGACGGCCTGAGCGACCGCGCCATAGCCGCGGCCGACTATGTGGTGCGCATCCCCATGCGCCACGGCGTCGACTCGCTCAACGTCGCCGCCGCCTCTGCCGTCGCATTCTGGCAGCTCCGCCGCTGATGCCTGCGCCAAGGTATTGCGCGTGCGGGAAAAATTAGCTACATTTGCAGCCATATGAAGGCCTCCCGGGAGATATTCACGCGGTACCTGCACGAGACGGGGCGCCGCTGCACATTCGAGCGCTACGCCGTGCTCGAGCAGGTGCTCGCCACACCCCGGCATTTCACCGCCGACGACCTGCACACGGCTCTCACCGCCGCCGGCAACGCCGTATCCCCCGCCACCGTATACAGCACCCTCGACCTGCTGGTAGACTGCGGCCTGGCCACCCGCCACCGCTTTGAGCACGGGCCCGCCACGAGCGCCCTGTACCAGCGCGTCACAGTCGACCGCCGCGCCGCCGCCCGCCACCACCTTGTGTGCCGCAGCTGCGGCAAGGTCACCCAGCCGGCCGACCCCGAGCTGGCCGCGATGATCAACGCCAAGCGCTGGGGCAGTTTCGAGGCCGACTACTATGTGCTCGACATCTACGGCCTCTGCGGCGCATGCCGCCGGCGCCTGCGCAAATCCCAAGAAAATAAACCAACTCGACATACACGATGAATACCAGCAAAGTTGACGTGCTCCTCGGCCTGCAGTGGGGCGACGAAGGAAAAGGCAAAGTAGTGGACGTGCTCACCCCGCGCTACGACGCGGTGGCCCGCTTCCAGGGCGGCCCCAACGCCGGCCACACCCTTGAGTTTGACGGCCGCAAGGTGGTGCTCCGCTCCATCCCCTCGGGCGTATTCCAGGGCAACGTCAATGTCATCGGCAACGGCGTGGTGCTCGACCCCGTGCTCTTCACCGCAGAGGCCCGCGAGCTCATCGACGCAGGCACTCCCCTGCACGAGCGCCTGCGCATCTCGCGCAAGGCACACCTCATCATGCCCACCCACCGCCTGCTCGACGCCGCCGGCGAAAAAGCCATGGGCGCCGGCAAGATTGGCACCACCGGCAAGGGCATCGGCCCCACATACACCGACAAAATCTCGCGCCACGGCCTGCGCGTGGGCGACATCGAGGCACCCGACTTCGCCGAGCGCTACACAGCCGCCCGCGACCGTCATCTGCGCCAGCTCGAGCGCATGGGCGCCACCCCCGACGCCGCGCTCCTGGCCGACCTCGAGTCCAAGTGGATGGCCGCCATCGACGAGCTGCGCCGCTTCACCCTCGTAGACTCCGAGCACTATATCAACGGCCTGCTGCGCCAAGGCAAACAAGTGCTCGCCGAGGGCGCCCAGGGCACCCTGCTCGACATCGACTTCGGCTCGTATCCCTTCGTGACATCGTCCAACACCGTCGCCGCCGGCGCCTGCACCGGCCTGGGCGTGGCTCCCGGCCGCATCGGCCGCGTATACGGCATATTCAAGGCTTACTGCACCCGCGTGGGCAGCGGCCCCTTCCCCACCGAGCTCCACGACGCCACCGGCGCCGAGATGCGCGACCGCGGCCATGAGTACGGCGCCGTCACCGGCCGCGAGCGCCGCTGCGGCTGGATCGACCTGGTGGCCCTGCGCTATGCCGTGATGATCAACGGCGTGACCCACCTCATAATGATGAAGAGCGACGTGCTCGACACATTCGACACCATCCGCGCCTGCACCGAGTACGAGATCGGCGGCACCCGCACCCCCGACTTCCCCTACTCCATCGACGATGCCGCCGCTGTGCGCCCCGTATACACCGAGCTGCCCGGCTGGCGCACCGACCTCACGGCCATCACCTCGCCCGACGAGTTCCCGCAGGCCTTCCGCGACTACATCGCCTTTATCGAGCGCGAGCTGGGCGTGCCTGTGGCAATCGTGTCGGTAGGCCCCGACCGCGCCCAGACCATCGAATTATGAGATACGACATCTGCACCCTGCGCGCCGCCGCCATACTCGCCATAGTGCTCCACCACTCGGCGCTGTACGTGTGTGCAAACGCCCTCGGTACGGAGACGTTCAGCCCGCTGCACATGGACGATTTCACACGCCATGTATGCTGGCTGTGCAAAGTCATCGGTCTGGGGCTGTTTACGTTTATCTCCGGCGCGCTGCTGCGGATGCAGATGTCTCGGCTCACCTCACGGCGGGCCTTCATCATCAAGAAGATACGGCGCATAGCCATCCCCTCGGCCGTCATGGCCGTGGCCTATGCCCTGTGTTTCCCCTCGATGAGCTTCAATATCGGCGGCCTCTACCTGTGCCAGGCCCATACCCATCTGTGGTACCTGCCCTTCATATTCATGGCGCTGGTGCTCACATATCTGGTAAAGCCCGACCTCAGCCCCGCGGGCATCATCAAGATTGCCGCCCTGCTCGTGGCCACACGGCTGTACAGCGTATACGTGCCGCTGTACAGTTTCAACATGTGTGTGTACTACCCCGTGTTTCTCGCCGGCTATCTGTTCAGCGACCTTAAGCTCAATCGATTAGCCCAAATAGGGGGGGTGATGATTTTCATCGCCTTGTACATTGGCGGCCCGCACGCTCCACTTCACCGATACGCATACCTGCTCACCACCGCCATGTCGATAATCGTCGGCATGGTCGGTATGGCGATGGTGCGCGGCCGCGCCGACGTGCGCCCCGGCCCGGTGACGTCGCTGCTCGACCGGCAGTCGTTTCACATCTACCTGATACACCAGTTTGTCATCAACTTCATCGTGATAGCCGTAGCCATGAACGGCCCGGCATGGATGTGGTGGCCCGGCGTGTTCGCCGCCACCATGGCCGCGAGCCTCGCCCTCTGCGCCGCCTACGACTCCGCCTCCTCCCGCCTCTCGACTATACTCAATCGGCTCAGACCGATAAACACACCCAACATACCTTAATCAACCCGAAAAACTATGGCTAAAGTGAAACCCTTCCGCGGTGTGCGTCCGCCCCGCGATCTCGTGACCAGAGTGGCATCACGCCCCTACGACGTGCTCAACTCCGACGAAGCCCGCGCCGAAGCCGCCGGCAATCCCCAATCGCTTTACCACATCATCAAGCCCGAAATCGACTTTCCCGAGGGTACCGACGAGCATGACCCGCGCGTATACGACCGCGCTGTCGAAAATTTCGCCGCTTTCCAGCGCGACGGCTGGCTCGTACAGGACGATGCCGACCACTACTACATCTACGCCCAGACCATGGACGGCCGCACCCAGTATGGCATCGTCGTGGCTGCGAGCGTGGCCGACTACATGGAGGGCAATATCAAGAAGCATGAACTCACCCGCCGCGACAAGGAGGAAGACCGCATGAAGCACGTGCGTGTGCAAAATGCCAACATCGAGCCTGTATTCTTTGCCTTCCCCGACAATAAGACCCTCGACGACATCATCGCCCGCGTCACCGCCGGCCCGGCCGAGTACGACTTCACCGCGCCCGACGGCTTCGGCCACACATTCTGGGTAATCGACGACGCCGAGACCATCGAGGCCATCACCGCCGCCTTTGCCCGCATACCGTATCTCTACATCGCCGACGGCCACCATCGCACAGCTGCCGCCGCCCTCGTGGGCAACGAGCGCGCGCGCCTCAACCCCGGCCACCGCGGCGACGAGGAGTACAATTACTTCCTGGCCGTGGCTTTCCCCGCCTCACACCTCAAGATTATCGACTACAACCGCCTCGTGCGCGACCTTAACGGTCTGTCGCCGGCCGAGTTCCTCGAGCGGCTCGAGCGCAGCTTCATCGTCGAGGACAGGGGTACGGTAGCTTACCGCCCCGAGAAGCTCCACAATTTCTCGCTCTATCTCGAGGGCCGCTGGTACTCGCTCACCGCCCGTGAAGGCATCTACGACGACTCCGACCCCATCGGGGTGCTCGATGTGACCATCTCCTCAGACCATATCCTGCGCGACATCCTTGGCATCACAGACCTGCGCAGCGACAAGCGCGTCGACTTTGTTGGCGGCATCCGCGGCCTCGACGAACTTGCGCGCCGCGTCGACTCCGGCGAGATGGCCGCCGCGCTGGCCCTCTTCCCCGTGAGCATGCGCCAGCTGATGGACATCGCCGACACCGGCAACATCATGCCCCCCAAGACCACCTGGTTTGAGCCCAAACTCCGCTCCGGCCTGGTCATCCACAAGCTCGACTGACCCCGCCTCGATTCATGATGCATGATGCATGATGTGCAGACCATGATACGATGAAGCGTATGACCGCGAGTCCTGCGGTCATACGCTTCATGCATCATGGCCCGTCATGAGACAGACGGCATGTAGCGCGTGTCGGAGACACGCCATTATGGTTAACCCCAGGTGAAACCTGGGGGGGAGAAGCCCCAACCTTAAATTGCGCCTCGGAGAGGTGCACATGGAGGCCGAACGACTTTGCTGCATGCATCTCTCCGAGACGCTAATTGGATAGGCCACATTAACCCCAGGTTACACCTGGGGTTAATCACAATGGCGTGTCTCCGACACGCTGCTCCACGTCACATGC
>CAJUOC010000023.1 GCA_910587925.1 uncultured Muribaculaceae bacterium
CTTCGCCTTAGGCTACGGTGTACGGGGTTACGAATAATCAACGTCCTGCGGACGTTTATAGCTTACATAATGACGTTTATAGCTTACATAATTATATATTGTCAATCATCCGGGCGACTTTGCAACACTTGTTGTTTTGCTCTTCGAAGGGTCAGCGGCCGGCGGCGGTGGAGGTGTCGACGGAGGCGTCTGCTTTGACCATCTTGCTGGCGTCGCGGCGCTGGCGTCCCCAGCGGATGTTGTAGCTCACGTTGATGAAGGGCATGCGCATGTCGAGGCGCATGTGCTGCTCGTTGGTGTTCCACTTGCTGAGCATGCGCGAGCCTTGGTCGTAGCGGCCAAAGGGCATGATCATGCCTGCGCCAAACTGCCAGTCGCGCCAGCCGTAGGTAAGCTCGATCATCGACAGATTCTCGCCCCAGCTGATTTTCTCGCCCCAGAGGTCGTGCTGGGAGCGCAGATAGCGGCCGGTGAGGGCAAATCCCCAGTGCATCAGGGTCACGGTGGCGTTGCCGCTCCAGTTGCGGTTGTAGAGCTTGTAGCCGGTGCCGCGCATGCGCTCGGCGCGGTATTGCACGTAGCCGCTTGCCATGAGCCAGCCGGGCACGATGTCGATCTGCGGAGCGATGAAAAACGACAGATTTTGCAGCCCGCGGCTGTTTTCGTAGGTGGTGATGAGGCGATCGTCGGCCCAGTAGAGCAGCGGGGTTATGGCATCGGGGCTGGTGAAGGCCCGTATGCCGAAGGTGCCGTTGAGGCGCGGTACACTGAAATTGTAGCGCAGGGTGAGCATGTATGAGCTGGATGTGTGGAGGTCGGGGTTGCCCACCCGCCACTGGAATCCGTCGATCTGTTGCGGCGCCACATTTGACTCGCCCAGCGACGGTGTCGCCTGCCACGACTCGAAGCTCAGCCTCAGCTGGTGGCGCTGATTTATGGCATACGCTACGCTGGCCTGCGGGCGCAGGTCCCACGATGTATTGCCCTGGTCGGTCTCGCGGAAAAGAAAGTCGGTATACTGCAAGCCCAGACCGGCCGTGACGGTCACTTTGCGTATGCGGCGCAGGTACTCGGCAAAGATGTATGCCTTGTCTTGGCGCTGGTGGAATACGCGGCCGCCCAGCGACGCGTATACCGAGCGGTTGCGGTTGGCCGAGTAGGATGCGCCGGCGGTGAATCGTCCCTCGTCCCAGCGCTTGATATAGTTGGCCTCGACGGCGTAGGCCTGGTTGCGGTCTTTGATGTATGTGTGTACGTCGGTGAGCGGTGTGGCGTCCTGGGGCAGGCGCTCTACATAGTCGGAGTAGGAGCGGCCGGTGTAGAACGAGCCTGTGAAGTCGACCACGAGCGTCTGGCGGCGGGGCAGGTGCTGCTCCCAGTAAGCCGACAGCGACGGGGTGGTGCCTCCCGAGCCATGTACGTCGCTGAGCAGGCGGTCGGCCGAGCCGTCGCTGAGTTGCAGCAGGCCGTCGTATGCAAAGCGGTCGGTAAACGAGTGCCCGGCCGATGCCTCAATCATCACTACGGTGGTATCGGGGCGCACGTAGCTGTACGAG
Source organism: uncultured Muribaculaceae bacterium (assembly GCA_910587925.1). Taxonomy (GTDB): domain Bacteria; phylum Bacteroidota; class Bacteroidia; order Bacteroidales; family Muribaculaceae; genus CAG-873. The sequence continues at coordinate 1,557 of CAJUOC010000023.1, forward strand.
GCCCATGCGCGGCCCATGGTATTGTCCATCGTGCCGCCTCGCGAGGTCTCGTTGCGGGTGATGGAGGTGCCGTCGGTAAATGTGAATCGCTCGGTGTAGTCGCGGTGGGTCTTGATTTTGTTGGTCAGTTTGAAGTTGGCGCCGGCCTCAAACTGCGACCGACCGCTGTTGAGCTTGAGGTCGGCAAAGTAGAATCCCCAGGCCTGGTTGAGCGCCGGCTGGGCCATCGTCTGCAGCGAGCCGCCAGCGTCGGGATTGGATACGATGAAGTTGAGCACATAGTCGGCGCCCTTGTACCGCAGTCCCGGAGAGTCGATCCACTCCACGCGCTTGATGCTCTCGGGCAGCAGGGCGCGTACCTGGTCGACCGACGACTCGCGGCCGTTGATGCGCAGCTGCACGGGGCGTCCGGCCGCCTCGACCCGTCCCATGGCGTCGATTACCGACAGCGAGGGTATCATCAGATTTGACAGCAGCTGTACGCCGTTTTTGGAGTGCTCGACGGCGCTTCCCGACGGATAGTATACATCCATGTCGGCCTTGCGCACCAGGCGCGGCGCCTCGATTACGATTTCGTCGAGCTCGTGCACGGCCGACGAGTCGGCCGGTGTCTGCGCGTCGGCCATGCCGGCCGACGCGGTTGTGAGAATGACAGTGGCGAGATACTTGATTCTGTTCATGCTTTCGAAGAGAATTGAGAATTAGACACTGCAAAAGTAGCTACAAATCCTCATCTGCCTCTCAACATATGTTGACAAATCACCCCCCCCAGTTAAAAATTGTTAATTACATGACAGCGAGATTATTGCTTGTCCAGCAATAGCGACCATCTCCTGATTAAGACGGTAAAATGCGCCGAGCCCAATCAGGAAGGTCGTCGGCATAGCGCTTTATGAGCCTACCATCGCTAAGGCGAAAGAGTATTCGGGCGTCAGCGTCTTCGATTGAGTTGTCGTATACATAAAGGCGGTCGACATAGGGAGCCAATGCCGTACAGTTACCGATAGATTTGTCGTAGCGTGATATTATTTTGGGAATCGGCACATCGTGGCCGCCGTCAATCACCCTTTTGGCAACACGTTTCGCATTGATAGTTGGAGATTCAGTCGAGACAAAGAAAAGTCTGACAAAGAAACCGGCCTTTTTAGCTCTTAGAATATAGTCGACTTTATCCACAGCCGACATTACAGTCTCAAATATATGGCTTCTATGCTCAATCAAGCATTTTTCGCGCCATTCGGAGCAATAGTTGGCTGCTTTAATCACAGCCTCAAGGTCGTTCCAGTTACCAAAAATGTCGCGGGCTACATTGTCAGGATTGATATATTCTGAATCCTCGAGCCATTCATGTTGAAGTATTTTTGTGGTTACGGACGTTTTACCTGACCCGTTTGGGCCGGCAATTACTATCAGTACCGGTCGATGCTTACCTATTGTCATTGCGGAGCCTTTCAATGGTTGCTTTGACTATCACGTGCGCTTCCTCGATTGCTGCATCTATGCCGGCGGCCACGCGGGCGGCAGCCCTGCGGGTGCTTTCGCGGGCATCCTCGGCGACTTCGCGCATAATCTGTGCCATGCGTTCATCGCCCGGCTCGTCCATCGACGTAAGACGATAGCTGTTCATTTGATCTTCCGACATATCGGTATCCATTAATTGTACAGCGTCAAAGATACAAAAAGTATATTTAAATATCAGCTAAAGCATGTTTCAAAATGCAAACCCCGCGCACCGGGGTGGTGCGCGGGGTGGATGCTTTCAGCCTCTAAAGGCGGCCGGGAGCTTTATAGAGTCAGTCCAAATGGGATTCGCCGATGGGCCATACGGCGTAGAGGATGCGGAATCGTGTGGGGTCGTCTGCCGGAATGAAGATGGACGGTTCAGACGGTATCAGCAGATTCGGAGCATTGGGGTCGTAATCGTAAGCCCACTTGTCTTCGAAAATAAGCGGAGTGGGGCTGTAATATTTAAATCCTTTATATCGGCCTTCACCTTCATATTTATCATGTAGCTCCATCGGGGCTTCCAGATCCTCAATAATGTGGTCGCACCAGCACGCGAACCCATAATCTTCTAACTGATATTGCCAGTATATATCATTTGCGGGGTCGTCCCAGAATTGGTTGCTTTTGTTGTTGTAGAAATACGGAATTTCAAACTTGGCGCCTTTCACTTCTCCGGTTTCCAAATTCAGATCAAACTTGGTCATTATATAGTAAGCGCTGCCGTTTCTGAATCTGCCCCTAAAGGCATCGAGGACAAGAGTGTAGGAGTCGTTGCTGGGGGTATTTACTACAATATCTTCTACACCTCGGTGATCAGTGTCAATCCAATCTTCGACGGTGGCATCGAGTTTCACGGTTGTCAGGCCGATGTGAAGCACGAAATTATACGATTTGCCGGCCCGAAACTCAAATTTGAAGGGTGCCGTCACCTCGCTTGTGATTTTGCTTTGGCCACCGGCGAGATTGGGGTCCTCGGTGATGACATCAAATTTGACAGTCACCTGCACGGGAATCTCTTCGTTGTGATATCTGTCTATAACGGGAGTGGGCATCACCATCAGATATTTGTCGTCTTTGGTGAGCTGCATCACTGTGTTGGAGTCGTCGGGAGTAAGAGTGCTGTTGATGAAATCGCCGTGGTCAGCGGAGAGTGTGTAAGTGCGTGATCCGGCCACATATTTATCCCATTCGCCGGTGCGGAGATTCAACTCGCCGCTGTCTCCAAACTGGCTTGAAGATATCGACACGCTGTTGATCACCACAGTCGATTTGTCGGTAAGGTCGATGCCATGCTTGCTCAACTCACCGTTTGCGGTATGTTCATTGCCGTTTTCGACACTATTCTCATCAATGACAGCCACGCGCTTGAAGCCGATGCGCGACAGTGCGTGCTTGAATCGGAAATTCACCGTCTCTGCGTTGGTCTGCTTGCGGATATCCATTGTATTGTTGCTATAGAGCAGGTCGATCTGATTGTCGACGTCCTCGTCCATCTTGAACGAGAGTTTGGGGTCGCCCGCTGTGGTGTTCGGGCTGATAGCGGTGATGCCCGTATCGCCGAAGGTGCCGGTGTAGGGGGCGTAGGCGAAGAACGATACTTTTTCGAGGGGATTGCTCGGCCAGTATTTTACGGGGGAGTACTGCCAGATTCCGCCTTCGGCGTCATCGGATTTCCAGGTCACTTCCTGGTTGTACATGAAATTGGGCAGATGGCTCGGGGCTTCCGTATTGTAGTCTTCTGTCTCGGTGTAGTATCCGAGCACACCGAATCCCTTTTCCTTAAGGGCGGGAAGGTCCATCACCGATGCGCGCGATTCGGGTGCTATGGCCAGGTAGGTGCCGAATGCGACGGCATCACCGTCGGGTGTCTGGCCATTGCCGCTGTTGATTAGCAGATCTTCTTCCTGCGTGCAGCTTACGGTGGAAATTGCTGCGATGGCTGCGAAAGCCATCAGAAACTTTTTAGCTTTCATTAACGTGGGTTTGAATCAGGTTTATTTATTGAATCAGGTGTTTTATGTAATACTATTCTTTTGTGGGGGGATGCAGGCCGATGTTGACATCTTCAGGCTCTCCCCAGTCTTCCACCCATACGTCGAGCCCCCAGTCGGAGCTGCCTCCCGGCGGCAATGGCGGGTCGAGCCACAGGTCGAGCCACAGGTCGAGATTGTCTCCACGACGTCCCGGCGGCGGGTCGCTCTCGGCGATGAGGTGTCCCACGGGGATATTGTAGCGGAGCACTGTCTTGCCGTCGGCAAGCATGGCCTGGAATTCGAGGAAGTTTTCGACGGGCGAGCCGGCGTGGTTTCCGGGCAGCCCGAAGCAGCGGATGTCGGCCTCCACCAGTCCGATGTCGGGCTTGGAGGATGTGCGCGAGCGGGCCCACCGGTCAGATTCTATGGGGTGTGCCACTGTCACTGAGTTGTCGTTTGGCATGTCAGCGGCGAGTTTCCGGCCTGACGCCATCCCGCTGATGCTCCCGCGCGCCGCGCGCAGATTGCCGATATTCTCGGTGTGGATGGTCACGTGGAGGGTGTAGATGATATTCCTGGGGTGCAGGGTGCCTATCACCTTGGTGCCGCTGCCGGAGTGGCTCACATGGTCGGTCATGATGGTGTCGGTGGCGAGCCATTCGGGAGGCCATGCCACATAGCTGCGCCCGTCGGTACGGCCGGAGTACCACTTGGGCCCTTCCTGCTCCGGGGCGAATGCCTCGGCGGTCTCCACGGCGTCGAGCCCGCGGAAGCCGATGTAGCTGTACTCGTCCTCGGTGAGGTTGAAGACGGTGGCCCAGTGGCGGCCTTGCGACAGCCGCGGCGACACGTAGGCGATGTTGTTGTCGATGGTATGGTTTTTCTCGCCGGTCTCGGTGTGATGGCATATCACAGTCATGCCCGTGGGCACGGTCTTGCCGTAGTCGCTCCAGTCCACGTTGAGCCTCAGATCGGAGGTGGCGCCCCCGGCCGGCTCGGGGTAGAAGTGGATGGTGGCGTCGCACGACGCAAGCGCCAGGCACACGGCAGCGATGAATATCAGCCGCAATCTCACCATCTCATCCACCTCCTTTCCTTGCGCTGGCGGTAGAATTTATAGGATATGGCAAGTCCGGCGCGGGTCACGCCCCAGTAGGTGCCTGCGCCGCGCGATACTTCGGCACCGTTTCGGCCGGTATTGTGGTACTTTATCCATTTGTACGATATGTATCCGGCGCCGATCTGCGCTTCCATGCTCCAGCGGCGGCCCTTGTCGAGATGGAAGGCAAAGCCGTAGCCCAGGCCCAGGCCGAAGGCGGCGTGGTTGGGGTCCTGATAGCGGAAGTCGCCGGCAAAGCTCACGTTGAAGCCTATTACCGAGGCGTGCACGCCCAGATAATGTCCGGCACCGGCGTCGCGGAGCCAGTAGCGCACCTCGGGCTGAGTGGCCAGCAGACGGATACGCAGGCGGCGGGTGATGTCGTAGGGCGAGTACCACACGGGCACGTCGAGACTCCACCGCGGCCACAACTCGAGCTCAAAGCCGAGGTTGGCACACAGGGCGGCGTCCCACAGCAGATTGGTCTTCAGGGCCAGGAAGCGCTGCCGCGGTAGCGTCTGCCCGGGCATCTCCACGGCGACTGGCCGCGCGACCGGCGGCGCGACAGTCTGCGGGCGCAGGGCGGTATACGATGGCCGGAGACCGTCGCCGATGCGGCTGCGCAGCAGGCGGGTGTCGTAGTCGACCACTACAGATGCGCGGCGCAGCCAGGGCAGCACGTGGTCGCGCATGGAAGCATAGGGCGCGCCGCCGTCGAGGCTCTTGAGGTGCCGCTCGCGGGTGTCGCCGTCGATGTCGGCGGTGCGGTCGAGAAAGCTGAGCACCACGGCGCCGTAGGGGATGGTGCTGTCGGCGTCGAGCATCATGCGCATACCCTCCCAATCCTCGGGGATGGTGGAGATGGCGTATATGCTGTCGGGAAAGGTGTAGCGCGACCGCAGGATGGCGACAAAGGCGCGGGCGCGGCCGGCGGCGAGGCGCACATTATTGGTGTAGGGGCCTTCGGGCGATGCGGTGCCCACCACGGTGATGCGCTCCACGCGCATGCGCGGGTCGAGCACCATGGAGTCGATGCGGGCGAGCACCTGCCCCAGGGCGCTGTCGTTGGCGTGGTATGTCTTGTCGAAATCGGTGAGATTGACCTTGAAGTCGATACGAGCCTTGGCCCGGGCCGATACGGTGATAGTGTCAGATACAGATGCCGCGCACGCCAGAGCCGAAAGCAAGGCGACAAGAATCATCGCCGCCAAGCGTACCGGAGCTGCCTGGCGGAGTATGCTTATGCCTGAGTCGCATTTTAATTCTTTATGATATGCCGGAGCCGCAAGTTCCATTATAAAATAAAGATTAGATTGTCTCTATGCGATTATTGGAATGATTTAAGTTACGATAATTGGTTGACACTAACTTTACTGCGGCGCAAAATTAGTATTTTTAACAGTAGGCAGTCAAATTTTTACCCCCCCCCCATTTGCAATTTTTTAACAAAATTAAATCAAATTAACACCTCCGCAGCGTATTCCCTATTCTGCAAGCCGCATACCCCGAGCGCCCTGATGTTAGCCGCTTCCCCTGGAGCGGGTGGAGCAACGTTGCAGAAGCGCGGAGCGCTGACCATTATGAGTAACACGGGGTGTAGCGAAGCGTAACCCCGTGCACTGCGCTCCCCGGTAAATGGAAGGTCGTAAGACCTGACCCTTATTGCGCCGCGCATCATTAAGGGTCAGCGCTCCGCGCTTCTGCCGATAATCAAGCTAAATCGATGATGCCGACCTGCATAGGTTAAGGCATATTCAAGAAGTCGCGCAGAGATAGCATCGTTTTAATCATATTCAAAAGTTTTTGAAAATATAGCGATTGTTTTTGATTATATCAGAAATGCTTAAGCTCAAATAATTCTGAAAGCTTTATATAACCCTTCATCAATGTAAATAAAGAATAACTCCACCTGAAAAGGGTTGCAATCGCAATGATTGCAACCCTTTTCAGATGGAGTTATATGTATTCAGTTACATTACTTGACTTCCTCAAAGTCTACGTCGGTGACGTGGTCGTCGGGGCCTGCGCCGGGGTTGGAGCCGGGCTGGGGGCCTCCGGCCTGGGCGCCGGCCTGCTGGGCCTGTGCCTGGGCGTTGAGGATGTCTTGCTGGGCGGCGCCGAAGGTGGTCTCAATCTCCTTGATGGCGGCTTCGATGCCGGCGATGTCCTGTGCCTTGTGGGCGTCTTTGAGCTTCTGCACGCCTGCCTCGATGGCTGCCTTGCGGTCGGCGGGGAGCTTGTCGCCGAGCTCGGAGAGCTGCTTCTCGGTCTGGAAGATGACGGCGTCGGCCTTGTTGAGGGTGTCGACGCGCTCTTTCTCTTTGGCGTCGGCGGCTGCGTTGGCCTCGGCCTCTTCCTTCATGCGCTTGATTTCGGCGTCGGTAAGGCCGCTGGAGGCCTCGATGCGGATGCTCTGCTCCTTGCCGGTGGCCTTGTCTTTGGCGCTTACGTTGAGGATACCGTTGGCGTCGATCTCAAAGGTGACTTCGATCTGAGGTATGCCGCGGGGCGCGGGTGCGATGCCGTCGAGGTGGAATTTGCCCAGGAGCTTGTCGTCCTTTGCCATGGGGCGCTCGCCCTGGAGCACGTTGATTTCCACGCTGGGCTGGTTGTCGGCGGCGGTGGAGAATGTCTCGCTCTTGCGGGTGGGGATGGTGGTGTTTGCCTCGATGAGCTTGGTCATCACGCCGCCGAGGGTCTCGATACCTACCGACAGGGGCACTACGTCGAGCAGCAGCACGTCTTTTACCTCGCCGCTGAGCACGCCGCCCTGGATGGCTGCGCCGATGGCTACCACTTCGTCGGGGTTGACGCCCTTGGAGGGAGCCTTGCCGAAGAATTTCTCGACTACCTGCTGGATGGCGGGGATACGGGTGGAGCCGCCCACGAGGATTACGGCGTCGATGTCTGATGCCTTGAGGCCGGCGTCGCGCAGGGCGTCTTCGCAGGGCTTGATGGTGCGCTGGATGAGGCCGTCGGCGAGCTGCTCAAATTTTGCACGGGTGAGGGTCTTCACCAGGTGCTGGGGTATGCCGTTGACGGGCATGATGTAGGGGAGGTTGATCTCGGTGGTGGTGGTCGACGAGAGCTCTATCTTGGCCTTCTCGGCGGCCTCCTTGAGGCGCTGCAGGGCCATGGGGTCTTTGCGCAGGTCGATGCCGTGCTCCTTGAGAAACTCGTCGGCGAGCCAGTCGATGATCACGTGGTCGAAGTCGTCGCCGCCGAGGTGGGTGTCGCCGTTGGTCGACTTCACCTCGAATACGCCGTCGCCCAGCTCGAGGATGGAGATATCAAATGTACCGCCGCCGAGGTCAAACACGGCGATCTTCTGGTCTTTGTCGGTCTTGTCGAGGCCGTAGGCGAGGGCGGCCGCGGTGGGCTCGTTGACGATACGGCGCACGGTCAGACCGGCAATCTCACCGGCCTCTTTGGTGGCCTGGCGCTGGGAGTCGTTGAAGTATGCGGGCACGGTGATGACGGCCTCGGTGACGGTCTGTCCGAGGTAGTCCTCGGCGGTCTTCTTCATCTTCTGAAGTATCATGGCCGAGATCTCCTGGGGGGTGTATTCGCGGCCGTCGATGTCGATGCGGGGGGTATTGTTGTCGCCGCGCACGACTTTGTAGGGCACGCGCTCAATCTCCTTGGCTACCTGGTCGTATGTCTCGCCCATGAAGCGCTTGATGGAGTATATGGTGCGGTGGGGGTTGGTGATGGCCTGGCGCTTGGCGGGGTCGCCGACGATGCGCTCGCCGTCTTTGAGAAATGCTACTACGGAGGGGGTGGTGTTGCGGCCTTCGCTGTTGGGGATTACGACGGGGTCGCTGCCCTCAAGTACTGCGACGCAGGAATTGGTGGTTCCGAGGTCGATGCCTATGATTTTTCCCATGATGTGTTGAGTTTTATGTTGTTTGTTGAATATTCGTCGTCTGGATTTTGTACGCTATCAATAAAACAAATCGCGTGCCAAAAAGTTTTGGCACGCGTAATGTGTTGAGTTGTAGCTGTATGTGTCGCGCGGCGCGCGGTGTCAGAATGTCACTTCGTGTCTTTGTCGCGCATGAATATATTGACCGGCGTGCCGGTGAAGTCCCAGTGCTCGCGTATCTTGTTTTCGAGGTAGCGGCGGTATGGCTCCTTGACCCACTGGGGCAGGTTGCAGAAGAAGATGAAGGTGGGCACCTGCGCTCCCTTGAGCATGGTGATGTACTTTATCTTGATGTACTTGCCCTTGTTGGCCGGTGGCGGATATGCGGCTATGTCCTCGCCCAGGGTGCGGTTGAGCTCGGAGGTCGACACGGTGCGGCGGCGGTTTTTGTATACGTCGACTGCGGTCTCGAGCACCTTGAATATGCGCTGCTTGGTCAGGGCCGAGGCAAAGATTACCGGGAAGTCGGTAAAGGGTGCCAGGCGGCTGCGGATGGCCTCCTCAAAGGTGCGGATGGCTATCTGCGACTTGTCCTCGACCAGGTCCCATTTGTTGACCACGACGACCAGCCCCTTCTTGTTGCGCTGGATGAGCGAGAATATGTTTACGTCCTGAGCCTCGATGCCGCGGGTGGCGTCGATCATGAGTATGCACACGTCTGATGCCTCAATGGCGCGTATGGAGCGTATCACCGAGTAGTACTCGATATCCTCGTTGACCTTGGTCTTCTTGCGGATACCGGCGGTGTCGACCAGATAGAAGTCAAAGCCAAATTTGTCGTAGCGCGTGTAGATGGAGTCGCGGGTGGTGCCGGCGATGTCGGTCACGATGTGGCGGTCCTGGCCGATGAAGGCGTTGATTAGCGACGATTTGCCTGCGTTGGGGCGGCCGACGATGGCAAATTTGGGTATGTCGTCGAGATTCTCGGCCGAGTCGGGGTCGTCTTTGGGTAGGTCCTTGACCACCTCGTCGAGCAGGTCGCCGGTGCCGTATCCGCTCACGGCCGACACGGGGTAGGGGTCGCCCAGGCCGAGGGAGTAAAACTCGGGCACGTTGTAGAGCCAGTCGTTGGAGTCGACCTTGTTGGCCACCAGCACCACCGGCTTGCGGCTCTTGCGGAGTATCTCGGCCACGTGGTCGTCGAGGTCGGTGACGCCGTTCATGGCGTCGACCACAAAGAGTATCACGTCGGCCTGCTCGATGGCAAGCTCCACCTGACGGTTGATTTCGCTCTCAAAGACGTCGTCGCTGTTGACTACCCAGCCGCCGGTATCGACGATTGAAAACTCTATGCCGGCCCAGTCGACCTTGCCGTACTGGCGGTCGCGGGTGGTGCCGGCCGTGGGGTCGACGATGGCGGTGCGGCTCTGCGTGAGTCGGTTGAACAGTGTCGATTTGCCCACATTGGGGCGTCCTACGATAGCTACTAACATGTGTGCGGTGGTGTTTTATGCGTGGTGGTGGGTGGGAGGGGCGCTCACTCGATGTACCCGAAGGAGCGGAGCTTGTTCTCGCGGTTGCGCCAGTTGGGCTCTACCTTGACAAACATCTCCAGGTATACCGACTTGTCAAAGAATTTCTCGATGTCGCGGCGGGCCTCGACGCCCACTTTCTTGAGCTTGGAGCCGCCTTTGCCGATGAGGATGCCCTTCTGCGAGTCGCGCTCGACATATATCACGGCCATGATGTGGATTGAGGTCTCTTTCTCCTCAAATTTCTCCACGATTACCTCGGCCGAGTAAGGCACTTCCTTGTCGTAGTTGAGCAGAATCTTCTCGCGGATAATCTCGGTGACGAAAAAGCGCGCGGGCTTGTCGGTGAGGGCGTCCTTGCCAAAGTAAGGCTCTCCCTCGGGGAGCAGCTCGACGATGCGGTGCATGAGGCTCTGCACGTTGAAGCCCTCCTTGGCCGAGGTGGGAAATATCTCGGCATTGGGCAGCATGGCGCGCCAGCGGTCGACGATGGCCTCGAGCTCGCCGTTGCCTTTGAGCAGGTCGATTTTGTTGATGACCAGCAGTACGGGCACTTTCTCGGCGGCGACGCGGGCGAGGAAGTCGGCATTTTTGGTGGGGTCCTCGACCACATCGGTCACATACAGGAGTATGTCGGCGTCGGTGAGGGCGCCCTCGCTGAAGGCGAGCATGCTCTCCTGGAGCTTGTATTTCGGGGCGAGCACGCCCGGGGTGTCTGAGAATACTATCTGATAGTCGGGCGTATTGACGATGCCCATGATGCGGTGGCGCGTGGTCTGTGCCTTGGAGGTAATGATGGACACGCGCTCGCCCACCAGGTCGTTCATCAGCGTGGACTTGCCCACGTTGGGGTTGCCTACGATGTTGACAAATCCCGCTTTATGTTTATGTTCCATGTCAGTTTAGTGATTTGATACATCAGTAAAACAACCGCCGGCCCGAAAATGTTAGCTGCCCGGCTGCGGCCGAGTGTCTGTGTATGGTGGCGCATACGGGCCGGGCGACCGTGATGTGTCGCCGGCCCGTATGCGCTCGCCCGGCGGCGATCAGAGGTCCCAGATGAGATACATGGCGCCCCAGGTGAAGCCGGCGCCGAAGGCGGTGAGCACGATCTTGTCGCCCTTGCGCAGCTTGCCCTTGTACTCGTCGAGGCACAGGGGTATGGATGCAGCCGAGGTGTTGCCGTAGTGCTGGATGTTGACGAGCACCTTCTCCATGGGCATCTTGGCGCGGTCGGCCACGGCCTCGATGATGCGGAGGTTGGCCTGGTGGGGCACCAGATAGTCGACGGTCTCGGCGGTGAGGCCGTTGCGCTCCATCACGGTCATGGTGGAGTTGAGCATGTCGGTCACGGCATTTTTGTATACGTTGCGGCCGTCCTGGAAGAGGTAGTGCTGGCCGGCGTCGAGAGTGGCCTGCGATGTGGGGAGCACAGAGCCGCCGGCCTCCATGAGGAGGTGCTCGCGGCCGCGGCCGTCGACGTGGAATACGCCGTCAATCACGCCCACAGCCTCGTCGGTAGGCTCCACGAGCACGCAGGCGGCGCCGTCGCCAAAGAGGGGGCAGGTGGCGCGGTCGGCATAGTTGATCATCGACGACATCTTCTCGGTGGCCACGACCATCACACGCTTGTACAGGCCCGAGCGCACATATGCGTTGGCGTCCTGGAGCGCTACGATGAAGCCGGCGCAGGCGGCCTGTATATCATATGCGTATGCACCGGTGAGGCCGGCGCCGTATGCCATCACCGAGGCGGTGCTGGGAAAGCGGTAGTCGGGGTTGGATGTGGCGCAGATGAGCAGGTCGACCGATGCGGGGTCGATATTGTACTCGGCAAAGAGCTTCTCCATGGCCTTGATGCCCATGTAGGATGAGCCGGCGCCTTCCTTGTGGAGGATGCGGCGCTCCTTGATGCCGACGCGGGTGGTAATCCACTCGTCGTTGGTATCGACCATTTTGGAGAGCATTTCGTTGTCGAGGACGTCGTCGGGGACGTATGAGGCTATGGCTGAGATGCGTGCGTTTGGCATGACTGTAATATAATCGGAATAGGTGTCGGTAAGGTTGAGGGTTGCGGCCGTCGTTGGCCCGGTGCAGGGGTGTTTACACGAAAAATCGCTCCTTTCACTCTCCCGCGGCGCCTGCTGCCTTGATGGCCTGCGTGCTCGGGGAGGCGGAAGGAGAATTTTTCATGACTCCGCGCGCCGGCAGATGCCGGTGTTTAGATGGCGGCTTCTTTTACGATAGCCTGCTTGCCGCGGTAGTAGCCGCACTCGCCGCATACGGTGTGGTAGATGTGCCAGGCACCGCAGTTGGGGCACAGAGCCAGGGTGGGGGCTACAGCCTTGTCGTGGGTGCGACGTTTTGCGGTACGGGTCTTCGATTGCTTTCGTTTAGGATGTGCCATTTTTGCTTATTGATTTTGATTTATTTCTATATGTTATGGTAGGGGAGAGAGATGGGAGATGGTCAGTCTTTGTCTTCGCCGGCGAGGCCTCGCAGGGCGTCCCACCGCGGGTCGGCCGGAGCTTCGCTGCCGGCATCGTCGTCGTCGATGCCCTCGAGCAGGCTATCCTGCAGCTCGGCGTCTTCGCCGCCGCCGGCGCGGTGGCGCTTGAGCAGGGCGCTCATCTGGCGGTTGCACTTGCCCAGCGGATGCACATGCTTTATGGGGATGGCCAGCACGGCTGTGTCATAAATCATGTAGCTCACGTTGAGGTAATTGTCGCTCTGCGGGATGATGAGCAGGTCGTCAGACTCATCGTTGTAGTCCTCGCCGTACTTCACCATCAGCCGGTACTCGGTGTCGATGGGTATCTCAAGGTCGTCGAGGCAGCGGTCGCACAGCAGTGTCACTGTGCCGCTCAACTTGAATACAAGGTCGTATGCGTCATGGCGGTGTGTCACCGTGAGGTGCACCGTCAGAGCCGCGTCGCGCACGTCGGTATTTTCCATATCGGCGAAGAATTGCTTGCCGAGCTTGTACTCAAACTCGTGCGTGCCCTCGCTCAGCGACTTCAGCGGCAGCTTGTATTCTGAAAACTTGCCCATAATGAGGTTTCGTGAAAAACTTTGCAAAGTTAGCAATATTTGGCGAAAACAAAAAGTTTCGCCGCCATTTTTTGGATACTGTCGCGTCAATGGCGGTCAATGTTTGTTATATAATAGTCCGACGGACGGTTTATCGGCTCTGTCGGGGTCTTAAAATCAAGTGTAATAATTATGATAAATGTAGATGCTCTGTACGACCTTAGGGGTCGGGTGGCTGTGGTGACCGGCGGCGGCGACGGTATCGGCAAAGGTGCCTGTGAGATACTGGCGGCGGCCGGCGCGGCGGTCGTGGTAAGCGATATCGACGGGTCGAAGGCTGCGGCCGTGGCCGATGCCATCAACGCCGACGGCGGCAAGGCTGCCTCGGTAGTGTGCAATGTGCTGGTAGATGATGACCTCAGCCGATTGATTGATTTCGCAGTAGCGACTTTCGGCACGGTCAACGTACTTGTCAACAACGCCGGTCTCGGCGGCGGCGGCCGCGAGAATCCCTTCAAAATCGACCGCGCATACGTTGAGCGTATCTATGCGATAAATGTGGTGGCTCCCTGGCGGCTGTCGGTACTGGCAGCCCCGTATATGCAGAAGTCGGGCTACGGGTCGATTGTCAACGTCACCTCGATGAGCAGCATCAATGCCGACCCCAATATGGCCATCTACGGCTCATCGAAAGCGGCCCTCAACCATATGGCCGCCAATCTTGCCCATGACTACGGCCCGATGGGTATCCGTATCAACAACGTGGGCCCGGGCGCTACCCATACGGCCGCGCTGGCCACTGTGCTCACCCCCGAGATAGAGGCGCGTATGCTTGCCCGCACGCCTATACACCGCCTGGGCAAGGTGTCGGATATAGCCGGCGCCATACTCTTCTTTGCCGCCCCGGTATCGGCATGGATAAGCGGGCAGACGCTGATGGTAAACGGCGGCGGTATACAGACGCTCGATTAGGAGAGTCAAAAACCTTTCGTCTTGAGGCGTTGTTTCTTTTACAAATAGATATCTTCTGCGATGAAACTGATATTGCTCCGCCATGGCCAGAGCGAATGGAATCTGGCCAACCGCTTTACCGGCTGGACCGACGTCGACCTGTCGCCGGCCGGCCGCGACGAGGCCGTCTCTGCCGGCCGCCGTATAGCCGACGCCGGTATCGAGCCGCGCTACTGCTTCACATCCTACCTGCGTCGCGCCATCCATACCCTGCAGCTGGCCCTGGGCGAGATGCGGCGCGACTATCTGCCGGTGGTCAAGGACTGGCATCTCAACGAGCGCCACTACGGCGCGCTGCAGGGCCTCGACAAGGCCGATACGGCCGCCCGCTACGGCGACGAGCAGGTACACACGTGGCGCCGCAGCTACGATGTGCGCCCGCCGGCCCTCGAGCCGACCGACTCCCGCAGCCCGGCGTTGCAGCCCATGTATGCCGGTCTCGACCCGCGCTCGCTGCCGCTGACCGAGTCGCTGGCCGATACCGTCGCGCGGGTGCGCCCGTGCTGGGAGGAACTGATGGTGCCGGCCCTGCGACTGTACGGCACGGTGCTGGTGGCCGCCCACGGCAACTCGCTGCGCGCGCTGGTGATGATGCTGCGGGGCCTGTCGGCCGAGGAGGTGGTGTCGCTGGAGATTCCCACGGGCGCCCCGCTTGTCTTTGAGCTCGACGATGCCCTCAAGCCTTTGTCACATAAATATCTATAAATCCACACACGCTGATGCGACGTTTCACACTGCTTACCCTGGCTGCCGCGGCCGTGACTGCCGCAGCCGCCCCCGCCGACTCGTCTTACATCCGCGAGGACGGCTCACGCATAGTATTCTCACGCACATCGCCCGAGATGCGGCGTACTCTGGAGAAGACCCGCCCGACGGAGCCGCACGCGGTGTCGGTGCCCCACTTTGTGGTGCGCTCGACCAACGACAAGTTTATCCTCGCCATCGGCGGCCACATCAATCCCATCGCCGGCTACGACATCGGCAACGACCTCTATGAGCGCGACGGCGCCAGGCTGGCGTTTGTCACCTCGCAGATACCCGTGCCGGCCGAGCACGGCCGCCGCAGCGACTACTTTATCAACCCGCTCAACGCCAGCCTTGATTTCCAGATCGTGGGGCTGGCCGGCACGCCCAACGCCATCACCGCCTACGTGCGGATGGGCACCGACAATAAGGATGCCGCCGTGCGCTTCAAGCGGGCATACGTGAGCTACCGCGACTTCACCCTTGGCCAGGTGGCCACGCTGATGCAGGACGCCGACGCCTGCCAGCCGCCGACCATCGACCCGCAGGGGCCCTGCGGCATCGTGGGCACCACTTCCTACGAGATTTCATACCGCTCGCCCTCCTACGGCGGCTTCCGCTATGCCGTGGGCGTCGACATGCCATCCTACTACTCCTCGGCCGGCTTCTACATGGGCCGCGACTACGAGCAGTACCACGGCGAGCAGGTGGCCGACGTGAAAAATGTCGAGCAGATGATGCCCGACATCCCTGTGTGGGTCGAGTACGGGCGCGCGGCGGGCCGTATACGTCTGTCGGCGATGCTGCGCGGATTCTCATACCGCGACCTGGTGGCCGACTGCCGGCGCACAGTCATGGGCTACGGTGTGATGCTCTCGGGCAATCTCTATCCGTGCAAGCCTCTGATACTCTATGGGCAGGTGGCATATGGCCGCGGGTTTGGCAACTATCTCCAGGATATCGCCGGTATGCCGCTGTCGTTTGTGCCGGCCGACGACCGCCCCGGCCGCATGAAAGCCTCGCCGATGATGGGCTGGGTGGCCGGTGCCACATACAATTTCTCGCCTCGCTGGCAGGCCAATGTGATGTTTTCGCAGTCGCGCATCTGGGACGTGGCCGAGTACTGCACGGCACCCGATGCCGCCGCCAACTACAAGTATGCGCTCTACGGCGCGGGCAACGTCTTTTTCAACATCACCTCCTACCTCCAGGTCGGCCTGGAGTATCTCTGGGGGCGGCGCGTGACCTGGAACGAGGGCGGCGCCGACGACTCCCGCATCCAGGCTCAGTTTAAATTCACTATCTGATGCGCAGGTCGGCGCTGACTCCGGCCAGGCCGGGGTGGGCGCCGACTATGACGCGGCGCACGCCCGGCCGCGCGAGCAGCGGCATGTCGTCGGGATGGTCGGTGACGACCGTGTCGAGCCGGGCGCCGCGGGCCTCGGCGTAGCTCAGCACGCGCCGCAGCTTCTCGGCGCCGCGGCACTCGACGGCACAGCGCGCGTCGGTACTCACGCTGTCGCCATCCCATATCAGCGGCACGTACAGCTCCGAGGCGGCAGTGGCCAGCACCACGATGCCGCCCGCCTCGCGGTGGCGCCGCATGAGGGCGTCGACCTCGGGGCGGCGCATGGCGTCGACGCGGCCGCGGAAGTCGGCGACAAAGGCCGCGTCGGGGCGTATGGCGGCGAGCACACGCCGCTTCATGGCCACATGACTCGATACTCTGAGCCGCCGCAGAGTCAGCGCCGCCAGTATGCGCAGCCGCGAGCGGATGCCGCCGTGGCGCAGGCCGCAGCGTATGTATTCATGCAGGGTGTTGCCCCTGACGAGGGTGCCGTCGAGGTCGACGGCCATCAGCGGTAGTCGCGTGCCCATGGAAATCTGATGAGTGTGTCGGTATATAGAGCCGTGTCGGGGCGTATGAGCGGGTCGGGAGTGGTGACGGTGATGGCGGCGGTATGTATGCGCGCTGCGGGGACGGCGCGGCGCAGTGCAGCGACCACGGCGAGCATGGTGGTGCCGCTGTCGACGGCGTCGTCGACCACAAGTATATCACGGGCCGCCGGGGTCTGCGGGGGGATATCCACCTCGGGCAGCGCCGCCGGCGGACGCTTGCGCAGACGCTCGGCCTCGATGATGCGCAGGCGGTCGCGCACGGCCCGCGGCAGCAGTCGTATGATGGCAAATATCCACTCGTGGCGGGCCTTGGCGGCTGTCGACGGGCGGTGGCACTCCACGGCCGTGTGTGGCACGCCCGGGTATATGTGCCCGGCCACGTGCACCCCGCCGCTGGCGATGCCCACCACCAGGTCGGGCGCCGGGCCGCAGGCCTGCTCCAGGCGGCGGCAGTCGCGCGCGAAATCGTCGGGTGTAAGGGTGATGACTCTCATAGGCTTACGGTGAGTGGCGCCGATGGCGCCGATTCCTGCCCCACGCGGCTGAGCGATGTGACCACATACACTCCGCCGCGGCCGTCAAGCTGCCACTCGCGGCTGTAGGTCACGCCCAGCAGGGCGTCGGAGCGGGTGAGGTCGACCTGCTCGCCGGGCGCAAACCGATATACGGCCCAGCGCACGGCGTCGTCGGCCTTGGCGGCGGGGGCGTCGGCCGTCCATGCCAGCCGCGACCCGAGGATACGCAGGGCGCGCGGAGCCTTGGGCGCGCGGTCGCTCAGCCAGGGATAGACCGGCGGCAGCGCGGGGCGGCGGTGATACACGGCGCGCAGCGAGTCGGCGATGCCGCCGCGGTTGGCCGTCAGGTCGTAGCCCGGCCACCAGCAGTGGCCGGTGACCTCGGGGCGTCGGCGGGCCAGCGACAGCTTGGCGTGGAGCTCGCCGGGCGCCGGCTCCATCGTGCGGGCGATGTCTTGCCCGATGTACATGTGGCGACCGCACGAATTGTCGGCCCACCAGTCGAGCAGCAGTCGCGAGGGCGCGGCCTTGTGGTCGAGTGGCCAGTAGAGCTGGGGCAGCTGATAGTCGATCCAGCCGCGGCGCGCCCACAGCAGTATGTCGGCGTAGAGGTCGTCGTAGTTCTGCAGACCCGACGAGGGGCTGCCCGCCGGGTCTGTGGCGGCGTTGCGCCAGATGCCGAAGGGGCTTACCCCGAATACCACCCAGGGCTTGGCGGCGGCTATCACGTCGTGTATCTGCTCAATGAGCAGGTCGACGTTGCGACGGCGCCAGTCGGCCAGCTTCATGCCTTTGCCGTGGCGGCTGAAGGAGGCGCGGTCGTCAAAGCGCACGCCCTTGACGGGATAGGGGTAGAAGTAGTCGTCGAAGTGTATGCCGTCGACATCGTAGCGGGTCACGATATCGCGCACCACCGCGGCGATATGGTCGCGGTTGGCCGGCTGGCCGGGGTCGAAGTACAGTCGCCCGTCGTACCGCACCGTGCGCTCGGGATGGCGGCGGGCTATGTGCCCGGCCGGCACGCTCTGGCGGCGGGTGGCCGTGATGCGGTAGGGGTTGAGCCAGGCGTGCAGCTCCATGCCGCGGGCGTGGGCCTCGTCGATGACAAACTGCAGCGGGTCCCATGCCGGCGACGGCGCCTTGCCTCCGGGACAGAGATAGCAGCTCCATGGCTCGAGCCGCGAGGCATAGAAGGCGTCGGCCTGCGGGCGCACCTGGAAGATGACGGCGTTGATGCCGGCGGCCTGCAGCGAGTCGAGCTGCGCGCGCAGGTATGCCTTGTTGGCGGCGGTGGAGCGGCGGGCATAGTCGTCGCGGTATACGGTCTGGAGCCACGCTCCGCGGAACTCGCGCCGCTGCCCGGCCGCGGCGAGCACCGTCAGTGCGGTGAGTAGTATCAGTGTGAGTCGTCGCATCAGTATTGCAGATAGATAAAGGGCACAAGGTCGGCCGAGCGGGCCTGTATCACCATGAAGAGCACCACGGCCAGTACCAGGCTCTGGGCGGCGGCCGGTGTGGCGGCAAAGGCGCGTGTGGCGGTGAGGGTCCAGCGCGACGGGGCGAAGTGGATCAGCAGCCCCGCGGCGATGGCGGCGGTAATCATGGCGTAGCTTGTCACAAACTGCGGCGCCACCGACAGGTGAAAGTCGCCCCAAATCTGTGTCCACATGGCCGAGAGCGTGTCGACAGACGGCGCCCGGAAGATGGCAAAGCCCACCACCACCAGCGCAAAGGTCACGGCGATATTTGCCGCGCGCACCGGCAGCGTGCCGCGCATGGCCTCGGGCAGGCGCCACACTCCGCGCAGGGCCTTGTGGCCGGCCAGCAGCAGGCCGTGGTACACGCCCCAGAGCAGATACATCCAGCCGGCGCCGTGCCACAGGCCGCCCAGGGCCATGGTGAGCAGATTGTTGAGATATGTGCGCCACTTGCCGCGGCGCGAGCCGCCCAGCGGTATGTAGAGATAGTCGCGCAGCCAGCTCGACAGCGAGATATGCCAGCGGCGCCAGAATTCCTGAGGATTCTGCGACTTGAAGGGCGCGCGGAAGTTGTCTTTGAAGCGGTAGCCCATGAGCAGCGCCAGGCCGATGGCCATGTCGGAGTATCCCGAAAAATCGCAGTAGAGCTGGAGTGTGAAGCCGATGCAGCCTGTCACCACCTCAAATCCCGAGTACAGCGAGGGGTTGTCAAATATGCGGTCGACAAATCCCGAGCTGATATAGTCGGCGATGAGCACCTTCTTGACCAGACCGGCCATGATGAGGAAAAAGCCCTCGGCGGTCATCTGCGGTGTGGCGGTCGGGTGAGCCTTTATCTGGGGCAGGAAGTCGCGGGCGCGCACGACCGGTCCGGCCAGCAGCGGCGCGAAGAAGGTGAGGCTGAATGTATAGTGGAGCAGATTGCGCTCGGGCGCCATGTCGCCGCGGTAGATGTCGACGATGTAGCTGATGGAGCGGAAGGTGATGAAGGATATGCCGGCCGGCACCAGGAATGTGAGGGCGTCGAAGTGGGTGGCCGTCGCGCGCGCCCACAGGTCGCCCAGCAGATTGAAGTACTTGAAGAAGCAGAGCATGCCCAGATCGGCCACCACTACATATCCCACCGCCACGCGCCGCCATACCGGCCGCCGCAGCGCCCCGAGCGCCAGCCCGGCCAGGTAGTCGTTGAGGCAGATGCCCAGGAGCAGCAGGCAGCACTCGGCGCTCGACTTGTAGTAGAAATAGAGCGAGAAGAGTATCGTGGCCACCATGCGCAGGGTGGGGCGGTGACGCAGTATATGGTACACGGCCATGAAGCCTGCAAACAGCAGCAGGAAGAGGCCCGTGTTGAAGAGCAGCGGCGAGGCGGCGTCGTAGCGCAGCAGGTCGAGCAGCCGCGCGGGGTCGAAGGTGTTGATGAAGTCGGTCATTGCGGGTCGGTGGAGAGAGCGTTGAGGAGAGCGTCGGCGGTGAGGTGCCCTTGGAGGCGGTAGCCGTCGGCGGTGAGGTGGATGCGGTCGCGGCCGAGATTGCGGTCGGCCAGCCAGCGGGCGCCGCTGCCACGGCCACCGGCCACTTCATACCAGTCGTAGAGAGCGATATGGTGGGTGCGGGCGTAGTCGGCGATGACGTCGCGCAGGCGGCTGATGTTGGGGTTGACGGCATAGGTGGTCACCCGGCGACGGCGGCGTCCGCGCCCGCGGCGCGTCGTGGAGCGGCGGTAGCACTCGGCCGGCGTCACCAGCAGCAGCTCAGCGCCGGGATTGTGGCGGCGCAGGTCGGTGACCAGGGCGTCGATGTCGGCGCGGAAAGCTGCGTCGGATATGCGGCCGAAGGCCTCGTTGGTGCCCAGGCTCACGATGATGAGCGCGGGGTCGAGAGCGGCGACTCCGCGGCCGGGGTCGCCCGTGAGGGTATATGTCGAGTAGGTGGCGCCGTTGTTGCCGATCACGTGGTATGCCAGCCCGGCTGCGCCGCGGTGCAGCACCACCCCGCCTACGGCCGCGCCGGAGTGGGCCTCAAGGGTCACGGCGGCCTCTACGGCCGCGTGCTCCAGTCTTACCTCGGGATAGCGCCCGGCCTCTGATGCGGTATAGGTGGCGGGCAGCCCGTGCACACTCACACTGCGTATCTCCAGCCCCGGCGAGGTGCCGACAAATGTAAGGCGGTCAAAGGGCTCGCGCGCGCTCACTTTCAGCGTGAAAGGGCCGGCGGTGGCGGGTGCGGCCGCTATGCCGGTAAATGTCATCTCGGTGGGCCAGGGCATACGCAGCAGGCGCGATGTCACCATGCCGTCTGTGGTGGTGATGGCATAGTCGCGGGGCTCGTTGGTGCCGGCCATGCGGAAGGGGATTATCAGGCCGCGCCCGGCGCTGCCGTACACGCTCTGCAGCCGCTCGCGCACGACCGCCGTGGCAAAGTCGGCCTGGAGATGGGAGTCGCCGATATGGGCGATGCTCACGGCCGTGTCGGCGCTGGCGGCCATGCGGCGGCGCAGACCGCTCCAGTCGGCGCCGTTGAGCTGTATGCGGTTGACGGCCAGACGTATGTATGGCGGTATTTTCACCTGTGCACCGGCCGCAGCGGCCGCTGCCTCGATGGAGGGATTCTCGCGTATCTCGGCGTCGGTGGCGTCGGCGGAGTCAGGCGGTGCGGCGATGGACAGCAGCAGGCATATGAGTAAGTCAATCATTGAGAGAGGAGTGGAGAGAGTTGACAAAAATGCGGGCCAGCTCGGCGCCGCCCTTGTGGTTGAGATGGATGTAGTCGGCGTTGACCAGCTTGCGGCGGTGCCAGTCTACGGCGGCGTCGGCGCCGCCCATGGCCTCGCGGGTGTCCCAGAAGAGCACACCGGCGCGCCGGGCCACGTCGCGCTGTGCTTTCACCATGGCCGGGGCTGTGGCCAGCGAGTGCACCTCGCTGCCCTGCTTCTGACCGCGGTCGCCGATGCCCATCAGCAGTATCACGGCGCCGGGGTACTGAGCCTTGACGGTGTGCACCGCCTCGACCATTGCCGCGGCATATGCCGAGTAGTCGCGCTGGGCCGACGACAGCGCGTTGATGCCGTACTCCATCACGATGAGGTCGTAGTCGACGGTGTGGCGCATCTCGGCGGCGAGGTCGGCGTTGATGTTGCGGTGGGTGATGCCGCTGTTGCCGCGCATACTCATGCAGTCGAGCACTATGCCCGAGGGCGTCTCGAGCCAAGCGCCGAGCATCTTGAGGCCGGCGATGCCGGTCGATACGGTGAGGCGCTTGGTGGGAGCGTCGGTACTGACGGTCTGCACGTCGGGCGAGGCCACCAGGCTGTGGGTCACCGAGCCGCTGTCGGTGGTGAGGGTGATGTCGCCCGCCGTGGGCGCTATCACCATCACGGTGCTGCGGCTCCACGAGTCGGCGCGCGCCGGGCGGTGAGAGCCTTTGTAGGTGACTGTGGCGCCGGGCGACGCCGTATAGTATACGCCGCTGAGCGGCTTCACGCGGTCTGAGCCGATGTGGCGCATGTCGCGCTCCTCCCAGCCCTGCGAGGTCTGGCGCACCGACTGGCGGAAGCCTGGAAAATTGCTGTGGGCGGCCATGTATCCCACGCCGCGGCCGCCGTAGCGCTCCTGTAGCAGCGAGCGCACGTCCTGGGTGAAGATGTCTCCCTCGATGTATGAGTCGCCGGTCACGGCGATACGCACCGCCCGGCTGCCGGAGCCGGCGAGCGCCGAGCGCAGCGTGGCCAGCGCTGAGCCGTCGGGCGAGTAGTCTTCGATGAGCACAGTGCCGTCGGCGGCACGCGGCGCGGTGAAGTCGTCGGGCAGCGGCGCCGGGGCGGGCGGGCCGGCCACAGAGTCGGCGGCGGCAGTGGAGTCGGCGGCGGCCGGCCGGAGTGTGAGCGCGGCCAGCTCGGGGTCGATGCTCTCGTGGGTCACGTATGTCTTGTCTGACTCGGGCAGCAGGTCGCCCAGCAGATTGAAGCTGCGCAGGCGGCCGCCCGACAGGGTGTCCCAGGGCAGCAGCGACAGCACGGCCAGCGCGGCCAGCGCCATCAGTATCACTATGATGGGATTACCGGCAGGAGAGTTGCGCATCGTCGATGATTTGAAGCAGCGGGCGGGCCTTGGCCGAGGCTTCGTCCCACTCGGCCGCGGGCTCGCTCAGAGCGGTGATGCCCCCGCCGGCGTATATGCAGGCATCGCCGGTGGCGGGGTCGAAATTCATGCAGCGGAGATTTACATAGCAGCGGCGCCGGCCGTCGGGGTCGGCCACTTCGATGTATCCGGCGTATAGCCGTCGGGGATGCTCCTCGAGCGCCTCTATCTGGCCGAGGGCCTTGTCGCGGGGCAGGCCGGCCACGGCGGGTGTGGGGCTGAGCGCGTCGAGCAGGGCGGCGGTATCGGTGGCGGCGGCGAGGGTCGCCTCGACGGGGGTGTGGAGGTGCTCGACGGCGCCCCAGCGCAGAGTCGAGCGCCGGCCGACGCTCACGCGGGCTCCGGCGTAGCGCAGGGTGTCGGCGATGAAGTCTGTCACCATGGCGTGCTCGCGCAGATTTTTCTCGTCCCAGGGCGAGGAGTCGGTACGGGTGCCGGCCAGGGCCATCGTATGCAGGCGCCGGCCGTCGATGTCGGCGAGCAGCTCGGGTGTGGCTCCCATCCAGGCGCCTGTGGCGGGGGTGTATGCCAGATAGCGGAAGGTGTCGGGATTGCGCCCGAAGAGCAGGTCGGCTGCCGCGACCCAGTCGGTATGCGGGGCGTGGCGGCAGATGGCACGCGAGATCACTGTCTTGCCGCTCTCAGCGGTGTGGGAGGCGGCCACGGCCGTCACGGCCGCCGCATGGCTCTCGGGCGTGGTGCTGCGGCTCCATACCGCGGCTATCGCATCTCCGGCCGGCGACGATGCGATGTCGATGGCCCCGGCCCGCGGTGTGGCCCACGGGCACAGCGCCACCCTCGCGCCCTCGGCGCCGTGCTCGGCGAGCGACACCTCGGCGCTGCCGGGGTGGGCATACAGGGCAAAGGGGGTACCGCTACCGAGCAGCCCGCGCAGCCGCCCGATGATATGTGCCGGGAGTGCGGTCATATGGCCGGAGTGCCTAACAGTTCGAATGGGAGTGCACCGGTGATGGTGACGTCGTAGATATGACCCACCTTGAGCGGGGCGGTCTTGGCGACAAGCACCTCGGGGTCGACCTCGGGCGAGTCGTACTCGGTGCGGCCCACGTAATACTCCTCGTCCTCGCGGTCGATGATTACGGGCAGGGTGGAGCCGACCTTGGCCTCGTTGATTTCAAGGGCTATTACCTGCTGGAGAGCCATCAGGCGGTCGAGCCGCTGCTGCTTCACCTCGTCGGGGATGGTGTCGGCGAGGTTGCGCGCGGCCCAGGTGTCGTCTTCCTCGCAATATGCAAAGGCGCCCATGCGCTCAAAGCGCTGCTCACGCACAAAGTCGAGCAGGCACTCAAATGCCTCGTCGCTCTCGCCCGGGAAGCCTGTCATCAGCGTGGTGCGGATGTGTATGCCGGGTACCTCGCGGCGTATGCGGTCGAGCAGCGCGCGGGTCTCGGCGGCGGTGATGTGGCGGCGCATACCCTCGAGCACGCCGTCGTCGATATGCTGCAATGCTATGTCGAGGTAGCGGCATATATTGGGGTGGGCGGCCATCACGGGGAGTATGTCGTAGGGGAAGTCGGCCGGGTAGGCGTAGTGCAGGCGTATGCGCTCCACGCCCTCGACGGCAGCGAGGCGCTCCAGCAGCCGAGCCAGGGCGCTTTGGCCGTAGAGGTCGGTGCCGTATGCCGAGAGGTCTTGCGCGATGATGTTGAATTCGCAAGTGCCCCGACGGACCAGCGCCTCCACCTCGGCCACTATCTCGTCGACCGGGCGCGAGTGGTAGCGCCCGGTGATGAGCGGTATGGCACAGAAGGCGCAGAAGCGGTTGCAGCCCTCGGCGATTTTGATGTATGCATGGTGGGAGCGGGCGCTCGGGCGCTGCGGCAGCGGGCGCGAGGCGCCGGCGATGCCGTCGGCTGCTAAAGCCTCAGCGATGCCCGACCAGTCAAACTTGCCAAACCAGCGGTCGACCTCGGGTATCTCGCCCGGCAGATCGTCGCGGTAGCGCTGCGACAGGCAGCCCATCACGTACACGCGGCCCGTATGGCCCGCGTCGCGGCGGCTGCAGGCGGCCAGCACGGCCTCAATCGACTCTTCCTTGGCGTCGCCGATAAAGCCGCAGGTATTTATCACGGTGGCGGCAGTGCGGCCGCGGTAGTCCTCGCCCACGGCCGAGTAGCCGGCCGCGCGCAACTGCCGCTCCACAGCCTGGCTGTCGACCAGATTTTTGGAGCAGCCCAGGGTGATGATCTGTATCTTCGGTGCGGGCATCTCAGCGGTTGGCAAAAAGCGACTCTACAAACTCGCGCTTGTTGAATACCTGCAAGTCGCCGATACCCTCGCCCAGGCCGATGTACTTCACAGGTATCTTGAACTGGTCGCTGATACCTATCACCACACCGCCGCGGGCTGTGCCGTCGAGCTTTGTCACGGCCAGGTCGGTCACCTGGGTAGCCGCAGAGAATTGGCGTGCCTGCTCAAACGCATTCTGTCCCGTCGAGCCGTCGAGCACCAGCAGCACCTCCTGCGGCGCGCCGGGCACGACCCTCTCCATCACACGCTTGATTTTGGTGAGCTCGTCCATGAGACCCTTCTTGTTGTGCAGGCGGCCGGCGGTGTCGATTATCACCACATCCATGCCGTTGGCCACGGCCGACTGCAAGGTGTCAAACGCCACGGCGGCGGCGTCGGAGCCGAGCTGCTGCTTCACCACGGGCACATCTGCGCGGCGGCCCCACTCGTCGAGCTGCTCGACGGCTGCGGCGCGGAACGTATCGGCCGCGCCCAGCATCACCTTGTATCCGGCCTGCTTGTAGCCGTATGCCAGCTTGCCGATGGTGGTGGTCTTGCCCACACCGTTGACACCCACCACCATTATCACGTAAGGCTTCGACGAGCCGGCGGGCAGACAGAAGTCGCCCGAACCGCCCTCGCCGCCATTCTCGGCCAGCAGGTCGCTTATCTCCTCGACAAGCATCTCGTTGAGCTCACGCTCGCCCATGTACTTGTCGCGGGCGGCGCGGGCCTGGATGCGCTCGATGATGCGCAGCGTGGTCTCGGCGCCCACGTCAGACGTGATGAAAATCTCCTCAAGTTGATCCAGGAAATCATCATCAATGGTACGGCGGCCGGCGACAGCTCTTTTGAGCCGTCCCCATACCCCCTCCTTGGTCTTTTCAAGACCCTTGTCGAGTGTCTGTTTTTTCTCCTTGGAGAAAAGACTGAAAAATCCCATGCAAGTAATGTTTTAACCCCGCAAAGTTACAAATTTTCCCCGATAAGTGAGTGCGCGTGATTATTTATTATCATAATATGAGCAAATCCACCCATCAATCCCAGTCAAATTGGTATTTTTGCGGGATGGAAACGGATTGTAAGGTGATGGCCGGGGAGGTGCTCGGCCGTTTTGTCGACCGCGGGCGATGCGAGGAGCTTTGCCGCTTGTGTCCGCGCTACGGGGCGCGGTGGGGCTGTCCGCCGCTCGACGATGCCGATTGCGGGCTGCTGTCGATGCCGCGGGTAGCTGTCGCGGTGGTGAGCGGAGTGGATGCCGATGCTGACTTGCGGGCGCTCAGGGCGGCCGGCGAGGCGGTGATGCTGCGTTATGAGCGGGCCACGGGTGGACGCGCCGCTGCGCTGCCCGGGGATTGCCCGTACTGCGGCGGCGAGGAGTGCGCGAGGGTGGCCGGGCGGCGGTGTCGCCATGAGGAGTCGGTGCGTCCGTCGCTTGAGGCGATGGGTGTGGATGTATGCGCGTTGTCGGCCTCGCTGGGGTACCCGATGGAGTGGGGTGGCCGCGCGCTCACGCTGGTGGCGGCGCTGGGCTTTGATGGTCCCGACGAGGCTGTGGCTTCGCTTGGCGCCGACCTGCTTACTGCTCTGACTCGGCAGGGTCGGGCAGATTGACGAGCTGCTCGCGCAGGCGTGCGAGCTGGCGCTCGAGGCGCTCGCGGCCGATGAGGTTGAGTCGCAGCTGCTGGCGGGCGATGGCGTAGCGCCAGGTGGCGGCGAAGGCGCCGAGCGAGGTAGCGTCGAGGGTCACGGCGGCTGAGCCGCGCGTGCCGCGAAGGGTGAGCTTGACGGGTGCCTGCGAGCTGAGAAGGGCGGCGACCAGGGGAGCGGCTGCTTCCTGGCCCACGTTCATAATCTCGCTGCCCTCGACGGCCAGCGATTGCGACGGCAGGGTGCAGGAGTCGCCGGCGCAGATGCGGTCGAGGCCGATGGTGCGTCCTGCGAGGTTTACGGCGATGAAGAAGTATCCGTCGGCATCGACGCGCGGTTGCACGCCGGTGCGGTTGATGTCCCAGCTCTTTGCGGCGGGGGAGTATACCTCGTAGCCGTCGGTACCCGGGATGTCGACGCGGGCAAAGTCGGCTCGGGCGGCGTCGACTTCGGTCTGGAGGGCGCCCAGGCGTGCGTCGTTGGCGGCGATGGAGTCCATGGTGAGGTCGCGCAGGGCTTCGACGCGCAGGCGGGTGCCGCGGCGGCGTATGTCGAGGCAGTCGCGGTATGAGTGGTCGAGGCTGTCGAGCAGCTGCAGTGTGAGCGGATACTGACGGGCCGATGCGGCAGCCGCGGCGCGGTCGAGCAGGTCGGTGGCCGCGGTGGTGCGAGCCGAGTCGCCGCAGGCTGCGGTGAGAGCCACCAGGGCGGCGAGGGTGAGGGTCTTAATCGCGTTGTACATCTTTTACGCCTTTTACGGTTTTGAGCTTGCGGATGAGCTGGTTGAGCGACGATTGGTCGCCCACGCCGACCACCACGAAGCCGTGGAACAGCCCGTCGTGCGACTCGATGGAGATATTGCGCAGCGAGCAGTTTTTTTCTTTGTTGATGATAGAGGTGATATTGGTGACGATACCTATGTCGTCGCGCCCGACGATGCGCAGTGTGGCTCCGAGCTGCGAGCCGATCTTGCCGCTCCAGCGGGTGTTGATCACGCGGTATGGATAGCGGCGGCGGATGTTGGCTGCATTGGGGCAGTCGGCGCGGTGTATCTTGATGACGCCCTCGGCCGATATGAAGCCGAATACGTCGTCGCCGTAGATGGGGTTGCAGCAGCGGGCCAGGCGGTAGCTGATGCCCTTGATGCCCTCGCCGATGACCACCACGTCGGCGTCGTCGCGAGTCGACTCGCTCTCGGCGGCGATGGGCTGCATCACATACGTGTCGGCCGACACGCGTGTGGTCTCGGCGGCCTTGCGCTCCATCTCCTCGTATGCCTCGATGACGCGGTCGAGGCCGAGGCGCTCGTCGCCTATGGCGGCGTAGAAGTCGGTCAGAGTCTTGTATCCCAGTTTCTTGACCAGCTTTGATACGTCGCCCTCCTCGATGGTGATCTTGCGGTTTTTGCACCGTCGCTGCATCATCTCCTTGCCCAGCTCGGCCACGCGGCTCTCGTGTTCCTTGAGGCTTACGCGTATCTTGTTGCGGGCCTTGGAGGTGACTACAAAGTTGAGCCAGTCGGGCTTGGGGCGCTGTGTGGGCGAAGACAGTATCTCGACGGTGTCGCCGCTGCGCAGGCGGTAGTTGATTTTCTGATTCTTGCCGTTGACCTTGCCGCCGGTGCACTGCGAGCCAAGGTTGGTGTGGATGCCGAAGGCAAAGTCGAGTATGGTGGCTCCCAGGGGCAGGCGGTGCAGGTCGCCGCGCGGGGTGAATACAAAGACTTCCTTGTCGTAGATGTCCATGCGCATGTTGCGCATCAGCTCCAGCGGGCCCGAGTCGGCCGTCTCGAGGATGTCGCGCACATTGTTCATCCAGGTATCGAGGTTGTTTTCAGCCTTCTGACCCTTGTATCGCCAGTGGGCGGCGAGGCCCTTCTCGGCCACCAGATCCATGCGCCGGGTGCGTATCTGCACCTCGACCCAGCGGTCGTCGGGGCCGTATACGGTGATGTGGAGCGACTCGTAGCCGTTGCTCTTGGGGATGCTTATCCAGTCTTTCATGCGCGACGGATTGGGCCTGAACATGTCCGTGATGATGGAGTATGCCAGCCAGCAGTCGCGCTTCTCGGCCTCGGGTTCCGAGTCGAGCACTATGCGTATCGCAAAGAGATCGTAGATGCCGTCGAGGTCGTTTTTCTGCTTGACCATCTTGTTCCAGATGGAGTATATCGACTTGGTGCGTCCCTTGATGTCGAAGTGGAGGCCTGCCTCGGTGAGGCGCTGCTTCACCGGGGCGATGAAGTTGGCGATGTATGCGTCGCGGTGGGCCTTGGTCTCGTTGAGCTTGTGGGCGATGCGGGAGTATATGTCGCGGCGGGTGTACTTGAGACTCATGTCCTCGAGCTGCGACTTGATGGCATACAGCCCCAGGCGGTGTGCCAGCGGTGCGTAGAGGTATCCGGCCTCGTGGGCCACGCGGGCCACGCCCGTATGGTCGGGGTGGTGGTTGATGGCGTGCATCAGGGTGAGGCGGTCTACGGTCATGATGATGATGACGCGTATGTCCTGGGCAAACGTCAGCAGCAGGTTGCGGAAATTCTCGCTCTCGATAGACGGCGACTTTGCATATAGGTCGCTCACCTTCATAAGCCCCTCGACCATGCGGGCCACATCGTCGCCCCAGCGCTCGGCCACCTGGCCTACGGTGCGGTATCCGTGGCGGCAGGCGTTGAAAAGCATGATGGCGGCGGCCATGTTGCGGTCGGGGCTTATTTCGCGGCACAGGGCAATCACCGTGGCGAGGCTGCGGTTGACGGGATTGAAACCGAAGCGGTCGCGGTGGAGGCATCCGGCCTCGGCGGCGGCCTCCATGTCGGCGCGCATCAGGGCGGCGTCGCCGTCGGCGAGCTGGCCGCGCAGCAGGCGCAGGCACTCAGCGTAGCGGGCGCGGAGGCGGGAGCGTTCGTCGTCAGTATAAGTAAAGACCATGGCGGGTATTCTGTGTGACGACAAAGGTAGGCAAAAGTTGGCAAACCGTAAAAAAATGCTTACATTTGTGCCCGGTATAGAAAAAATGAGATTCTTAATGCGACTTTGGCGCCTGAAAGACTTCAGTGTTGATGTCGTGATAGCGCAATAAATGCGTGTAATACACGTTAAACAGGCGTATAAAACTGATACGGTATGAACATAAGCATATTCGGCCTCGGTTATGTGGGCTGCGTCGGCTCGGCATGTTTCGCAGATATGGGGCATAATGTGCTCGGGGTGGACGTGTCGGCGGTAAAAGTCGACCTCATCAACAACGGGCGCCCCACCATCATAGAAAAAGACATCGAAGACCTCTGCCGGCGCGTGCACGATGCCGGTCGGCTCAGCGCCACCTCAGATGCCGCCGAGGCCGTGTGCTCGTCTGATATATCGTTCATAGCCGTCGGTACGCCCAGCTCGGGCCACGGCCATCTCGACCTCTCGTACATATATGCCGTGGCCGGGGAGATAGGTCGCGCGCTGGCGCTCAAGGATACATTTCATGTGGTGGCCATACGAAGCACTGTGATGCCAGGCACCAACCGCAAGGTAGCCGAGATCATCGAGCAGGCCTCGGGCAAGCGCAGCGGCGAGGATTTCGCCGTGGTGTCAAATCCGGAGTTTCTGCGAGAGGGTACATCGGTCCACGATTTCATGAATCCCCCGCTGACCCTCATCGGCACCGACAGCGAGCGTGCCGCCGCCATCATGCGCGACCTCTATGCCCCGCTGCCCGCCGAGATTATCACCACCGATATCGAGGTGGCCGAGATCATGAAGTATGTCAACAACAGCTTCCATGCGCTCAAGATAGTATTTGGCAACGAGGTCGGCTCAATATGCCGCACACTCGGCATCGACTCCCACAAGGTCATGGATATATTCTGCCGCGACCGTCAGCTCAATATATCGCCCTACTATTTCAAGCCGGGATTTGCCTACGGCGGCTCGTGTCTGCCCAAGGACTCGCGCGCGCTGGTGGCCCTGGCCGCCGACAATTATGTCGACACGCCCGTCATAAGCCACATCGAGCAGAGCAACAATGCCCATCGCATGCGCGCCCTCGAGCTTATCATGGCGCAGGGCCGCCGCAAGATAGGTGTGCTGGGGCTCAGCTTCAAGGCCGGCACCGACGACCTGCGGTGCAGCCCGATAGTCGAGGTGGTCGAGGCGCTGCTCGGCAAGGGATTTCAAGTGTCGATATACGACCGCAATGTGCAGATAAGCCGCCTGACCGGCACCAACCGCGACTTTATCATGAGCAAGATACCCCATCTGCAGCACTTCGTGACCGACGACCTCGACAAGGTCGCGGCCGAGAGCGATGTGCTGGTGGTGACCAACCGCGAGCCGGAGTTTATCGATATCCCCGCCCGATACCCCGGCAAGATTATCGTCGACCTGGTGCGCGCATGGGACACGCTCGACTACGACGGCCATTACGAGGGTCTTGCCTGGGCAAGTATCAATACCAACAAGGCTCAGGACACGCCCCGCGAGGCAGACTTCACCAAAACATCATTCTGATACGTGGCGGCAGGCGGCAAAATACTGTGGTACGTCCGCCGGCTCAAAGCGATGTCGGTCGGCGAGGTGCTATGGCGTATCTCGCAGACGGCGCTTGCCAAGGCCGAGCGGCTGCGCTACGGTCGCACGCGCCGCACGGTCGATACACCGCTGTACCGCGGTGTCGGGGACATGAAGTTTGATGCCGCTCCGCTCGGGCTGGTCAGCGACTGTCCGGCCGATACCGACACTTCCTCAGACATACACATACCCGGCGGCTACGACTGCAGTGTCTACGCCACCGACTGGCACGCCGGCTTTCAGACCCCGGCCCGGTGGCCCCTGCAATGGAGCTACTCGCTCGACTACAAGCAGCGCGACGATATCGGCGACGCGCGTACCAACTGGGAGCTCAACCGCCACACGCAGTTTGTGCTCATGGCCAAGGCTTACCGCCTTACCGCCTCCGGTGTATTCCTAAACCAACTGCAGAGCCGGCTCGACAGTTGGACTGAGAGCAATCCCTTCCTGTGGGGCATATCCTGGACATCGCCCATGGAAGTGGCCATCCGCGCCATCAACTGGCTCTACGCCGCCGGATTTCTGAGCGGCACCGGGGCCCGTACCGACGCCGACACCGCGCAGGCCAAAGCGCTCGCCGCCAGGCTGACCAGCGGCGCCGCCAATATGGTGCACTATCTCACCCGCCACTACAGCCGCGGCTCCTCGGCCAACAATCATCTGCTCGTCGAAATGGCCGCGATATGGCTCGGCGGCGCCTGTCTGGGGCGCGAAGACTGGTGCAGGCTGGCCGGGAAGGTGCTGTCGCGCGAGCTGCCGCGCCAGTTTGCCCCCGACGGCGTCAATCTCGAGATGAGCCTCCACTACCATGCCTTTGCCATGGAGGCGTATCTGCTGGTGATGCACTCGGCCCGCGCCATGGGCCGCACCGTGCCGCAGGAGTGGATAGGGATGATGGAGCGCGCCGCGCAGTTTGTCGCCCACAGCCGCGTGACGCAGGGGCTGATGTGTGAGTTTGGCGACTCCGACGATGGCCGCATACTCAATCTGTCATCTCGCCGGGCCGACTACTATACATACATATTGCAATTCTGCTCGCTCGCGCTTGACCGGCGCTACGACGACTTTGCCTCACCCGATACGACAGTCACGTGGCTCTACCCGGCCGCCGACATCGAGCGAGTCAGCGTCCTCGACGGGTACCGCGCCTACGCCTCCCGTACATTTGAGCAGGGCGGCTATACATTTCTGCGCAGCGGCAGTATATTTGCCGCCTTTGACCACGCCCCGCTGGGCTTCGGCTCAATCGCGGCGCACGGCCATGCCGATGCGCTGAGTTTCCAGCTCTTTATCGACGGCAGGCAGGTGCTGGCCGACTCCGGCACGTACATCTATCATATCGACTTGCCTGCCCGCAACCTGCTGCGCACAACCGCCATGCACAATACAGTCGTAATCGACGGTTGCGAGCAATCGGAGATGCTCGGCGCCTTTCTGTGGGGCCGACGTGCCGCCACGGAATTGCGCTCGTATACACCGCAGTCGGTCGAGGCATCGACTACGGGGCTGTCGGGCGTGACACATACACGCCGGCTCACCGTCTGTCCCGGCGGCGTCGACGTCGCAGACAGCTTCTCACGGCCCTGTCGGTGGATGGCCTCTTTCATCGTAGCTCCCGGGCTGGAAGTGAAACCGGTCGGCGACGGCATCGATCTGGGCGGTGTGGCACTCCTTACCTTCGGGGCGGGTACGGCCGAGATTGAAGATATCCGGCTCTCACCGGCTTATGGAGTCGAGGCCGCCGCGCGATGTGTGAGGGTGAGCGGCCGGGGCGATTCCGCATCGTTCGGAATCCGTAAAATAAGCAAGACATGACTATGGAAAGGAAAATCCTCATAATAGTAGAAAATCTCCCCGTGCCGTTTGACACCCGAGTGTGGCAGGAGGCCACCACTCTGGCCGCCAACGGCTACACCGTGTCTGTCATCTGCCCCAAAGGCAAAGGATATGTGGCCGACTACGAGTATCTCGACGGAGTACATATATACCGCCACGATCTCCCCGCCGAGGGCAATGGCGCCGTAGGCTATGCCCGCGAGTATCTCTCGGCGCTCTGGAGCGAGTACCGGCTGGCCCGGCGGGTGTACCGCGAGCGCGGCTTCCATGTGATACACGGCTGCAATCCGCCCGACGACATATATATGGTGGCGTCGCGCTTCAAGAGCAAGGGTGTCGACTATGTATTTGACCACCACGATATATGCCCCGAGCTGTTTGAGGCTAAATTCGGCCATACCGACGGCCTGCTCTACAAGAGCCAGCTGTGGCTCGAGCGTCAGACTTACCGCCACTGCACCTTTGCCTTTGTGACCAACGAGAGCTACCGCCGCATCGCCATCGAGCGCGACGGTATGGATCCCGACAAGGTGTATGTGCTGCGCAGCGGTCCGCGGCTGGAGCGCCTGAAGATTTTGCCGCCCAGCCCGCAGATAAAGCGCGGCAAGCGCTTTATGGTGGGCTACCTCGGCGTGATAGGTCAGCAGGAGGGCATAGAGTATCTGCTCGACGCGGCCAAGTATCTGCGCGACAAGGGGCGCGACGACATATTCTGGGGCATAGTTGGCGGCGGCCCGCATCTTGAGGCCCTGCGCCGCAAGGCGTCGCAGATGGGCCTCGACGATATCGTGGAGTTTACCGGCCGGGTGCCCGACGATGTGATGCTGGCATATCTCAATACGGCCGACGTATGCGTCAATCCCGACGAGTACAATGCCATGAACGACAAGAGCACCATGAACAAGGTACTCGAGTACATGGCCCTGGCTAAGCCGCTGGTACAGTTTGACCTCACCGAAGGTCGCTATTCGGCCCGCGAGGCATCGCTGTATGCCCGCCGCAACGACTCGGCAGACCTGGCCGAGAAGATTGTGTCGCTGCTCGACGACCCCGCCGCCCGCGAGCGCATGGGCCGCTACGGCCGCGAGCGCATCACCTCGGAGCTGAGCTGGGAGCACACCTCCAAAGTGCTCCTCGAGGCATACGACCGCTATTTCCGCTCGCGCGGCCTCTGATATACGGCCGCTACCCATCGCG
The DNA here is from genome assembly GCA_910587925.1 of uncultured Muribaculaceae bacterium. Lineage (GTDB taxonomy): Bacteria > Bacteroidota > Bacteroidia > Bacteroidales > Muribaculaceae > CAG-873. The sequence goes on from CAJUOC010000023.1 coordinate 35,837, forward strand.
CCCCGGCTGCATCCTGCGGCCGGGGCGCGATGGGTATATGCGGAGCGGTGATTATTTGCGGCCGATGCGGGTGTAGGTGAAGCCGAGCGAGGCAAGCTCCTCGCCATTGTAGATATTGCGGCCGTCGACGATGACGCGGCCGCGCATCAGTTCGCTCACGCGGGGCCACGAGGGCATACGGAACTGGCGCCACTCGGTGAGCAGGGCCATGGCGTCGGCGCCGGTCACAGCGTCGTAGAGGTTGGCGCAGTATGTCACTTTGTCGCCCATGATGCGGCGGCACTCGTCCATGGCGATGGGGTCGAACACCCTCACCACGGCACCCGCATCCAGCAGTCGGCCGATGACCTCGAGCGACGGCGCCTGACGCATGTCGTCGGTCTCGGGCTTGAATGCCAGGCCGAGCACGGCGACGGTGAGTCCGTGCATGTCGCTGCCCAGGCGGGCGGCCAGCTTGTCGTACACGATGGTCTTCTGGCGCTCGTTGACCTCCTCCACGGCCTCGATGACGCCCATTGTGTAGCCGTGCTCGCGGGCGGTGTGGGCCAGGGCCTTGACGTCTTTGGGAAAGCAGGAGCCGCCGTAGCCGCAGCCGGCATAGAGAAATTTGCGGCCGATGCGGGGGTCGGTGCCGATGCCCTGGCGTACGGAGTCGACGTCGGCGCCGACGAGCTCGCAGAGGTTGGCGATGTCGTTCATGAAGGATATGCGTGTGGCCAGCATGGCGTTGGCGGCATACTTGGTCATCTCGGCTGAGGGGATGTCCATGAATATCACGCGGAAATCCTTCATCATGAACGGCTTGTACAGGCGTGTCATCACGTCGCGGGCGCGCTCGCTCTCGATGCCCACCACCACACGGTCGGGCGACATGAAGTCTTTGATGGCGGCGCCTTCCTTGAGAAATTCAGGGTTGGAGGCCACGTCGAAGGGGATGTCGACTCCGCGGCGGCCAAGCTCCTCGAGGATGGCTGCCTTGACCTTGAGGGCTGTGCCGACAGGCACGGTCGACTTGGTGACCAGTATGGTGTATTTCTTGATGTTGCGGCCAAACTCGCGCGCCACCTCCAGCACATACTGGAGGTCGGCCGAGCCGTCCTCGTCGGGCGGGGTGCCTACGGCCGAGAATACCACCTCCACGTCGTCGATTACCGATGCCAGGTCGGTCGAGAAGTGCAGGCGGCCGTAAGATACATTGCGGTGTACCAGCTCCTCGAGTCCGGGCTCGTAGATGGGCATCTCGCCACGGCGCAGTTTGTTGATTTTGGCTTCGTTGACGTCTATACAGGTGACATTGCTGCCCATCTCGGCAAAGCATGTGCCCGATACGAGGCCCACGTAGCCGGTTCCGACGATTGCTATATTCATAGTTTGGAGGTGATTATTGTAGGGTTGATATTTATTGTAAACTGTACCCGGGTGCCGTGGCCGCTGATGCGCACGGCTGAGGCCGCGGTTTTGACTCCGTAGGCCGGCGATACCTCGACCGGCTCGACGCGCGCCTTGCTGTCGGTGTATGTCAGTGTCGCGCCTGCGCCGAGCTTGACTGTGCCGCGCGATGCCGCCGACGGCCGCATACCGGGAGCGGTGACAAATGTGGCTGTCCAGTCGCACTCGCGGCTGAAACTGTCGGTGATCTCGACCGTATGGTCGTCGGCGAGATATACGCGGCGGCGGTGCTCCACTCCGCTCAGCCCCTTCGCGGTGGCCTCGACATGATGCTCGCCGTGGTCGATGAGGCGGGTGTCGGAGTGGCGTCCCCACATGCCCGGGCCGGGAATCTCGTCTTTGCCGGCGCCGCCGGTCACCACGGTATTGTGCATGGCGGCTGAGCACAGGCGGTCGCGCCCGGGTCGCGCCACATCGTATAGATATGTGCCGGGGTCGATGAGCAGCGGCCTGTCGCCGGCGTAGAGCTGGACGCTCAACGCATCGGCGTGGGCGTGTGCGGCGGTGGCGCCGATGCCCGCCGGGGCATGGTCGACTCCCGCGGTAATGCCTCCGCGGCGCAGCAGGCTGTATCCGCCGTCGGCATAGGTGTGCGAGCCCTCGGCGGCCACCGCACCCTCGGCCGACGCGCTCACGGCATCGATGCGCCCGGGGGTGAACAGCCACTCCAGCGTGGGCGACAGCGGCTCCATCGGGCCGATGCGGTGGCCGGTTACGAGCGAGGCAAACTGGCAGATGTAGGCGTAGTAATCGTCGTCGCGGCCGGTGAGGCGCAGGATATGCCCCTCATCGTCGTCGCCCCAGGCCACATATACGCCGGGTGCCACGCGGCTGCGGGTCACAAACCCGGCCATGCGCTCCAGCGCCACTTTCCACCCCGGCGGCAGGCCCGCGCCGGAGGCCGTGAGGCAATGTGCCGCCACGAGATATGCCTCGGCGGCAAAGGCATGATAGCGCAGGCCCGACTCGCGGTGTACGCCGTCTGGCGTAAACTGCCGCGGCAGCTCGCGCGACAGTATGCGGCAGGCCTTACCGACCCACCGTCGCCGTCCCAGGCATGAGCCTGCCAGCACGAGCGCGGCCTGCTCCACGAGCAGCGCGCAGCCGGCCGATGAGCCGCGGGCGGAGTGGCGGCGCAGATATGCCGCCATATTGGCGGCGCCGGTGACGAGGCGGTGTACCAGCGCGTCGGCCACATCGCCGTGGCCGGCCGGGTCAGACTCGTGCAGAAATGCGGCGGCGTAAAGCCAGTTGATGCAGCGCAGCGCTGTCTCCATGGGCGATACCCAGGCGATGCCGTGCAGAAAGGGGTTGCGCGCCGTCCAGCTGTCCATCTCGACCCGCAGCCGCTCCAGGTGGGCGACGTCGCCGGTGAGATAGAATGCTTTGGCCATCAGGGTGAATTGGCCCAGGCGGTTGAGCTCCCAGTTGGTGCGGGCGTCGCCGATGTCGTCGCGGCCGCGTATGGCCAGCGAGTAGGCCCACGTGCGCGGCCACTGTGCCGGGGTCTGAAATCCGGCGTGCCAGTCGGTGGAGTACTCCCGGTAGTCGTATCCGCCGGGGATACGGATGGAGTGGCCGGTGTCGATGGCATGGCGCCCGTCGGTCACCAGCCCCAGCGGCGCGGGGTCGAAGGTGATGCGTCGGGCCGCGCGGTACAGCGGCACGTCGACAGGACGCGGCCGCAGACGCCACCGCGCGGCCTCGGCCAGGCGTATGCCTCGCTCTGCCATGCGGCGCGCTGCCTCGCCCGCGCTCATGGCGCGCAGGCGGCTTGCCATCCAGGCTGTATCCACCGGCTCGGGGGGATTATTCGTTTGCGGCGGTCTCGGCCTCGGGGGCCACAAACTCGGTGATGCCGGCCGCGAGCAGGGCGTTGTACCAGGTGAGGAGCTTGCGGATGTCGGTGGTGTACACGCGGTCGCGGTCGTACTCGGGCAGCACCTTGCCGAAGTACTCGCGCAGCGCGGCGTCGTCGCCGATGGCCTTGATGTCGACAGTCTCGCCGCCGGCATATGCCTTGACCTGCTCGAGCACCTCGCCCAGAGGCTTGTCGTCGCCGGTGGTGTAGATGGCGATGTCGGCCAGCGACATTACCTTGTCGTGGGGAAAGGTGGGAGTGCGCTTGCCGGTGGCGAGAGCCTCCACGATGAGCATGTTGCGGCCGCGGCTCACGAGCTTGTACAGGCCGGGCTTGCCGGCGATAGACAGGATATTGTTGATCATAGCGTGATGGATATCATTGTAATTTCGGGTGCAAATTTAGCAATTTCGCACCTTAAATAAAAAAAAGTGGTAACTTTGTCGCTCCGAATCCCCAATAATCATGTGGCTCTACATACGACAACTCATACAGCTGGTGCTCTCGCCCTCCCGCGGGTGGGAAGACATCTCTGCCGCCGCGCAGACTCCCGCCGAGGTGCAGCGCTCGGGCTATGTGCCCTGGCTGGCCGTGACGGCCGCCAGCGAGCTGGTGCCGCTGTGGTATAGCCCGGGCCTCACGGTGTGGGCCGCCATAGAGTCGGCCATAGCCGTGGCCGGCGCCATGTTTGTATCGGTATACCTGGCCCGCATCTTTCTCGACATGACCCTGCGCGAGCATGTCGACGGCGGCGAGGTAAATCCCGTGCGCACAGGCGTGTTTGTGCTCTATACCGTAGGGCTGGTGTGCCTGTACCGCGTGGTGGCCAATCTGCTGCCGGCCGCCCTCACGCTGGTACACTTCCTGCCCCTGCTCAGCGTGCCCGTGATTTTCAAGGCCGCAAGATACGTCGGCGTCAAGACCGACTCGGTGATGGCATTCACCGGTCTGGCCGCCGTGGCCGTCATAGTGCTGCCCATGTGCATGGCCGGCCTGCTTCTGCTCATCACTCACTGACAAAGCCCCCTCCCGTATGAAAACCAAGTTTAAGGAAGTCAACATAAAAAACCGCCGCGCCACATTCGACTACGAGATTACCGACACATACACCGCCGGTATCGTGCTCACCGGCACCGAAATCAAGTCGATACGCCTGGGCAAGGCGTCGCTGGTCGATACCTTCTGCTACGTGCACCGCGGCGAGGTGTGGGTCAAAAACATGTACATCGCCGAGTACTTCTACGGCACCTACAACAATCACGCCGAGCGCCGCGACCGCAAGCTCCTGCTCAACCGCAAGGAGATCGCCGCCATCACCAAGGCGTCGGAGGCCGCCGGATATACCATCGTGCCCCTGCGGCTCTTTGTAAGCCAGCGGGGCTACGCCAAACTGGTAGTCGGCGTAGCCCGCGGCAAAAAGGAGTATGACAAGCGTCAGAGCATACGCGAGCGCGACGACCGCCGCGAGCTCGCCCGGGCCACCATGAAGCGCATCTGATGCCGCCGCTTATTTGAAGGCGTCGGGAGTGCCTTGCAGAAACAGCGAGCAGTCGCCAGGCTTGCGCTGGGTAAAGCCCATGTTAACACCGCCCGGCAGATTGAGGATTATAGACGTCTTCTCCTGCGAGTAAGACTCGGTGACATTGTCGGCGTGGCGGCGGTCGTTTTCAACAGCTTTCTTGATTTCGGCCACCAGGGCGGGATTGCCCTCTACCTTGATGGAGCGGAAGTAATTGCCCGTGTTGGTGATGACGGTCACCTTGGTGGTGGGGTCGCTGCGGTATTTCTCGCCGAAGTAGCGCTCACTCTCGTAGCGGGGCGATGCGGCCAGGGCGGCCAGTGCCGGCAGCAGGGCCAGCATCAGTGTAAGGATGATTTTTTTCATAGCGGAAGAGATTACAATAGATTACGGAGATTACGGGGGTCGGAGTAAAATGCAGCCTCGGCCATCTGGCCGGCGGCCTGCAGACGGGTCTGCTCGGCGGCGATGATTTCCTGCATGAGCCGCTCGCTGTCGGCTACCTCGGCGCGGGCCAGGCGCAGGGCCTCGTCGGGGTCGGTCACCGCGCGGCCGTGGCAGTAGACAGTCACAGACGGCGATGTCTCGCCGCGGTGGTGCAGCGTGGCGACAGTGCCAAGCGCCATCAGCACGGTCGCGGCCGCCGCCACGCTCAGCCACGGGCGGTGCTTCCGGGCGTGCGCGGCATCGGGGCGCCGAGCGCCGCGGCGCAGAGCCACCTCGGCGCCCATGGCGGCGCGGGCCGAGCGTATGGCCGGCGAGTCATGCGGTGTGGAGGACAGCAGGCGCCGCAGGTCTGATTCCTCGGCGCGGGTGAGCAGGCAGTCGAAGTATGCCTCGACGAGCTGCTCAATCTCATGTTGCGACAGTGGGGTGGAGGGATGTGTCATGACTGATTGCTGAATTGGTTGCGGATACGTCGGCGGGTGCGCGAGATGTAGGTGCGCGCCAGCCCGACCGTGATGCCCATCCGTCGGGCGATTTCATCGTAGTCGAGGTCGTCGACCACATACATTTCAAAAGCCTCTGCGGCAGGCGCCGATACCTCGGAGCGCACAAAGCGCAATATGCGCTCCACTTCCTCGCGGGCATCGGCGCGGGCGCCGGCATCGTCGGCCGCGGTGTCGGCCGCAGGCATGTCGGTGGCGCGGGCGCGGCGGCGCAGACGGTCGATGCAGGCATTGCGCACGGCCAGCACCAGGCTGCCCGCCGTCTGCCGCTCGTCGCGCTCGCCGCGGTCCCACAGCCTCAGGAAGGCGTCGTGGAGCACATCGTCGGCCTCGTCGGGGCTGTGCAGCATCGAGGCCGCAAGCCCGTGCAGACGGGAGCGCAGGCTCATAAATGTGGCGGTGAGTATCTCGGCAGGCATCGCGGGCAGTGAGGTTTTTATCTATATACGCAGCCGGCGCCCCGATATGACACACCCGCGGCATTTTTTTGCCGCGGGTGTGTCATGCGCCGGTAGTAGCGCGTCGGCTCAGATGCCGCGTATGCCCATGATGTGGCGCACCTCGCGCAGCGTGTCGGCCGCGCGTGCACGGGCCTTCTCGGCGCCCTGGGCCACCACGCGGCGCAGATATGCGTCGTCGGCCATGATGTCGAGCGCGCGCTCGCGTATCGGAGTGGTCACCTTGAGGATATCCTCTGCCAGCTGCTTCTTGAGGTCGCCGTAGCGTATCGAGCAGTCGGCATATGCGTCGCGGAAATGCTTTACCACCTCGGGCGTCGATGTCAGCTCCAGCAGAGTGAAGAGATTGGCCACAGGCTCGCTCATCGGCGAGTCGGGCGCCTTGGGGCCCTCGTCGGTGGTGGCGCGCATCACCTTCTTGCGCAGTACCTTGGGGTCGTCGGTCAGATAGAGGCAATTGCCCTCGCTCTTGCCCATCTTGCCCGAGCCGTCGAGGCCCGGCACCTTTACGGGAGCGCCGCCGAAATCAAAGTCGGTTGGCTCCGGGAAAAAGTCCACGCCGTAAAACGAGTTGAACCGCCGTGCGAAGCGTCGCGTCAGCTCCAGATGCTGCAGCTGATCCTTGCCCACAGGCACCTTCGTGGCCTTCTGAATCAGGATGTCCACCGCCATCAGAGTGGGGTAGGTGAGCAGGCCCGCGTTGACACGCTTGTTAGTCTCATTGCCGCATACCTCGCGGGCAAAGTCGCCGTCATCGTCATCGTCGGGTGCGGTGAGGCCCAGCGCCTTGCGGGCCTTGTCCTTAAACGAGGCCGTGCGCATCAGCTCGCCGATGCCCACATGCATGTTGAGCAGCAGATACATCTCCGAAATCTCCGGGATATCGCTCTGTATGAATATAGTGGCCTTCTCGGGGTCGATACCGGCGGCGAGATACTCAGCCAGCACATTCTTCACATTGGCGTGGAGCGCGGCCGGGTCGGGCGCCGTAGTCAGGGCGTGGAGGTCAGCGATAAAGAAATTGCAGTCATAGTCATCCTGCAGGGCGGCAAACTTGCGCAGCGCGCCATAGTAATTGCCCAGGTGCAGATTGCCGGTCGAGCGGATGCCGCTGAGCACTATTTCCTTTTGAGTAGAAGCCATATCAAAGTATTTTGGCACAAAGATACAAATAAGTCGAGAGCAATGCCAAATTTATTTGAGCATTGCCGAGAC
>CAJUOC010000024.1 GCA_910587925.1 uncultured Muribaculaceae bacterium
GGGGTTGCGCTGCGCTTCACCCCGTGTTACTCATAATGGTCAGCGCTCCGCGCTTTTTCGGGTCGACGCTACCAGCGGCGGGAGTCGAGGTAGGGCCGCAGGGGGGCGGTAGGCGCGGCGGCGGGGAGAAGATGGAGGGCGATGGCGCGGGTCATCAGGATGTCGTCGTGGCAGCCGGCCATGGCTTGGTATCGGCCTTCGGGGGTGGTGCGGTAGGTGAGGAGCTCGTCGCAGGCGCGGTGGTCGCGCTCGATGTACTCGCCGAGGCGCACGGCGCGTATCAGGCCGCTCACGACTTGCTCTTTGGTGCGACGGTTGGTGTGGAAGCCGGGGCGCAGGGGACCGTCGGCGCCGCCTCCGCGCATGTACAGGCGGGGGTATGTGGCGGCGAGCCGCTCCAGGATGTAGGCGCCGTAGCCGTCGCCGCTGCTCTCGAGGGTGTTTGACTCGACGGCGAGCAGCGCCTCGCCGTAGTAGGTGGCGAGGCGGGCGGCGATGTCGGCCAGGATGTCGTGGTCGACGTGGCCGCGCCACTGGGCGACGACCTCGGGGAGGGCGGTGTCGGTGCGCATGACTGCCGCGACCGACCAGTCGGCCGAGTCGGTGCGTCCGCCTATGTCGACGGCGACGATGTAGTCGGCTCCCGTCTCGGGCGCGGCCCAGCGGTCGATGTCGCCGGCGGGGTCGGGCTCCCAGCGCCCGTCGGGGCAGATGGTGCCGCGCCCGGGCTCGCGGCAGCCGGCGCGCAGGCGCTCGACCCAGGCGGTGGGAAATACGTTGGAGGCGGTGGCGGTGAATGCCTCGATGTCGGTGGTGGGATACTCGGCCATCATGGAGCGGTGGGTCTGGTACTCGGCGAGCTTGCGGCGGTACCAGTATATCTGGTCGAGGGCCAGGCCGCGCTCGTCCCATAGCTCGCGCTCGTAGGCGGTGAGGGATGCGGCAAACTCGGCCGGCAGGGGTGGCTCGAGCCGGCACTGCACGCTCTGGTACCAGGGCACGAAGATGGCGGTCTTGTCGCCGCGGCCTTCCTTGCAGCGGAGCCACTCGCGGTGGAAGTAGTTGCCCACGCCGTTGGCCGTCGATTCGATGGCCACCAGGGTGTATGGCAGCATGGCGACGGTGCCGCTGACGGCGCGGATGAGGTCGTCGGGCGAGTAGCAGGCGGTGTCGCGCCAGAATGCCACCTCGGTGAGGTGGGCCATGGCGATGTCGGAGCCGCGGGCAAAGTCGTGATTGTATATCGACCCGACGGTGATGCGGCAGCCGCGGCCGGCTATCTCCCATGTCGATGAGGCGCGCTGGTATGGCTTGAGCAGGGGTTGCACACCGCCGGGCCAGTGCTCCTCGGGATAGTCGCGCACGATCTTGTCAAACATTCCGCGCACGCCGGCCGAGGCGTCTTTGAGGTGCGACACGATGACGGAGTGCCAGCTGGTGCGGTGCACGAGCTGTATCCATGCCATATAGTGCTGTATGAGGGTGGTGCCACCCCACTGGCGCGATTTGAGCAGGATGATGCGTATGGGCCGGCCGGCGAGCCGCAGGCGCTCCAGCTCGGCGAGCACGCGCCGCTGCGGGGCGTTGAGCACAAAGGGGACGTCGGTGTAGCCGTCTTTGGGCTTGATGCGCACGCAGCGCGCACACCAGTAGGGGAAGTCGTGGCGCAGGCGCAGGGTGTCCCAAGCCGCGGCGTCGGCGAGCGCGTCGGGGTAACCGGCGTCGGCCGCCATAGCCTCGGGTATGTATACGCGGCTGCCGGCGGGGTCGGTGGCTGCGACTCGGCCCGGCCCGGGCTCGCCTTGGAGCGGGTCGTAGCGGTCGCGGCGCGAGCGCCGGCGTCGGGCATCCTCGGCCAGCATCGCCTTGATTTCGGAGTCGGTCATGGCTTTTTTGCCGCAAAAGTATCATCGCGGCCGCGGGCTGCCCAAGCGCCGCGGAAACAGAGCGCCCGCCACCTCACGGTGACGGGCGCCCATCGGTAGTTGTCTATTGCTTCTTTACGCGATTTCTCTTAATAATCTATAGAGTAGAGTCACTTTACTATCTTACGTGTGGCGGTGCCGCGGCGCTCGATGTAGATGCCGGGAGCGGCGGTGCGTATGTCGGCCACGCGCATGCCGCGCAGGTCGTAGTATACGGCGGGTGCGTCGGGGTCGGCGTCGACTGCGGGCAGGGCGACGGATGCGCTGCGCGGGTGGTCGACCACCACGCGGTCGAGTATCATGGAGTTGCCCGTATTCGAGCCGGCGTCGCGCATGTAGCGGAATGCGAGGCGCACTCGCTTGCCGGCGTAGTCGGCCAGGTCGACGGTGTGGGAGGTGAGGTGGAGGTAGCCCTCGTCCCAGAGCTCACGGTCGGTGAGGTCGGGGGCGACAGCGTCGGCCCAGTCCCAGGCTTCCTGCCATGTGTCGCCGCCGTCGGTGCTTACCATCACCTTGAGGGTGTGTACCTTGCGGCGCTCGCTGAATTTCATGGTATTCAGGTCGAAGAGTGCATAGTCAAATGCCTTGAATATGTCGGCCTGGAGCAGGAAGTGGAGCTGCTCGTCGTCGGTGAGCTGCATCTCGGGAGTGATGAGCCACTCGTCCTGGGCGGCGTCGCGGCACCAGCCCTGGTCGCTGTCGTAGCTGAAGTGGATATACATCTCCTTGGTGCCGTCGAGGGTCATGTCCTGATAGAAGTCGCTCGACTCGGCACACCACCATGAGTTGTTGATGTTGTGGCTGAGCTGAAGCGGGGTGGGCTTGCTGTCGGGGGTATTGCGCTCCTCCCATCCGGCGGGAATCCAGTCGTCGGCGATAATGCCCGAGCCGGCCTCGAATCCCTCGTAGAATGTGCGGTCGCGCTCCTCGCCCGGCTCCGGCTCGATGGGGGTGTCGTCGGCGCCGGGGAATATGATGCGGGCGCCGTAGGGCAGGGGCTGGCCGGTGAGCTGGTCGACCCACTGTACGCCGACGTTCTGCGAGTTGGGCCCGAAGAGGGGCTTGGCGATGGTGATGATACCGTCGCGCAGGGCGTCGCAGCGCTTGGGGAAGTACTGCTTGATGTCGTCGGGCGACATGAGCTGCTGCTGATAGAGTATGCCGGCGTCGTTGCCAATAAAGAAATTGTATGTCTCCGAGGCGATTTCGTCGGTAAATCCGGCCTGCTGAGGCTCGATGATTACGACGGCGGGGTCGGTGGCGTCGACCACGAGGTATGCTGCGGTGGTGCAGTCGTTGGAGCCTCGCAGGGGGCATCCCGCGGCGTGCCAGGGGTCGGTGAGACGGTAGAGGCCGGGAGTGCCTTCCATCTCCTCGTATTTAACCTTCCACGAGTGCTGCTCGGGATTGCCCAAATAGCCCGGGGTAATCCAGCCGTCGACAAATGTCACCTCGCCTTTCTCAATCCACACGGCGGGATTTTCCGAGGGCAGGGTGACGACGGTCTCGCCGGAGGGATAGGTACTCCACTGATAGCCGAGGTCGACTGTCTGCAGGAAGCTGGAGTATCTGCCAAAGCAGGCTTTGATGTTGATTTTGCCGTCTTCCAGTGTCGATGCGAAGCCATACGACTTGATGTCTTCGACCGAGTTGCCTTCAGACTCGTAGTACGACCCCATGCAGCCTAAGTAGAAGGGGTCAGACCAGTTGGTGCTCTGCGGCGACTTGTGGACAAACCCCGACTCCTGCGGCTCGATGCGCACAAAAGTGGGGTCGGTGGCGTCGATGATGATGTCGTGGGGTGTGGTATTGGAGTTGTACTCCAGGAAGGGGTATTTCTCCGAGGTCCAGGGCGAAGCCAGCTTGTACACGCCGGCGCGGTCGGCGCTCTCGTATATCTCGACCTCAAATACATAGTTGGCGGGGTTTACCTCGCCTGTGGGGTAGTGAATGCCGGGCGTGACCCATCCGTCGAGGAGGGTGCCGGTGCCGAGGTGGGTCCACTCCTCGGCGGCAAGAGTCGGCGACAGCAGGGCCGCCATTGCAAGCATTGTGTAAATCTTCATAGCATGGAATATTATTTGCAAAGTTATGGCAGGTCACATTATTCAAAAAATGATATAAGTCAAAAAAGCTCAACGGAGCGGGCATAAATGCCGTAAAAACGTTAAATTTGCAGTATGGACCTGCATCAGTTGTTACAAGCCGACTATCCCGGCATCACCGACGCTACCGTGGCCGCCATGGAGGCCGCGGCCGAGCGGCACGTGGTGCGCAAGCGGGAGTATGTGGTGCGTCAGGGTCATCTCTCGCGCCATATCTACTTCATCACGGGCGGGCTGCTGCGCGGTGTGTCGGAGCAGGGCGGCCGCGAGGATACGCTGTTTTTTGCCGTGCCGGGCGACCCCTTTGTGTCGGTCCACACGCTGGCCCACGACGAGCCGGCAGTCATCTCGCTCCAGGCGCTTGAAGACTCCGAGGTGCTGGCGGTGGAGATAGCCGACTTCCGCCGGCTGCTTGATGCCTGTCCCGACTTGGAGCGCTGGTGGTCGGCCATACTGCTGGAGCAGGTATATGCGCTGGAGCGCCGCTATGTATGGCTGTCGACGAGCAGCGCTGCCGAGCGCTACCATACGTTCATGCAGATACGCCGCGGCATCGTTGGCCGCATCCCCATCAAGTACATCGCCCAGTATCTGAGCATCGCCCCCGAGACCCTCTCCCGCATCCGCGCCCGGAAATGATGCAACGATGCATGATGCATATTTGTGGCGTCTCGGAGAGATGCTTCAAGCTTTGTCGCTCAGCATACATATGCACCTCTCCGAGGCGCAATTTTCGGGGTGTGGCAGACCCCAGGTTTCACCTGGGGTTAACCACAACGGCGTGTCTCCGACACTCAGTATCATCGTGGCAGTGGCGTAGTTTTGACTTACAAAGTCAAAACTACGAAGTGTAATACCTTGGTGGCGCGCAGGTTACAAACCTGCGCGGACTATGTGCTGTTTAAGAGTTTAATTGTGTATCAACCCTTAACCATCATGCATCATGAATTATGCATCATGAATTATGCATAATGCATCATGCATCAGAACCGGCCGGTGAGGATGCTTTTGATGTCGTTGAGCTTGGTGAGGGCCTGGAGGGGGGTGAGGGTGTCGATGTCGGTCTTGAGTATCTGGTCGCGCACTTGCTCGAGCACGGGGTCGTCGAGCTGGAAAAATGACAGTTGCATACCCGACGGCGCCTCGATGGAGGCTGCGGCGGCACGGGTGTCGGTCGCTCCCTCGCGGCGCCCGGCCTCTTCGAGGCGGGCGAGCACCTGGTCGGCGCGGGCGATGATGGCGCGGGGCATTCCGGCCAGGCGCGCCACGTGGATGCCGAAGCTGTGCTCGGAGCCGCCCGGGGCGAGCTTGCGCAGGAATACGATGCGGCCGTCGGCCTCGGTGACCGATACGTTCATGTTGACGATGCGGTCGTGTGTGGCGGCCATCTCGTTGAGCTCGTGGTAGTGGGTGGCAAAGAGGGTCTTGGGGCGCAGGTCGCCGTGGTCGTGGATGTACTCGACGATGGCCCAGGCGATGGATATGCCGTCGTATGTCGATGTGCCGCGGCCCAGCTCGTCGAAGAGTATGAGCGAGCGGGCGCTCATGTTGTTGAGGATGGAGGCGGCCTCGTTCATCTCCACCATGAATGTCGACTCGCCCAGGGAGATATTGTCTGAGGCGCCGACGCGGGTAAATATCTTGTCGACCACGCCTATGCGGGCGCTCTCGGCGGCGACGAAGCTGCCGGCCTGGGCCATGATGACGTTGAGGGCGGTCTGGCGCAGCAGGGCTGATTTACCCGACATGTTGGGGCCGGTGATCATGAGTATCTGGCGGGAGTCGCGGTCGAGGCGCACGCTGTTGGCCACGTATGGCTCTCCGGGCGGCAGCCGGCGCTCGATGACCGGGTGGCGGGCCTCGGTGAGCTCCAGGTCGGTGGAGTCGTCGACCACGGGGCGGGCGTATCCGCCCAGGGCGGCGGCGCGGCTGAATGATGCGAGCACGTCGAGGCGGGCCAGCGCCGCGGCGTCGCGTTGCATGGCGGGTATCGAGGCGGCCACCTCGACTGTCAGCTCTGTGTAGAGGCGCATCTGCAGGCTCTCGATGCGCTCCTGGGCGGTGAGTATCTTGTCTTCGTACTCCTTGAGCTCCTGGGTGATGTATCGCTCGGCGTTGACCAGAGTCTGCTTGCGTATCCACTCGGCGGGCACCTTGCTGCGGTGGGTGTTGGTGACCTCGATGTAGTATCCGAAGACATTGTTGTAGCCGATTTTGAGCGAGGGGATGCCGGTGGCGGCGCTCTCGCGGGCCTGGAGCTTGAGGAGGTAGTCTTTGCCGGAGTATGCGATGGCGCGGAGCTCGTCGAGCTCGGCGCTCACGCCGGGGGCTATGTAGTCGCCCTTGAGCGAGGCGGGGGCGTCGGCGGCGATGCATCGGGCGATGGCGTCGCGGGCGCCGGCGCAGGGGTCGATGCTCGCGCCGATGGCGCGCAGGCCGGCGCAGTCGGAGTCGAGGCATAGCGCGCGCAGCGGCTCGGCGGCCGTGAGGGCCGCGCTCACCTGGCGCAGCTCGCGGGGCGATATGCGGCCTGCGGCGAGCTTGGCCAGCAGGCGCTCCAGGTCGCCCACCTCGCGCAGGCGCTCGTCGACGGTGTCGAGGCTGTCGGGATCGCGGAAAAATGACTCCACGATGTCGAGGCGCTCGTTGATGGCGGCGGGGTCGCGCAGCGGGAAGAGCAGCCAGCGGTGGAGCAGGCGGGCGCCCATGGGGGTGACGGTATGGTCGAGCACGCCCAGCAGGCTGGCGCCGCCCTCGTCGAGAGGCTGCACCAGCTCGAGATTGCGCACGGTGAAGCGGTCGAGGCGCACGTAGCGGTCTTCCTCGATGCGCGAGATGGCGGTGATGTGGGCGGTGCGGGAGTGCTGTGTCTGGTCGAGGTAGTGCATGATGGCACCGGCGGCGACGATGGCGTCGTCCATGCCGTCGAGTCCGAATCCTTTGAGCGACAGGGTGTCAAACTGCCGCAGCAGGCGCTCGCGGGCGGCGTCGAGGGTGTAGAGCCACTCGTCGAGCTCAAAGGTGAGGTAGCGGTCGGTGAGCTGGGCGGCCACGCGGTCTTTGAGCCCGCGCATCACCAGCAGCTCCTTGGGGGCCATGCCGGCCATGAGCTTGTCGATGTAGCCGGGCGAGCCTTGGGCGGCCATGAACTCGCCGGTGCTGATGTCGAGAAATGCCACTCCCGTGGCGTGCGGGCCGATATGGATGGCGGCCAGGAAGTTGTTTTCGGCCGTGGCGAGCACATTGTCGTCGAGGCTCACGCCGGGGGTCACCAGCTCGGTGATGCCGCGCTTGACGAGCTTCTTGGTGAGCTTGGGGTCTTCGAGCTGCTCGCATATGGCCACGCGCTTGCCGGCGCGCACCAGTCGCGGCAGGTATGTGTCGAGGGCGTGGTGGGGGAAACCTGCGAGTTTTACGTATGATGCGGAGCCGTTGGCGCGGCGTGTGAGTGTGATGCCCAGTATCTGCGAGGCCTCGACGGCGTCGTCGGCAAAGGTTTCGTAAAAGTCGCCCACGCGGAAGAGCAGGATGGCGTCGGGATGCTTTTTCTTCATCTCGGCGTGCTGCATCATCAGTGGCGTCTCAGCTGTTTTCTTTCCCATATCACTGGCAAAGGTATAAAAAATCGCCCGATATATTTTATTATGTGCGAAAATTGGCCTACTTTTGCAAATTGAAAGACAACCCACCGGAAACAATAAAAAACACATAATACATGGAAAAGAACGAGCCCCAGCAACCGCTGACTCCCGCCGAGGCCGGCGATAGCGTCGACATCATCGCACGCGCCAAGGCCAACAGCAAGCTCATCATGGCCCTGTCGGTATTTATCTGCGCCGTGATCATCGGCATTTTTGTATGGTACTTCGTATCGCGCTCGGGCGCCGCCAAGGCCGACGAGGCTATCTCGCGCGCCGATATCGAGCAGAACGATTCCATCGCCCTGCAGCTCTACAAGGAAGCCGCCACCCACGGCTACAAGAGCGGCAACCGCGCCCGCCTCGAGGTGGCCACCCGCCTCTATGAGCAGGGCGACTACCAGGGTGCCCTCGACTATGTGAAAGACGCCTCTTTCAGCGACAATATCGTCAAGTCGGGCGCTCTCGCTCTCCAGGGCGACTGCTACGTCAACCTCAAGCAGTATCCCGAGGCTCTCAAGGCTTACGACAAGGCCATCTCGGCTGCCGATGAGAATCCCACCATCGTGCCCCTGCTGCTGGTGAAGAAGGCCAATATCTACCGCGCTGAGAAAAACTACGAGGCCGAGTACGAGGCCCTGAAGGAAGTGGTCGAGGACTATCCCCAGTTTGACCGCTCGGCGCAGGCCGACATCCGCAAGATGTACGAGCGCGCCAAGGCGTCGGCCGGCAAGTAACCTCACCGCCGCTAATGTATCACCCTCGCGGAGCGCGCCACCGGCACGCTCCGCGAGTCGTATCAATACAATCTGTATGACTCAACCGACATCAAACATATCGCGCCTGGCATCGGCCCCGGTGGGCCGGCTGCTGTGGGAGTACAGTCTGCCCGGTGTGGTGGGTATGCTCGTGGTGGCGCTGTACAATGTGGTCGACCGCATGTTTATAGGCCAGGTGGTGGGGCCCGAGGCCATCGCCGGGCTGGCGCTCACTTTCCCGCTGATGAATATCACCACGGCCATAGGGGTGCTGGTCGGGGTGGGCTCGTCGGCCCGCGTGTCGATATGCCTGGGGCGCGGCGACTCCGACGGGGCGGCTCTCATACTGGGCAATGCCCTTACGCTCACGCTGGTCAATGCGGCCGCGTACATCACCGTGTTTGTCATATGGATCGACCCCATACTCAACGCCTTCGGCGCCGGGCCGGCCACGCTGCCGTATGCCCGCGAGTATATGCTGTGGGTGATGCCGGGGCTGCTGATGACCAATGTGGCATTCGGCTTCAACAATCTGATGCGCGCATCGGGATACCCGGTCAAGGCGATGGTGACGATGCTCATCGGCGCGGTGGCCAATGTGGCGCTCGACTCCATATTTGTATATGTATTTGGCTGGGGTATGCGGGGCGCGGCACTCGCGACCGATATCGCCATGGGGCTCTCGGGATGGTTTGTGATGCAGCACTTCTGCTCGCCCCGCCATACGCTGAGCCTGCGCAGGGGTACGTTTGCGCTGCGCCGCAGTGTGGTGCTGGGCATCGTGAGCATCGGCGCGGCGCCGTCGGTGGTCAATGCGGCGTCGTGTCTGATCAACGCTCTGATCAACCGCACACTGGTGGCGCTGGGCGGCGACCTGGCCATCGGCGCGGCCGGTATTTTCGTGACATTCACCTCGCTGCTGGTGACGGTCACTCTGGGCATATGCATGGGGCTGCAGCCTATCGTGGGCTACAACTATGGCGCGGGCCGCTATGACCGTGTGAGGCGTGTGTTTTGGATAGCCGCCGCAAGCGCCACCGCCATCAGCCTCGGCGGCCAGGCGATCGGCATGTCGATGCCCGAGGCCATCGCCCGCGCGTTTACTTCCGACGCGGTGCTCATCGACTCGACGGTGCGCTGCCTGCGGCTGTGCCTGTGGGCATTCGGGGTGGTGGGTTTCCAGATTGTGGCCACGTGTCTGTTTCAGAGCATCGGGGCGGCGCGCAGCTCTATCTTCCTGAGTCTTACGCGGCAGGTATTGTTTCTCATCCCGCTGCTGCTGTGGCTGCCGGGGTGGCTGGGTATCGACGGTGTTTGGCTGTCGTTTCCGGCGTCGGATGTGCTGGCGACGGCTGTCACCGTGGCTATGGTGTGGCACCGTATGCGCCGGCTCGGCTCTATGCCGGTCGAGTGCCATGCGACCCGTGCGGCCGCGCAGGGGTAGGGCGCGTCAGAGGCCGCTGTCGCGACGGGCGGCGACAAGCTCCATGAGGGCGTCGAGCGCGCCGTCGGCCGGCAGCCAGGCGGTGGGCCGGGCGCCGGGCCGGCGCAGCCAGGTGAGCTGCTTCTTGGCGTAGACCCGGGTATTCTTGGCGATGCGGGCGGTGGCGGTGGCCAGGTCCAAGACTCCGTCGAGCCAGGCAAACATTTCTTTGTATCCTACGGTATTGAGCGCGTTGAGATGGCGCAGCGGGTAGAGCCGGCGGGCCTCGTCGGGCAGCCCGGCGGCCATCATAGCCTCGACGCGGCGGTTGATGCGGTCAAAAAGCTCGTCGCGCGTGCGCTCGATGGCCACTTTCAGTATGTCAAACGGCCGCTCGCGACGGCCGCGGCCGATAAGCTCGGAGTATGGCCGCCCGGCCTCGATGGATATCTCGATGGCGTGCATCACCCGGCGCAGGTTGGCGCGGTCGACCGTAGCTGCTGTGGCCGGGTCGAGGCAGTCGAGATACGCCAACAGCCCTTCTGCGCCGTGCTCGTCGGCCAGGCGCAGCACGCGCTCGCGCGTGGCCTGCGACACGGTGGGCAGCTCGTCGAGACCGTCGGTGAGGGCGTCGACATACATCATCGAGCCGCCGCATACCACCGCATATGGCCCGCGCCGCCACTGCTCGTCGAGCAGGCGCAGGGCGTCGGCCTCAAAGCGCGAGGCGCTGTAGTAGTCGGCCGGGTCGAGCTCGCCAACAAGATGATGGCGCACTGCGGCGCGTTCCGCGGCCGTAGGGGCGGCGGTGCCTATCTCCATGCCGCGGTATATCTGGCGCGAGTCGGCCGATATGATGTCGCAGCCGAGCGCGCGGGCGGCGCCTACGGCCAGGGCTGTCTTGCCCGAGGCCGTGGCGCCGCCTATCACTATGAGCAGCCGGCGGGGTGTCACTTGTACTCACCTGCGCCCACCAGGCGCGCTATCTCGACGATGACGCGCATGGCTTTCTCCATCGAGGGGATGGGCACAAACTCGTAGCGGCCGTGGAAGTTGAGGCCACCGGCAAAGATGTTGGGGCAGG
Source organism: uncultured Muribaculaceae bacterium (assembly GCA_910587925.1). Lineage (GTDB taxonomy): Bacteria > Bacteroidota > Bacteroidia > Bacteroidales > Muribaculaceae > CAG-873. The sequence goes on from CAJUOC010000024.1 coordinate 10,934, forward strand.
GCAGGCCCTTGAACGACAGCTGGGCGCCGTCGGTGCCGCCGCGGATGGGCTGCACCTTGGGCGTGACGCCCACCAGCTCCATGGCTTTCTCGGCCAGGTCGACGATGTATTTGACCGGCTCGATTTTCTCGCGCATGTTGTAGTACTGGTCTTTGATCTCGATGGAGCAGCATCCGGCAAACTCATTGTTGATTTTGCGCGTCAGATGCTCCAGCTCCTTCTTGCGGCGCTCAAAGCGGTCGCGGTCGTGGTCGCGGATGATGTAGGTCAGCACGGTATTCTCGACCGAGCCCTCCATGCCGATGAGGTGGTAGAAGCCCTCGTAGCCCTCGGTGTGCTCGGGGGTCTCCCAGCGGGGCAGCATGATGATAAACTGATTGGCCACGCGCATCGAGTTGAGCATCTTGTGCTTGGCATAGCCGGGGTGGACGTTGCGGCCGCGGAAGGTCACGCGCGCCACGGCGGCGTTGAAATTCTCATACTCCAGCTCGCCGACCTCGCCGCCGTCCATGGTGTATGCAAAGTCGGCGCCGAAAGCTTCCACGTCGAAGTGGTGGGCGCCCTGGCCGATTTCCTCGTCGGGGTTGAAGGCGATGCGTATGTCGCCGTGCTTTATCTCCGGATGGTCCATCAGATACTGCATGGCGGTGATGATCTCGGCCACGCCGGCCTTGTCGTCGGCGCCCAGCAGGGTATTGCCGTCGGTCACGATGAGATCCTCGCCGCGGTGGTCGAGCAGCTCTGGGAAGTCGCGCGGCGACAGCACGATGCCGGCGGCCGCGTTGAGCTCGATGTCGCCGCCGTCGTAGCTCTCCACGATACGCGGCGCCACATGGCGGCCCGACATATCGGGCGACGTGTCGAGATGGGCGATGAAGCCCACGGTGCTCACGCTGCGGCCCTCGCCGAGATTGGAGGGCAGGGTGGCCATCAGATAGCCGTTGGCGTCGAGCGTCACATCAGACATGCCCATCGCCTCGAGCTCTCCCTTGAGATGCTGCGCAAATATCATCTGACCCGGCGTCGACGGCGTCAGATTGGTTTCCTCATCGCTCTGCGTGTCAAACTTGACATACTGCAGAAATCGGTCTACAAGATTCATATCGTGAAAAGATTGATTTACTTGAAAATCTCCCGCCAGGGGAATGCCTGCTTTATCTCGCGGTCGTCATCGTCGGCCGCCGTGTACACGATGCGCACACCGTCGATACCCAGGCCCTTGAGCATCTCCACCACCGGGTACTCCAGGTCGCCCAGACGGGCATACTGGCGGCGCAGAGCGTCGAGATAGCGCCCCGTAAGATGGCCCTGCTCCAGCCCGGAGAGAGCCGCTTTCGACGGGAAAGTCATCGTGTAGGTCAGGAAGCCCTTGGAAATGGCCGCCGATACCTGAGCCCCGCGGTGGGCCTCAGGAGACGGCACGGCGCCGCCCGCCATCGCGGCCACCTGCTCGCGCACGGCCGGCACATCGAGCGACGAGCCCTTGGCCTTGACAAGCCGCGAGATCTTGTCGGCGCTGAAGATATACGTCTTGGTGGCGCCGTAAGTGTCGCGCACCGTCGCCACCACCGGAGTGTCGAGCTTGCGCAGAGAGTTGATCACGGCATAGACCCTGTCGGCATCCATCGCCTTGAGCTGGTCGGCCACAAAATAGTCCATGAGCGCGTCGCCCAGCAGATCCACCTTTATCAGGCTGTCAGATAGCGCGATGTCGACATCGACATTGGGCGCCGCATACACAGCGCCGCATTTCTCAAAAGGCGCGCGGTCGGTGGTGATGAGCGAGTCAATCTGCGCGGCAGTCGCCTCGAGGCGGGCAGTCTTCTCAGCCTCCGAAGGGCCGCATCCGGCCAGCAGAGCCACAAGCGCCGCAGCCGACAGTATAGAGCGTAAGTTCATTGTTAATGTGATTGAACGGGTTGTACAGGTATCTTGTCGATGCGGCGCTGATGACGGCCGCCGTCAAAAGGCGTGTGCAGAAATACATCCACGATTTCCAGAGCCGTCTCCACCGGGATAAACCGTGCCGGCAACACCAGCACATTGGCATCATTGTGGGCGCGCGCCAGGCGGGCCAGCTCCGGCGTCCAGCACAGCGCCGCGCGTATACCCTGGTGCTTGTTGAGCGTCATGCCGATGCCATTGCCGCTGCCACACATGGCGATGCCCGGGTAGCACTCGCCACCCTCCACAGCCAGAGCCGCCGGATGGGCAAAGTCAGCATAGTCGCACGACTCATCGCTGTGAGTGCCAAAATCGCGGAAGCCCACACCATGCACATCCAGCCAGTCGGCCACCGCACATTTCAGCTCAAAGCCGGCGTGGTCGCTGCATAGCGCCACCGGGCAGTCATTCTTCAGAATATTCATCATACATAGAGTATTACGTCCTCAAAACATAAGGCTCGGCGAAGTAAAAAAGTTGAACGACGTCGGTCCCGGAAAAATAAATAATGGCAAAAATACAAAAAAATACCGCAAAACCCCTTGCATATGCAAAAAAAGTATTAACTTTGCAGCGCAAACCCACCCCGAGGGCGGCAGCGGCCGCCAAATCATCAGAGTGGACAAGCAAGCCCAGGTGGCGGAATGGTAGACGCGCTCGTTTCAGGTGCGAGTGCTGAGAGGCGTGCAGGTTCGAGTCCTGTTCTGGGCACCCCAAAAGCGAGATGACTAATTGAAAATTCAACAGTTATTTCGCTTTCGTTTTATTCTACGTGCATATTACGTGCAAATGGTGTCAACCAAAGTCCGCCGTTCACCCGCCCCTCGAACCATTTCTTACAAATTGCACCCTATTCCACACCCCATCATAAGTTGTTCGGATTTGCCGAACAACTGAACCTGTCGGAATTTCCGACAGGCTGCCGTTTTATTCATTTTGAGTTTCATTGAGCACCTTGTCGAGTTGGGCTTGTAATTACTCCTTCTTGGGTAGATATAATTGATAGCGAGCCACAAAGAGTTGGTTGGTTATTCCTTCGAGGGCATATTCCATCAACACCTCATCTCGTCTGGATCCAATAACGATTCCAATCAGAGGATTGTCATCGGGCATACACACCTCGTTTTTGAAGTAATTCAGGTACAGATACATCTGACCAATATCCCCATGCGATATTTCATCCCGCTTAAGGTCTATCAGAACATAGCATTTCAGTATGTAGTTGTAAAACACCAAATCAAGCTTGAACTGCCCTCCGCACATTGGCATGACGTATTGACGACCATAGGACGCGAAACCTCGACTGAGTTCAAGCAGAAACTTCACCATATTGTCAAGGAGAGCTTTTTCCAAATCACTTTCCTTATTAACGTTTCTTTTGCTCCAATCCGGTAAACTCCAACACAAACGGGTCATGAATAATATCCTCAGGAGTCTGAATGGGATGACCTTGATGAGCAAGTGAAAGAACGCCTTCCTTGTCAGTACTTAGTGCGAGACGCTGGAACAGTGAGGATTTAATCTGACGGCGTAGTTCTCTGACTTTCCATTTTTGGTTGACAGCCTCATGATAATAGAATTGTCGTTCCATTTTATCCTCACATTTTTTAGAAGTTCATAATAATGACTCCAGCTCAAAAGGTGTGACACTGTCACACCTTTTGGAAAGTAAAGATAAAAATTCCTCATATATATGAGGTTATAGCGACTGAATCCTTTACCTCTCCTTACAGTCAAGTCTTTTGCTAAACGAGGTATAAGGAATTTGCCGTACTCCGCGCGAATTTGCCCTTTATGCTCGAAATCAACAATATACAGACCTGTCTGCCAGTTGGCATCAAGCAGTCCTGTATTGATTGCCTCCACTGCACGGTTCTTTGCCAGAGTCCATAGGTTGTCAATACGCCCGATGAGCGCATCATACTCAGATTGAGGAATCATTGCTGATATGTCTTTGATTTTGTCTGTCATAACTTTCTACGTAGTAACATTATAAATATAGATTCCCTTTTGCCTGTTGTTGATTAAATCCAGTTGTCATCATCATATTTTAATATCAACTACTTGATCTCTATTCCACGAAGCAAAATGAACAATTCGCCCTTCCCGGTAAATATAGCCAATAATATGGTCATTAATTGACGGTCTCGCATTACGGTTGAAAGAGCTGATGATAGTGTATCCCTTTACGCCATTATTATTTTTCATTAACTTCAAGGAGATAGATTTTCGTCCACTCAACTCTGAAAGAAATTGCCGCTCGTTATTTCGGATATTCTCAATATAATATCCCTTTCTCGTTTCCACAACATTATATTTTGCATATACGGTAGATGAGCGAACTTCTGAACTTTCGACTATTTCAGACGAATCATCCCTCTCTATAGAGGTGGGAATCTCTTTTTTTATTTCAACATCAATCTGTTGAATGAGACACATTTCATCCAATCCTTCAGACAAATCCCTTTCTCGAGGCGTTCCGAATCCGATGTTATCCTTAGTTGGATTAATTCGCGATAATCTATTGTTGGATTCCAGATTCCCTTCAAAATATTCTTCCCAAGGACGGTCATCGTCAGGTAGTCCAAACCGCCCATACATCCCGACATTATCCAAGATGAGACACTGCTTATCCCCATTTTTTCGGAGTCCACGTCCCACCTGTTGGATGTATTTTACCAACGACCGAGTTGGCCTGGCAAGTTGAACAAATTCAAGATCTGGGCAATCGAATCCTTCAGAAAAAATGTCAACGTTAACAATGATATCCAATTCTCCATTTTTGAAATCCTGAACAAGTTTTTTTCGCAAATTGGCTGGAGTCTCACTATCAATATCCGCTATCTTTATCCCCGCATTAAGAAACTGTTGACAAATATGCTTACTGTGCTTCCTTGATATACTATAGATTATGCCCTTTTTCCCTTTTACAAATTCAAAATAACTATCAAGAAGTTGGGCACGAATGCGTCCCGTATCAACTACTTGTTCAAGTGCAGACGTCTTATAATCCCCATCTATACCGAAATCCTTGATTGAGTCAATCTCACTTCTTATACGGCTATCAAAAGGTACTGAATAATATTGATAAGGAGCAAGCCATCCTTTTTCAAGAAACTCTTTTATCGGCATAGATAGGATTAAGGTATCAAAGTTCCCTCTAAAACCGCGCCCATCCATACGCCATGGCGTAGCTGTAACACCAAGCTTTTTGGATTCAGGATAGTAATTCCATAGTTTGGTATAGCTCTGAGCCGTAGCGTGGTGTGCCTCGTCAATTATTATGAAGTCGGCATGAAAGGCATCAGCAAACTGCCGATTCGAAGGATGGGTTATTGTTTGAATTGATGCAACTTGTACCGGAAGCATTAAATCACGCCTATCCTTGAATGCTCCGGCTATTATTCCATGAGGAATTCTGTATTTATGGAGACTTTCGTCTATTTGTTCGATAAGCTCTGATCGATGAGCAATTATTAGAATACCCTTGCGTCGATTCTCTTGAAGTGATGACAAAGAAATGTCTCGAATAAGGGATGTGAACAATCTCGTTTTACCTGTACCTGTAGGCATTTGATATAGAACGTTATCCACACAATCCCATTGGCCAAAGATTTTTTCCTTGGCTTCCTGCTGATAATTCCGCAGGGTATGGTCAAGACGGCATAGATCTGAAAACATCAAGCCTCTGGATTCAATGACCCATATATAAGTTCCATCTCATCTACCTGTTGAGGAGAAAGTTTCTTCCCTTTAGGGTCTGAAATTGCCTTGGTGAATTTTATTATATCAGATAACCATGTAAGTTTCTCTGCTTTCGTTGAAAATGACTCGTTCACCTGAATGGCAAATTCTTTCTTAAACGGCACAAAGGATGTATCTCCTTCTTTGATTTGAGACCAGTGCCTTTCGATAATTGTCTTGATGTCATTCAAATCGATAGCATCAGTCCATTCAATTTCTTGGAGATCGAAATCTTCCTCATCCCCATGCAGGGTAATTATGCGTTTTAGGCACTCCTTCTTTATATCATTTATGCATGACTCCCAAGTGTCTCCATACACGTCTTGAAGTTTTTCAAGAATCCGGCTCTTCAAAACAGTAAAAATCTTTTCGGAGTAATCTTTTGCCTTCTGCTGTAAACCCGCATCTTGGCTCTTTAACCACGATTCGAGGCCATCAGGATTGTACTCAGGTACTTCAACATGGATGGAGTTCTGGAATCGACATAACCACGTACGCTCTGCTTGCTGACCTCTGATTAATCTCAATTCATTCTCATCTGCCGCCGGAAGATTTGACAGATAGTTGATGAAAACATCAAGAAGAGGTTTTACCACCGACATTCTATCCGATAGTAATGTAAACTGTGTTATCTGCCCAGATTTAATAAGATGCTTATTCAACGAGCCTACCAATGCGACGAATGCATATGTGCCTCGATTGCACATGATAAAGTCGTTAAACAGCTTTTCATCAAGTTCTTGATGTACGTAATTATAGCATTCACGAAGATACGCAGCCACACGCTTTTTGCAATCGTTCATCGCCTTATCGTGATCTAAATTCTGTGTATCATACATGCATACATCCGTATCCTTTGTATATGACTGTTTGCTGGCACGAGGCAATAAGGATGATTGAAGCAGTCCATTGTCAAAGGGTGTGAAGTTTAGATCAGAGGTATCTTCTCCAACAGAGATTTTATTGGCCAAAACACTCCCAGAATCGGCCGCTAAAGCTTTGATTATTGATGAACGCAGAGCTTTTAGGCGTGAGTCAACTTGAGGAGATTCCCAGTTTATATCTTCTTCAAGATCAAGTCGAAGATTCTTGCTTACTGCTTTCTGATTTTCATTTATATCCATGAAAATTTGAAGCTGCTCGCGAGATTCCATGTTTTCAAATGCTACAACTGGTATGGTATTTGTCCTTTTATAATCAGTTCCGGCATATCCATACAAACGATGTTGGCCATCAATGATATAGGCTATGCCATATGCATTGGGGATACTTAGCATACCAAGCTGCGCATTAGAATCTTCCGATGAATTTTCAGCTAAATCAAACTGAATTTTCATCTTTCGGCTACTTGTTGTATCAAAGTTGACTATTAGAGAGTTGGGAAAATACCCTCCCTTTTGAATAAAGTTAGTTATTGTGGGCAATCTTTTAGAAGACAACAATCGTTGATATGTTGGTGCCATTGAGTCGTTTACCTTGGTGCGATGTAGTACAAAACCCATCTTAAGGAGAGTCTCTGGTTCGATGGACAGCATATAGTAATCGAAGCCGCCCATTTTGCCCTTCAGAGCGGGAACTCTGATTCTTTTACTAGAAATGAGTTCATTCTTGAACATCATTCCATAAAATTGGTAGTTCACACAGGACTTATATGACTTAAGTAGACCTTGAACATATTTATATGCATTCTCGTTGAGATGAAATATTTTCTTCTCAGTCATGCGCTTGGTGTCTTCCTCTCCAATTCTATAATTATCAGTTGCAAGAATAAACTTGATTTTCTTGTCACCATAAATCTGGCGTAAAGCACGAATTACACCTTCCTTATAGTGCTCTATTCCATCAATAACACTTTTAAAACTGGATGTGGTCAGCTTGGAAGCGGCCTTGCACTCCACGACAAAAATGGCCTCTTCTCCAACTGCGAGAACATCTATCTGCTTATGGTCGCCTTCACCATCTCCCCACTTAATTTCAAGATATTCGTCGCGATTCAAGTTTCGGAAGCCAAGCTCATAGAACATTGACCATATTCTATCTTCGAATGCTACACCGACAGGTTTTGGTCGTTGCATCCGGACTTTCGTTTTCAATGTAACAACCTCTTCCCAATTTTGTTTCTTCCGTTCCTCAGCTTCATTAAAGGAGACAGAGCATTCGTCATGGGGCTTTTTCTTAGCCCTATATAATGTTGCGAGTTTTTTCTCATCCGAGCACATATGCTCTTTGAAGCTCATTATCTGTTCTTCAGTCAGTCGTGCCATAAATATTTAATGTTGTGGAGGTTGATAATTTGTTATTAATACTTCTTTAGGTCGCCTTTGCTTGGCATTGTATGTATTTATAAATCTCGTCACTTCTATTCTGTTAATAATGTATCCGTTATAAAGGTTATCAAAATATGAATGTCCATCTGCGTTCAGACTGTCAGAGTTGCTTAACATAAAATGCCAACCTCGACCATTAATATAGTCACACATCTCCTTCAATCGCTCTTGATGGGAGTCATTAAATCCTGTACGGTCATACATCGTAAACATTTTTCCATTTTCAACCATTGGTCTGTAAGGAGGGTCTAAATAGAAGAATACATGCTCCCTCCGAAGTCTTCTTCCTACAGTTTCGAAGCTTCCCTGCAAGATATCTACCGTTTGGAGCGCATCATGAATCTCCCATAGATTCGATTCATTAAGAATTGGATGAATCCCGTACCGACCATGGGGAACGTTGAACTCTCCCTTGATGTTTTCTCTGTAAAGCCCATTAAAGCATGTCTGATTTAAGAATAAGAATAGTGTTATCTTTTGGCAATCAATAACATCCATATCATTAAAAGCCTTTCTATATGCATAATACATTGCTTTCTGTCCTTTATCATCAAGAGCATTATAATATGATTCAAAATCCTTCAGCCCTGATATAATAGGGCTCGGATCATTTTGAATCAAACGGTACGCCTCAATCAAGACATCATTTATGTCATTTATGATGACTCTCGTTATATTATTATGATGTTCTAGCATATGGCAAAGAACAGCACCTCCACCAACAAAAGGTTCAACATATGCTACATTCTCCCATTCGTCGAAGTCAACAGGAAGACGTTGCTCAATTTTTTTGAGCAACCTCGTCTTTCCTCCGGCCCATTTGACAAACGGTTTCATGGTTTATAAATCATTTTTTATTCAGCAAATTTAAGCATTTTTTTTCGGAAAGTCAATGAGATCTGTCGTATTTTAGAATATCGTGGCGAGGGGATTTACGCAGAAAGCCGCCGGAGGGGGCTCTCGGCGGCTTGTGGGGCGGATGGCGCGGGCGGTCAGCGGCGGCGGGCGGTGTGGCGGCCGGTGGCGTGGCCGCCGAGGAAGGCGGCGATGGTGAGCACGCCGAGGCCGGCGATGAGGATGCGGTGGAGGCGCTCGCGGCGTTCGCGGCGGGCTATGCGTTTCTCGACTTTCTCGAGCAGGTCTATCTCGCGCTGCTCTTCGTTTTTGATGATTTCCATAGGGGTATGTCTGTTTTGATGTGTTGTCTGATGCTATAACAATGGCGGTCGCGGCTTTGTTGCGGGTGATGAACAAAAGCCGGCTCCCGGGTGTCATATTATAAAAACCTGATTTCGCCATGCTGCATCTATCATCACTGCTTGCGGCGGTGCCTTCGCCCGCCGATTATATCCATCATTTTATCGGCGACAGCTCGGGGCTGTCGTATGCGCTTGCCCGCATCATCATGAATGTGGTCGACTGGCTGCTGGGCATTTTTGGCCTGGAGCACAATCAGACTGTGGTGACGTTTTTGTACGCTGCCGTGGTGCTGGGTGTGGCTGTGGTGGTGGGCTGGCTGGCGCAATGGGTGATTTTCCGGGTGGTGCGCGAGGTGGCGCGGCGCTGGGAGTCTGACCTGTATACGTCGCTGGTGCAGGCGCGCTTTTTCCACAAGGTGTGCCGCCTGATACCGCCGGTGGTGTTTCTGATATTGATTGAGTTTACGCTCTCGGCCCACAACGGGCTGTCGACGTGGCTCACCAAGCTCACGGTGATATATGTCATCTATGTGACGGCGATGGCTCTGTCGGCGCTCATCTATGCGGTATGGGAGCATGTCAACAACCGTGAGAACAAGCGCAAGCTGCCTCTGAAGGGTATCGCGCAGCTCATCAAGGGTGTGGTATGGATAGTGGCGGCCATCATCGTGGTGTGTCTGCTGCTCGACAAGTCGCCGGGCGCGCTGCTGGCGGGCCTGGGCGCTTTTGCGGCGGTATTGATGCTGATTTTCAAGGACAGTATCCTGGGCCTGGTGGCGGGGGTGCAGCTCTCGGAGAATGACAGTCTGCACGTGGGCGACTGGATAAAGGTGGGCGATGCCAACGGCACTGTCGAGGAGGTGTCGCTCACGGCGGTGAAGGTGCTCAACTGGGACAAGACCACCACCACTCTGCCGCCGTACAATCTCATCAGCGGCGGATTTACCAACTTCCGCACCATGCAGCAGAGCAACACGCGCCGCATATGCCGCTGCTTCATGATCGATGCCGACAGTGTATTGCCGGCCACCGACGATATGCTTGACCGCATCTCGCGCGAGGTGCCGCTCATGGCCGGCTTTATCGCCCGCAAGCGCGAGCAGCGTGCGGCGGGCCGGGTGGCCGATGTCGACAATCCCGACGGGCTGGTCAACGGCACCATCGACACCAATCTGGGCCTGTTCCGCGCCTACATGAAAATGTGGCTCGACGCCAATCCGCATATCGCCCACGACAGCGACTGCTTTGTGTCGACGCTTGAGCAGACGGCGGCGGGCATACCGTTTCAGGTGTATTGCTTCACGGCGACCTCAAAGTGGTTTCCTTACGAGGCTATCCAGGATACGGTATTCGAGCAGCTGGCGGCGATGCTCCACTTCTTCCAGCTCTATACCTTCGAGAATCCGTCGGGCCGCGACACTGTCATCGACGGCTATCTGAGCCCCGGCGGCGATATCGACGATGTATTCGGCGTGCCGTATCCCTTCTATCAAGACCCGTCGGCGCCCGATGCGCCTGCATCGACGCGTGTGCGGCCCAAGCAGATACTCAAGAGCGCCGCGTCGCCTTACGCCGCCAAGCCGCAGCCGGCCCCGCAGGCTCCCTCGCAGCCGGGCGCCTGAGCCGGGCGGCTCAGGCGAGGCATGCGTCGAGAGCGGCGGTGATGGCCTCGCGGTCCATATCGCGGCCGATAAATACGATTTTATCCATGCGGTCGCCGTACTCCTCATCCCAGTCGCGCCGGAGGGCCGGGTCGCGCGCCATCATGGCGGCGAGCTGGTCGGCCGGCGCGGTGGCATACCACAGGCCGGCCTCTGTGAGCTTTTTCTGCGAGCCGGCCTGCTCGAAGAGCACGCTCATGTCGCGGTGGTGGCTGAAGTAGAGCACGCCTTTGGCGCGGATCACCGACCGTGGCCAGGAGGTGGCCACGAAGCGGTCAAATTTCTCGAAATCAAAGGGCCGGCGGCGGAAGTATACCCATGTCGATATGCCATACTCCTCGGCCTCGCCTTCGCCATGATGATGGTGGTGATGGTGGCAGTGCCCGTCGCAGTGGTCGTGGTGGTCGTGATGGTGATGCCCGTGGTGGTGGTCATCATCGTGGTCGTCGTCATCCTCCATCTGCTCCGGGGCGGGGCCTTCGATGCCCTCGACCCAGGCGGCCGAGGTGGCCACGCGCTCAAAGTCAAAGAGGCCGGTGTCGAGCAGGCGCTCGAGCGGCACATCGCAGTAGTCGCAGTCGATTATCTCGGCCTTGGGCTGGATGGCGTGCAGCACGGCGCGGATACGCGCGGCGGTATCGGCCGACGCTTCCGAGATTTTGTTGAGCAGGATGATGTTGCAAAACTCTATCTGCTCTATCACCAGCCGCTCGAGGTCTTCCTCGCCCAGGTCGGTGCGACGGAGCGACTCCCCCGAGCCAAACTCGTCGGCCAGGCGCAGGGCGTCGACCACCGTGGCGATGCAGTCGAGCCGCGGCAGGCCCTCGACCGGGCTGTCGCCGGCCATGGCCGGTATGGCGGTGATGGTCTGCGCGATGGGCGCAGGCTCGCATATGCCGCTGGCCTCGATGACGATGTAGTCAAAGCGGCCGGTGTGCACGATGTCCATCAGCTGGCGCACCAGGTCCATCTTCAGCGTGCAGCAGATGCAGCCGTTTTGCAGCGCCACCAGGTCGCCCTGGTCGGCGCCGCCCACTACACCGCCCTTCTGTATGAGCGCGGCGTCGATGTTAACCTCGCCCAGGTCGTTGACGATTACGGCAAAGCGTATGCCGCGGCGGTTGTTGAGGATACGGTTGAGCAGAGTGGTCTTGCCGCTGCCGAGATAGCCGGTCAGGAGCAGTACGGGAGTGTATTTCATTTTGTATGACTTTTCAAAACTGATGTACAAAATTAGCGAAAAAATCGTTATACCTGTATGAATACACCGCAAGATATACCTGTCGAGACCCATCCCTGGGAGCCGTTTGTGCCCGAGGGTGCCCGCGTGCTCATCATGGGCACATTCCCGCCCGCACCTAAGCGCTGGAGCATGGACTTCTACTACCCCAACCGCACCAACGACTTCTGGCGCATCATGGGCCTCATCTACTGCGGCGACCCGCTGGCTCTGTACGACGCGGCCGCCCGCACCTACCGCCTCGACGACATCCGCGCCCTGCTCACGCGCCATCATATCGCGCTGAGCGACACGGGACGCAGGGTGCGCCGCCTGGCCGGCAATGCCTCCGACAAGTATCTCGATATCGTGGAGCCTGTCGACCTCGCCGCCCTGCTCAGGCGTATGCCCGGGTGCCGCGCCGTGGCCACTACGGGCGAGAAGGCCGCCGGAGTGGTGGCCGCACTCACCGGCACCGAGGTGCCCCGCATGGGTTGCCGCGTCGACGGCCCCGGCGGCATAGCCATCTGGCGTATGCCCTCGACTTCGCGCGCCTATCCTCTGGCGCTGGAGCGCAAGGCGGCATTCTATGCCGAGATGCTCCGCTCGGTAGATGCTTAAAAAATCTGAATCCTGCAACATCCTGCCGGCCCTGTGCGTAGTATCGGTACAAGCAACAGCAGAAAGAAGCAACTGAATAGTTTTTTCATAGGATTAGATTTTTAAGGTTTTTTACGGACCGGGGCAATCGTGAGACTGCCCCTCTTCGTGTTTCCGGGTGGGGCGGCAAGCCCGGCCACCCTACAGCGCCAGGTCGGCCGGCGAGGCCGTGGCGCGGGTCGCCCGGTTGCGGGCCATCAGCGCCGTGCCCAGCGTGAGCACTCCCACGCGCCCTATGTACATCAGCGTGATGATCACTATCTTGCCCGTCACCGACAGCTCCGCCGTGATGCCCGTGCTGAGGCCCACGGTGCCGATGGCCGAGGTGGCCTCGAAGAGGCTTTCCGACAGGCTGTAAGGCTCGCTGTAAGTCAGCACCACGCAAGCCGCCAGCAGCACCAGCCCGTAGGCGATCACCGTGGTGAGGGCCGTCTCGACCCGCGCCGCCGGTATCTCGCGCCCCAGGAAGGTCACCCGCCGGCGCACCCCCAGCCTCGACACCACATACCCCCATACGGCCGATACCGACGAGCTCTTGACACCGCCACCCGTGCCCGATGGCGATGCGCCCACAAACATTATCACACACAGCACCAGCAGCGGCCCGGCCGCCAGCCCGCCCAGCCCCACGGTATTGAAGCCCACAGTGGTCATGGCCGACATGGTCTGGAAAAATGCCGGCATCAGCCCGCCGTCCATATCGTGGGCCAGCAGCGCCGTGCCGCCCACGGTGAGCACGGCCGTCACCAGCAGTATCACCTTCGACGTAAAGGAGACGCGGTAATGCGGGCGGCGCAGCTTGTCGGTGATGTCGGTCATGAAGATAAAGCCCATCGCGCCGGCATAGCTCAGCACCGCCACCGGGACTGTCACCCCGGGATTGTCGGCAAACGCGCACAGCGAGTCGCTGAAAAGGCTGAAGCCCGCCGTGCAAAACGACGACACACTCAGAAACAGCGCGTGCCATGCCGCCGCAGGCGTGTCGGCCGCCCGCAGCGCCGCGTACAGCGCCACAAAGCCGGCCGCCTCAAATATCAGGGTGAAGTGTACGATATTGTTGACCAGCCCGCGCAGACTCATGCCCGCCGGCACACCCACCGTGGCGCCCAGCATCCGCGACGTGGGCAGGCTGGGATGGCGCGTGGTGCGGTTGATGATATACGAGCACACAGTCATGTATCCGATGCCGCCTATCTGCACCAGCAGCAGTATCACTATCTGCCCTGCCAGGCTGTACGCCGAGCCGATGTCGACCGTAGAGAGGCCCGTGGTCGACAGCGCCGACGCCGCCGTAAACAGATTGTCGACAAAGGCGATGTCGTGGCGGTGAGCCGGTGGCAGAGCCAGCAGGGCGGTGCCGATGATGAGATAAATGGCGTATCCCACCAGGATGTTGCGCTCCGGGAAGTGGGGCATGTAGCCGAATGTTAATATGCGCTCGATGCTTTTACGGTCCATAAGTTGAAAACGCTGAGGCAGGGTCGGTTGTTTACGTCGCGCGACATATGAGATGTTCGCCAAAAAATATTATCTTTGCCGTATGGAACAGTACATCGTATCGGCGCGTAAGTACCGGCCGTCGACCTTCGCGTCGGTGGTAGGGCAGCGCGCCCTGGCGCAGACGCTCAAAAACGCCATCTCGGCCGACCGTCTCGCCCACTCATACCTCTTCTGCGGGTCGAGGGGCGTGGGCAAGACATCGTGTGCGCGCATCTTCGCCAAGACTATCAACTGCACGGCGCGTACCCCCGAGGGCGAGGCATGCAACGAGTGCCCGTCGTGCCGGGCCTTCAACGAGGGCAACTCGATGAATATCATCGAGCTCGACGCCGCCTCAAACAATGGCGTCGACGACATACGCCAGATCACCGAGCAGGTGCAGGTGCCCCCCACATCGGGCCGCTACCGCGTCTTTATCATCGACGAGGTGCACATGCTCTCCAACGCCGCCTTCAACGCCTTCCTCAAGACCCTCGAGGAGCCGCCGTCCTACGTGATATTTATCCTGGCCACCACCGAGAAACACAAGATAATCCCCACCATACTCTCGCGCTGCCAGATATACGACTTCAGCCGCATCACCGTGCAGGACATGGTGGCGCATCTGCAATACGTGGCCGGCTGCGAGGGCATCGAGGCCGAGCCTGCCGCTCTGAGCGTCATCGCCCGCCAGGCCGACGGCGCCATGCGCGACGCCCTGTCGATATTCGACCAGGTGGCCGCCTCGTCGCAGGGCCACATCACATACGAGTCGGCCATGGCCAGCCTCAACGTGCTCGACGGCGCGTACTACGGCCGGGTGGTCGACGCCGCCCTCGGCGGCGATGTGCCCGCCGCGCTCACCATCTTCCATGAGGTGCGCCGCCGCGGATTTGACCCGCAGTTTTTTATCAACGGCCTGGGCGAGTACCTGCGCGACCTGATGCTGGCCTCGGCCGGCGCCACCGCCGGGCTGGTCGACGCCCCCGAGGACGTGCGCCGCGGCCTGGCCGAGCGAGCAGCCTCCATCAAGCCCGAGTGGCTGTATGCCGCCATCGGCCTGTGCTCCGACGCCGACCTCAATTACCGTATGGCATCAAACAAGCAGCTCCTCGTCGAGCTCACGCTCATACGTATCGCCCAACTTCTGACCCCCTCGCCAGCTAAAAGTGGCCTTGACGAGGGGGCCCGGCTCAAACCCATACAAGGCAGACCGGCGGACCGGGCCACGGCCGCCCCTGCCGCCGCTGCTGCACCCGCTCCCGCAGCTCCGGCCTCTGCTGCTCCCGCAGCGCCATCGGCTGCTCCGGCGCCCGCTCCGGCTGCGCCTGCACCTGCGCCTGCACCGCATCCGGCGCCGGCAGCACATTCCGCGCCCGCGCCGCGCCCGGCCGTCCGCCCCGGCGCACATGCCCCGCTGCGCGCCGGCGGTATGAGCATCTCGGCCCGCCCGAAGGCCGCCCCGGCTGCGCCGGCCGCCCCGCGCGACCGCGCATACGACGCCGCCGCAGTGGCCGCCGCCTGGGAGGCATACATCGCCGCCCACAGCGACGAGCATGTGCTCATCAACACCATGCGTGCCGCCGTACCCACCCGCCTCGCCTCGGGACGCTACGGAGTGTCGGTGCCCACCCCCGTGCAGGGCCGCCTGCTCGCCGAGGTGAAGACCGCCCTGCTCGCCCACATACGCGAGGCGCTGGCCAACGACAGCTTCGACTTCGACATCAACGTCGAGCAGAAAGGTCCCTCGCCCGAGTACTGGAACGACCGCGAGGTGCTCGCACACATGGCCCGAACTTACCCGGGCTTTGAAACGTTTATGAAAGACCTCGCACTCACCCTGCTATGAGAATCACCGTAAAAGTAGGCAGCAACGTACTCACCCGCCCCGACGGCCACCTCGACATCACGCGCATGAGCGCGCTTGTCGACGATGTCGCCGCCCTGCGCCGCGCCGGTATCGACGTGATACTGGTGTCGTCGGGCGCCGTGGCCGCCGGCCGCAGCGAGCTGGGCGGCACAGATACCGGTCGCCTCGACCCTGTGTCGGCCCGTCAGCTCTTCAGCGCTGTGGGCCAGGCACGCCTCATCGACCGATACGTGATGCTCTTCGGCGGCCATGGTCTCACCTGCGGCCAGGTGCTCACCACCAAGGAAAATTTCGCCACCCGCCATCACTACCTCAATCAGCAGAATTGCATGGAGGTGATGCTCCGCGCCGGAGTAGTGCCCGTGGTCAACGAAAACGATACCGTCTCAGTCACCGAGCTGATGTTTACCGACAACGACGAGCTATCGGGCCTCATCGCCGCCATGATGGGCTGTGAGCGGCTCGTGCTGCTGAGCAATATCGACGGCGTGTACACCGCCCATCCCTCGGAGCCGGGCGCGCGGCTCATCCCCCGCATCGAGCCGGGCTGCGAGCCGGAGGTAAGCATCTCTGCCACCCGCTCGTCGCGCGGCCGCGGAGGCATGGGCACCAAGTACCGCGTGGCGCGTCGGCTCGCCGCCGAGGGTGTCGAGGTGGATATCGCCAACGGCACCCGCCCCGGCATCCTGCGCCGGCTCGTGCTCGGCGAGGAGCCGGCCCTGCCATACACCTGCTTTGCTCCGGCCGCCACACCTGTGTCGGGCGTCAAGCGCTGGCTTGCCCACAGCGGCTCCTTTGCCAAGGGTACCGTGGTGGTCAACGACGGCGCTGCCGACCGACTCCGCTCCCCCGAGGGCGCCGCCAGTGTGCTCGGCGTGGGAGTCACCGCCGTCGATGGCGACTTCGGCCGCGGCGAGGTCGTGCGCGTCGCCGGCCCCGACGGCTCCACCCTGGGCTGGGGCAAGGCCGAGTGCGGCGCCGACGAGGCCCGCGCCAAAATCGGGCGACCGGCCACCCGCCCCATCATCCACGCCGATTATCTCTTTATCGAATGAATCTCCAAGACACACTCACCGCCGCCCGCCGCGCGGCCGCCATACTCGCCGATACCCCCGCCGAGGCTATCGACACACTGCTCACCGACATCGCCCGCCGCCTCGAGGCGGCCACCGCCGACATACTCGTGGCCAATAAGGCCGACCTCGCCGCCATGTCGACCGACGACCCGCGCTACGACCGCCTCCGCCTCACCGCCGGCCGTGTGCACGATATGGCCGATGGCCTGCGGGCCGTGGCCGCGCTGCCCTCGCCCGTCGGCGTGGAGCTCGCCCGCACCGTGCGCCCCAACGGCATGACCATCCGCAAGGTCACCGTCCCATTCGGCGTGATTGCCGTCATATACGAGGCGCGCCCCAATGTCACCACCGACGTATTTGCCCTATGCATCAAGGCCGGAAGCGCCGCCGTGCTCCGCGGCGGACACGCCGCCACCCACACCAACCGCCTCACCGTCGCCATCATACGCGAGTCGCTGCGCCGCGCCGGCCTCCCCGAGGCCGCGTGCACCCTGGTCGAGGGGCCCCACGAGCTCACCGACGCCATACTCGCCGCCCGCGGCCTGGTCGACCTGGTGATACCCCGCGGCGGCCGAGCCCTCATCGACTACGTGCGCGACCATTCCCGCGTGCCCTGCATCGAGACCGGCGCCGGAGTGTGCCACACATACTTCCACTCATCGGGCGACGTCGCCACCGGCCGCGACATAGTGCTCAACGCCAAGACACGCCGCGTGAGCGTGTGCAACGCCCTCGACTGCCTGCTGGTCGACCGCTCCCGCCTCGGAGTGCTCGTCGCCCTGTGTCATCCGCTGGCCGAGCGCGGCGTCGAGATACATGCCGACCCCGAGGCATACGCCGCCCTCGACGGAGCCTATCCCCTGCTGCGCCCCGCCACCGACACCGACTATGGCCGCGAGTGGCTCGACTATAAGCTCACAGTCAAGACTGTCGACAGCCTCGACGAGGCCATCGCATACATCGATCGCCACGGCTCGCACCACAGCGAGTGCATCGTGGCCGAGGACGCCGCCGCGTCCGGCCGCTTCCTGCGCGCCGTCGACGCCGCCTGCGTGTACGCCAATGTCAGCACCGCCTTTACCGACGGCGGCCAGTACGGCTTTGGCGCCGAGATAGGCATCTCCACCCAGAAGCTCCACGCCCGCGGCCCCATGGCCCTGCGCGAACTCGTCACCTACAAATACCTCGTCACCGGCTCCGGCCAGACCCGCCCCTGACCCGGGCAATTCGACCGATAAATCGGTCGGCCCATCCGCGCCCTTCCACCGTGGGTTTCACCCACGGCTACCATATTGCATCGCTCCGCGATGCCCCGCGAGCCGCACCGCCCGTCCCATATCCCCCGTCCCTGACCCCCGCCGCTTAGTCCGCGCAGGTTTGTAACCTGCGCGCAACCAACGTATTACGCCTCGATGTTTTGACTTTGTAAGTCAAAACATCGCATTGCCATGCTTAGCTTAAGCCTGATGCGTGCGGCCGTATAATCGCCGACGCGCCGCGGTAGCGTCTTTTGGACTTACAAAGTCCAAAAGACGAGGTGTAATACCTTTGCAACGCTCAGGTTACAAACCTGCGCGGACTATAAGAATCGCCATCGGCAATGGGCGGCAACGCCGTCCCGTTTGATGTTAGCCGCAAGATTCATCTTGCGGTGATGTATGGTGATACATGAGCATCCCCTTTGGGATGCTCATGTGGATGCGTCGACCATCCGACGGATAAATCCGTCGGCTAACATCAAGTGAGAGCCGCCTTGCGGCTCAGCGTCAGCGATATCAACATGACAACTTATAGTCCGTGCCGGTTACAAACCAGCGCGGCCTATGACTCCGGCCAGGACCGCCCCGGCTGCATTCGCGCTCGAGCCGCCAATCCTGCAATCCTGCTGCCCCATGCCTGCGCATCGCGTAGTGATGCAATATTGTAGCCGTGGGTGTAAACCCACGGAACGGTGCGTCGAAAGTCACATCGACCGATTTATCGGTCGAATATCAGCCGGCACCACTATGGAATCTGCCGGATGGAGCGCCGTCAGCGCAGGCGGTGCAGCGCCTCGACGGCCAGGGTATATACGGCCGGGCCAAGGCCGGCGATGGTGCCGCGGCACACGGCGCCGAGCAGCGAGCAGCGGCGCTCGGGCTCGCGGGCGGCGACCCGGCTCAGATGCACCTCTATCACCGGCAGGCCGATGGCCTCCACGGCATCGGCCAGCGCCACGGAGGTGTGGGTGTAGCCGCCGGCGTTGAGCACTATGCCGTCGCACTCGGCCGCAGGGTCGTATCCGGCCTCGTGGAGGCGGTCGATGAGGTCGCCCTCATGGTTGCTCTGATAGTAGTCGATGTCGTCGTCGGGATACTCGGCGCGGAGCGCCTCGAGTATCTCCTCCATGGTGGCGGTGCCGTAGTGGGCGGGGTCGCGGCGGCCGAGCAGGTTGAGGTTGGGGCCGTTGACTATGAGGATGTTCATTTGCGCGAGATATCGACTTTGATGGTGGGAGGCAGGGTGTCGTTGCGGCGGTCGACGGCCGAGGTGACCTCGTGGGCCAGGTGGGCAAATGCGCGTGCGACCGGGCCCTCGCCCAGGGCGATGGGGCTGCCGGCGTCGTTGTGGTCGCCCACGGCGGCCACCAGCGGGATGCGGGCGAGCACGGGCACGTCGTACTCGGCGGCGACACGGTCGACCGACTCGTCGTTGCCAAAGATGTAGTAGCACTCGTCGGGGTGGGCGTCGGGCGTAAACCACGCCATATTGTCGACTATACCCAGCACGGGTACATTGATTTTGGGCTCGCGGAACATGGCGATGCCTTTGCGGGCGTCGGCCAGGGCAACTTCCTGTGGAGTGGTGACCACTATGGCGCCCGTGATGCCCAGTGTCTGCACCAGCGTGAGGTGGATGTCGCTCGTGCCCGGGGGCATGTCGATGAGGAAGTAGTCGAGCTCGCCCCAGTCGGCCTGCTCGATGAGCTGGCGCAGGGCGGTGGAGGCCATCGAGCCGCGCCAGAGCACAGCCTTGTCGCGGTCTACCAGCAGCCCGATGGAGAGGAGTTTGACGCCGTGGCGCTCGATGGGGATGATGAGATTGCGGCCGTCGTCGCTCTGGTGCATGTACAGCTGCTCGTCTTCGATGTCAAACATCTTGGGCACCGACGGGCCGAATATATCGGCGTCGAGCAGTCCCACGCGGTAGCCCTCGGCAGCGAGAGCCACAGCTAAGTTGGCGGCTACGGTGCTCTTGCCCACACCGCCTTTGCCCGACGATACACCGATGATATTCTTCACTCCGGGCAGCGCGGGCACTGCCTCGGCGGCCGGCGAGGCAGTGTGGCGGGTCTTCACGGCGATGTTGCCGGCGATATCGACGTCCTTGCCCACAAAGGCGAGGATGGCAGCCTCGGCGGCCTTTACGACCGACTTGATAAAGGGGTCGGTCGGCTTGTCAAATATGAGCGAGAAGCTCACCTTGTTGCCGTCGATGCGGATATCGTCCTCGACCATGTCGGCCTCGACGAGGTTTTTGCCGCTGCCGGGATAGCGCACCTGGCGCAGGGCATCGAGTATGAGGTTGGGATATAGTGTCATGGCTGGGGTGTGGATTCGGAGTGGGGGAAATTGCCGGTCTCGAGTGTGCCTCGCGAGTAGCTGCGGTATGTGTCGCGCTCAAAGGTATCCTCGGGCTCGGCGAGCTCGCCCGTGCGCCGCAGCGCAAAGGCCAGGTATTTGATGGTGAGGCCGCGGGCGAGCCACTGGCGCTCATAGTGGGTGCGTATGTTGAGGATGGGGTCGGCGGGGTCGGCCGTGGCGTAGAGGTCGGCCGTGTCGGTCTCCACCTCCAGGCCGTTGAGCCGGGCCATCTCGCGGGTATATGCGTAGAGGAAGGGCGAGTCGGTCTTGAGCCGCACGGTGCCTCCGTCGGTCATCACCCGGCGGTAGAGGTCGATCATGCGGGTGCCGGTGAGGCGCTTGCGCACCTTCTTCATCTGAGGGTCGGGAAAGGTAATCCATATCTCCGATACCTCATCGGGCGCGAAGAATGCCTCCAGCAGCTCGATGTCGGTACGCAGGAAGGCCGCGTTGGTCAGTCCCTCGGCCAGAGCCGTCGAGGCGCCGGCGTGCATGCGGGCGCCCTTGATGTCGATGCCGATGAAGTTTTTGTCGGCGTACCGGCGGGCCAGGCCCACCGTGTACTCGCCCTTGCCGCAGCCGAGCTCCAGCACTATGGGGCGGTCGTTGTGAAAGAAATCGCTGTGCCAGCGGCCGCGCAGCGGAAATCCGCCCTCGCGGCGCAGAGTGCCGAAGGGATACTGGAGCACCAGCGGGTTGAGCTCCATCTCGGCAAATTTTTTCAGTTTGTTCTTACCCATCAGCGTCGGGCGAGTTTAAGGGTTGCGGTGCGTCCGTCGGCCAGAGTCACGGCCACGATGTATATGCGGGTCATCATGCCCTCGGTATCGATAGCCACACGGCTGTCGTAAGGCTCCAGCGCCAGGAGCAGCAGGCCCGAGGCATCGTGCAGGGCGATGCGGGCGATGTCGGCGCCTGTGGCCTCCACCTGCAGCTCGCGGCCGGCAAAGCGGCCGCGCACGTCGGGTGCCGTCGTGCCGGCCTCGTCGCCGGCGATGTCGTCGATGCCCGAGTACTCGATGATATGGAACCGCTGCCACTGGTCGGCGGCGCGGTAGTCGTCGGCCGAGCCGGTGGGCACGGTGAGCGTCACCGAGGGCTGGTCGACTCCGCGCCATACCTCGCTGCCCAGCGCCGGCACATCGGCCGCTTCAGAGCTGATGGACTTGAGACCGGTCATGCCGGCCATGGCGCCGTCGCCGATTTTCTCGGTGGTCGAGGGCAGAGTCAGCTCGGTGAGGGTCGAGAGCCCGTGCAGGGCGTGGGCGCCGATGATGCGCGTGCCCTCGGGGAGGATGTCCTCGGCGAGCAGCCGGCGGTCGTGTACATATGCGTATGCTCCGATGCGGTCTGTGGCGTCAGACGGGGTGAAGCGCTCCAGCGCGGGGCACATGAATACCACACCGTCGCCCACCCGCGGGGCGCTGCCCAGCCGGGCCTCGGTCAGAGCCGGCATCCCGGCAAAGGCCCATGCGCCGATGCTGTCGAGCGCAGTGCATCCGCTCAGATCGGCCTTTACAAGACCGCTGCCAGAGAATGCCCCCTCGCCCACAGTGTGGAGTGCCGTGCCGAAGTCAAATGCCTTCAGCGCCGTGCAGCCTCTGAACGCCGACGGCCCGACGACGCTCACACGGGCGGCGCCGTCGATGGCTGTGAGCGCCGCATTGTCGGCAAAGGCCGCTGCGTCGAGGGCGGTGCCCGCTGCCGACAGAGTCACCCGCTCCAGCGCCGGACACGAGGCAAAAGCGCCCGCGCCGACCGCCGCAGCGCCGATGGTGGCGGAGCGCAGGTTCTCGCAGCCCATAAACGCACCGTCGCCCACAGCCTTCACGCCCGCGCCGATGGTGAGGGCGGCGAGCGGATTGCGGGCAAAGGCGCCGGCGCCTATCACCACACCGTCGCCCTGCGGGAGAGTGAGCGAGGTGAGCGAGTGGTCGGCCATGAGATTCTGGGGGATTAGTCCTGCGGCATAGCCCGTGCGGCCGGCGATGGCGCGGCCGCGGTACTCGCGGATGTCGGCTCCGCCCAGGTCGAGCGAGGTGAGCGCCGGCATTTCGCGGGCGATGAAAAAGAGGTCAGACGCGTCGACCGGGCCGCTGATGCGCAGCGACGTGACGCTGCCCGGATTGTCCACAGCCGAGCGCAGAGTGCCGGGCGCGGTCGAAGTTACGTCTATTGCGTGCAAGGCAGGCGCGCAGGCCACGACCAGCGCCACGATTGCCATGTATATCTTTAGTTTAAGCATAATGCAAAGTTAACTATTTTAGCGCGAGTGACCAAGACCCGTGTGCAAAAGATTGTCAAAGCTGCCTGCGGGCATGAAAACCGGGGACGTTGTCAGTTTAGCCTGAAATAATAATTCTTAGTTCTCGCAGGTTTGCGACCTGCGAGAACTGAGACATAAGCGCGGAGCGCTGACCCTTATGAGTAACACGGGGTGAAGCGCAGCGCAACCCCGTGCAGCCCGCGACTACCCCGTGCAGTGGAAGGTCGTTAGACCTGACCCTTATTGCTCGGCGCTTCTGCTGCCGGCTTTTAGGCTGCGCAGGTTTGCGACCTGCACGAGCTGCCGGAGGAAGCTAACTTAAATCACGGTTCGCATGAATCGGTCTCTTGCGGATGCGAGTGTCGGAGACACGTTATTGTGGTTAACCCCGGGCGTAGCCTGGGGTGCGTCGGCGCACATAGATGCGTCTCGGAGAGATGCTAATGCTGTACGGCATCCATTGCCAAGCACCTCTCCGAGGCGCAATATCGGCGGGTACGGTCCTACCCCGGGCTGCGCCCGGGGTTAACCACGACATCGTGCCTCCGGCACTCTCCTTAATACCGCCAATCCCTGCAACACCCTCCTTAGTGCGTGCAGGTTTGCAAACCTGCACGCACTAAACTGCACGCACTAAAAGCCGCGATTTGCAAGGGGGACACCGGATTCAGGCGGGGAGACGGCCGGGGGCGGTGAGCAGGTGGTAGAGGAGGTCGTGGAAGAGGCGGTAGGGGTCTTCGCGCGAGCCGGAGCCTTTGCTCATGGCGTCGAAGCGGCGTATGGCGTGGATGGCCTCGATGACCTGGAAGGCGTTGTAGCGCTGCATGGCGCCGCGCACGCGGCGCAGGGCAAAGTCGTTGCGCAGCCCCAGCTCTTTGCTGATGCCGCGGTCGCTCTTGTCGGCCGCGTAGTAGGCTATGAGCAGGTCGGAGTAGAAGTTGAAGAGCGCCGCCACGGTCATCACCAGGGGGTTGGCTTTCTGATTGGACTCGAAGTATGCGGCGATGCGGAAGACGCGGGCGGCATCTTTGACGGCCAGGGCGTCGACCAGCTCGAAATTGTTAAACTCGCGGCTCACGCCCACGTTGCGCTCGACGGCCTCGGGGGTGATCATGGCACGGGGACCCAGCACCTGGGTGAGCTTGTCGACTTCATTGTACAGGCGGCTGAGGTCGGCGCCGATGAAGTCGCGCAGCATGTCGAGCGCCTTGGCGTCGACTGTGAGACCGCGGTCTTTGATATAGGCGGTGAGCAGCTTGGGCACCTGCCACTCGCCCACCTTCTGCGACTCAAACACTGTGCCGCCGGCGGCAGTCACGGCCTTGACCATGGCCTTTGACTTGAAGGCGGCGCCGCGCGACACCAGTACAAGCGTGGTCGAGGGCGACGGTGCCTGTAGATAGGGGATGAGCTTATCGGCCCAGGCGGCCGATTCGCTCTGCATCTCTTTTACGATGACTACCTGCCGCTCGGCCATCATGGGCACCGAGCGGGCCATGTCGAGCACCTGCTTGGCATCGGTCTGCGGGGCGTAGACCACCGTGAGGGCAAAGTCGCGCATGTCGGCGGGCACGAGCGCCTCGGCCAGCGGCACGAGCGCGTCGGCATAGTATGCCTCGGCGCCGTGGATGGCCAGTATCTGCGGCGCGCGACCTGCGCGCAGGTCGCGGCTCACGCTTTCAAATGTCACTGCCTGCGCTGCCATACTCTGAATTTTTGTGTAAATTTACGCAAATTTTCAGAAATGATACCACAGGAGCAGGAAAATTGCATGGTGGCGCTCAATCTGCCGCCGGCGCCGCTGCGGCTGAGCCGCGACGACAGCGGCATCGTGCGTGTATACGACCCGCTGCGCCGCCGCTGGCTGGTGCTGACGCCCGAGGAGTGGGTGCGCCAGCATTTCACGGCTTACCTGCGCTCGGAGCTGGGCTACCCGGCCTCGCTGATGGCCAACGAGGTAAGCCTCGAGCTCAACGGTATGCGCCGCCGCTGCGACACGGTCGTGTACAGCCGTGAGGGTCTGCGCCCGCTGCTCATCGTCGAGTACAAACGGCCGACGGTGGCCATCACGGCCACTGTCTTCGATCAGATTGCGCGCTACAACAGTGTGCTCGGCGCGCCCTGGCTCATGGTGAGCAACGGCCTGCGCCACTTCTGCTGCCGCTTCGACGGCGACGGCTACACCTTTGCGCGCGCCTTGCCGCCTTTTGGCTCTCTTATTTGAGGCCGAAGTGATTGCGGCCCTCGCCTGCCACCGGTGCCGGCTCCTCGGGGGCGATGCCGCCGGGGGTAAAGGTCACGCTCTCGCCCTTGCGCAGGTTGATGGCGTACTCGCCGTCGGCAATCCGTGTCAGCCGGGCCGAGCCGCCGACCACCTGCGGGTCGGTCATGTCGGTGCGCACCACGCATGGCTCGCCGGCGAGGCTGCGCACGGTCACTGATACCGTCTTGCCGCCTCGGCGCACGGCCGACACCAGAAACGCTCCCTCGCCGCGCAGGTCTGCAAAGCTCACATCGGCCCACTCGCCGGACACGGCGGGGAACACGCGCAGCTTGCCACCCCAGCTCTGGAGCAGCATCTCGTTGATGGCCTGCGCTCCCGACAGCGGAGTCTCCAGCACGGGGCCGCTTTCCTTATACATGGTATTGGGGCGCACGTGCTTGCCGAAGAGTCCGCGCAGATGCTCCAGGGCCTTGTCGCCGTCGCCAAAGGCTGAGTATATCAGCGAGGCGCCGGTGTGGGAAAATCCCAGTATGTTGCCCTTGATGCCGAGCCAGTGCTCGGCCGAGCGCTCCATGAGCTCGCGGGCGCCGGGAGTCTCGGCGTTGAGCGTGTGCAGCGGATAAAACATCATCAGGTGGGAGAAGTGTCGGTGCGACTTCTCGTAGGGCAGACCGGCGCCTATCATGATACCCTGCTCGGGGTCGGCGGGGTAGTCGGCCAGGCGCTCGGCGACCTCACGCCAGCGCGGGGCCAGCTCATCGTCGATGCCCAATGTCGCGGCGGCCTCAAGCAGGGCGCCGCAGCCCCAGCGCAGCAGCGCCAGGTCGTAGTTGCAGTCGGGGGCCGAGCCATACTCGGGCGAGTATGTCGAGGGCAGGTGCAGACGGCCGTCGTCGCCCTCGGTGAGGAAATGCAGATAGTAGTTGACGGCGCGGCGCAGGGTGGGATAGAGAGTGTCGCGCAGCATGTCGCGGTCCATGGTATAGCGGTACTGGAGCCAGAGATTGTGGCAGAGCCAGGTGAGATTGCCCACCTGGGCCTTGTTGCCCGAGCCCGGAGTGCCCACGGGCACGCCGAGCAGGTCGGAGCCGGTGTTGACGGGCAGCGCGGCGGAGTCGTGGCGGTAGCGCGGGGGCACGTTCTGCACCAGATTGGCGCCGCCGGCGGCCACGGCGTCGGAGAGCACGCGGCTCAGCTCGGTGTGGTTGGAGGTATAGCTGGGCCAGTAGGAGAGCTGCACATTGAGATTCCACCAGGCGGCGGGCCAGGGCGTCAGCACCAGCCACGGGCCGCAGTTGTCGGCGATGGCGCCGCCTTGGCGGGTGGCCGAGGCCAGCTTGTAGAGCTGCGCCCAGTAGAAATTCTCGAGTTTCTTGTCGGGAAGGCTCACAAAGCTTTGGGCATAGAAGTCGTGCCACCAGGCAGTGTGGCGCTCATACATGGCGCGGAGCATGGCGGGGTCGGCTGCGGCTATGTCGGCGCGGGCGGCCTCCGAGGGTACGGCACCCTCGCGGGCGTAGGCCGACGTCACCACCAGTGTGCGGTCGGTCCCGGAGCCAAGGATGCGCCATGCCGTGGCATAGCCGCCGCCGGCGAGCAGCGGCTGGCTGCACAGGCCGCCGTCGGGCGTGGTCTTGACGGTCGGGGCGGGGTTTGACACATAGCCTTTCTTTAAGTGATTCTGCGCGCCGCGGGCGATGGCGTTGAGCTGGCGGGGCGAGTCGGCCTTGGCCGGCACAAACTGCCAGCGGAATCCCTGCTCGCCATCCGATGCCTCCGTATCGACCACTATATATGGGACGTCGGTGGCCACGTATACCCGCAGGCTGATATGGCCGCGCGAGGTGCGGATAGTGGCGGTGGCGGTGGCGTCCCACAGGTCGAGGCGCATGTCGCCGCCCGTAATCTCGCCCTCGGGCTCAAGCAGGAAGTGGCCTATGAGCAGGCGTGTGTGGCCGTAGATGCTGCGGTCGTCGGCGCGGTGGTCTTCGACCAGGCTGTTGCCGACGTCGACGCGTATGGCATTGGTGCCCGGCTCGCGGCAGATGTAGGTGCCCATCGAGCCGTTGCCCAGAAAGGGCGCCTCGTACCACTGCCCGGGCAGGCGGGTCCAGGTCATGTCCTGGTCGGCCATGAAGTCGGCTCGGCTGAAGTCGGCCCGGGCGGTCAGCGCCGAGAGCAACGCCGCGAGGAGGATGAGGAGGGGGGTAAGTCTTTTCATGTGTGCGGGTAAAAAAAAGAAAGGGGTTGCAAGCCGGCCCTCGGTCGGGGCGGCTTGCAATCCCTGAATGAATGTCTGTAATAGGGCGGGGCAGGCTTATGCCTTGCCCAGGTCGGCGTTGCGCATGTCGCCGGTCTCGCTGAATGCGTTGTGGAACGCAAATGCGGCGCGGAGCGTGTGGGGAGTCTGGCCGGCACCCATGCGCAGGTAGTCGCGCAGGAGCGGACGGTAGTCGGGGTGGGCGCAGTTTTCGATGATACACTCGGCGCGCTGTACCGGGTCGAGGTGGCGCAGGTCGGCTATGCCCTGGTCGGTGACGATGATGTCGACCGAGTGCTCGGAGTGGTCGGCGTGGGCCACCATGGGCACGATGTTGCTGATGAGGCCGCCCTTGGTGACCGAGGGGCACGAGAAGATGGAGAGGTATGCGTTGCGGGTGAAGTCGCCCGAGCCGCCGATGCCGTTCATCATGCGGGTGCCCAGCACGTGGGTCGAGTTGACGGCGCCGAAGATGTCGGCCTCCAGGGCGGTGTTCATGGCGATGACACCCAGGCGGCGTATTACCTCGGGATTGTTGGAGATCTCGGCGGGGCGCAGCACGATTTTGTCGTGGAAGTCCTTCATGTTGGCAAAGAGCTCCTCCTCGACCTTGTCGGAGAATGTCATCGAGCACGACGAGGCAAACTTGCACTTGCCGCGCTTGAGCAGCTCAAATACAGCGTCCTGGATTACCTCGGTGTACATCTGGAAGGGAGGCAGCTCGGTGCTCTCGCCCAGGTCGTACAGCACGGCGTTGGCCACATTGCCCACACCGCTCTGCAGCGGCAGGAATTCCTTGGGTATGGCGCCGCGGCGGTACTCGCTCAGCAGGAAGCTCACTACGTTGGCGCCGATTTTCTTGGAGATTTCATCAGGCTCGGTAAAGGGCTTCACACAGTCGTAGGAGTCGGTGTCGACGATACCCACCACCTTGGCGGGGTCAACCTTGAGCACGGGCGAGCCGATACGGTCGCTGGGCGAGTAGATGGCAATCTCGCGGCGGTAGGGCGGGTCGAGCGGCTGATACAGGTCGTGCATGCCCAGCAGGGTATGGGGCAGCTTATGGTTGAGCTCTATGATGATTTTCTTTGCCAGGGCCGCATAGGTCACCACATTGCCCACGCCGCAGCCCAGTATGATGGTGCCGTCGGGCTGTATGTCGGCGGCCTCGATTATGGCGAAGTCTACCGGGCCGTAGCAGCCGTACCGCACCTCCTGGGCCATCTCGCTCAGATGGCGGTCGCAGTAGTGCACGTCGTGGGCGTTGATGCGCTTGCGCAGGTCGGGCAGATTCTGGTAGGGAGCGCGCAAGTTGATGGCATTGGCGCGGGCAAGCACGCCGTCGGCATGGTCTGAGGTCGACGCGCCGGTCAGTACATTTACCTTAAACGGGCGGCCGGCCTCGTGCTCGGCCTCGGCCCGCTTGGCCAGCTCCTCGGTGACGAGCTTGGGGGCGCCGGGGGCGGTGAAGCCCGAGAAGCCCAGTGTGTCGCCGTTGTGGATCATTTCGGCAGCCTCGCGTGCCGTAATGCGGTTGTAGCTCATTACTGTATGATTTGGTTTTTCAGTGGTAGAGGGAAAAAGTTTTTTCGTACCTTTGTGCAAAATTACTCAATATTGTGCTACGCCACAAATATTAGAGGGTGTTTAAAAACAAATGTTATTGCGCAGGTCTCGTATTTTTTAACAGATTTTCTTCTGCGTTGAAGGAGTGTACTTGATGTACACGACTGAAACAAAGGAGAAAAGATGTAAATAATACGAGATGCAAAGGTAACTTATTGCACCCGTCTCCTACTTTGAAATAAATGCAAAATACTAAATTATGAAGAGAACAAATGTTTTGCCTCACGTGGCTCTCTTTGGTGCTTTTGACCCAATTCTTCGGTCGAGTGGCAAAGGCCACACTCCCTCATCATTAGGCCAAAATCACTCAAAGAGAGCCACGCCTGCGCATTAACATTTGTTTTTAAACACCCTCTATGAACGAAAACTTCCCCAAGCATCTATATATCGAGACCTACGGATGCCAGATGAACGTCGCTGACTCCGAGGTGGTGGCCGCTGTAATGGAGACAGCCGGATACGGCCATACCGACGACATCGACGCCGCCGACGCCGTCATACTCAACACCTGCTCCATACGCGACAATGCCGAGCAGAAAATCATCTCCCGCCTGCAATACCTCGCCTCGCTGCGCCGCAAGCGCCGCGGCCGCCTGCTCATCGGCGTCATCGGTTGCATGGCCGAGCGGGTGCGCGAGAGCCTCATCGCCGACCACGGCGTCGACGTTGTCGCAGGCCCCGACGCTTATCTCGACCTGCCCTCGCTCTTCGGCGCCGCCGAGGCCGGCGAGAAGGCCATCAACGTCGACCTCTCGCTCACCGAGACTTACCGCGACATCGTGCCCCGCAGGCTGGGCGGCGCCGGTATCAGCGGATTTGTCAGCATCATGCGCGGATGCAACAATTTCTGCTCCTACTGTATCGTGCCGTACACCCGTGGCCGCGAGCGCTCGCGGCCCCTCGACAGCATCCTTCGCGAGGTGGCCGACCTGCGCGACCGCGGTTTCCGCGAGGTCACGCTGCTGGGGCAGAACGTCAATTCCTACTCCTGCACCTCAGACGACGGCACCGTCACCGGCTTTGCCGACCTGCTGCGCGCAGTCGCCGCCGAGGCCCCGCAGATGCGTGTGCGCTTCACCACATCCCACCCCAAGGATCTCAGCGACGAGGTCATCGACGTGATGGCCGCCACCCCCAACATCTGCCGCCAGATACATCTCCCCGTACAGAGCGGCAGCGACCGCGTGCTCGCCGCCATGAACCGCAAGTACACCCGCGCCTGGTACCTCGGCCGCGTCGCCGCCATACGCCGCGCCATGCCCGACTGCGTCATATCGACCGACATGTTTACGGGATTCTCGGGCGAGACCGAGGAAGACTTCGAGCAGACTCTGTCGCTGATGCGCGAGGTGGGTTTTGACTCGGCCTTTATGTTCAAGTACTCAGAGCGCCCCGGTACCCTGGCCTCGCGCACCATGCCCGACGACGTGCCCGAGGAGGTCAAGGTCGACCGTCTCAACCGCATGATTGCCTTGCAGAACGAGCTCTCGGCCGCTTCAAACCGCCGCGACATCGGCCGCGAGTTTGACGTGCTCGTCGAGGGCGTCGCCCGCCGCGGCGCCGACCGTGTGATAGGCCGTACCGAGGGCGGCAAGGCGTGTGTGCTGCCCCGCGAGGGAGTGCGCCCCGGCGATGTGGTGCGCGTGCGCGTCACCGACGCCACCTCGGCCACTCTCATCTGCGAGCGCGATTTATAAGACTTACATATCTTATAAATCCTATATATCATATTAAATCACAGATACTTACACATATGTCTACCAAGCAGTTTGCCACCAAGCTCGGTGTCATCGCCGCCACGGTCGGCTCCGCAGTCGGGCTGGGCAATGTATGGCGCTTCCCGGCCGAGACACAGGCCGGCGGAGGCGCGGCTTTCCTGCTGCTCTACATCGGCTGCGTGCTGGTGCTGGGTGTGCCCGTCATGCTGGCCGAGATGTCGCTCGGCCGCGCCGGCCGCAGCGACGCCGTCGGCGTGTTCAGGCGCCTGGCGCCCGGGCGCGCCTGGTGGGTGGTCGGCGCCGCAGGTCTCGCAGCCTCCTATATCATCACCTGCTTCTACATGGTCGTCGAGGGCTGGACACTCGAGTACCTGTGGCAGTCGCTCACCGGCGGCCTGTACGAGCCGGCGCCCGGCGTATCTACCGCCACCGAGCTCTTTGCCCTGCGTATGGACGAGTATATCGGCGCCGACCTGCCTCCGCTCATATTCACAGTCATAGTCATAGCCATCAACCTGGGCGTGCTCACCGGCGGCGTGCAAAAAGGCATAGAGCGACTGTCCAACGTGATGATGCCTCTACTCTTTGTCGTGCTGCTGGTGCTCTGCTGCGTGAGCCTAAGCCTGCCCGGCGCATCGGCCGGCCTGGAGTGGTTTCTGCGGCCCGACTTCTCGGTAATCGACGGCTCCACCGTCATCAACGCCCTGGGGCAGACCTTCTTCTCGCTGTCGCTGGGCATGGGCATACTGGTGACATACTCGGCATACTATCCGGCCGACACCCGCCTGGGCCGCACCTCCGTGATAGTGGCCGGCATGAGCCTGCTGGTGGCCCTGCTGGTGGGCTGCGTCATCTTCCCCGCCGTGAGCAGCTTCGGACTGGCCGACCACTCGCTGCGGGGCGCCACGCTCGTCTTTCGGACCCTCCCCGAAGTCTTTGCGCGTATGCCGCTGACACAGTTGTGGTCGTCACTCTTTTTCCTGCTGCTTTTTGTGGCCGCCCTCACATCCACCGTGTCGCTCAGCGAGGTCATGGTGCTCTTCCTGCAAGACCGCTGCCGCATGAGCCGCCGGCGCGCCTGCCTTGTGGCGATGGCGCCGCTGCCCGTGCTCAGCGCCCTGTGCTCGCTGTCGTTCGGCTCCCTGTCGGGCCTCACCGTAGCCGGCCTCACCATCTTTGACCTCCTCGACACAGTAGCCACCAACATGATGCTCCCTCTGGTGTCGATAGGCATGTGCCTCTACATGGGCTGGTGGGCGCCCCGCGGCCTCTTTGCCCGCGAGCTTGCCGGCGGCGGCGCGTCCCGCGGCCTCTTCAGCCGCGCCGTGCAGATGGTCGTGCGCTACATAGCTCCCGTGGCCATCGCAGTGATATGGATATATAATTT